>JAVXJA010000012.1:0-60191 GCA_036648085.1 Terrisporobacter sp.
AAGGGGGAAATATAAATGCCAATTAAAATACCAGCACAGTTACCTGCATACAATGTACTATCTAAGGAAAATATATTTGTAATGGATATAGAAAGGGCTAATACACAAGACATCAGACCATTAAAAATAGGAATATTAAATTTAATGCCTATAAAAATTCAAGCTGAAAATCAACTTTTAAGATATTTATCAAATACACCACTTCAAGTTGAAATTACATTGCTTCAAACAAAATCATACAGTGGAAATCATACACCAATAGAACATATGGAAAAATTTTATAGATATATAGATGATGTAAAGGATGAAAAGTTTGATGGTCTTATAATAACAGGAGCACCTGTTGAGCAAATGGAATTTGAAGATGTAGATTATTGGGAAGAGCTAAAAGATATTATGGATTGGACGAAGAGTCATGTTTATTCTACTATTCATATATGTTGGGGAGCGCAAGCAGCACTTTATCATCATTATAATGTTCCTAAGTATGCTTTAGATAAGAAGTTATTTGGAGTTTATAAACATTGGAATAATTGTGAGTACGACAATTTAACTAGGGGATTAAATGATGTGTTTTATGCACCTCATTCTAGACATACTGAGGTGAAAAGAGAGGATATATATAAAGTAGATGATTTAGAAATTTTAGCACAATCAGATGAGGCTGGAGTTTTTATTGTATCAACTAAAAATAGAAGACAAATATTTATTACTGGTCATTTAGAATACGATAGAGATACTTTAAAAAATGAATATCTTAGAGATAAAAATAAAGGATTAGAAATAGAAGTTCCTAAATATTATTTTGAAAATGACGACTCAGACACTATACCAGTTGTAAAATGGAGAGAAAGTGCAAATATAGTATTTGGTAACTGGTTAAATTATTGTGTATATCAAGATACACCATATAATATTGATGAAATAAAATAGGTAGTTACTTAAAAGTGCCTTATTGCCAATTTATACATACTTTAATATAGTAATATATAAGTAAATCAAATATATGTTTATTAATTAATATATTAAAAAGGAGAGGTATTAATATGTCACAAATAATAAAAACTAATGAATTTAGAAGTAAGGTAGAAAATAAAGCTGGAATAGTAATAGTTGATTTTTTTGCTACTTGGTGTGCACCATGCAAAATGTTAGCACCAGTATTTAGTGCATTGGGAGAAGAAGTAAAAGATAGAGCGGAATTTTTAAAGGTAGATATAGATAAAAGTATGGAACTAGCTCAAAAATTTCAAGTAAGTACTGTACCTACAGTAATTATTTTTAAAGATGGGAAAGAAATGGATAGACTGGTTGGTTTTATACCTAAAGTAAACTTAAAAAATAAAGTAGAGTCTTATTTATAATTATATAAGTAGGAGTAGGAGGAATACTTTATGGGGCAATTAAACGTACTAGTAGTATTTATAGAAGGCTTGTTATCATTTTTATCACCGTGTGTGTTGCCGATATTACCAATTTATTTAAGTATATTATCAAATAGCTCTACAGAAAATTTGAAAAGTGGAAAATTCACGCATAGTATTTTATTTAAAAACACAATATTTTTTATACTAGGTATTTCGTCAACCTTCTTTATATTAGGTTCATCAGTAAATGCACTAGCTTCATTCTTTAGTTCAAATAAAGATTTAATAATGATAATAGGCGGTATTATTATAATCTTCATGGGACTATTCTATATGGGAGTTATTAAATCTTCTTTATTAAATAGAGAAAAAAGATTTAACATAGAAAATAAAGAAATGAAGCCAATAACAGCTTTTATACTGGGATTTACTTTTAGTTTTGGTTGGACACCTTGTATAGGACCAATATTATCATCTGTGTTAATAATGGCATCAAGTAAAGATAGTTTAGTGTCTGCTAACTTATTAATATTTGTATATACTTTAGGTTTTGTAATTCCGTTTATAATAACATCTTTATTTTATAATAAATTATTTAAAACAATAGATAAGATAAAGAACCATATGGATTTAATCAAGAAGATAGGCGGAATAATCCTAATAATATCAGGAATTGTAATGTCATACAATGGAATACAAAATAAAATAGAATACCTCAATATACAAAATAAAAGTAAAGTAGAAAGTAAAATAAATGAAGCTAATGAAAAAGAAGAAGCTAAAGAAGATGAAAAAATAAAAGCTTTAGACTTTACATTGCTAGATCAAAATAATAAAGAACACAAGTTAAGTGATTATAAAGGAAAGACTATATTCTTAAACTTCTGGGCAACTTGGTGTCCACCATGTAAAGTGGAAATGCCTGATATAGAAGCTTTATATAAGGAATATGGAGAAAATAAAAATGACGTGGTTATTCTTGGAATAGCATCTCCTAATTTAGGAAATGAAGGTGATCTTGATGATGTAATTAATTTCTTAAAAGAAGAGAAATGTACGTTTCCTGTTGTAATGGATGATGGAGGACTTCAAGTATATCAATATGGACTATCATCTTTCCCATCCACATTAATAATAGATAAAGATGGTTATATACAGGAATATGTGCCTGGAGCTATGAACAAAGATACTATGAAATCGCTTATAGAAAATCATAGATAATGAAATTAAATTTTCTTGAGCAACATATTTATTAATTATTTCAGATAACTAACTTGCTTAAAAAACACCCTTAGGTGAACCTTATATAGGAAAACTTAGGGGTATTTTTATGTAGATTTGTTCGTTCATGTTTGTTATTTAATAAACAAACACAAACGAACAAAAAGTATTGTCAAGTAGAAAAGTTTATGTGATAATATAAACATAAATGAACAGGGAAAACTTTTAGATAAACAAATTAAAAAGAAGGTATAAATATGTTTCAATTAGATAGACATAAAAAAATCCATGAATATATAGTGAAAAATAAAAATGCAACAGTTAATGAACTGGCAGAAATTTGTCAAGTAGCTACTATGACTATAAGAAGAGATTTAGATAAGATGGAGAAAGATGGTCTTATAACTAGAGTCTTTGGCGGAGCAGTAATTGATAGTAGCATGGTCAAAGAAGTTGATTACGAGGACAAAGAAAAAAAATGTATTGAAGAAAAAGTTAAAATAGCGAAAGAAGCAGTAAAATTAGTAAATGATAATTCAATTGTAATTCTAGATGCAGGAACTACTTGTATGGAAATAGCAAAGCAGCTAGTAGATAAAGAAAACTTAAAAGTAATAACTACAGATATACTAATTGCAGCTTATCTTATGAAATATGAAAATCTAGAAATTTACTGTACAGGTGGAAGAATACAAAGAAATACAGGTAGTTGTTTAGACACTTATACAATTGATTTTTTAAATAGCATAAATGCAGATATATGTTTTATAGGAGCTAGTGCTATAAATGAAAACTTAGAATTAGCAACTTTTGTTCCAAATAAAGCTAAGGTAAAGCAAGCTATGATAAATTCAGCTATGCACAGAGTATTAGTAACAGATAATTCTAAATTTAATAAAAGAAGCTTTACTAAGATAAGAAGCCTTAAAGATTTTGAAATAGTAATTGCTAATGAGGGATTAGATGAGGACTTAGTAAAGAAGATGAATGATGAAGATGTAAATATAAAACTAGTTTAAAAATGGGGGAGACATATGAAATTATATGTAATAGCTGATGATCTAACAGGAGCAAATGCAACAAGTGTTTTATTAGCCAAGGAAGGTTTTAAATGTTCAACTTTTATAGACTCAGAACTTTTAAATGATGATAATATGGCATCTTGTGATGTAGTAGCCATAAGTACAGATAGTAGAGGTATTACTAAGGAAGATGCTTATGAAAAAGTTAGTAAGGAAGTAGGTCGTGTAAAACATTTAAATCCAATGTATACGAAAAGGATAGACTCTACACTAAGAGGAAATATAGGCGGAGAAATTGATGCCATACTAGATTATGAAAAAGATTCAGTAGCTATAGTAGTAGCCTCTTATCCAGACTCAGGAAGAATTTCAATAGGTGGGTTTTTATTAGTAAACTCAGTACCGCTTCAAAACACATTAGTAGCAAGAGATCCTAAATGTCCAGTAACTAACTCTAATGTAAAAGAAATAATACAGCACCAAACTAAGTATAAAGTAGCTGATATTCAAATAAGCGATGTACTCAGAGGAGAAGAGTTTTTAAGTAGAAAAATTAATCTTTTAGTAGATGAAGGAAATAAAATAATAGTTATAGATGCAGTTACTAATAATGAAATTGAAACTATAGCTAAAGCATCTGCAATGACTAATTTAAATATAATACCTGTGGATCCAGGACCATTTACAAGAAGTTTAATGAATGCTAAATATGGTGACTCACATGTGGAGCAAGGAAAGAAAGTTTTCTTTGCCATAGGAAGTGTAAGTAAAACTACTATAGGTCAAATAGAGCATTTAGTAGCAACAAAAACACCAGCCCTTGTGAAAGTTAATCCATTAAAACTTATTAATGATGAGGAAATAGATTTAGAGATAGAAAGAGTATTACATATAATAGAAGGAAAATTAAAAAATAATACATCTAATATAGTTGGAATTTCAACAACTACCAGAGAAGATGAAGTTTTAAACTTAGGTGAATTATCAAAAGAATTAAAAATAGATGAAGAAGCCATTTCAGTAAAAATAAATAAAGGATTAGCTAGAATAACAGAGTTAGCCCTGGCATTATCAAACTATTCTATAGGAGCTTTGTACACAAGTGGTGGAGATGTAACTATGGAAGTAATGAAAAGATTAGGAGTAGAAGGTATTGATATAAAAGATGAAATAATTCCCCTTGCAGTATATGGCAGATTTATAGGTGGGAAATATCCTAAAATGCCAGCAGTAACAAAAGGCGGGCTTATAGGAGATAAGAAAACATTGTCTCTATGTATAGAGTACCTAGCAACTAAAATATCAACACAATATTATGTAAAATAAAATATTGCGCCAATGTCTAAGTCTTTGCTTCGCTACAGACTTATTCCGTTGCTTAAATAAAATTTTGGAGGAATAATTATGAACAAAGAATATATAGGAGTACCTTTAGGAGATCCAGCAGGAATAGGACCAGAGATAGTTGTAAAATCAATATCACAAGATGTAACAAACGAATACGCAAATATTGTTGTATTTGGAAATAAAGAAATATTAGAAAATGCTATAAAAGTTTGTGAAGTAGAAATGAAAATAAATCTTATAGAAAATCCAGAAGATGGTGTTTATAATAATAAAACATTAAATCTAGTTAACATAGACAATATAGATATGGATAAATTTGAACCAGGACAAGTTAGTGGAATGTGCGGTAAAGCTGCTTTTGAATACTTAGCAAAATCTGTAGATTATGCAATGAATAATAAAGTTAAAGCAATAGCAACTACTCCGCTTAATAAAGAATCTTTCAAGGCAGGAGAAGTACCATACATAGGGCATACAGAAGTTTTAGAAGATTTAACAAAAACTTATAATCCTTTAACAATGTTCCAAGTTAGAGATTTAAGAGTATTCTTCTTAAGCAGACACATATCACTAAGAAAAGCTTGTGATTTAGTAACAGAAGAAAATATGTATGAATTTATAGTAAGATCAAAAGAAGCTTTAAGACAACTAGGAATAGAAAATCCTAAAATGGCAGTGGCAGGACTTAATCCTCACTGTGGTGAACATGGATTATTTGGAGATGAAGAAAGAGAAATAGAACCAGCAATCAAAAGAGCTAGAGAAGAAGGAATAGACGTAGTTGGACCAATAGGAGCAGATTCGGTATTCTTCTTCGGGTTACAAGGTAAATTTGATGCAGTACTTTCGCTATATCATGACCAAGGACATATAGCTACAAAAACTGTAGATTTCCACAGAACTATATCATTAACTAATAACATGCCATTCCTTAGAACATCTGTTGACCACGGAACAGCTTTTGATATAGCTTGGAAAAACATAGCTAATGAAGTAAGTTTAGTAGAAGCAATAAGACTTGCTGGAGAATATGCTCCAAACTTTAATAAGTAAAGATAGTATTGATCTTATTTATATAACCAAGGATGTTTCAAAGTTGATATATCCTTGGTAAAAGAAATAATATAGAATTTTTAATAATTTAAAATTTACTTTATGGGGGAATCATAATGAACAATGAATTACTTGTATCAGGACCACAAATATTATTAGGATTAGGACTAGGAATAACATTATTAATATTTATGATGTTAAAAACAAAAGTGCATCCATTCTTAGCAATGATAATATGTGCATCAGTAACAGGACTTGTTGGTGGAATGGCAGCAGGAGATGTAGTAAATAGTATAACAACAGGATTTGGAAATACTCTTGGAAGTATAGGTATTATAATTGGATTTGGTGTAATGATGGGAGAAATATTTGAAGTGTCTGGAGCAGCAAAAAAGATGGCTCAAATATTTGTTGAGAAGTTAGGTAAAGGTAGAGAAGAATTAGCTTTAGCTATAACAGGTTTCTTAGTATCAATACCAATTTTCTGTGACTCAGGGTTTGTAATTTTATCACCACTGGCAAAATCAATATCTAGAAATACTAAAAAATCAGTTATTTCATTAGGATTATCATTAGCTTTAGGTTTAGTTATAACTCATACATTAGTACCACCTACTCCAGGGCCAGTAGGTGTTGCAGGAATATATGGAGCGAACGTGGGGACAACGTTATTACTAGGAATTGTTTGTGCAATACCAATGACTTTAGTTGGACTTACTTATGCTAAATACATAGGAAAGAAACAGTATAAAATACCAGGTGAAGATGGGGAAACTTATTTAACTAGTGCAGAATTAGAAGTAATAGCTCATGATGAAGTAGCAGCTACTCTAATAGATACTGATGAAGTATTACCATCAGCAGCAATGTCATTTATGCCAATATTTGTGCCTATATTATTAATATTAATGAAAACAGTAACTACTCAAATGGGTGTTCAAGGTGGAGTTATAGAGGTTATAAACTTTTTAGGAGCACCAGTTATAGCTGTTGGAATAGGACTTATAATAGCAATATACGGTCTTGGAAAAGATCAAGATAAAAAAGAAATAACAACAACTATGGAAAAAGGTATCAAATCTGCGGGAGTTATAATGTTGGTTACAGGTGCAGGTGGAGCTTTAGGTATGATAATAAGAGATTCTGGAGCAGGAGATTACATAGCAGGGCTTATAGCAAATACAGCACTACCAGCAGTAGTAATACCATTTGCTATATCTTCGATAGTAAGACTTATTCAAGGAAGTGGTACAGTTGCCATGACTACAGCAGCATCTGTCACAGCACCAATGATGGCTACACTTGGACTTTCTCCAGAACTTGCAGTTTTATCTGCTTGTATGGGTTCATTAGTATTCTCTCACTTCAATGATTCTTACTTCTGGGTTGTGAACAGAACTTTAGGAGTAACAGAAGTTAAAGAGCAATTAAGAGGTTACTCAGTGGCAAGTACTATAGTATGGGCTGTTGGATTTGTAGAACTGTTAATATTAAATATATTTATGTAATATTAAATATAGATATTAAGATAAAAAGTGATTTCTAAATTTAGAAATCACTTTTTTGATTCTTAAGAATAAAGCTTTAATTTATAAAAATAAATAAATTAAATATAGAAAATGATTGAAAGATATGTTAAAAGTGTATAGAATAGTTAAGTAAAATTAAATAGACATTTCTAATTTTTAAGAATTTTTTAGTTAATAACTTGAAATGTTTTAATCCAAATTATATACATATAAATAAACCTCCAGTTTATCATTCATTGCATCCATATAAACTAGTTTTTCATTTATGCGATTGAAGTTTTGGCTATCATAGAAACCATAGTTACACCTATCATCTGTATATAGATATAAAGATTTCACATCCATGCTTTTCATATAATCAAATAATTGATTAACTAAAGTTTTTCCAACGCCAAGGCCTCTACATTCTTCAGATACAATAAATAGTTGAATACAACCTTGAAAATCTTCTTCTTTTCCCTTAATAATTTCTTTATAAGTATCTGTAATTTTACCGAAGCTTTTAAGTCCTTTTTTGTTTTCTTTATTAGTAAATATTAATTTAATGCCAGTAGATAATATACTAAAAATATTATGAGGCTTTCTTATACGTCTTTTATCCTTGTGAGCACTTCCTAAAATAATTCCTATTACTTTATTATTATTATTCACAGCTACTTGACTATAAGAACTTGCTAAGATACAGTCTTGTAAATAAATATTTAATAACAAATCTAATAACTTATCATCTTCAATAAATTTATCAAAACTAAAAGCCTTACAAATTAATTCTTTAATACGATTATAATCTTGTTTTTCTAAATTTCTATAAATTACTTTTTCCATTATAAACACTACCTTTCTAATTAGAAAATATAAATTTAACATTTTCTATTTTTTATCTTATAATGATATTAATGTGTACCCTTAGGGTAGAGTCAACAACTATAATAAATAAAAAGGATGTGATTTAATATGAAAAAATTATATACTATTGGGGAAGTATCAAAAATTAAAGAAATTACCATAAAGGCTTTAAGATATTATAATAAGGTGGGTATTCTTATTCCAAAGTATATTGATGGTAAAAATGGTTATAGATATTATTCTATAGATCAATTTCTTCATATTGATATAATAAAAACTTGTAGAGATCTAGGGACTAGTATAGAAGACCTTCAACATATTTTCAAAAATTGTAATACTGATGATTTATTAGAATTACTAAAAGTAAAAAGACGTGAGGCGGAAGAAAATATAATTAAAATGAAGGATATAATTAATAATATTGATATTTTAAATGAGGGTGTAGAAAATTCTAGGGATATTTTAAATAACCATGAAATTTCTATTAAAAATTTTCCACAACGTCATATAATTACAATTCCTTATGAAGAAGAGGGAAGTTTAAAGGAAGTGCTTTACTATTCTAATTTAGATAAAGTTATTAAAGAGAAGAAGTTAAGAATGTCTGTTGAAAGAGGTATTATTTATGATTTTGATGAGGGGTATGTTATAAAGCCTAAATATGTTTTTAATGGTATTAGAGATAAATGTGATTTAAGTGATACATATGGTATTAAAATATTACCAAAAGGCAATTATTTGACCCTAGGATATAGTAAAGAAGATGAAGATGACAGTTTTAAAAGTATAGTAAATTATATAATAGACAACAAGTTGAAAATAAGAAATATTATAGAAATTGAATTGCTTAATGATATTTTTAATATAGATGCTTATAGTTGTCAAATTCAGATATATATAGATGATGATGATTTCTGATGGGAAGTTTATTGTGGAATGGGTGTCTTAGGACTTGTTTTAGGCTTTTTACTTAATGATATTTCAAGTATTAATATGGGTGCTTGAGGTATTGGATGAGGAGCAATAGGTTATGCTTTAGGGTAGATATATTTATTAATTAGAAAAAAATAAATAATAATTATTATATACAATTTTTGCAAAGACTCTCAATAGAGGGTCTTTATTCTGTTTTTTATGAACATTAAAAAATAATAAGTAAAATATAAAACTTTTTACATTATATAAAACGTCTTATATATGAGAGGTGAATAAAGAAAATGAAATTACTAAGCTTAGTACAAAGAAAAAAAGAAAAGGAAGTAAAAAAATATATAGTCGAAAATAAAGAAGTTCTGTATAGGTTTGCCTATACTTATGTGAAAAATCAAGATGATGCACTAGATATAGTACATGATGCTATCTGTAAAGCATTAAGTAATATAAACACTCTCAAAGACACAGATAGTATTAAAACTTGGGTTTTTCAAATAGTATCAAATTCTGCAATAGATTATATTAGAAAAAATAAAAAATATGTAGCACTTAGTGAAGATTTACAAGAAGATAATACAATAGGGTATGACAAATATGAGGATATAGACTTACAAGAAGCTTTGGAGAGATTGCCTGAAAAGTATAGGATTGTTGTAATACTAAGATATTTTGAAGATATGAAAATCAGTGAGATAGCACAAGTATTAAATGAAAATGAAAATACCATAAAAACTAGACTGTATAATGGATTGTCTAAGCTAAAAATAGAACTTGTTGAAGAGGAGTGATTGTTTTGAAAAAGAATAAAAAACTAGAAGATTTAAAACATAATTATAATAATATAGAAATACCAAAGGAATTAGATGATGTGGTAAATGATGCTTTAAATATGAAGAAAAATAAAAGAAGTAACTTAACTAGATGGACTTCTGCAGTAGCATCTATATGTGTAATAATAGGAACTGTAAATGTAAGCCCCGTTTTTGCTAATACTTTAGAAAATATACCTGTCATAGGAAATGTAATAAAAATTATAAATTTCAAGAATTATAGTATGGATGGAAATGGATTTAATGTTTCTATTG
Source organism: Terrisporobacter sp. (assembly GCA_036648085.1). Classification (GTDB taxonomy): domain Bacteria; phylum Bacillota; class Clostridia; order Peptostreptococcales; family Peptostreptococcaceae; genus Terrisporobacter. Next base: position 10,404 of record JAVXJA010000012.1, read on the forward strand.
ATGTACCGAAAATAGAGGGATTAAAAGATAAAGACTTGGAGTATAAATTAAACAGAAGCTTTGAAGAAGAAGGAAAACAATTATATAATGATTATGTAAAAGAAATGAAAGAGTTAGAAAAATTAGGAGTTGAAGGTAGAAAGTATGGTAGATCTTGGTATGAGATAAAGACAGATAATGATAAAATATTATCTTTAGTTATATTTAATCATTATGCACAAGGTTCATCTAATACAACTCGAAAATTTTATAATATAGACAAGAAAAATCAAACAGTTTTAACACTAGAAGGTATGTTTGAAGGAACAGGCTATGTAAATATTATAAGTGAAAATATTACAAAACAAATGAGAGAAAGAACAAAAGATAATAAAGAAGATGTGTACTGGATAGGTAATGAAATAAATATTTTTAAGCAAATTAAAAAAGACCAAGGTTTTTATATAAATAATAAAAATGAATTAGTAATTTGTTTTGATAAATATGAAGTGGCACCTGGTTCCTCTGGTTTAGTGGAGTTTATTATACCTAATGAAATTACAGAGAAGCTTATGAAGTGATGGTGGATTATGTAAATAATTATTAGGAATGGTAAAAAGTATATAATAAATAGAAACAATATGGATAAAATCTCATGTTATTGTTAACTTAGTTAACTTGACATGGGATTTTTATATTGGATGAATATCCGCTAAGGAAAGTCAATTTGATTTCATAAAAGAGATTTAATTAAGTTATATGTGGATAACTCATAGAATTTATACTTTAAAAAGTTTTAAAAAAGTTACAAATCTTTGTGTCAGATTTGTAACAAAAAATATATTGAAGACTACTCAATTACTAGTTTATACTTAATATGTCGACAAAAAATTACTAAAAGTGATAAAAAACATGAAAAGGATGATAAATATGATAAAGAAAGTTATACCAGTATTGTTATCTAGCATGTTACTACTTACAGCATGTTCAAACAGCAATACTACTAAAAATGATGAAAATAGTAATATGAAACTTACTTATTCTAACTTAATAGATAATCCGACTCAAGATCAAGTAAGAGATATATTAATAGATAATAAAATAGATAAAGAAGATGCAGATTATTTTATCAAGCTTGTTAAAGATTATAATGACAAATCACATATAAACAAGTTGGGGACATCAAAAGAAGGTTTTACATCTATAAAAACACAGCAAGTTCAATACGATGAAGGTTCTTTAGGTGAAATTTGGGATTATAATAAACTAAATTATATGGATTTCAACTGCAGATTAACATCATTTACTTTGTTTAAAGATTTTATAAAATCGGAAGAAAAATTCAAAGGTGATGATATTAATTTAATGTTTGATATAGACGCTATAGAGAATAATCCTATAAGTAAATTTACAAAAGAAGAAACTAACAAATTTATAAATTTATATGCATCTATATCTGTAGAAAATTCACAGGATGTGGAAAAACATGCACAATCAATAATAAAAGAATGGGAAAAAAGAAAAATATCATTTGTAGATAATTCTAAAATATCAATGATAAATGTATTTTTACACGCACCCGAGGATGAAAATGTATTTGTAGGTCATACAGGTATTTTAATAAAAACTAAAGAGGGGCTGTTATTTATCGAAAAATATGGACCATCTTTACCTTATCAAGTATCTAAATTTAAAGATAAAGAAGAATTAAAAACATATTTGATGGATAGATTGGATGTTAATACAGCAGACAATGAAGCATCAAAACCTATAATAATGGAAAATGACAAAAATATATAATAGAAAAACGTAATATGAGGGAAGAGATATGAGTAAAAAAAGAATAAATAAAAAAAGAATAAATAAAAAAAGAGCAGCACTAGTTCTATTTGCCGGTTTAACTGTTTTTGGAATACTTAATAAAACATGGGCTTATGTAGATAGTCAAATACAAATAAAAGCAGAACAAGAAAGAATGGAAGAAGAAAGAATAAAAGCTGAAGAAGAAAAAAAAAAATATACAGTTGGAGTTAGTCATGAAGGAAAAAAATACTCTTATGATGCTAATATTGTAGCAGATAAACTTAGTAAATATGATTATTCTAACAATGGTGAAAAAGTAGTATTTTTAACTTTTGATGATGGAACATCTAAAACGAATACTCCTAAAGTATTGAAAACTTTAAAAGAAGAAAATGTAAAAGCAACATTCTTCTTAACTGGTCAAAATATAGAAAATGGTGGAGAAGAAGCGAAAGAACTTGTAAGACAAGAATTTAATGAAGGTCATGCTATAGCAAACCATTCATATAGTCACAATGTTAAAAGTTTATACCCAGGTAGAACATTAGATATAAAAGCTTTTAAAGCAGATTTTGAAAAAAATGATAAGCTACTAAAAGATATTTTGGGTAAATATTTCTCAACTAGAGTAATAAGATGTCCTGGAGGATATATGTCATGGAAGGGAATGGAACCTTTAGATAAATATTTGAAAGCAAATAATATGGTATCTGTAGATTGGACTTCATTAAATGCAGATGCTGAAGGAAAAAGAAAAAATGCTGCAGAGTTACTTGACTATACTATCAAAACTTCTAAGGGAAAAGAAATGGTAGTTCTTTTAATGCATGATACTTATGGCAAGGAAGAAACTGCAAAAGCATTACCTAGTATAATAAAATATTTTAAAGATAATGGATATGAGTTTAAAACTCTATCATAAAAATATATTTTAAAAAATGCCTATGGATAGATTTAATGTAAATCTATCCATAGGCATTTTTAATTGTAAGGATTTTATATTTTGAGAGGTATTTATATAAGGTATTAATTTGAATAAAACTTAAAATGTGGAATGCTACTCTTCTCCAAGTAAAGGAACATTATAAGAAAATAATAAATCATTAATATCTAAGATACTTAATTTTTTATTTAATCCAAATATAATAACACTATCTCTCATAACCTTAGGATAAAGTTCTCCACAATTTCCAATTTTTAGAGCTTTGTTAGTTTCCTCTAAATTAAAATCACCACCTATACAAAGTTGTAAAATTTTATCTCTGCTAGGTTTTTTATTACCTCTTAAAATTTCATAGGCATAAGTTCTATCAATATCAGCATTTTTAATAACGGCACTTTTGCTAATAGACTTATCTTTAAAGATTTTTTCCAAGTACTTGCATAACTGTATATTATCAGAGTTATTTAAAGTATTTGATATAAAATCATCTAAATTAGATTCATCATCTATATTATTTAATAAGCTCATAAGCTTTACTGTTTCTAGATTATCCATAAGTATTTCACCTCTTTCTGTAATATGATATAATTTTAAGGTCAGAAAATCAATAAGATGAGGTGTAAAATTTGAATTTAGATATAGAATTTAAGTTATCTTTATATGAAGAATTAAAAATGATACATAAAAGTAATAAGGTGAAGATATTTTTAGTTCAAAATATACATGATGAAAAGATATATATTAAAAAAGAAATAAGAGAATATACAAAAGATGTATATGAAAGTATAAAAAATATTAAAAGTAATAATATGCCTAAAATTTATGAAATATTTGAAATAGAAGACAAGCTTATAATAATAGAAGAATTTATTAATGGAGATACTCTTCAATCAATATTAGAAAGTGAAAATAAATTAGACGAAAAAATTGTAATTAAATATATGGTTTCTTTATGTGAAATATTAAATGAAATACATAGTTTAAATCCACCAATAATACATAGAGATATTAAGCCAGCAAATATTATAATAAGTAATGATAAGGTGCTAAAATTAATAGATTTTGATATTTCTAGGACTTATAAAGAAGGAGAAAATTTAGATACTACTTTATTAGGTACAAAAGGATACGCATCTCCAGAGCAATTTGGATTTGATCAAACAGACTGTAGAAGTGATATATACGCCATAGGAGTTATGATGAATGTATTAACTACAGGAAAGCATATTAAGGAAGAATTAAACAAAAGTCTTCTAAAAGATATAATAAAAAAATGTACACATATATCTGCTAATGAAAGATATGAAAATGTATTAGTATTAAAGCAGGAATTAGAAGTTTTAATTTATGATGAAAATAAAATTATAAATATTAAAAATGAAGTTAGAAATAATCAATTTATAGATAAAGATTATGTTCATCATAAAAGTGTTTTAAAACAAATACCTGGATTTAGAAGTGGTAATCTTTTTTATATGCTATTAGCTAGTTTATGGTATTTATTTTTAGTAGTAGGATTATTTGTAGGTAATAATTTCAATGAGTTTATTGAAAATATTACTCTTGTAATAATGCTTTTACTCATACTTTTTATATGTACAAATTTCTTAAATATACAGAAGAAACTTCCTATAATAAGAAGTGAAAAAAAATATTTTAAAATATTTGGATGTGTACTTTATTCACTTATTCTGTTATTAATTGCTGGAGGATTGTTAACATTACTATAAAATATATATTCAATTAATAATTTCTAATATTAAAAAAATTTTCATTTGTATGCTGAGAGCATACCAACTTGAATTAATAACTTTGTATAATTAATTTATCAATAGAGTTACTAATGGAGGTAAAGAAATGAAAAAAATATTAATAGGAATAGTTATAGGATTTGTAGTTATTATAGGTGGATGTGCAGCATTATTTGGAGCGGGAGTTTCAAGTGTTGACAAAGCAGTGAAAGAAGTAGAACAACAAACAGTAAAAGAAGATACAAAAGTACAAGAAATGGTAAAAGATATAAAATGGGAAGTTAAAAAAGATCAATTTAGTACTAAAATAGTAGGCATTTTTGAAAATACAAGTGATGAAGTTTTAGATTATGTTGAGTTTAATTATAAATTAATAGATTCAGAAGGAACTGTGATTGAAAATTCATTTACTAATGAGACTGAAGTTAATCCAGGAGAAAAGAGAAAAATTGAAATAATGTGTATAGAAAATGATTTTGAAAAATATGAAATAGAAGCAAAATCTACGGCATTATAAGAAGTAATTAAATATTAACAAATAGGGTTTATAAACAGGAGTATTAAATATATAGATAAGTGTACATTTTTGAGGGGAAATGCACACTTTTTTTGTGTTCATAATCTAATCCTTAAGAAAAGTTAAGAATTACTTATAAAATGCTTAATATATATTTCCTATTATTTAATTAAAGGAGATGAATGAAATGAAAAAAAATATATTAATAACTTTAGTAATTTTAACTACAATTACACTTATAGGAAGAGGTAGTTTATTAACAGGACTATGCAACAATAAAAATGATTATATAGAAAAGGAAACAAGATCAGAAGCTTCATATTTAATGTTAGCAAATAAAGATAATCCACTTGATACAAATTATAAACCTGATAATATGGTAAAACCTAAGATACAATTTTTAAAGAATTCAACAAATGAAGAAAAACAAATGACCAAAGAAGCAGCAATTGCCATAGGAGAATTATTTAAATCAGCTAAAAATGACAATATAAAACTTATAGGAACATCTGCATATAGATCTTACAGAACTCAAATAAGCATATTTAATAAAAATGTTAAAGAAAAGGGAGTGGATTATGCTAATAATTATGTTGCATTACCTGGGAAAAGTGAACACCAAACAGGTTTAGCAATAGATGTGACTAATGAAAGTAGATGTTTTGATAAAACAAGTATAGAAGCTCAGTGGCTAGCTAATAATGCTCATAAATTTGGATTTATATTGAGATATCCAGAGGGAAAAGAAGATATTACTGGATATAATTATGAACCATGGCATGTAAGATATGTGGGCAAAGTTGTAGCTGCAGAAATTTATAAGAATAACTGGACTTTAGAGGAATATTTAGAAATAAATAATTAGAATAATACTTATTATAGTAAATTTAAATTTTAAGGTAGTAAAGATTGTAATGAAAATATTAGGACGTGATATTTTTATAAGTTTAATAGTAGTTAGTATTATAGTATTTTTAAATGCTAAAAATAAAAATGAAAGGGGAAATAACTCTTCATGCAATTATTAATATTTTTGGAAACATTATAATGTTTATTCCAATAGGATTTTTAATACCATTATTATGGAGTAAGTTAGATCCATTAAAAAAAATAATGTTATGTGGATTTTATGATAGATATATTTTATCATAATTAAAATCATGGTATAATTAGAGGGAAATTAAGGAGTAAATTATGGCCAGTACAATTCTTGTAGTAGATGATGAAAAAGAAATAAGAAATCTTATTGAAATATATTTAAAAAATGAAGGATATAACGTAATAAAAGCTAGTGATGGAGAAGAAGCTCTTAGAATTTTACAAAGAGAAGATATACAACTAATGGTATTAGATATAATGATGCCTAAGATGGATGGGATGGAAGTGTGTACAAGAGTAAGAGAGAATTTAAATATACCTATATTAATGCTTAGTGCCAAATCCGAAGATATGGATAAAATACAAGGTATTATGACTGGTGCAGATGATTATATGACAAAGCCATTCAATCCACTAGAATTAAGTGTAAGAGTGAAGGCTCTTTTAAGAAGAGCTTATTATTTTAACAATTTAAACAAAAATGATAATATAATAAATATTGAAAATTTAACTATAGATAAAAATGAGCGTACTGTTAAAGTTGAAGACCAGGAAATTTCCTTTACTTCAAGAGAATTTGATATCTTGTATTTATTAGGTAGCAATAGAGGCAAAGTATATAGTAGTGAAGAAATTTTTATAAAAGTGTGGAAAGAAGATTATTATGGATCAAACAATACAGTTATGGTTCATATGAGTAGAATCAGAGAAAAATTAGAAAAGTATATAAGTGGAAATAAAATAATTAATACTGTATGGGGAGTTGGATATAAAATTGAAAAATAAAAGAAAAATCTATAGATACGTATTAAGAAGTTTTTTTGAATTTATTATTAGTGGTTTTTTAACTTTCTTTATATTTATAAATACATACTATTTTTTCTATGATACTTATTTAACCTTTAGATATCCTATAATAAATAACATAGCTAATACCTTTTTACAATTAAAAAACAATTTCTTTGGAGATTCTTTATATTTTATTTTTGGAATATTAACTTTCATGCTAATTTACTACTTAATAACTTACAAAAAATATAAAAATATATCACTATTAATTAATAATGTGGAAGAAATGGCAAGTGGAAATTTAGATAAAAGAATAGAAGTTAATTCGAAAGGTGATATAGGAGAAGTAGCAAGTAATATTAATAATATAGTTGAGCAGTTGAAAGAAATTACAGTAGAAGAAAAAAAAGCTCAACAAACTAAAACCGATTTAATAACTAATGTATCTCATGATCTTAGAACACCACTAACCTCTATAATTGGATATCTGAATTTAATCGAAGAAGGCAAATATAAAGATGAAGTAGAGTTAATATATTATACAAATATAGCTTATGAAAAATCATTAAATTTAAATGTACTTATAAATGATTTATTTGAACTTACTAAAATGCAAAATAAAACCATATCTTTTAATAAAGTGGATATAAACTTGATAGAATTAATAAGTCAAATAGTTTCTCAGTTTGAAATTCAATTTAGAGAAATTAATATGGAATGTAGAGTAGATTTTAATATAGATAAAATAATGATAAATGCAGATCCAATTAAACTAGTAAGAGCCTTTGAAAATCTTATAACAAATGCAATGAGGTATGGTAAGGAAGGTTATTATATTGATATAAAAGTAAATAAAGAAGATAATATGTCCGTAGTACAAGTAATAAACTATGGAGAATCTATTCCTGTAGTAGATTTACCACATATATTTGATAGATTTTATAGAGTGGAAAAATCAAGAAATACTTATGGTGGAGGTTCTGGTTTAGGACTAGCCATTACTAAAAATATAATAGAAACACATGATGGAAGTATTTCAGCAAGTAGTGATAATAATCAAACATTATTTGAAGTTAAAATTCCTTGTGATGAATAAAGTAGATTCAAGAGATATTTTAAATAAATAGTCTAAATGTTACCTTATAATTTTAATATATAGTTACAATATCTAAATTTTGTGGAAAATTTTACAAAATAGTGCTACGATATATTTACATAGTGTAATTATAGGCGTAATTAAATTAAGAGAGGGGGAACATTATGAATAAAAGAGTAAGAAAAATTATTGTTTCAAGTATGATAGCTGGAAGTATTTTAGGGGGATTGCCGGTTAGTAATGCGAATGCAAATTCTGTAAATTTAGAAAATATTAATGGTATAGAATTTGATAAAAATTTAGTTATTAAAGAATCCAACTCTGGAGAAATAAATAGTTTTGAAGATATTGAGAATAATCCAAATTATGTTATTACAGGTAAAGGAACAACAACAGAAAAAATTTCAGAGGATGCTATAGCGGAAATAGAAACTGTATACTATGATATTATAGAAACTGATAATCAAAGGGCAGTATCTAATGGAACAAAGTTTGGAACATATTCTACAATTACAATAAGGGATATTTATTATGGAAGACTTATGGGAAAAGTTGGAGTTGAAGCACAAGGTCAAAAAATAAGTGCCACTAAAGCAAAATTAGTTTTTATAAAATATCAAAATACAACAAAGTTTGCAAATAATGGGAAAGGAGCATACAAAAAATTTGGGACGGGTAATACTGGAAATCCAGCTATAGGCACTGTGTTAGTATCATATAAAACTCAAAATGGTGACGCAGAATGGGTTACGAATGAAAGGATAATTTACGTGAAAGTATATCCAACTACTAAGATAAAAATAACATTATAATATAAATACAATGACATAATAAAAGGAGAAAATTCATGGAAATCCAGAAAAAATTAATGATATTTGCTATGCTTATGACCTTGTTATTGACGGTAGGTTGCAGCAATACTCAAAATTATACAGAATTTCAAAATGCATATTTTGAAATATCTAAAGTTGCTGGAAGTGATAAAAGCTTTAATAAAAAAAACTTAGAATCAATTATTGGAGCAAAAGTTAGTCAACAAGAGGAATCAGATAAAGAAGGAAATTATAATTCATACATTTTTGAGGTTGATGACGAAGAACTTAAGGTTTTTTTGAAATCTGACAATAAAGTAGGTTTTATACAATATACAAAATTGGGTGAAGTGACTCTTACAAATAATTTAGAAAAAAATACGGCTATTGGAGAATATGGAGAAGGTATTACTAGTGAAATTAAGTTAGACTCGTTAGAACAACAAAAGAAAATATTTGATGAAACAAATAAATAATATGGTTTTGCAGCTATAAATTAAATTTACAGAAGTTAACATGGAATGTAGAGTAGATTTTAATATAGATAAAATAATGATAAATGCAGATCCGATTAAGCTAGTAAGAGCCTTTGAAAATCTTATAACAAATGCAATGAGGTATGGTAAGGAAGGTTATTATATTGATATAAAAGTAAATAAAGAAGATAATATGTCCGTAGTACAAGTAATAAACTATGGAGAATCTATTCCTGTAGTAGATTTACCACATATATTTGATAGATTTTATAGAGTGGAAAAATCAAGAAATACTTATGGTGGAGGTTCTGGTTTAGGATTAGCCATTACTAAAAATATAATAGAAGTACACAAGGGATCAATATCAGTAAGTAGTGATAATAATCAAACTATATTTGAAGTTAAAATTCCTTGTATAAATAAAAAATGACAACCATTAGGTGTCATTTTTTTTGTTGAATTATTTATTTCTTCAAAATAATTATAAAATGTTGCCAAATAAAGTTAATTGTACTATTATTGTTTTATAGATGAAAAAATATTCATTTAAAAATAAGGAGATAAAAATGCCTAAGACAAAAGAGCAATGTGAAGAGATAAAAGAGAAAATGAAAAATAGAATACTGGAAAGTTCCATAGAATACTTTGCAAAAAATGGATATTCAGGAACTAAGATTACTCAATTAGCTAAATATATAGGAATTGGCCAAGGAACACTATACATTTACTTTGCTAACAAAGAAGAACTATTTACAGAAATAATGAAAAAGCTTAATTCTCAAAATGAAAATGGACTTGAGAACTTAGTAAAGGTGAAGATGGATAGTGAAAGTAAGATAAAATTAATTTCTGAGAGTATGGTTGAAAATATTAAAAATAAAAGCATTATAGCTTATTCATTTGCTTTAAATATAAGAATGGTGCAAGAGCAAAGTGCAGATAATCAATTTACGAGGTCTTATGAGAATATTCCAGTAAAAGCCTTGAGAGATATTATATTACAAGGTCAACAAGAAGGCAGTGTTATAGAGGGAGACCCCTATAAATTATCAGATTATTATTGGAGTGTTGTTCATACTTTAGCACTTATAAATATAAACAGCAATGAAAATCAAACCTTGGAAGTTAATTGGCTAAATAGAATATTATTAAAAGATAAGTAGGAGGAAAAATATGATAGATTTAATAAGAAGTATTAATATTGAAACAGCAGGGTACTTGTCAGTAACAATTATATCATTAGTTATTATAAGTCATGGTTTAATTATATTAAAGATTATTCCTTATAACTGGATAAATGGTGGAAGAAGTGAATCTTATGAAGCACAAAAGAAACAATCTATCTTGGGAATGTTAGTTTTATTCATAACAATACCTTTTTTATTAATAGCTAGTAATATAGTTATTATTGATTTAGGTAGTATGGCAGATAAAATAATAAATATTATATTATGGATTTCAGTAATACTTTTAACAATTAGTACTATAATGCAACTTCTAGGAACAAGATTTGAAAGATACGTAATGAGCATTACAGTATTTGTATTATTAGTATGTGTGCTTAGAATGACAATATAGTTTGGTGTCATAACTATATTAGCAAAATAAAAAAATAGTATTATGAATAAATGGAATAGATTGTTATTTAAACTAAAAAGATTGCTATAATTTTAATATAAAACAAAAAGGGGGTGCATTATGGCAATTTTAAAACTTGAAAATATAGTGAAAGAATACGATAAAAATCAAGTTGTAAAAGGAATAAGTTTAAAAATAGAAGAAGGGCAAATTTTTGGTTTATTAGGACCTAATGGAGCAGGAAAATCTACTACTATAAAAATCATTACAGGACTTATAAACAAAACTTCCGGTGATATAACTTATAATGAAGAAACTAAGTCTATTTCTAAGTGGAAGATGAATATTGGTCTAGTTCCTCAAGAACTAGAATTATATTATGATTTAACAGCTTATGAAAATGTAGAGTTTTTTTGCTCTTTATATGGATACAAAGGAAAAAAGTTAAAAGAAAGAGTCTTAAAAGCCTTAGAATTTGTTAGTTTATTAGATTTTAAAGATAAGAAAGCAAGAACTTTTTCTGGAGGAATGCAAAGAAGATTAAATATAGCTTGTGGAATAGCTCATAGACCTAAATTAATAATTATGGATGAACCTACTGTGGGAATAGATCCTCAGTCTAGAAATAATATTTTAGAATCTGTAAAAAAATTAAAAAAAGAAGGAGCTACTATTATTTACACTTCTCATTATATGAATGAGGTAGAAGAAATCTGTGATTATATTGCAATAATGGACTATGGTGAAGTAATAGCACAGGGAACTAATGAAGAATTAAAAGATAGCGTAAAAGATAACAATACTTATTCTATTGAAATAGACAAAGAAGTAGAAGCATTAGATGAAAAATTATTAGAAATTGATGGTGTAAATAAAGTAAAGGTTAATGGTACTAATATTCTATGTCATTATGATGATAATAAAAAAATTATAGAAAAATTAGTATCAGTAATTTCTAATGAAGACACCAATATTATAAATATGCAAGTAGAAAAACCTAGCCTTGAGACAGTATTTTTACAATTAACTGGAAAGTCTTTAAGGGATTAGGGGTGATTTTATGTTTTTTAATATATTGAAAAAAGAGATATTGCTCTTTTCTAGAGATAAAGGGAACTTAATTATGATGTTTATATTCCCCATACTTTTAATAACAGTATTAGGATATGCACTGAATAGCGTAATGGGTTCTTCTTATGATATTTTTGAAGATGGAAAAGTATATTATCATATAGAAGGAAAGTCTGATTATAAACAAGGATTTGAAGAATTTGCAGATAAATTTGAAAAAGAATTTGATGGTATTAAGTTTAAAAAAATAAATAATATAGAAAATGCAAAAAAGCAAATAAAGAAAAATGAAGCTTATGGATTAATAACTATAGATAAAGATGGTTATGAGTATTATAGAAATCCAAAGGGAGAAAGCTCAGCAGCCAAAATCTTTAGAGAAGTATTTGAAGGTATAATTAAGGATTATTCACTAATTGATTTAGTTTTAAATACTAATCCAATGATGATGGATAAGATTATAAAAGAAAAATCAAGAGAATATACTAAAGATGTTAAGGTAGGGGAACATCCGATATCTTCTATTGATTATTATACTTTTGCAGAGCTTTGTCTTATCATACTTTACATATCTACTATAGTTGGAGAAAGTGTTGTAAGAGAAAAAGATTTTAAAACTATAGATAGAATAAGTATTTCTAAAGATGGAAAAATGAAAGACTTACTAGCAAAACTATCTTTGGGAATGATAATAAGTATTATTCAAATAGGAGTAGTTTATATATATTCTACTAAAGTACTAGGAGCTAATTGGGGAGAAAACTTATTACCTATTATGCTTAACTTAATTTGTTTTGCCATATTTTCTGTAATGCTTGGCATAGGCCTAGCAACTTTTACAAAAGACGGAAAGATTTTTAGTGGAATGCTTAGTCCACTTATTATGATTCTTTGTTTACTTGGAGGATCATATATGCCTTTATCTATGTTAAAATCAATTCCAGTATTCTCAACATTAACACAAATCAGCCCTATATATTGGATAAACTCAGCCTTAATAAGTATAAGCACAGGTGTCAACGATGTATATAGCAAAGTAGCCATAGGTATATGTTTATCATTTTCTCTTATCATTTTAATTGCAATATTAATAAAAGAGAAAATAAAAGGTGGTGAGATGAGTGCTTAGTCTTATTAAAAATACATTTAAAGTTTTGATGAGAAAAAGAACAGTATTAGCAACTATGATAATTATACCTACAATAATTACTGTAGGAATTAGTTTTCTAATGGGCTCAAGTAACAAATACGGTATAGGATTAGTAAATAAAGATAATGGAGTTATTTCAAGAGAAGTAATAAAAAATCTTAAAGACATGGATACCATAAGTATAGTTAACTTAAAAGAAGATGAAGTGGATACATCAATTATTTCTAGATCTGTAGAGTTATGTATTGTTATTGATGAAAATTTCACTGAAAATATTTTAAATGGAAAAAATGATAATGTAAAAATCAAGTGTATTGGAGAAAGTGAAATAAAAGCCAATATAGAAAATATGATTAACTCAAGTGTAAATAATTTATATAAAATAAGTTTATTAGCAAATAAAGATGAAGAAAAGTTTAATGAGTATTTAAAAACTTATAAAGATAATGATATAAAATATGAATTAAACAAAGTTAAAACTCCTAAAGTAAGTATTACACAATCTATAGGATTTATAATTATGTTAATATTTATATCTTCTTTTTATATTACTAGATTTATAATAGATGATGAAAAATCAGGTACAAAAGAAAGGGTATTGCTTGGAAACGTGTCTAAGTTTAAATATTACTGTAGTACATTCATAGTATTTTTTATATGTAGTGCTATCACTTCTATTCTTTATTATATAATTTGCAATGTATTGCAATTTGATTTTAAAACAGATAATAGTATATATTATCTTTATGTATTATTAGCAGTAAACTTTGTATCCATAGGATTTAATTTAGCTCTTATTACTATTAGTAAAAGTGCTACTGTAGCAGCAAACATGTCAACCTTAATAGTCACAATAGTATGTATGATAAGTGGACTTTGGTGGCCTTTTGAAATTATGCCTGACTATCTTCAAAAAATAGGTACAATGATGCCTCCAAGATGGGCAATGGTAGCTGTGGAAAATATTCAGAGTGGCTATACTTTAGAAGGTTTATTTCCACAAATTGCAAACCTATTAATTTGTGGTATTTTCTTCTTAATATTTACAGTTGTTTTATCAAGAAAATCCTCATCTCATTGATTACTCACTTAATATAGATAATTTAATATGATTTTAACCTTATCTTAAATAAAACTACCTAATTACTATGATAGACTTATAAAATCATAAAATATAGGTAGTTTTACTACATATTAAAGGAGGAATTATGAGGGAGGATAGTTGTATATTAAGAATAAAGAAGCAATATTTTGAGCTAAGACCTTCTGAAGTTAAAGTAGCAGATTTTGTTCTTAGAAATATAAGAGAAACATCTAAAATTTCTATAGGACGATTATCACAAATAACAGGAGTAAGTCAACCAAGCATAGTAAGATTTGTAAAAGCCATAGGATATACAAGTTATAGAGAATTTAAAGATGATATAATCGAAAATATAGCAAGTAATCAAGCAGAATCAAATATTAGTTTGTTACAGGAATTAAATTTAAAAGAAAAAGATAAGATAGAAGATGTACCAAGGAAAACGATTAAAACTACAATAAAAATATTAGAGGAAACTTTAACATCTATAGATACTAAGGATTTTGAAAAAGCAATTACTATGATAGTTAATGCTAGAAAGATAAATATATATGGGGTAGAAAATTCAGTTGGTGTTATAAGTGACTTAACAAACAAGTTATTATATTTAGGATTAGATGTAAGGCGTTTTGAAGATACATATATGCAAAATTTAAGTGCTAATAACATGAGAGAAGAAGATCTTGCTATTGCCATATCTTATTCTGGAACTTCTAAGGATACTGTAGATATTTTAAAAAAAGCAAAAGGCACAGGAGCTAAAACACTTGTAATTACTAATTTTGAAGAATCTATTATTAGTAATTACGCAGATGTAGTTTTACATAGTAGCAATTCAAAAGGTCATATTTATGGAAATGCCATATTTTCTAGAACTTCACAAATAGTTATTGTTGATATGATATACAGAGGCATAATTCTTAGTGATTATGATAAATTTTCACATATATTAGATAGAAATGGAGAAATATCCAGCTATAAAAGTTATTAAAAGCATAAAATCATAAGCTATATTATGTAGTAAAACTACATGATGTAGCTTTTTTTTAACAATTTGTTAACAGTGACTTAATCAACTAAGGTTTTTTAAATGTTAAGATTTGATTGTAAAACAAATTAAGGAGATGATAACAATGCTAAAACTTAATAATATAAAAAAATCATATGAGGGAACAGAAATATTAAAAGGTATTAATATTGAAGTAAAAGATGGAGAAATAGTTTCTATACTTGGACCATCAGGAAGTGGTAAGACTACTTTATTAAATATAATTCTAGGAATTACAGATGCCAGTGAAGGTGAAATAATTTTCAACGAAAAGAATATAACAAATACATCTATGGAAAAAAGAGGTTTTAATATAGTTTTTCAAGATTATGCTCTTTTCCCAAATCTAAGTGCTTATAACAATATTGTTTACGGATTAAAAAATAATAATAACTTATCAACTAAAGAAGAAGTAGATGAATTAATAAATTTGTTAGGACTAGAAAACCATATTGATAAAAAAATAGAAAATTTATCTGGAGGTCAAAAACAAAGGGTAGCATTAGCTAGAACATTAGTAATGAAACCTAAAATATTACTGTTAGATGAGCCACTAAGTGCTTTAGATGGAGTAATAAAAGAATCTATAAAAGAAAGAATTAAAAAAATTGCTAAGGAGTTTAACTTAACAATAATTATAGTTACTCATGATCCAGAAGAAGCATTAACACTTTCAGATAAAGTATTAATATTAAATGAAGGTATAGTTTCTCAATATTCAACACCTAAGGAAATAATAGATAAACCTAAAAATCAATTTGTAGAAAAATTTATACTTAACCAATTAAATATAAAGAAAAATAACATATTCTCGTTATTTGGAGGTATTTATGTTTAAGGAAAATAAAGAAAGTAAGTTACTGTTTTCTCTAGTAAATATAATATTTTTTATATTCCTCATAGTTCCAGTAAGTGTACTTTTATCAAAATCATTTATAAGTGATGGAAGTGTAGGATTAATAAATTATAAAAATATGTTATTAAGTGAAAGCTTTATGCAGTCTTTAAAAAATAGTTTTACAGTCTCAGTAGCTACGGCACTTTTAACAACTTTTATTGCCTTTATTCTTGTATACACTATAAACAATACAAACATAAATAAAACTATAAAAAGTTTAATAACAAATATAACAATTCTACCTATGTTATTGCCAACTATAACTTATGGATTTGCAATAATATATTCTTTTGGAAAACAAGGTTTAATAACCAAGTTATTAGGATTTGAGTTATTTGATATTTACGGATTTAAGGGACTATTATTAGGATACACAATTTATACTTTACCAATAGTTTTCTTATTAATAAATAATACTTTTAAATACATAGATAAAAAATTCATTATAGTATCAAGAGTGATGAAAGATAAACCTTTAAAAACTTTTTATACTGCTATCTTAAAACCTTTGACAGGAACATTAGCTGGAGCATTTATACAAGCCTTCTTTCTAAGTTTCACTGACTTTGGTATACCTGCTGCTGTAGGGGGAAGTTATAATGTGGTAGCCACATCACTATATGGAGAAATGCTTGGTTCAGTACCTAACTTTAACAACGGGGCTGCCATAGCAATGATAATGCTTTTACCATCAATATTTGGAATAATGGTACTCAAATATTTAGAAAAATATAACTTTAGATATAACAAAGTGTCTCAAATAGAAATACACAAGAATAAATTAAGAGACTTTATTCTTGGAACAATTTCAGTATTTATGATGATGATCATATTATCCATATTTGCAGTTATATTCATAATACCTTTTGTAAATAGATGGCCTTATGATACAAGTTTTACCTTAGATAATATAAATAATATATTGAAATCACCTACTTTAATAAGTATTTATAAAAACTCATTAATTGTAGCCATAGCAACTGCAATATTTGGTACTTTTATAGCATATTGTTCTGCTTTAGTAAGTAGTAGAAGTGATTTAAGCAATAAATTCAAATCTATTATTAAATCTATTTCACTAGTAACAAATACAGTTCCAGGAATGGTTCTTGGTATAGCCTTCTTGTTAACTTTTAGTGGAACTAGTATACAAAATACCTTTTTAATATTAATACTTTGTAATACAGTCCATTTTTTTTCAACACCATATTTAATGATAGAAAACTCTTTAAGTAAGATGAATAGCTCCTTTGAAACTACAGCAAAACTTTTAGGTGATACTTATTTAAAAACAATAATTAGAATAATAACACCTAATTTAAAATATACTTTGTTTGAAGTATTTAGCTATTATTTTACAAACTCAATGGTGACCATAAGTGGGGTAATATTCTTAACTAGTGCCAAAACCATGGTAATTACAACAAAGATAAAAGAACTTCAACATTATGCAAAGTTTGATGAGATTTTCGTTTTATCAATATTAATTCTTATAACAAATTTATGTGCAAAGCTAATCTTTAAGTTATTAATCAATAGAAAGGAAATTAAAGATAAGTTAACAAAAGTAAAAAATAAAGAAGAAAGAAAAAAGATGAAACTAAAATCAAAGGTTGCAATAGGATTTTGTTTAGCATTTATTATGACTGGTATCGTAGGAGGATGTTCATCAACTAAAGGTGATGAAGTAGTAATTTACTCTAATGCAGATGAAGAAGTAGTTATAGCCATGACAAATGCTCTTAATGAAAATGGATACAAAGGAAAATATATAATTCAATCTTTTGGAACATCTGAACTAGGTGGAAAGCTTTTAGCTGAGGGGAAAAATATAGAAGCAGATTTAGTTACAATGAGTTCTTATTATATAAATGAAGCCCAAGATAATAATGACATGTTTTCACCCTTAGAATTTGATACAAAAACTATAAATGAATATGAAAATTATCAAACACCAATTACTTCATTACAAGGCTCAATAATAGTAAATACAGAGGTTTTAAAAGAAAATAATTTGAAGACACCTAAAACTTTAAAAGATTTAGCTAATCCAGAATATGAAGGATTAATATCCATACCTGACATAAGTGGTTCTTCAACAGGTTGGCTATTAATACAAGGATTGATGAATGGATATTCAGAAAATGAAGCAGAAGATATAATGAGTAAAATTATAAAAAATGCTGGACCTCATCTGGAATCATCAGGATCTGCACCAATAAAAAAAGTAAGAGCTGGAGAAGTAGCCATAGCATTTGGACTTAGACATCAAGCTGTCGAAGACAAAAAAGATAATCTACCAATAGATTATATAGATCCAGTGGAAGGGAATTACCAATTACCAGAGTCTATAGCAATTGTAAATAAAGAAGATGATGAAAAAGAAAAGTTAGCTAGGAAAATGGCTAAGTGTATAGTGGAAAACTCAAGAGAAGAAATACTTAGTACATATCAAACTATGTTATATAAAGGTGAAAAAATTGACCTATCCATAGCAGCTAAGTATCCAAAAGAATATAAAGAAAAATTAACTCTAGATTTATTAGAAAGACATAAAGAGTTTTCAGAAAGGTGTAAAAATTAATAAATACAGTAAAGACAAATTTATGAAAGTACATAAATATAAGATGATTCAACACTAGAAATACCTAGTAGAAAATATAAGTATAAATTTAATATAAAAAAATAGGAGAGATTAAATATGAAAAATTACAAATTATTAACACCAGGACCTTTAACTACTACGAACACTGTAAAACAAGAAATGTTATTTGACCATTGTACATGGGACGATGAGTATAAATCTATAACTCAAAAAATAAGAAGTCAAATTTTAGAACTTGCTCATGTTTGTGATGATAAATTTACAACAGTTCTTATGCAAGGAAGTGGAAGTTTTGGAGTAGAATCAGTAATCTCAAGTATTATAGGAACAGAAGATAAATGTTTATTTATAGTAAATGGTGCTTATGGAGAAAGAATGGTAACTATGGCTAAATACCATCATATAAATTATGTGGAAATTAAACATGAATATGATGTTTTACCAGATTTACAATTAATAGAAGAAACTTTAAAACAAGATGAAAAAATAACTCATATAATGATGGTTCACTGTGAAACAACTACAGGAATTTTAAATGACATAAAATCAGTAGGACATATCTCTAGAAAATATAATAAAACATTTATGGTAGATGCAATGAGTAGTTTTGGTGGAGTAGATATAGATATTAATGAATGTAATATAGATTTTCTAATAAGTAGCTCAAATAAATGTGTGCAAGGTGTACCAGGATTTTCATTTATAATAGCAAATAAAGAAAAATTAATAGAAAGCAAAGGAAATGCTAGAAGCTTATGTTTAGATTTATATGATCAATATATGGGAATGGACAAAGACGGTAAGTGGAGATTTACATCACCAACTCATGTAGTATTAGCTTTCTCAAAAGCTTTAGATGAATTAATAGAAGAAGGTGGCGTAAAAGCTAGATATGAAAGATATTCAAATAATAACAAATTATTAAGAAAAAGAATGAAAAAAATGGGAATCAATTCTTATTTAAAGGAAGAAGTTCAATCACCAATAATCACAACATTTATATTAGAAGATAGTAAATTTACTTTTAGAGAAATGTATGACTATATAAAGGAAAGAGGATTTGCTATATACCCAGGTAAATTAACGAAGGTAGAAACATTTAGATTAGGAAACATTGGAGAAATTTACGAAGAAGATATAAATAATCTTTGTGAGATATTTGAAGGATTTACAAAAGAATTATCTAAGGAGGTAATATAATATGAGAAATATAGAAGCAGTAATATTTGATTGGGCAGGTACAACAGTAGACTATGGATGTTTTGCACCAGTAAAGGCATTTATGGAGGTATTTGAAGAATATGGAATAAGTCCTACTATAGATGAAACAAGAAAACCTATGGGAATGTTAAAGTGGGATCATATTAAAACTATGATGGAAATGGAAAGAATAAATAAGTTATGGGTTGAAAAGTATGGAAGAGATTTTACAGATAAAGATATAGATGAAATGCATGATAAATTTACAGACAAATTAATGGGAATATTACATAACTATGGAACACCAAAACCTTATGTTGTGGAGACCATGGTTAAGTTAAGAGAAAGAAGTATAAAAATAGGTTCAACTACTGGTTATACTGATAAAATGATGTCTATAATTACAAGATATTCAAAGGCGCAAGGCTATGAGCCAGATTGCTGGTTCAGTCCTAACTCAACTAATAATGTAGGTAGACCTTATCCATTTATGGTATTTAGAAATATGGAAGAGCTTAAGGTTACTTCTGTGAAGAATGTTATAAAAGTTGGAGATACTATATCAGATATATTAGAAGGTAAAAATGCTGGTGTGTTAACAGTAGGTATAGTAGAAGGTAGCTCTGAAATGGCTTTAAGTGAAGAGGAATATGCTGCACTTTCTATTGAAGAAAGAGAAGTAAAGGTAGATGAGATTTGTAAAAGATATGAAGAAGCAGGAGCAGATTTTGTGATTATGAATATGAAGGAGTTAATAAATCTGGTAGATTTTATTAATGGGTATAAATTAGCAAACCTTTAACTAAAGGAAAAAGTGTGGATGAAGTAGCAGACCTTTTAGACGTAAGTATTGAAATAGTAAATGAAGTTAAGAACAATATGAATATAATATAAATACATAAAGCTAAAGTCTAATTATATAGGCTTTAGCTAATTTTATATATAAGAGTAGATTTTTATATTGATAAAATGAAAATAAACATATAACGAGATAAAATGAAGTAATGAAGAAACCTCTATTATAATTATTAAATTAATTATCATATCATATCATATCTTATATATAATTTGCAAAAGTGCAAATAATAAAATTTCTTTGCAGTTTTGATAAATACATCTACAATGGCTACCCCCAATATGCACACCATATATTTGCAAAACTGCAAACGTTTCATATAAACACACCTTTTAAATTAAGCATATAACCCAGTTTCACAACTAATTCAACTTGGCACAACTATTGCTTATATAAAAAGTAAATGAATTCATTAGCAATTATAGAAAAAATCAATGAAAGCTTATGTAAGGGGGTACTTTATGAAGTTAGAATTAGGAAAAATATTCATTAAAGACATTCAATTTGGACAGAAAACACAAATCATAGATTCTACATTATATGTAAACAAGGAAGAAGTAGAAAACATAGTTTTAAGTGATGAGGGAATAAAAAGTGTAAATGTAGACATAGCTAGACCTGGTGAGTCAGTTAGAATAGCTCCAGTTAAAGACGTAATTGAACCGAGAGTAAAAGTTAGTGGAGATGGAAACATATTCCCTGGTATTTTGAATAAGGTAAAAACTGTTGGAGCTGGAAGAACCAATGCATTAAAAGGAGCTTGTGTTGTAACTGGTGGAAATATAGTAGCCTTCCAAGAAGGAATTATTGATATGAGTGGTCCTACAGCACAGTATACACCTTTTTCTCAGACAAATAACTTATGTATAATGATGGAGCCAAAGGACAACCTTGAACCCCATGCTTATGAAAAAGCTGCTAGAATGGCAGGACTTAGAGTAGCACTTTATTTAGGAGAAGCAGGTAAAGAAGTAGAGGCTGATGAAGTCGAAGTATATGAAACAAAACCTATAAGAGATCAAATAAATCAGTATCCTAATTTACCAAGTGTAGCCTATATTCATATGTTACAATCTCAAGGTTTATTACATGACACATATTATTATGGTGTAGATGCAAAACAAATGGTACCAACTTTAATGTAT
Organism: Terrisporobacter sp.; assembly: GCA_036648085.1. Classification (GTDB taxonomy): domain Bacteria; phylum Bacillota; class Clostridia; order Peptostreptococcales; family Peptostreptococcaceae; genus Terrisporobacter. Next base: position 32,303 of record JAVXJA010000012.1, read on the forward strand.
CCTACGGAAATAATGGATGGAGCTATAATATCAGGGAACTGTGTTGCCCCTTGTGATAAAGTAACAACTTACCATCATTTAAATAATCCAGTAATAGAAGATTTATATAAACGTCATGGAAAAGATTTAAACTTTGTAGGTGTTATATTAACTAATGAAAATGTATTTTTAATGGACAAAGAAAGAAGTTCTGACATGGTAGCTAAGCTAGTAGAGTACTTAGGAATTGAAGGTGTTATTATTACTGAGGAAGGTTATGGAAATCCTGATACAGATTTAATGATGAACTGTAAAAAATGTACAGATGCTGGAGCTGATGTTGTACTTATTACAGATGAATTCCCAGGAAGAGATGGAAAAAGTCAATCTGTAGCTGATGCAACTAAAGAAGCTGATGCCTTAGTTTCTTGTGGTCAAGGTAACTTAGTAGTTCATTTCCCTGCCATGGATAAAATAATAGGAACTCTTGAATATGTGGAAATGATGATAGGTGGATACAAAGGATGTTTAAATGAAGATGGAAGTATGGATGCAGAAATTCAAATAATAATAGCTTCAACTATAGCAAATGGATATAATCACTTAGCTGCTAGATGGTATTAAAAAGGGGGGAATATTATGAATAAAATAAGAGTAGTTCATTATATAAACAATTTCTTTGCTGGAGTAGGAGGAGAAGAAAAAGCAAATATACCTCCAGAAAAAAGATGTGGAATAGTAGGACCAGGTATGGCAATTCAAAAAGCCTTTGGTGATGAAGCTGAAATAGTATCAACAGTAATCTGCGGAGATACTTATTTTGGTGAAAACATAAAAAAGGCTACAAAAGTATTATTAGAAATGATTAAAGAAGAAAAACCAGATTTATTTATAGCAGGGCCTGCATTTAATGCTGGAAGATACGGTGTTGCTTGTGGTTCAATTTGCAAAGCTGTAGAAGATGAGTTAAATATACCAGTAATGACAGGTATGTATGAAGAAAATCCAGGTGTAGATATGTTTAAGCTTGATTTAAATATATTGTCTACTGGTAATTCAGCAGCAACACTTCGAAAATCTGTACCAGGTTTTGCTAAGTTAGCTTTAAAATTAGCAAAAAGAGAAGAAATTGGACCTCCTGCTGAAGAGGGATATATCCAAAGAGGAATAAGAATGAATTATTTCCATGAATTAAGAGGCTCAGAAAGAGCTGTTGAATTGTTAGTTAAGAAAATGAATAAAATTCAATTTGAAACAGAATATCCAATGCCTAATTTTGATAGAGTAGTACCAGCTAAACCAATAATAGATATGTCAAAGGCCAAGATAGCTTTAGTAACTTCAGGAGGTATAGTACCAACTGATAACCCTGATAAAATAGAATCTTCTAGTGCTACTAAATTTGGAACATATGATTTAACAGATAGAGACTTTATGAGTAAAGATGAATTTACTACAATACATGGTGGTTATGATAGATCATTTGTATTAAATAATCCTAACTTAGTTGTTCCTCTAGATGTAATGAGAGAACTAGAAAAAGAAAATATAGTTGGAGAAGTAGCAAATTATTTTATGGCAACAACAGGAACAGGAACAAGTGTAGGAAATGCTAAGATATTTGGAGAAGGTATTGGTAAAAGATTAATAGATGACAATGTAAACTGTGTAATTTTAACTTCTACGTGAGGCACATGTACTCGTTGCGGTGCAACGATGGTAAAAGAAATAGAAAGATATGGCATACCTGTAGTCCATATATGCACAGTAGTTCCTATTTCTTTAACAATAGGTGCAAATAGAATAGTACCTGCTGTTGGTATACCTCACCCTCTAGGAAATCCTGAACTAGATGATGAAGGAAGTAAAAAAATAAGAAGAGAATTAGTTATTAGAGCATTAAAAGCTTTACAAACTGAAGTGGATGATCAAACAGTATTTGAATAAATTATCTGAGTTTATTTAAGTGAAGATATACCCTTAAGAAATAGAGGAGACATTAATTTAAATATGTTTAAGTTGAAAAATTTGAAAATTTATAGATAGGAGGAGTTTTAATGAGTATATTGCAGAATAAAAAAGTCATTATCATTGGAGACAGAGACGGTATTCCTGGCCCAGCAATAGAAGAATGCGTTAAAACTGCCGGTGGAGAAGTAGTATTTTCTTCAACTGAATGTTTTGTCTGAACGGCTGCTGGTGCAATGGACTTAGAAAACCAAAAAAGAGTAAAGGAATTTGCTGAAGAATTTGGTTCAGAAAATGTTGTAGTAATGTTAGGTGCAGCTGAAGGTGAAGCAGCTGGTCTTGCAGCAGAAACAGTAACTGCTGGTGATCCAACATTTGCAGGTCCATTGACAGGAGTCCAGTTAGGACTTCTAGTATTCCATGCTTGTGAACCACAAGTAAAAGAAGAGTTTGATAATAGTGTTTATGAAGAGCAAATAGGCATGATGGAAATGGTATTGGATGTAGATGATATAGTTAATGAAATGAGTGTAATAAGAGATGAGTTTTGTAAATATTAGATATATGTAGATAAAAAAATAACTAAGAAGAGAAATTAATGTGGTTTCTTTTCTTAGTTATTTTTAATTTTTATAGAAGTAACCCGCCATCCTATTAGAAAACTACTATAAAAATTTGATTTATAAAAACAAGTATTTAGGAGTGTAACAAATATTATGGTAAAACATTATACTTACAAATTAGTTAATGACAAGGTTTGGCAAATTGATGTTATGTTTAGAAATCACATGTATTTAATTGAAGGAAGTAAAAAAGCTTTATTAATAGATACAGGAATGGGTTTGGAAGGATTAAAAGAAGTAATAAGCGAAATTGCAGAAAAAGAACTTTTAGTAATCAATATTCATGGACATATAGATCATACTTTAGGGAATAGTTTTTTGAAGCTGGATATATGAATATGGATGACTTAGAGGTAGAGAGCTTAAAATCATACTAACCCCAGGACATACACAAGTAAATTTATAAATATAAAACTGAAGCAATATTGGGCAGTAGGTGTCTAATTTATAATAGTAATTATTGATGAATTATTATAAAATAATAGAAAACAGTTAATATCATGGAAATAAAGGGGTATCGCATTAAAAAAGTGCGATACCCTTTTTAGGTGTGACCAGTAGAGGAAATAATTTAACGGTGAAAGCTTTTACTAAGTATAAGTATGTAATTTAAAATATAAAATTTCATAAAAGGAAATCAAAGTCATGTTATAGAATAAAGAAATATGTAGATATAAGTCATAGAAATTTTAAATAAAGGGGGAAACACCTTGGATATAAGCTTCTACAAAAAGGCTTTAGACTCATCCTTTGATGGAATTTTAATTGCAGACAAAGCGGGTAATATAATATATGTTAATTCACAGTATGAAAAAATTACAGGATTAAAGAAAAAGGATATTATAGACAAAAACCTATGCATACTTTTGGAAGAAGGAACTATAAATAGAGCAATATCATTAGAAGTTCTAAAATCACGAAAACCTATTTCCGCAATTCATAAGTATATAAGTGGAAAATCAGCCCTTAGTACTGCAAAACCTATTTTTGATAGTGAGAAAGATATAATAGGAGTAGTAAACAATACTAGAAATATTGAAGAGCTTATAAGGTTAAGAAGTGAAATTAAAGAACATGTGGCTAAGCAAGAAAAGGTGAATCAAGAAATCACACATTTAAAAAAGTTAATAAATAAAAATAAGGATTTTATATTTGAAAGTAAGGCTATGGAAGATACGGCAAATCTTGCTTCTAAAGTAGCAAAATTTGATTCAACAGTTATGATATATGGAGAATCTGGTACAGGTAAGGAAGTATTAAGTAAGTATATTCATGGTTTAAGTGAAAGAAGTAATAATATTTTTATCAAGGTAAATTGTGCTGCAATACCAAAGGATTTATTTGAATCAGAACTTTTTGGATATGAAAAAGGAGCTTTTACAGGAGCTAGTAATACTGGTAAAATAGGATTTTTTGAATTGGCAAATGGAGGAACTTTATTCCTTGATGAAATAGGTGAATTACAACTTTCTGTACAATCTAAGTTACTTAGAGCTATTCAAGAAAAAGAAATTACTAGAGTAGGTGGAAAAGAGCGTATTAAGCTTGATATAAGAGTTATTGCAGCAACTAATAGAAATTTAGAACAAGAGGTCAAAGATGGAAATTTTAGACAAGATCTTTATTTTAGACTTAATGTTTTTCCTATTACCATACCTCCACTTAGAGAAAGACGTGAAGATATAGAAGTATTTATTAAATTTTTTATTGAGAAACTTAATAATAAATATAAAACAAATAAAATTATTTCTAAAGAAGCTATGGAATATCTATTAAAATATGATTTTCCAGGTAACGTTAGAGAACTTGAAAATATGGTGGAGTATCTTTTTATTTTAAGTGAAAAAATCATACAAGTAGAAGTAATACCAGGGAAGATTTTATCACAAATAATGATTTCAGATTATAAAAGTGGTAAGGATAATGATAAAAAAGAGAAACTAAATTATCTTATGAATTTATATGAAAAAACAATAATAGAAGATACTATTACAAAATATCACACTTTAGAAGAAGCCTCTAAGATTTTAGGAATACATTATTCAACATTATCAAGGAAAATGAATAAGTATGATTTAAAATTTATACAATAAAAAGATTAAAATAGTATTTTTAATTAAAATAGAGGATTAAATAAAGTTAATTTATAATAAAAGTATTTAATTTTAAATTATTTTGATTATAAATATGTCCTTTATTTGCAAGACTGCAAAATACAAGTATGCTTTGCAGTTTTGGTAAGAATAGTATTTAAGTCATACATGAGTAAGTAAATAACAATTCTTTGCAAGTTTGCAAATAACCTAGGAATATATAAATGAAAAATGGCTATATAATTGAATTTCAGCTCAAATATTTTTTGGCACGGACTTTGCTATATATAAAGGCAAAGGAAAAGAATTCCTTAATAATTAATAAAAAATATTTTAGGGGGAAATTTACTGATGGAAGAGAAAAAGAATAAAGATTACAAATTTGTGGACCAATATCTATTTGATGAGGAACAATTAAGAAAAGCTTTCGCAGAAGCAAGAGAGATTTATAAAGAAAGAGGATTCATGAGAAAAATGGGTTATGGTAAAGCACCAGCTATTACAACTGTAGATATGGCTAAGGCTTGGATGAGTGAAGGTCATCCATTCACATGTGACCACTCTGAAGAAGTTTGTGCAGAAGCACTTAAAGTTTTAGATGCTGGAAGAAAAGCTGGAGTACCTATATTCCATACTACAACAGGATATATTGGAGATAGACAATGGGATTTACCAAGATGGGATGAAAAAATACCTATGAATACTCTTGATATTAATACAGACTGGTTAGAAATAGATCCTAAATTAAACCCAAGACCAGAAGAACCAGTAATACACAAAAAATATGCATCTAATTTCTTTGGAACTCACTTAGCTCAAACACTTAATTATTTAGGCGTAGATACTTTAATAGTTATGGGAGCTACTTCTTGTGCATGTGTTAGACATACAGTGATGGACTCTACTGGATATGGGTTTAAAACTATAGTACCTAGAGGAACTGTAGGAGATAGAGTACCTGGTGTTATAGAGTGGAATTTATTTGATATGGAAGCTAAATTCTGCGATGTTAACTCTGTTGAAGATGTTGTTAAATACTTAGAAGGAATAGATTCAAGTGTTTATAGAACACCAGAAAGAAAAGAAGATAATAAATAGTTTACTTAAAATTTAATATAAATAATTTACTTATTATAGGGAGCACATTACACAAAGTGCTCCCTATTTTAAAATAAGGAGGATGTTTATGGGGATAATTATTAAAAATGGTACAATAGTATCTGCTAATGATGAATTTGTAGCGGATATACTTATTGAGGGTGAAAAAATCATAGAAATTGGAGTGAATTTATGTGAAGATGGTCATAAAGTTATAGATGCTACTGGAAAATATGTACTTCCAGGTGGTGTAGATGAACATGTTCATATGGGATCTTTTGCTACACTTTCATTTGAAACATCTCATGCAGCTTTAGTTGGTGGAACAACTACTATTGTTGATTTTCCACCTCAAATAAAAGGCAAAGGCATTATAGAATCTATTAAAATACAAAATGAAGAATTTGCTAAAGGAAAAGCATCATGTGATTACTCATTCCATGGAATGGTTATGGATACAAGTGAATCCTTACTTGATGAAATTCCTAAAATGGTTGATGCAGGAATCACTACTCTTAAGTTTTTTATGGCATATAAATATACTCCTTTTATGGTGCCAGATGATTTAATATTTAAAGGAATGCAAATAGCTAAAGACTATGGAATAACTATAATGGTTCATGCTGAAAATGGAGATATGGTTTATACTCTTCAAAATCAATTGTTATCTGAAGGTAAAACTGAGCCAGTTTACCATGCATATTCAAGACCACCTATTGTTGAAGATGAAGCTACTCAAAGAGCTATTTATCTTGCAGAGTTAGCTGCATGTCCATTATTTGTAGTTCACGTTTCTTCAAAGGGAGCTATGGAACATATTAAGTCAGCTCATGAGAGGGGTCTTCCTATATTTGGAGAAACATGTACTCATTACCTTACATTAAATCAATCTTTCTTAGAAAAACCAGACTTTGAAGGTGCTAAATATGTTTGTTCTCCAGCACTTAGAACTGACGAGCATCTTGAAGCTATGTGGGATGGAATTAAAAACAAGTATTTACTTGCAGTAGGTTCAGACCATGCAGCAGTTGCTGGTGGATTTGAAAAGAAAAAAGATGGAATTAATAATTTTGCGAAGATTCCTAATGGTTGTCCTAGTGTTCAAGATAGAATGGTTATGCTTTGGACTCAAGGAGTAGAAAGAGGTAAAATATCAAGACAAAGATTTGTAGAAATATTCTCAACTACACCGGCTAAAGTAGTTGGACTATATCCTAGGAAAGGTGCTATACTACCAGGTTCAGATGCAGATATTGTAATATATGATCCTTCTTATAGAGGAACTATTACACATGCAGATAGTTACGAAGGAACTGATTATGCTGCTTTTGAAGGATTTGAAAGATGTGGTATAGCTGACACAGTATTTTTACGTGGCAAGATTGTTGCAAAGAGAGGTATGTTTGTTGGTGAAAAAGGTAAGGGGCAATATATTAAACCTAAGCCATATGCACTTTGCTATGAGGGCTTTAAAGAATAGTGTTTACTCTCCCTACAAGAGGAGAATTAATATAGATTGAATTAAAAGGATGACCTTATTTTAAGGTCATTTTTTTAATTGTAAGGAAATTATAATTTGTCTATTACATAGATAAATTATAATAATCATAAAAAGTACTTACATAATAATAAAAATTTTGACAAAAAATTGAGATTTTACAACTTTGAAACAACTCCAATACAGAAATAATATGCCTTCTTATTATTATAGACTTATGAATTTGATAATAACAGCGGAGGTTAAGTATGAGACGAATTGATTACAAAAGAATAAGTATAGTTGTAGGAATTAGTGGGATAATGTTATTTACGTTAGGTTTTGGTGCTTCAAAATTATTTAATAAAAATAATAGTCAAATAAGTTCGGCTATTACTATAGATGAACCAGAAAAAGAGGTATTTTACGTTGGAACTAATGAAGAAGGCGAAAAATATACTTATGATTCAACAAAAGTTGCACAAAAATTAGATAGTTATGATTATTCAAATGATGGAAAGAAAGTAGTATTTTTGACTTTTGATGATGGAGCATCAAAAACAAATACACCAGAAGTATTAAGAGTATTAAAAGAAAATGATGTAAAAGCAACATTTTTCTTAACAGGAGAAACTATAGAAAATGGTGGACAAGTAGCAAAGGACTTAGTAAAACAAGAGTTTAATGAGGGGCATGCTATAGCAAATCATTCATACAGTCATAATGTAAAAACACTTTATCCAGGTCGTGTATTAAATCTAGAAGCATTTAAAGAAGATTTTGATAAAAATGACAGATTATTAAAAGATATATTAGGTGATAATTTCTCAACAAGAGTAATTAGATGTCCAGGTGGTTACATGTCTTGGAAAGGGATGGAATCTTTAGATAATTATTTACAAGAAAGTAATATGACATCAATAGATTGGAATGCACTTAGTGGAGATGCGGAAGGTGGTAGAAAAAATGCAAATCAACTAATAGATTATGCAATTCAAACATCACAAGGAAAAGAAATGGTAGTAATGCTTATGCATGACACTTATGGAAAAGAAGAAACTGTAAAAGCTTTACCACAAATAATAAAATATTTTAAAGATAACGGATATGAATTTAAAACTTTATCATAATAAATATATATATAAAAATATACCCTAAGTTGAAAAATCAGCTTAGGGTAAAATTAATGGTGATTATATGAAATTTTGGAAAAAGATTTTTTTGTATTCAGTTATATTGTTTTTAGTGTTGTTTAGTGGAGGAGGAATTATTTTAATTGAAAAAATTCACAATGATAATCTACAAACAATTATATCATCAGCTATGTATAGGTATTTAAATATTAAATCAATTATGGATTTAAATGCAGACAATTTATTAGATTTTGATATAAATAATAATTCAAGTGTGCAAAAGTGGATAGAAGTTACTATTAACGGATATTCAATGAATAAAGGAGAGCCTTATTATATAGAACTATACTCAGAGGACAATAAAGTAGTAATGTCTGATTTTGATATGTATATAACTGATGAAAGAAAAGAAATAACAGAAGCTAAAAAAGATGAGCTATCTTTTATTATAAGAAGTTTGGATAATAAAAAATATGTATTTATAAGTTCCATAATTAATTTAAAAAATAAAGAATTTAAATTGATTATTTCAAAAGATATACAATATGTATATTTACATAAGAATTATAATTATAAATTTTTTATAGTACTGGATTTTTTAATATTTATTATTTTAGCAATAGGAATGTACATAATATCAAAGAATTTAACTAATCCTCTTGTTAAACTAAGTGATATATCAAAAGATATAGCCAAAGGTGACTATTCAAAAAGAGTAGAAAAAACGAATACCACAGATGAAATAGGTGTACTTGAAAATAATTTTAATATAATGATAGGTGTTATAGAAAATAACATTGAAGAATTAAAATTTTTAAATGAATCAAAGCAACGATTTATTGATAGTTTAAATCATGAAATAAAAACACCAATAACATCTATAATAGGATATTCAGATTTACTATTAAAAAGTAAGTTAAATGAAGACATGAGAGTGAAAGCTTTATCTTATATTAATAGTGAAGCAAAAAGATTGGAGTCTATTAATTCTACATTATTAAAATTAATTCTTATAAGGGAAGAAAAGGATGAAATGACAAATGTTAATATGGGTGAAATTATTAGTAATGTAACGAGTATGATGGACTATAAACTAGAACGAAAAAATATAACTTTAGAAATTGATATAGAAGATAGACGAGCTTATGTAGATAAACACCTTATAATAGTATTGATTTCAAATCTTATTGATAATAGTATAAAAGCATCGGATGAAAATAGTTCAATAGTGATAAAAGGTTATTCTAATGAGAGTAATAATTATATATTAAAAATAAGAGATTATGGAATGGGTATACCAAAAGAAGATATAGATAAAGTATTGGAACCTTTTTACATGGTAGATAAAGCAAGAACTAGAAAAAATAATGGAATCGGTCTAGGACTCTCTATATGTAGTGAAATATGTAAGGTTTATAATATTTCTATTGATATAGAGAGTCAGTTAAATACGGGTACAGAGATTACATTAACCTTTAATAAGGGGTGGATGACAGATGAAAACTAAGATAATAATATTAGTATTAATGTCTATAGGTATTTTTTTGTTTTCAGTATATAAAGTAGAATATCCATACAAAGAAGGAGTACTTTATAGTCAAAATCAATTATCAAGATATAATGAAAAACAATATGAAAATAAAAATAATAATAATTTAGTTAATAGAAATGAAGCTATAAAAATAGCAACATATATTTTAAGAGATATACTAGATATTGATATGACTGCTGGAAATCCAGCTATGTATGTAGATATTTATAGAAATGTAGAGAAAGAGGAAACATATAATTGGAATATATGGTGGACTAGGAATGATTACTCCGGTAGTTATGGAGTAGAGATAAATTCTAGTACAGGTGAAATATTAAATATATATATTAATGATATAATGCCAGTAAAAAATACAAATATATCTACTGAATTAACTAATGAGGAAATATTAACTATTATAAAACCTCTTACTGACCAACTTGAAATAAATTTAGATGGTTATGATTTGAAAATAAGTAGTAGAGTAGATTATAATATTAAAGGTGTTAAGACACCATATAAATATTGTTTATTTAAAAATAAAAATAAGGAAGAATTTAGTATTATGATAGACTCTAGAGCGGAGGCAATTTCACGCTATAAAAAGAATCCTACTGAGGAGGTTTAGAGATGAAAATATTAGTAATAGAAGATGAAGCAGCAATCAGGGATTTAATATGTATTAATTTAGAACTAGTAGGATACAAAGTTTTTAGCGCAGAAGATGGGTTAATAGGGAGAGACTTTCTAGAAAAGCAAAGTGTAGACTTAATATTATTAGATGTAATGATACCTGGTATAGATGGATTTTCCTTAATAGAAGATATAAAAAAATATAATACTCCTGTGATTTTTGTAACGGCAAAGGAGTCAGTTTTAGATAGGGTAAAGGGCCTAAGATTAGGTGCCGATGACTATATAGTCAAACCATTTGAAACAATAGAGCTGTTAGCAAGGATTGAAGTGGTTTTGAGAAGGTACAATAAAAATGACGATATTATTAAATTTAAAAATATAGAAGTAGATACAAATAAAAGGATTATAAGGCTAAATAATAAAGAAGTTTATTTAACAGCAAAAGAGTTTGACTTATTGCTTTTATTTTTACAAAATAAGAATATGGCCATGTCTAGAGAACAAATTTTAAATAGAGTATGGGGATTTAATTATATAGGAGAAACAAGAACAGTAGATATTCATGTACAGAGAATAAGAGAAAAATTAGAACTAAAAGAGTTTTTAAAAACAGTATTTAAAGTGGGATATAGGTTAGAAGAATAAAATAATAAAATAGGTTCTATTCAAAAGTATAGTTTTGAATAGAACCTATTAGTTTTTTAATTATTATAGATACTTTCGTCTAAAGCATTTTCAGATTTTGCAACATATATTGATGTTGCAGCATCTCCAACTACATTAAGTGATGTAACTAACATTTCAACTGGGCGGTTGATTGCAAGGATTAATGAATAGGCAAGTATAGCCGCATCGTTTTGGTATCCCATACTAGTTAGCACAGTAAATAATATAATTGCACCAGCACCAGGAGCTGCCGGAGTTCCAATTGAAGCGATTAATGCTAATAGCGATATTAAAGCTATATTACCAATAGTTACATCATATCCAGCACTTGAAGCTATAAATACTGCAGCAATTACCTGCATTATAGCAGTACCATTCATGTTTATTGTCATACCAAGTGGTAAAGTAAAAGATGCAATATCCTTAGAAACACCTAATTCCTCAGTTACAGTTTTTGTATTTAAAGGTAGAGTAGCTGCAGATGATGATGTGGAAAACCCAAATAGAGCTACTTTAGATATTTTCTTTATAAATATTATAGGGTTTAATCTTGTTGCTAACATTATAAATAATCCATAACCAATAGTTAAGAATATTAATAATGCAATAGTAGTAGTTAAAACATATGCAAGAGCCGGTTTTAAGTGATCAATACCATATATTGCAAAAGTTCTTGTAATAAGTACGAAAATTGCTATTGGTCCAAATTTAGTTATTACGAAAGTTAAGAAAGTAGTTATTATTTTATTAATATCTTGTAATAATTTTTTTAACACTTGGATTTCATCGTCTAAAGTATTTATACATAGACCGCAAACTACTGCTAAAAATACAACAGATAAAACTCTTCCATTATCAGTAAATACACCTGTAATGTTGTTAGGTATAGCTTGAACAAGGACAAGTAATGGATTACTTCCAGCACTGCCTTCACTAGAAGCTATGTTAGCTATGTTTACATTAAATAATCCTAATTTATGAGCTGTAAGTCCAAATATACCAGCAAGAATTAATGCAAATAATGAAGTTATTAAAAATCCTAATATTGTTTTATAAGAAATACGACCTAACTTTCTCGTATCGCTAATATGACATATAGCAAGAGCTATAGATGTAAATACCATAGGTATAATAACTAATTGTAATGAATTTATAAATAGTTGTCCTATTATATAAAACAGTCCTACTGCATTAGTTGCTTCAGGAGCACTTATATCTTGGAATAATAAATTATTAATTATAGTCCAAGTATTTGAACTTTCATTTGAAATTAAGTTTTCTCTTAAAAATATAAATAATGTTCCTAAAGTTAATCCGCATAGTAAAGATATAACCATTTTGATAGCCAAGTCATTAGCCTTGTTGTTTTTTACTTTTATGTTCATAGTATCCTCCGATTTTTTAGTTTAGGACACCAAAAAAGCCTTAATACTTGCAAAGATATCAAGGCAAAAATACTATAATAATATTTTCCTTATTAGTCTCACGGGACTATCTTAAAGGCATCCTATTGATTTAATATAATAAACCATAAAGGTAGCATTGTCAATATTTGTAGAAAATATAATTTTTATATGAATACGAAAAACATTTTCTGTATTTATATATATTAAAATAGAAACAAGTAGTGTTAAGCAACTAAAGTTCGTTATAAATATGGAAATAAAGGTAAATTTCAAAAAAGCATTGATAAACATTGTCGAAATATGTATAATAAATAAAAAACACAGATAAATATTCGTATATAATGGTAATAAGGACCATAAGTTTCTACGAACTCACCGTAAATGAGATCACTATGAATAGCTACACATACTTAAAAAGAAATTTCTCATTTAAGATATATGTTCTATTCATTAGAATATATATCTTTTTTTTATAGGAAAATTTTAGGAGGAAATATGGAAGCAAAAAAACAATACGAACAATTGGGAAGAGGACAAGAAAAAAGTCCACTATCATTTTTAGATAAGATATTTGGATATACTGATCGTGGTTCAAATATTAAAACAGAAGTAATTGGAGGAATTACAACATTTTTAACAATGGCATATATCGTATTTGTTAACCCAGCAATACTTTCTGATGCTGGTATGGACAAAGCAGCACTTATAACAGTTACTATTTTAGCTACAGCCATTGGAACATTAATATTTGCATTTTTAGGTAATGCACCTTTTGCGCTTGCCCCAGGTATGGGTCTTAATGCATTCTTTACTTATTCACTAGTACTTGGAGAGGGAATTCCTTGGCAACAAGCACTAGGAGTTGTATTTATTTCAGGGACAATATTTTTAATTTTAGCAATAAGTGGAGTTAGAAAATATATAGCAGATGCAATACCAAAGGAACTTAGTATAGCATCTGCAGCAGGTATAGGATTATTCTTATCATTTGTTGGCTTAAAAGGTATGGGAGTTATAGAAGCTAACCCATCAACATTAGTCTCATTAGCACCATTTACACCAACAGTTTTAATAGCTTTACTTGGACTTGCTCTTATGTTTATATTTGAAGTAAAGAAAGTTAAAGGCGGAATTTTAATAAGTATAGTTGTAACAACGATTTTATCAATAGTTACAGGACAAGTAGAATTACCAAGTGCAATAATTTCAATGCCACCAAGTATAGAACCAGTTGCTTTTAAACTTGATATATTAGGAGCACTTAAATTCTCATTAATAGGGCCGATATTCTCATTTATGTTTATAGATATGTTTGATTCTTTAGCATTTTTAATAAGTTGTTGTAAACAGATGGGACTTGAAGATAAAGATGGAAATATAAAAGGATTATCAAAAATGTTATATGCAGATGTTACGGCAACTTTAATAGGTTCATTACTTGGAACTAGTACAGTTACTACTTTTGGTGAATCAGCAGCAGGTATAGCAGCAGGAGCTAGAACTGGACTTGCATCAGTAGTTACTGCATTATTATTCTTAGTAACATTATTATTTACACCACTTTTGGGAGCAGTACCATCATATGCAGCATCACCAGCACTTGTTATGGTAGGTGTATTTATGTTTTCAAGCATAAAACAAGTTAATTTTGATGATAGCAAAATAGCTGTTTCAGCTTTTGTAACTATATTATTAATGCCACTTACTTATAGCATAAGTATAGGTTTATGCTTTGGATTTATATCATATATAATCATGCATGTTGTTTCAAAAGAAGCAGATAAAATAAGCGTAACACTTTGGATAATAGGTGCATTATCAGTATTAAATTTAGCACTTAGTTAATATAAATATTAAGGAGATTTAAGAGATGACTCAATTATATATAAAAAATTGTTATTTAATAACTATGAACGAGGAAAGAGAAGTATATGAAAATGGAAGTATACTTATAGAAGATAATATAATAAAATCTGTAGGACATATAGATGAAACTATAATAAATGCTGATGCAGAAGTTTACGATGCACAGGGGAAAATAGTAATGCCTGGATTTATTAATACTCATGTTCATTTATCACAACAATTAGGACGTGGATTAGCTGATGATGTTACATTACTTACTTGGTTAAGAGATAGAATATGGCCATATGAAAGTAGTTTTGATTTTGAAGATTCTTTAATATCTTCAACAGCTTGTTGTGTAGAATTAATAAAATCAGGTGTAACTACTTTTTTAGAATCAGGTGGCCAATATGTGGATGCAATGGTAGAAGCAGTTAACAAAACAGGAATAAGAGCTTGTCTTGCTAAGTCGGTAATGGATAATGGAATAGGATTACCAGAGGTTTGGGATAAGACTTGTGAAGAAGAATTAAATACTCAAATAGAATTATTTAAAAAATTCAATAACACTTGTGATGAAAGAGTTAAAATCTGGTTTGGACTTAGAACAATATTTAATAACTCTGATGAATTAATTGTAAAAACAAAAGAACTTGCAGATAAATATAAGACGGGTATTCATATGCATATAGCTGAAATAGCAGGTGAAATAGACTTTGCTAAAACTCGTAAAGGTTTTGGAACAGTTGAACACTTAAATGAACTTGGAGTACTTGGTCCAAATCTTTTAGCAGTTCATACAGTTTGGTTAAATAATAGGGAACTTGATTTATTTAGATTAAATAATGTAAAAGTATCTCATAATCCAGCAGCAGCTATGAAGGTAGTACTTGGATTTGCATCTATACCAGAAATGTTACATAAAGGAATACCAGTATCTATAGGTACTGATGGTGCGCCTTCTAATAACAGAATGGATATGATGAGAGATATGTACTTAACTTCTCTTATTCATAAAGGAAGAACTTTAAATCCAGAAGTAGTATATGCGGAACAAATATTAGAAATGGCTACTTTAAATGGAGCTAAATGTGCCTTAATGGATGATGTAATAGGAAGTTTAGAAATAGGAAAGAAAGCTGATATGATAATCTTAAACGGAAATGATATTCACTCATTACCAATGCATAATCCTATAGGAAATATAGTTTACTCAATGAGTAGTCAAAATGTGGAGTCTACTATATGTAATGGTAAATGGCTTATGAAGGAAAGTAAAATAGTCGTATTAGATGAAGCTGAATTATTAGAAAAAGTTAAAATTCAAGCTAAGAAGGTTAGAGATAAGTCTGGAATCAAACTAGAGCCAAAGTTTAAGATAATTAAATAATTTATATTTGATATAAGAAGTGTATGAGAATTTGCTTTATAAAGCAAATCTTGTGCACTTTTTTAATTTTTAGTGATTTTTTATCCTTAAAATACTTTAGATGAATTAAATTTATACAGAGATATGGAATATAAAAATGTACAAATTCATATATTTATATAAGTTTTAAAGGAAGTTAACGAGGGGGATGAAAAATGAGGTACTACAATAAATCAACAAAGGAAGCCTTAAAATATTTGGGAGTAAACTCAGCCAGTGGTTTAAATGAAAGTGATGTACACATAAGAAGGCAGAAATATGGATTTAATGAGTTTAAAATAAAAGAAGGTAAATCTATTTTTGACGAAATATTTGATAGTGTAATGGAGCCAATGATATTAATATTATTAGGAGCAGCAGTTATAAGTGCTTTTGCAGGAGAAGTCCATGATGCATTTGGAATACTTGGGGCAATACTTCTAGGACTTTCCATAGGAGCTATAACAGAAAGCAAATCTAAAAAAGCAGCACAAGCATTGTCAAAGTTAACTGAAAATATTGAGGTAAAAGTATTAAGAAATGGACAAGTTCACAAAATATCTAAGAAGGATTTAGTTCCTGGAGATATAGTTTATATAGAAACTGGAGATATGATACCAGCAGATGGACGACTTATAGAGAGTATAAATTTAAAAGTTAGAGAGGACATGCTTACGGGAGAATCTGCTGATGTTGCAAAAAAAGCAGATGAAATAATAAAAATGGAAGTTGTATATGGTAAGAAGGAAATAATAGAACAAGAAACTATTCCAGCAAAACAAATTAATATGGTATTTGGTGGAACTTTAGTAGCATATGGAAGAGGAAAAGTAGTGATAACAGCTACAGGAGATAAGACAGAGATGGGAAAAATAGCACAAAATATATCTGATGATGATATACAAACACCACTTCAAATAAAACTAGGTAAATTAGGTGCTAAAATAGCTGGAATATCAGCAATTATAGCATTCTTATTATGTTTATATATGATTTTAAAAATGACTTCAAACGGAGATATAGTTATTAATACTTCTGGATTTATACCATTTTTACAATCATTATCACCTGCAAAAAATGCGTATATGGTATGTATAGCATTAATAGTAGCCACAGTACCAGAAGGGTTACCCACCATGGTTAATATTACTCTAGCAATAACTATGCAAAAGATGGCTAAAATAAATGCTTTAGTAACTCAAAAAGAAGCTTGTGAAACTATAGGATGTGTGTCCGTAATATGTTCAGACAAAACAGGTACTTTAACACAAAATAAAATGAAAGTAGAAGTTGCATATGTGGATGGAAAATATATAAATAGTAGTGAATATAAGAGTAATAGTTATTTTGATGAAAACTGTATAGTAAACTCTACAGCAGATATTGAAATAGAGGACAAGTCTTATAAATATATTGGGAGTGCCACTGAATGTGCATTACTTTTATATCATAATAAAAAAAATTATACTAAAATTAGAAAAGATACAAGATTATTATCACAAGCTCCTTTCAGCTCTGATAAAAAAAGAATGTCTTCTTTAATAGATTTAGATGATTATAAGATATTTTTAAGTAAAGGTGCTCCAGAAGTGTTAATAAATAGATGTAGTTATATGCAAAAAGGCAAAGATATAGTACTAATGAATTCTGAAACTAAAAAAGAAATATTAAGAGAAATACAAAAACTGCAAGTTAAAGCCATGAGAACCTTAGGATTTGCTTATAAAAGAGTTGACAAATATTCAGAGGAAGCGGCAATAACTTATGAAGATGAATTAGCAATAGATGGATACATAGACACTTATGAAAATGGTGAAAATTTAATTTTCAGTGGATTTGTAGGAATATTAGATCCTCTTAGAGAAGGTGTAAAAGAATCAATACAAGTAGCTTATGGAGCAGGGGTTAAGGTAAAAATGCTAACAGGGGATAATATAAATACTGCTAAAGCTATAGGAAGTGAAATAGGTTTATTAGATAATGGCAAAAAGGCTGTAGAAGCTACTTATATAGATGTATTATCAGATGAAGAGCTAAGAGAAGAAATAAATGAAATATCAATAGTTGCCCGCTCTAAGCCAGATACTAAAATGAGGATTGTACAAGCCTTACAAGCAAATGCAGAAGTAGTAGCCGTTACAGGAGATGGTATTAATGATTCACCAGCTTTAAGTAAAGCAGATGTAGGAATTGCCATGGGAATATCAGGAACTGAAGTTTCAAAAAATGCTTCAGATATTATATTAACAGATGATAGTTTTAGTACTATAGTTGACGGTATAAAATGGGGAAGAGGAATATACGAAAATTTCCAAAGATTTATTCAATTCCAACTTACTGTTAACATAGTTGCTTTTATGATAGCTGTAATATCTCAAGCTATGGGAAAAGAAATGCCTTTTACTACAATACAATTATTATGGGTAAATATTATAATGGATGGACCTCCAGCGTTGGCTCTTGGATTAGAGCCTGTAAGGGATTATGTATTAACAAGAAAGCCAATAAGAAGAAAAGCTGGAATAATTGCAAGAAGTATGGCAGTTAATATTACTATAAATGCGGTACTTATAGTTGCAATAGTACATCTTCAACAATTTTATAATGTACTTCAAGCTACACATGAAGAGCAAGGAACAGTAGTATTTTCATTATTTGCATTTAGCGCTTTATTCAATGCATTCAATTGTAGAGAATTTGGACTTAATAGTACCATACCAAATTTCTTTAAAAATAAATTAGCACTAGAAATTATTTTTATTACAGGAATTACACAAGTAATATTTACACAAGTTTTTAGACAGTTTTTTAACTCAGTTTCATTGGGTGTAGATATGTGGATTAAAATAATACTATTATCATCTATGGTGCTTGTATTAAATGAAATAGTTAAATTTATACTTAGGGGACTAAAAAAAATAATAAAAGGATTTAGAGTAAATTAGAGTACTGACTTACAATAATTAAATTGCTAGTTGATGAAACAACTTTCTCTAAATATAACTTCCTTGTAAAATATGGACTTGATCCTCGTGGAGAAGAAAATTTAAGCAATAAAGATATGAAGTTGTTTATAAAAATTTATACAAAAATAACCAACTTTAAATATTAGAAAAATTATTTACAAAATTCGACAAGCGTGATAAAGTATATATAACAAAAAAATATAGTACCTTTAATTCAGTTCAGAGAAACTGGCAAGGTTTTCGGAAGAAAATTATAAAAAGATTATAATTAAGCATAAGTCTATGAAATTTTAATTAACCGGTAATTAAAACATACAAACTTATCTTAATACAATTCTAAGCTCCTTGCATAAACAAGGAGCTTTTCTTTTTAGGTACTAAAAAGAAAGGTAAACATCATGAAAAAACAAAAACATCAAGATCACGACTATTCACTAGAGGCAATACCAAGGAATGCAAAAAAAGGATTTTTATCAATGCTAGTAGTAATGCTAGGATTTGCATTCTTCTCAGCAAGTATGTTAGCTGGAGGAAATATAGGAACAAATCTTAATATGGGGGATTTTGTTAAAGCTGTAGTATTTGGAAATATATTATTATGTATTTATACAGGACTTTTAGCTTATATAGCAGGTGATACAGGGCTTTCAACTCACTTACTTGCTAGATATTCTTTTGGAGAAAAAGGATCATATTTATTATCAGGTTTAGTTTCAATAACACAAGTAGGTTGGTTTGGAGTAGGAGTTGCAATGTTTGCAATACCAGTATCTAAAGTAACAGGAATAGATGTATGGCCATTAATTATAGTGTCAGGGTTATTAATGACAGCAACAGCATTCTTTGGAATGAAATCATTAACTATATTAAGTATGATAGCAGTTCCAGCTATAGCTATACTTGGAAGTATATCAGCAGGAAAAGCAGTTGTAGATATAGGTGGTATAGCAGGATTAGTAGCTATAGAGCCAAGTGGAAGTATGACTATGAGTGCAGCACTTGCAGCAGTTGTAGGTACATTTATAAGTGGTGGAACATTAACACCTGACTTTACAAGATTTTCAAAAAATAGAAAAATTGCAGTATCAACTACTGTAATAGCATTCTTAATAGGAAACTCATTAATGTTAGCTTTCGGTGCAGTTGGAGCCATGGCAACTGGCCAAGCAGATATATCAGAAGTAATGTTTGCACAAGGATTAATAATACCAGCAATAATAATATTAGGATTAAACATATGGACAACTAATGACAATGCACTTTATGGTTCAGGACTTGGGTTTGCAAATATAACTAAGCAACCAAAAAGTAAAATGGTAATAATAAATGGTATAGTGGGTACACTTTTAGCAATGGTTTTATATAACAATTTCATGGCATGGTTAAATATGTTAAACTCATTTATACCAGCAACAGGAGCAGTATTAATAGCAGATTACTTTATAATAAATAAAAGAAGTTACACAGATTTTGAAAATACTAGATTTAAAAAGGTAAATATAAATGCAATAATAGCATGGGTAGCAGGTGTAATAGGTGCTTATGTAATACCAGGAATAACACCAGTAAATTCAGTTATAACAGCAATGATAACTTATGTAGTATTAACAAAATTAACTTCAAAAAAAGAAACAGAAATAAAATCAGAAGAAAAAATAGTAGCGTAATAAACTTAGTTAGGAATAATATTATAGCTAGTATCTTAGGAGGATAAATAAATGTTAATAAAAAGAGCAAAATTAAGAAATAATGACAACTTAGTGGATATATTAATTGACAATGGAGTCATAACTAAAATAGAAGAAAACATAGAAGCAGCTAATGAAGAAGTTATAGATGCTAATGGATTTTTAGTTGTACCACCATTTATAGAACCACATATTCACCTAGATACAACGCTTACAGCTGGAGAGCCTAAGTGGAATGAAAGTGGAACTTTATTTGAAGGAATAGAGCGTTGGTCTGAGCGAAAAGAGTTTTTAAGTATTGAAGATGTTAAAAATAGAGCAAGAAAAGCAATATCTTGGCAAGTAGCTAATGGTATACAATTTATAAGAACTCATGTAGACATAACTGATCCACAACTTACAGCAATGAAAGCTATGATTGAACTTAGAGAAGAATTAAAAGATTATGTAACGTTACAAATAGTTGCTTTCCCACAAGAAGGAATACTATCTTATGAAAATGGATTAGAATTATTAGAAGAATCATTAAAATTAGGAGCAGATGTAATAGGAGCTATACCTCACTTTGAGTTTACAAGAGAATACGGAGTGGAAAGTATAAATAAAATGATGGAGTTTGCTAAAAAATATGATGTACTTGTAGATGTTCATTGTGATGAAATAGACGACGAACAATCAAGATTTATAGAAGTATTGGCAACTAGAGCGTACGAATATAAAATAGGTCATAAAGTAACAGCAAGTCATACAACAGCAATGCATTCATATAATGGTGCATATACTTACAAATTATTTAGACTACTAAAAATGAGCGGAATTAACTTTGTAGCTAATCCTCTTGTAAATATACATCTTCAAGGTAGATTTGATACTTATCCAAAAAGAAGAGGTATAACTAGAGTTAAGGAAATGAGAGAAGCAGGAATAAATGTATGTTTTGGTCATGATGACATAGTTGATCCGTGGAATCCTTTAGGAACAGGAAATATGTTACAAGTTCTTCATATGGGACTTCATGTGTGTCAAATGATGGGTTACAGTGAAATAAACGAATCTATAGATTTAATAACTAACAATAGTGCTAGAACATTAAATATTACAGATAAATACGGAATAGAAGTTGGAAAGCCAGGAAATATGATAATACTTCCAGCTGAAAATGGATATGATGCAATAAGAAGACAAGTTCCAGTTTATTATTCAATTAGAGAAGGTAGAGTAATATCTCATACTACTTTAAGTGAAACTACTGTAGATTTTGGTAAAAAAGAAATAGTAAATTTTAAGAGATAATAAGTTCATTTAATATAAAAAGTATCCCTAGTCTAAATTATAGATAAGGGATACTTTTGGATTATAAGTATTTTATATTATAATTATCTAAAAATTAAAAGAAATTATGTGGTTAGTTTTTGGAATGCATATAAAAAGAATCATTTGCCAGTATCTTTTATAAAAATATATAATTTTATAATTTAGGAAATAAGTTTTTAGTCTATTTTTATGTGAAAATATTTGGTACTATATAGATGATGTTTACAGTAAATTAGAACTGAAAAAGATGGGAGACAATTAGTAATGACAGATAATATTCTAAATAATAAAATATTAGTAGATAACGAAAAGAAGGTATTTAAAAATATAGTTATAGCAACATTTGTAATAGTGGTTATTCTTATGATAACCATATTTAATCAAAAAGAAATGGAAAAACCTTATCTAGAGACAACCTTATTGTTTATTAGGACATTTAATTTTATACTTTCTTTATTAGCCTGGGGAAGTTGTTTAATTTCATATAACAGATTGAAGAAAGATAGTGTATTTGTTATTTCATTGATGTATTTAGGATTATGCACAGGTATTTTATTTGGACAGCTTGATTATCTTAATTTTTATTATGAAAAATTTAGTCTTTCTAATTATATTATAGTATCTACATCATTATTAAGAATATTATTGCTTATAGTAGCTGTTTCACCAAAAAGTAAAATTAAAAAACTTATAATAAAGTATAAGAAAAAGGCTATTATATTTGTAGTTATTTATACTATATTTTTTGGTTTTTTAGAAAAGCATATTAATATGAAAATAAATTATAATGATAATTTTTTTGTTTTATATAATGCATTTTTAGCTATTGTATATATTTTTATTGCATTAAAGCTGTTTATAACAGGTATGAAGGATAAAGAATATTTATTTGTTGTTTTAAGCACAAGCATATTTACTTTAGCAATAAAAGCAATTTATGCTATTTACGGAGTTAATTCTATATCATTTTTTGTTAAGTTAACTTCAGTATCGATAACATATTTAATATCTTTAATAATAATTGGAGGGACTTTTATTGAATTATATATTTACATAAATAGGGAAAAGATACTAAATCAAAATTTAAATATTTTTAAGAATATAGTTGATAATAACAAACATAGTTTTATGATTTTATGTAATGATAATGGAGAAATACTTTATACTAATAAAAAAGTAAAAGATTATTATTCCTCTTTAGGTTATGATAATATGAATAATTTGAATTATGTATTTAATAAGATAGTGGAAGATGTTAATAAAAATGATGAAATAATTAGGTGTTTACAGAATGACGGAGTTTGGAGAGGTATAATAAAAAATGATTTAGACAAAATGACAGTAGACTGTTCTGTACAATTAATTGAAACCATAGGAGAAGAAAAAGAAATAGCAATTTCTTGTATGGATATTTCAGCAGGAATAAGTAAAGAATTAGAGTTGGAAAAATTAAAAGTATATACAAAAGAAAGAACAGAATTTATGTCAAATATATCTCATGAGTTAAGAACTCCAGTAAATATATTTTATTCTACTATTCAATTATTAGATAAATTAGGTTCAAAAGATAATGTTGATTTTAAATTGTTATATAATAAATATAGAAAAACCTTACAAGTTAATTGTAAAAGAATGTTAAGATTAATAAATAATGTAGTAGATATATCAAAAATAGAAACGGGTTTATTAAAATGCAAATTTGATAATTATAATTTAGTTGCTGTAGTAGAGGATGTAGCCTTATCAGTTATCAACTACGCATCATTAAAATCAATTAAGATAGAATTTGATACTAATGATGAAGAAAGTATAAGCAACTGTGATCCAGCCTTGCTAGAAAGGGCTATGCTTAATTTATTATCGAATGCAATTAAGTTTTCACCACAATACTCTACAATTAATATTGATATTTTAGTAAATGAAGATTGGACGGAAATAAATATTAGAGATGAAGGAATAGGTATTTCAAAGGAAGATAAACAAGCAATATTTGAAAGATTTGTTCAAGCTGATAAATCTCTTACACGTGAAAATGAGGGAAGTGGCATAGGTCTTAGTATTGTAAAATCCATAATAGATCTTCATGATGGATATATAAGTGTGGAAAGTGAATATGGAGTTGGAAGTATATTTAAAATACTACTACCTAATAGACATATAGATAATAAGGATTGCAAAATTTATGATATTAATGATTATAATACAGAGTTAGAATTATCAGATATTTATGAAGTTCTTGTATAAAATAATATTGTAGTAATACCATATTGATAAAAAAGTCGGTATGGTTTTTTTTTTATGTATTAAAGGTATGTATTTATACAAAAAACTTTGGTACTATATAAAGTAGTTATACGTGGAATTAAATGGAATAGGGGATGCGGAATTTGATTAATAAAATTATTGATGATAATAACATATGTGAAAAGGATAAAAAAGCTTTTAAAAATTTAATAATTATAGTATCGCTAATTACTTTTATTTTTATTTTAACTTTTATATTTGGGATATTTACAAAGGAAAATACTAATATACCTAATTTGAAATCTACGATATTTTTTATTAGGTCTTTTAATTCAATTCTTTCAGTTTTGTCCCTTGGAACTTGTTTGATTTCATATAGAAGATTAAAAAGTGATGATGTATTTGTTATTTTCTTGATGTATGTAGGATTGTCTGTAGGAATTATGTTTGGACAGATTGATTTTCTTAGTTTTTACTATGAAGAGTATAGCTTAAAAAATTACCTTACTTTATCTACATCAATATTGAGAATAACATTACTACTAATAGCTCTTTCGCCTAATAATATATTTAAAAAATATATGGTAAATAATAAGAAGAAATCTATATTGTTTGTAATTTTTTATACTATTATTATGGGAACTATTGAAAAAAAACTAGAATTTATAGGAATGGGATATAGTTCAGAATTTTTTGTTGTATACAATGCTATTTTAGCAATGGTCTATATTTGTAGTTCAATTATACTATTTACAATAGGAAAAGAAAAAAAGGAATATTTATTTATGGTATTAGGTAGCAGTATATTTATGTTAGCTGTAAAAGCTATTTATGCTATACATGTAGCAAAATCTATATTGTTTGATGTGAAACTAATATCAGTATCAATAACATATCTTATGTTTTTGATAATTATTGGAGGAACATTTATAGAACTATATACCTATATAAATAAAACTAAAATTTTGAATCAAGATTTAGCAGTATTTTACAATTTTACTGAAAATAACAAACATAGTTTTATGCTGATTTGTAATGACAAAGGTGATGTATTATATGCTAATACAAAAGTAAAAGAACATTATTTAAATGAAGAAAGTGATAGTTATAGGGAAAAATTATCCTTGATTCTAGAAGAAAAATGTATGAATATTGATAATAAAGATGAGATTGCTAAGTCTTTAAATGAAAAGGGTATATGGAGAGGAATAATTAGAAATAAAAAGGATAAGGTTTATATTGATTGTTCTATTCAATTAATCAGTACAATAGAAGATAAAAAGGAGATAGCTATTACATATATGGATATTTCCGAAGAAATAAAAAAAGAATTAGAATTTGAGAAATTAAAAATATATACGACTGAAAGAACTGAATTTATGTCGAATATATCTCATGAATTAAGAACTCCTGTAAATATATTTTACTCAACAATTCAACTTTTAGATAAATTTAGTTTATATGAAGATTTTGATTTTAAATCCATGTACGGTAGATATAAAAACACATTACATGTAAACTGTAAAAGAATGTTAAGGTTAATAAATAATGTGGTGGATATATCTAAAATAGAAACAGGAATATTAAAGGGTAAATTTGATTATTTTAATATTGTGGCAATTGTAGAAGATGTAACATTATCTGTAGTAAATTACGCTGAACTAAAATCAATTAATATAGAATTTGATACTAACGGTGAAGAAAATATATCTAAATGTGATTCTAATTTAATTGAAAGAGCTTTGCTTAATTTATTATCAAATGCTATAAAGTTTTCACCAGAAAACTCAACTATTTATGTTAATATATTAGTAAATGATGATTGGACAGAAATAGATATAAGAGATGAAGGTATAGGAATTTCTAAAGAAGATAAACAAGCTATATTTGAAAGATTTGTTCAAGCAGATAAATCATTAACACGTGAAAATGAAGGTAGTGGTATAGGACTTAGTATTGTAAAATCAATAATAGATCTTCATGATGGATATATAAGTGTGAGTAGTGAATTAGGTGTTGGAAGTACATTTAAGATAATACTTCCTAATAAATGTGAAAACTGTGATGAATATAAAATTTATGATATAGATGATTATAATATAGAGTTAGAATTATCGGATATATATGAAGTGTTGATAAATATAGAAAATAATTAATGAAAAATATAGAATCTTTACTTCATGGGTTATAATTAACAATATGAAAATCATTGAAGGGAAGAAAACGTGAAAATAATAATTATTATAATAATTTTAGGGTTAATAATACTTTATTTATGTGGGAATTACTTTTACAATCTAGCCATAAACCCTAAAATATCAAAAAGTGTAGTTTTTAAAGATGATAGTGAAGATGAAAAAAAACAAAGAGAAAGAGATGAAATGAATAGGTGGTTATTTGAAGAATCAAATACTAAAGATGTGTATGTTAATTCCATAGATAACTTAAAATTACATGGATATAAAATTATAAGCAAGTCAGAAAGTAATAATTGGGCAGTTATAGTACATGGATATTGTAGCAATGTTATTAAAGTTGGTTCCATTGCTCAAGAATATATAAATATGGATTATAATGTAATAATGCCCGAATTAAGAGGTCATGGAAGTAGTGAAGGTAATTATATAGGTATGGGATGGCATGATAGATTAGATATTATTAAATGGATAAATTATATAATTGAAAATAATAAAGAAGCTAATATAGTACTTCATGGAAGCTCCATGGGAGCAGCTACAGTAATGATGACTTCTGGAGAAGAACTTCCTAAGAATATTAAAGTTATAATAGCTGACTGTGGATATACTTCAGCTATAGATCAATTTTCTTATCAACTTAAAAAATTATATAAACTTAAATCATTTCCCATATTAAATGTGGCAGATATGATTACTAAAATAAAATGCGGATATTCATTAAAAGATGCTTCTGCTGTAAATCAATTAAAAAAATGTATTACACCTATTTTATTTATTCATGGAGATAAAGATGATTTTGTTCCTTATTATATGATGGATGAATTATATAATAGTGTAAGTGGTGAAAAAGAAAAGTTAACTATAAAAGGTGCAAAACATGAAAATGCAAGAGCTGTTAATCCTAAGTTATATTGGGAAACAGTAAAAAATTATTTAAATAAGTATGTAAAATAATAAATTGAAAGAGTTGTCTAAATGTATTTTTATAATACATGAAAAGACAACTCTTTTTAATTTCTAACTGATTAACAAAAGTGTCTTTGCGGTGTAATGGCTTAAGCGATACGGATTTCAATTGTAATATGGTTAATAGAATGAGAATAATAATAAAGGAGGGATTATATTTATAAAAAATAAGGAGGGAAATATGAGTAAGAATATTTTAGAGTTATTAGTAGATTCTGTATGGGATTGTGGAGTAACTGCTTGTAAAATGATATCTAAGGTTTTGGGCCTAGATTGGAATGAACACGATTTTCAAAAGTTTTTTAATGTGGTTCAATTAAAAAATAGTGAGGGAGCAAGCCCTAAATTAGTAAAGAAGAATAGACAGGGATTAGAAAAAATATTTATATTTGACATTCCTGTTGGATTAACACTAAGTGATTTTAATAGTAAATTAAATCAATTATCTTTTTTTATGAAAACTAATGAGGAAAGTTTAAGTTTTGAAGTTTTAGAAGATTTATCAGGCGTAAAATTAAAAGTATTATGTTTTAATGAATTTTTTAGATTATATGAATTAAAAAATAGTGACGGAATACATCCTAAGTTTAAAAATAAAAACAGTAACAAGTAGTTTATAAAATCTTATAAAAAGATTATAAAAATATAAA
>JAVXJA010000013.1:0-14157 GCA_036648085.1 Terrisporobacter sp.
ACTCCATACTCTTTACGAATATGGGAGGCTGTCAACAATTTTCTAAGTTATAAAATTTTAATATCATTTTATAAAATCTTATAACTTATTTGTAACTGTTAGTTACCTCTTCTTTTCTTTCTTCTAACTTGTTTTAATTGCATATTTTTTGTTCCTCCTTATAAAAATTAAACAGATGCTACTGCATCAATCATAGGTATTACCATTGAAATTATAGTAAATGCAACAACTAATCCTATAACTATAGTGACTATATTTTCAAAATATTTAGTTCCTATTTCTAATTTTGAATCAAGCTCATTGTCATAGTAATCTGTTATTGTACTTAAAATATCATCTAACCTCCCGCTTTCTTCACCAATAATTATCATTGATAGAAACAACTTAGGAAATTCATCTATTAATTTTAAAGATTCTCCTATACTGTTACCTCTTTTTATTGAATCATTAGCTACACATATCTTCTTATAAATTAAATCATTGTTTACAACTTTAGCTGAAATATCTATGGATTCTACTATTTGAACTCCACTCCAAATTAGTATTGATAATGATTTAGAAAATTTATTAGTAATCTTCAATTGTGAATATGTTTTTATAACAGGAATTGTGAATTTCCATTTATTAAGCAGCTCTTTTACTTTTTTATTATTATTTTTCAAATAAATAAAACCAAATATTAAACTTGTATTTATCGATGTAATTAAAATAAGATGATCTCTAAGTATATGAGATAAAAAAATTAGTATCTTTGTTATTATTGGTATAGACATACCACCGTCTGCATAAATATCTTCAAAAGTTGGAACTAAAAATACTAAAATAAATAAAAAAGAGAAAAATAAACAAACAAGCAATATTATTGGATAAATAAGTATACTTGTAATCCTACTTTTTAATTTACTTTCCTTCTCATAATAAGTAGCTAATCTGTCCATAACCTCATCTAAGCTACCACTAATTTCTCCTGCCTTTATCATGCTTATATAGAATTTAGAAAAAGCATTAGTACTTTCAAATGCTTCTGTAATAGAATTACCTTTTTCAATTTTTTTAGATATAATCTTTAAAACTCCTTTCAATTTATCATTAGACTGATTCGTTAATATATTTAAAATCTTAGATATTTCACATCCTGATTTTAAAAGTATACTCATTTCTTTTGAAAAGATTTTTAACTCCTTATCCTTTAATTTATTGCTTCTGAAAATAAATTTTCTTTCTTTAGTCTCTGCAACTTTCACTTTATTTTCATTAGCATATTTCCAAACTTCTTCTTCCGTATCTACATCTAGATGTATAGTTTTTCGCTTATTTTGTTCATCATATATAACACATTTATACAAATATACATTCTCCTAACTAAGTATTTCTTTGTTTATCAAGCATTCTTCTAAAGTAGTGATTTTTTCTTTTATTAACCTGGAATAACTATCATCAAAGGTAATCATTCCATTACTCATTGCTATTTCTTTAATCTCTTTAGATTGCTTATTATGTTGTATTGCATTTTTTATATCATCACTTACTTCAAGAATTTCGTATACAGCTGTTCTCCCATCGTACCCGGTCTCATGACATTCACTACAACCAATAGGTATTGCTGTACTAATTACTTGATTTTCACTTTGTGTAATAGTTACTTCATTACTACAGTTACAACAAACTTTTCTTACAAGCCTTTGAGATATTACTCCTATTAATGATGCATTTAATAAGTATGGTTGAATTTCCATATCTATTAGTCTAGCAACGGATGAAACAGCATCATTAGTATGAAGAGTGCTAATAACTAAATGACCTGTTATTGCTGCTCTTGCTGCAATTTTTGCTGTTTCTATATCTCTAATTTCACCAACCATAATTATGTCTGGATCTTGTCTTAATATTGCCTTAAGCCCCTTTTCAAAAGTAAGTCCGACCTTTGGATTCACTTGTATTTGATTAATACCTTCCATTTTATACTCCACTGGGTCTTCTATGGTCATTATGTTTTTGCTTGTATTTTTCAATTCTTTTAATATAGAATAAACTGTAGTAGTTTTTCCACTTCCAGTAGGTCCTGTTACTAGCAATATGCCTGTTTTCTTATTAATAATATTTTGAATTTTCTCTATGGCATCTTTTGAGAATCCTAGTTCCTCTTTTGTTTTTAGAAATGAATCTCTATTTAAAAGTCTAAGAACAATTTTTTCTCCATATGTAGTTGGTACCGTTGATATTCTAATATCTACAATTGAATTATTCATACTTACATCTATTCTTCCGTCTTGAGGTAATCTTTTTTCTGTAATATCCATATTAGATTTGTACTTGATTACAGATGCAAGTGAAGGATACAAGTCTAAATCCATGTTAGACAGTTCCTTCATCTTTCCATCTACTCTAATCCTAATTTTCATAAAATCTTTAAAAGGCTCAATATGTATATCACTTGCATTTTCTGATATAGCTTTATTTAAAACTTCTTGAAATAAATTATTAGCATAATTATCATCAATTTCTATATGCTTTCCATAGCATAACTTAATATTTTTATTTATTACATCTCTAGGATATTCTTTTAAAATAATATCCTTGCCTGTCACTAATTTTAAATCTTGTATTGCATATGTATTTTCATTTTCTATGCCCACTACAAGTGAGTCTTCATTAATTTCAATAGGAAACATGTTATATTTTCTAGCTAATTTTTCTGGTACTAAAATACTTAAATCTATTTCTGCCGATATTATTTTTATCACCTCAACTATTCATATAAATATATATTTAGATTATCAACAGTTATATTTTTTTTATTCAGTAACAAAAACATTATTTTGCCCAAAAAAATAAAAGCTATGTTAATTAAATAAATTATTTTTATAAAACTCATTTAATTAAGTAGCTTTAAAGTTATTACTTACTTATTCATTTTCATATTTTAAAATTCTTTCTATTAATTCTGCTTTTAATTCATTAACTTTGTCGAAGTTCATATTAGGAATATAATAGTTTTCTATCTCATCATGACTTGATTTGGCTTTTTTCAAATTAGATATAGCATAGTTAATTAATTCATCTAAAATTTTTTCATCTACTTCTAATTCTTCTTTATACTCATTAATTTTTTCATAACTCATAAACTTACCTAAGTTTATAACATTTTCACCTTTATAAAAAGAGCTTATAGTTATGGCTACTCCTAAGGCTGGAATCATTATACCTTCTATTTTTTCAGGTATAAGAGGGTAGTGATATACTTCAACTTCTAACCCTTTTAAAACTGCCATTTCGTATATCCTCTTAAGAAATGTTGTTTTTCCATATCCTATTTTTCCGTCCAAATAAAATACTTTTTTTGCACCTTGTAGTAAGCTATCTCCATAATCTATGTGACCTATAGGTGTTATAGCTGTACCAAATAAGTGTCTAGGTTTAGATAACTTTTCACCATTTTCTACATTTTTAAATAATTCTTTAATGAATTCATCTGTAAATTTATTAACTTTACCAAAATCCATAGCTACAGAATTTTTAGCTTCTATGTCATAAAAAATAGGCTCAGCAGATTTTAAATATTTAAATGCGCGTTGAAAACAATTACTTATCTTCTTATTACAATCCATAATTTCCATCTTATTATTTTCTAAATTGTCCACATTCCAAAAGTCGCCGAAATTTACTATTTCATCTATAGCTCCTGGAATCTTAGGATCAACCACATGGGGTGCTGTTCCATCTAGCAATACCACTTTTAATTCCTTGATTACTACTGCATCTAATGAACTTGGGTCTGATGAACAAGGAAATAACTCCACATCATAACCTCTATCAACAAATTCATTAGTAATCTTTTTCATAAAAGATGATTTACCAACTCCTGGTCCACCTTTTAAACAAAATATTCTATTCACATCATTTGGTATTATATAATCAAACAGTGAATAGAATCCATTACAAGTATTTGCTCCTGGGAATATTTTTCTGACTTTACCTTTCATGCTTTTACCCCCTAAAATTTTCTATGTTCTATAATATTATTTATGCAGTGATTTTGTTACTGTATGAAGTAATATTATATTGTTCCACTGCAATAGGTTTCTTATATGTTGTAAATTTTGTTTATTTATTTTTACATGCTAAAAAAGTATAGAAAATTATAATATATTCTCTATACTCATTCATTCAAATTAACACTTTCATTATTATTCAGTTATGTATTTATTTACAACGTTTTCTTTCATATTGTTATATTTATTTATAATTTTTTCATTACTACTAATAATATCTTGTTTTTTTACATTACTGTATTTTAACTCATAATTAGATGCCTTTATTACTTTGTCCCCATTCACAGAAAATTTACTAAGTTGGGTTGTTGTAGGCATATAAATAGTATCATTTGGTGTATAGTTAGAATCTTTCATATCTCTTAAAAATAAAATGTACCCTGAATCTTCATTCATAATATTATATCCATCCAAAGAATATATCATAGGATTGGTGCTATAAGCATCAAATGGTTCAAAAATATATATACTTTCTTTATCTAGCTCACCCTTATATACTTCTTCAACTATAACCTTTGTTAAAGTTGTCCATTCATACATTTCCCTGGGTGATTTGGAATCTACTTTTACTTTAACTATAACGGGTGATATATCCTCTAACTCTTTTATATTTGATATATCTTCATTTTTAGTAAATGATTTTGAAATATCTTCTTCATATTCAACAAGCTCATATGAAATATCTTTATCATTAATATACATATTAACATCAGTGTCACTTATAAAACTATCTCTCATCTTAAAAGCTAATATAAAAGCACCTAATAATAAAATTACTATAATCATCCACATAAATCGTTTAAATTTAAACATATTTTAAACACCTCTAACGTCTACAATTTTACCTGAATCTATTTTTATTTTATAATCCGATAGTTCTTCTATATCTTGTTTATTGTGACTAGATATTAATATTATGGCTCCTCTATCTCGCTCTTGTTCCAAAATTTTATAAACTAAATTCACACCATCTTCATCTAATGCATTTGTTGGTTCATCCAATATTATTATTTCTGGTTTTTCCATTATAGCCTGAGCTATACCTAGCCTTTGTTTCATACCTAATGAATACTTTCTTAAAACTCTTTTATCTTTATAATCAAGACCTACTCTATTTAATGCATCTATTAAATCTTCTTTAGTTGCAGTATTTTTTATTTTAGCTAAAGTTTCTAATACTTCTATTCCTCTATAGTCTTTCCAAAAACTCGGATTTTCAATTAGTACACCTATACTCTTAGGGAAATCTATATCTTTATGTAATCTATCACCGTTAATTTCTATAAAACCACTTGATGGCTTTATTAATCCGCATAAAGTTCTAAAAAACATAGTTTTACCCGAACCATTATGTCCATATATACCATAAATATTACCTTCTTCAAATTCAATATTTATATTTTTTAATATATCTATATCATTTATTATTTTAGACATATTACTTACGCATATTTTTTTCATTTATCCTTGCCCCCTGATAATTTTCACTAATTTAAGAACTCTTTTTTCCAAAATAAAAATATCGTTACTATTAAAAAGAATATAACATAAACTAAGCAATAAATTATTGACTCTATATTGTTTAGACCCATTCCAAAATTATTGATAGAAATTATACCAATATTTACAGGTATATACTTTATCATAATTTGATAATATTCTAATAGCATTCCTGATAAATATACCATGGTTATTTCTACCAACATAACTATAAATACTCCATTAATAGATTTCCATAATACACTAAATCCGTTTATTATTAGTAGCAGTAAAAAATAATATAAAATTATTCTACATATAATTAAAAATGTCATAAAGTTTATACTTACTGGAACTTTAATGACTATTGATACAAAAATAATAGAAACTACCTGTATCATACAAACAATTATAATATTAAGAAATAAGCTAAAAACATTCTTTAATAAAAAGTAACTTCTCTTGCTTGTTCTCGTAAATATAACCGTTGTATTGCTTAATAAATTCTCCTCAAAAAAATTGCCAAAATATCTAATCATAATTATTTGAGGTAACATCCATAATATTATTTTAATTACATTTTCAACTCTCAATAAATCTACATTGCTATATATATTTATTATCAAAGTATTAATATTATCAGAATTCATATACATTAAAGATAATAATAGATTGTATATTAATGAACACAAAATAAATATGTATATTTTTTTATTAATTTTCAATTTTATTATATTCATTTATTTCATCTCCTTATGTCTTGATTTTTTAATAAGCATTTATATAAGTATATAATTAATATATTTCCAAATATAATTAAACCTACTTGTATAATTCTATTTGGATCATTTATATTAAAATCATAAAAATACATAACTTCCCACACAGGGACAATAAATTTTCTCAAAAATCCAAACAATAATGGAGATAATATATATGAAAGAGATGCTAACATAGATATTTCTACAATATATGCTAGTTTTTCACTCTTAAACAACTGAGCTAAAAGTAAATATAATACACCTATAAGAAACCAACCTATCAATTGTATTCCTATGGATAAAATACTTATAAGCCAAAATTCCTTATTTGAAATTATATTTATATCTTTAAAAATCAAAAATAAACTTGAAATAATTATAAAAAATATGCTTATCCTTAAGCATAAAAAAAATATAATTTTAATTCTACCTATTATTAATTTATTGATAGATTCATATCTTATTATAATTTCTGATAAAGATATGCTTTTTATTATTTTCAACAAATTATATAAAAATATAGGTGTATACAAAAAAATAAACATTATATAATTAAATATTAAGTTATACAATTCAATTTGGCTTTCATTAAAAGAAATTATACTATACATGCAACATACACTAAATAATAATATATATAATATTTGTTCTTCTTTAGTTATACTTTTCATAAACTTTTATCCTTCAACATTTATTTTTATTTCTTTATTTATAAGGAAGATTCCTATAATTAAATAAATTATCAATATTCCAAATAATATATATATATTTCCATAACCATTAACACCTAAAAAGCTAGTACCTACTGCCTCTGATAGAAATTCATTAATATTAAGTAAAATAAAACTTAATATACTTAATACAGTAGTAAGCAACATATTTACAATAAATGAAGATAATATTGCTAAATATTTATTAATTTTGGGAAGAAGTGAAAATCCATAGGACATTAAAAAAAATGACACTGCAAATATAGAACGTATTATTATAAATATGATATTATTTAAGTATGGATAGTAAGTTTGAATTTGGCTTAATATAATTCCTTTATCAATATATATTAGTTTTTTATAATCATCTAAACCAAAACCATTATATCCTTGAATAGGAAATGCTATTAATGCTAATATTTGATTTATTAACAATGGTACTAAAACTACTAAAAAAGATACGATACTCATTGCAATAGCTTTACTTATTATATTGTCTTTCTTACTAATTCTTGTATTTATAAGATTACTAGTTCCATTAATTTTCTCCTCTAAATATACATCAGAACCTATAATACTCACCGCTAATGGAAGTAATATACTAAATACAGGGTATAGAGGAGTTTGTATTATGTTTGTAATTAGAGTACCTTCATATGCTGATAGTAGCTCTGATGTTTTACAACCATAAAACCTTAGACAAGTTAGTGCAAAGTCTGAAGTAATAGCTATTATCATAAGTAATAGTATTAATATAAATTCTTTTCTTTTTAAACATTTCTTTATTTCTATTTTTACTAAATTTATCAAAGCCGCCTCCCATAATTTTCTTAGTTGTTTTATATAAATGATTGTTATTTAAAGTCTACATTTCCCTTTGTGCTCTTCAATATTTCAGTTCCTCTATTTTCAATCCCTGCAGATACTCTCCTACCACTATTAGAGTAACCACTATATGTTAATTTATAGCTATTTTTAGTTTTTACAGCTGCTATGTTAGTAGCCCTTAAAGCTCCCGAATCCTTTCCAGTTTGTATCCATACATTAACCCCTTGCGGTGGAAGTAATGTAGCTTTTGCACTTACAACAGTATTACTTGTTGACTTAGTTACAGTACTAGTGTAAATATTCCCGTGATTTTTGGGTAATATACCACTCCATCCTGCTGATGCTGCAAATGATGCTGTACTTGTAAATATACCTATCATTACTGTAGAGCATAGTATTACTTTCTTTAGTTTAATAAAATATCCTCCTAATTTTTCTTTAAAATTTATATTTTAAAAGATGTAATTTAAACTATCTTTTAATTTCATATTTTAATATTTGACTATTTTGCTGTATACAGCTATACTTTCTGATTTAGATCCCTTATACGCTTTTACTGTAGAAAAAATTCTATAGACATAACCCTTATTTATGACTATTGATTTATTTAATTCACATAAAATACCTTGCCTTGAAACTGTCCATGCTTCAATAGTTTGCCAGTTACCATTCACTTTCTTTTGCAATCTAGATGTAATTAAACTTTTATTAACTCCTGGCCTTGCTGTCATATTTGATTTTATATTTGCCCAATATAAATGTTAATTCAATATTTTTCTTCATAATAAAAACTCCCCCTTAAATTGTCCTTCATATATTAAACGAACAACAGGTGGAGTTTTGTTTCATTATTTTTTATTTTCTTTTATATTTTTTGCTATTTTTATTAATTCTTCATATTTATTATCAACATATGACTTATCTAAATACTCCAGCCTCACTATATAACAGTATCCAGCATCTTCCCATATAATGGTATAATATTTTTCTTTTTCAATATATTCGCCTTCAACACCATTAATTAATACCTTTGTAGTTTTTGTATCTTCCGTATCTAAATATAAATTTGAATTACCTACTTTAAAGTAATATTATATTGTTCCACTGCAATAGGTTTCTTATACCTTGTAAAATTCACTGTTTTTTTACATGCTAAAAATCCATACAACAGAATCTATTGTACGGATTTTGGGGTATATATATAAGGTCTAAACTATTTAATTCTATCTATCTTATTGAATGGATATAAGCGTATTGCAACTTTCCCAATAACACTTTCTAAAGACACGGTTCCTATTACTGGTTCTCTACTATCCAAGCTATTAGATCTATTGTCACCCATTACAAATATATGGTTTTTAGGCACTACAATATCTACATTCCCTTCTGTGTTCATGTTTTCTATATAATTTTCATCCAATTCTTTATTGTCTATATACACTTTACCATTCTCTATCACTATACGCTCTTCTGGCAATGCAATTACTCTTTTGACTAAATTTTTCTTCTTATAAGTTTTATCATTAATTATCTCACTTTTAAACACTACTATATCCCCTCTTTGAGGTACCTTATCTTTATATGCCAATTTATTCACTACTAGATAATCTTCCGTTTCTAATGTTGGATACATAGAGCTCCCATTAACTATTGTGGGTTGTACAATTAGCGTTATAGCAAATGCTAAAATCAATGAAACAGATATAGTCTTTACCCATTCTAAAATTTCATTTATTATTTTTTTCTCCAAAATAAATCACTCCCTAGTTAAAATTAAAATTTAATAAATAATTGTGCTGAATCAAATATACCTTTCTATCTCATTCCCTTTATAGGCTAAAACTTTAGAATAATTTAAATATAAATGTATTAGCAATATTATTATACAGGTCCAATATAAAAAAGACATTCCTATAACTAATAATACCTTTTTATCACTAAACTGGGCAATAGATAAACAATAATAGGTAATAGAGAAAATATGTAAAATTCTAATTCTTCCTATATAAGTTGCTATATTAAATATTACAACAAAAATAGTTACTATTCCTGCATATACAACATTTGTAGTTATTCTAGCAACTGTTATACATATTAATGCAATTGAAAGTAGATAAGAAAATGAATTGATTATAATTATAGTAGCTATACTTAAAGGTTTATATTCACCATAAATATTAATTATATGCTCACTCTCCTTATACATTGAAGACCAATCATTATTAAAACTCAATTTAAATATAGACATAAATAAAGCAATTAAAATTATTATTATCATAAACTCTAATAGTTTGTATAATAACGCTCTCACATCTTCCAGTAAACGGTATTTTACACTAGTTTTC
Source organism: Terrisporobacter sp. (assembly GCA_036648085.1). GTDB lineage: Bacteria > Bacillota > Clostridia > Peptostreptococcales > Peptostreptococcaceae > Terrisporobacter. The sequence goes on from JAVXJA010000013.1 coordinate 10,176, forward strand.
TTGTTTTTATTCTCATGTAAAACATCATTTATTGAAATTAAAAAACAAAACGATATAAAATAAGGTACATTATACAGCCCACTAAAAAAATAAATTAAAAATTCATAGATATTACCTTCATTGCCATATAACATAAAAAACTCTTCCAACCTAAAGAATATAAGTAATGATATACATAGATAAGCAAAAAATTCAAACAATCTTACTAAATTTATATTTTGTTTAAACTTATTATTTATGGACATGTATGCAATAAATATAGATATAGCATTTAATATTATTGCATATGCTATTCTTGGTAAAAATCCAATATCTACACATATAGAAGCACTATAAATAATCTGACTATTAAAATGACTATTTACATTAAGTAAAACAACAGATGACAACATATGAAAAAATACAGAACTAATAATTGTTAAATACCTATTTTTCAATACCGTCGATAAACACATTGTAAAATTAGCAAATGTTGCTCCAAAAATAAATGAAAATATTATTTCTATAGATACATATAAAATCTGATTATTTATAATGGATTCATTTAAATGTTTATTAAATACCAATAATTCTATATCATTCAAATTAATACCTTTAGTAAATACTAATATAATATAATAAAAAGCAAGGCTAGATGACAAAACTAATCCTCCTAATAAAGCATTGACTAAAAACTTGCTATGAAAATACTTTTTCTTTCCAATTGTATCTATTAATTCATTAAAGTTATTCATTTCTTGATCCTTTAAATAAGATAAAGCAAATGGCATGGAACTGATAATTGGCGATAAAAATATTAGTATCGAGTAAAACCCTGATGAGTATGATTCTGTAAATAAATATAAAGACCCAGTATTTTTAAAATCTTTATAAATAAATATATATTCTATTATTCCAAATACAAGACAGGTTAAACTTATAACAAATGTTATTATAAATTTTTTACAGTATATTGATTTTTTTAATTCTAATTTACAGTAATTATTCATTTTATTTCTCCTATAAAAAATTATATCTACATATTTAATAAATTCTCTACTTCATAGAATAAAATCCTACTGCTATAAATTACAGTAGGATTTTATTCTATGAATGGAACTTCCCTGTTGTACTAACAGAATTTTTTGTCCCTCCAATTGGGTTTTGTATTTTTAATCGAACATTCCCAGATGGCTTTTTGGTATACTTCATATGCTTTTGACCAGCATTAATATATAGTTGAGGCGTTGTCACTGTATTTCCATTTGAATCTATAACCCAACACTTTAATGTACCCGATTGTCTGGATTTGTTTTCTTTAATGCTTAGCACCTCATTAGTTGCCGTGCTATCAGCTCCTTTTGCAACAGAAGAAGTTGTCCTAGAAGAACCTTCTCCAATAGTATAACTGTATCCTGTAGTAACTTTTGATTCCTGTACATCGCTTGAGTTTGCAAATGATTGAGATAAGCTCAGAACACTACCACATACAAACGTCAATACCAATGTTTTACATATTTTTCTTTTTATCATAATTTTCCTCCTTATTTTATCTAAAAATTTATATTTTAAAAGATGTAATTTAAACTATCTTTTAATTTCATATTTTAATATTTGACTATTTTGCTGTATACAGCTATACTTTCTGATTTAGATCCCTTATACGCTTTTACTGTAGAAAAAATTCTATAGACATAACCCTTATTTATGACTATTGATTTATTTAATTCACATAAAATACCTTGCCTTGAAACTGTCCATGCTTCAATAGTTTGCCAGTTACCATTCACTTTCTTTTGCAATCTAGATGTAATTAAACTTTTATTAACTCCTGGCCTTGCTGTCATATTTGATTTTATATTTGCTTTTCCATTTGTTATACTAAGTATGCTTTGTGCATCATTTATATAGGTATATCTATCTCCTGTAATATCCTCATTTTCATCTATTATTTCATTAGCTAAAGCATAATTAGGCAAATGAGCATATCCAATCAATATAGATATTACCAATATAAATGTTAATCCAATATTTTTCTTCATAATAAAAACTCCCCCTTAAATTGTCCTTCATATATTAAACGAACAACAGGTGGAGTTTTGTTTCATTATTTTTTATTTTCTTTTATATTTTTTGCTATTTTTATTAATTCTTCATATTTATTATCAACATATGACTTATCTAAATACTCCAGCCTCACTATATAACAGTATCCAGCATCTTCCCATATAATGGTATAATATTTTTCTTTTTCAATATATTCGCCTTCAACACCATTAATTAATACCTTTGTAGTTTTTGTATCTTCCGTATCTAAATATAAATTTGAATTATCTACTTTAAAATAATGATATGTTAAAAAATCAGTTCCATTTGAATACATAAATAAAATATCATCATCCATTATTCTTCTATCTGTTTCCTTAAAGCCCTTTGGTAAATATTCAGGTTCCATATTTTTAAATTCCAAATCATTACTTTTATCATCAAATTTATAAATTGTAAATTCTTTATGAATTTCTTTAATTATATTAAAAAACTCTATTCTAAGACTTTCTACACTCATAGTTAAAGTAAATAACCCTATTGTTATCAAAATAAATACCATGGCTACCTTACGAGTATATCTATATATCTTGTTTGAAAATACAGGTCTTTCTTCTTCTTTTATTAATTTCTTTATTTTTCTGTCAAATTTTTTAGGATATACATAATCTATATCTTCCTCTTTTGGAATTTTATCTACTATATATTTTTCTACATTAGGACAATGCTTATAAAGTAACTCATCAGTAATTTCTATTTTACTCATTAACAGCCACCCCCATTTGTTCTAGAATTTCCTTCAATTTTTCCTTCCCTCTTAATATTCTAATCCTTACTGTAGATTCCTTTATATCTAGTAGATTACCTATCTCTTTATTGCTCAGTCCTTGGCTATATTTTAGTAAAAATACACTTTTATATTTTTCTGGTAATTTTAAAATGCCCATTTCTATTTCATTTGCCATTTCTATTTCATCATACTCATAGGATTCAGTTTCAAATAGACTTTCATCCTCATATAACACTTCTCTTTCATTTTTTCTTTTTAATTTTCTATATATATCTATAGATGTATTTTTTACAATTATACATATAAATCCCTTTGTTTTTAGGCTATTTATATCATTAATTTTATCTATGTTTCTAATTATCTTAAAAAAACTTTCTTGAACTGCATCATGTGCGTCATGTTCATCTTTTAATATTTTCTGTGCTATATAAAACATCATCTTTTTATATGTATTATATATATCTTTAAATTTGATTTTTTCATATTCATCATCAATTAAACTTAAAAATAATATCATTAGAGTTCCTCCAATATGTAATAATTATCCATCATAAATACTAACACTCTATTTACTCAGAATCTTTTTATAAAAAAAGAAGTATGTAAAATTTTTTTATTATACATACTTCTCATCATTATATTTAATATTAATTATTCTTGGTTTAATTTTTCTTTAAACAACTTCTTATCTTTTTTCAATTTACTTATATCTATCTTATAAATCTTGTTTAATTCTTCTCTAGTAAAAATATATGTTTTGTCTTCTTTCTCATCTAATACAAATTCTACTTGTTTCATGTCATCTGCCATAGCCATTAGTACTGTGGCATTATCTAATAATATCCTCTTTGTATCTTTTTCATTCCAGAACTCCATATAATCATCTAAGCCTAAAACTTCATTTGCACTGTAATGAACTTTTATCTTATCCTCTGTTTTAGAATGATCTCTATAATAAATTGATTCAAAATTAGAGAAATATAAGTTTCCTTCTAAATTACTTATTATTCTACAGATTTGGGAATTATGCATTGTGAAAACTCCATCTTCTTTTAGTATTTCATCTAAGTCAGCTTCTTCTTTTTTATTTGCATCAATCTCAGTTCCTATATATGTGTAATCCATGCTCTCCATATATTCTTCTTTACTAAGTTGTGCATAATATTT
>JAVXJA010000013.1:14257-57914 GCA_036648085.1 Terrisporobacter sp.
ATGTGTAATCCATGCTCTCCATATATTCTTCTTTACTAAGTTGTGCATAATATTTATATCCTATTATATTTATTATTAAAGCTATTGCAACAGGTATTATTATTTTCACTATTTTTGGTACTTTAGATTTTTTATAATCAATTAATTTATCTTCTTTTATATTTTCATAAAAATACGCTAAGCAAATTTGTCTATATGGTATTAATAAAATAAATCCTATTCCAAAGCTTAAAATAGAAAATATAAACCATCCTAAAAAACTAAGTTCAAATTTTATATATTTGAAAATATTTCTTCTTAGTAAAGAACAGTTTTTACTTATAACATTAAACGTAGCTATATCTTCTAAATCACTTATTAAGTAATTTTTTTGAGATATAAATACTGATGCTAAACAATAAGTTAATATAATCATTAAAATATAAATTAAACATATGATAGCTAGCATTACAAAATCATAGCTTACAAACATTGCCCACATCATACCTAATGTTAGTGGTATGCTAAATATCATAACAAAAAACATTATCACAAGGTATTTTATACAATCTAAAATACATACTTTATTTACATTTTTTAATACATCTAAAGCATCTTTCAATTTTATCTTATTATCTCTTACTATTTTTAAACTGGCATTACTTAAAACTACACTGCCTGCACTTATTATTATCAAACCATTTCCAATTATAAAAGGTAACACATCTTTTTCAAATAAACATGCAAATGCTACAAAAGGCAATATTATAATTAAACTAAGTAAAATCATAATTACCAAATTATTTTTCAATTGAGTTTTTGCTAATTTTTTAATTTCTTTTCTCTTCATAATTCTCTCCATTTGGAATATTAAATTCAATTACTCCACCATTTTCATTAAACGCTTTTATAGTCCCACCATGCTTGTCTATTATTTGCTTGCAAATATATAACCCAAGGCCTGAGTTTCCTTCTGACTTTGTTCTAGATTTATCACTTTTATAAAACCTTTGGAAAACTTTTTCCACATCATTTTCAACAAATCCACAGCCATTATCTTTTATTTTGAATATTATACAGTTGTCTCCTGTGGATAATTTTATATGAATTCTTCCATTTTCTTTTATATATCTAAAGCTATTTGTAATTATATTATCTAGTACTCTAGAAATTTTTCCTTTATCAAGGTAAACAACATTATTTTCATCTATATTATCAAATTCAGCTTCAAACTTTATATTTTTATTTTCCATTAATAAGTCATATTCTTCAATTTTTTCTTTTATTAATTCTTTTATATTAATTTGTTCTTTGTTTAATGAAAAATCCATATCATCAATTTTTGAAAGTGTATTTAAATCTTCAACTAGTACAACAGCTCTGTTCGTTGATTTTTCTATAGAATTCAAATATCGTTTTAATTTTTCTTCATTTTTATAAGCTCCACTTTGTAAAAGTTCTACATTCCCCTTAACCACTGTAAGTGGACTTCTTAAGTCATGAGATAGAGCTTGTATTATTTCTTGTTTTTCCTTTTCACTTCTCCATTGATTATTTAATGTTTCTTTTAAGTTTACACGCATATTTTCAAAGGAATCTGTTAATTTTCCAACTTCATTGTTATAAGGATAGCCTAAAGTAAAATCTAAATCTTGATTTTTTATTTTTTCTGATGCATCCATTAATCTTTTAAATTGATTATTTATATTTTTACTAAATGATTTTCCAAATACTAAAGTATATATAATTATAAATATAAAAGGTGACAGATAAGTTACTCCAAGTACAATAAAATTGTTATATGCACTTTGTGCTATTTGTCCACTTCCACTATTATAAGATAATAACATACAACCTACTAAATCATTATTTTCATTAAATATAGGAAGATATTCCTTTGTGTTATCTAATTCAATATCTTTTTTATTTATTTTTTTTAACAACTCTTTTTTATTAATTTCAGTTTTATCTTCTATATTTCCATAAGTACTTTTGTTATTTAAACTTATTACCTCATATTGTATTTTATTTGGATTTATTATATTTTCTAATTTTTCCTTAGAGACTTTATTTAAAAGAATTTCTCCTTTTTCATCAATGTATTTTTCTATTTGATTTACTTCTTTTTTATAATAATCTAAATCATTTGCTTCTTGATTAAAATAATCTCTTCCTAGAAATAAAATTAATACTGATGCACTTACTAAAAAACTGCTTATTAAACTAAAAATAATTACAGATATCAAACTATACATAAATTGTTTTTTAATAGCATATCTTTCAAACATTAGTCTTATCTCCTTTATTATTTTTTAAACTTGTAACCTACTCCCCATAAAGTTTGGATCTTATCAAACTCACTGTTAATTTTAATAAACTTTCCTCTAATCTTCTTTATATGCTCAGATACAGTAGAACTATCTCCTTGTCCATCGTATCCCCATATTTTTTCGTATATATCTTCTTTTGAAAATACTATTCCACAATTTAATGCTAGTAACTCTAATATATCAAATTCTCTTTTTGTAAGTATTATATCTTTATCAAAATATTTTACTTCTCTATTTTTAATATCTATTTTTATTTCATCAATTTTCAAATAAGTATTATTTGATTTTCTATTGTCTCTTCTAATATGAGAATTTATTTTTGCTTTTAAAATATTTATACTAAATGGCTTTGTTATATAATCATCTCCACCTAAAGCTAATCCTTTTATAATATCTTCTTCTCCAGTTTTTGCAGTAATAAATATTATGGGTATGTTTATTTCATCCCTTACTTTTTTACAAAATTCAAATCCATCTACTTCAGGCATCATTACGTCTAGAAGTATTAAATCTATATCTTGATTTAGTTTTTTGTAAGCTTCTTTACCGTTACATGCTGTAATCACATCATAATTATCATCTTCCAATATATCTTCTATAAGACTTAATATATCTATATCGTCATCAATAACTAATACTTTTTTCATTTTATTTTCCTCATTTTAATATTTATTTTTAAAGTAATTATTCCTCATTAACTTTCATCTTTATAATAACAGTTTGAGCATTTTTCCTCATAGCCTTTTGTATCGATTTTTCTCTTTTATCACCTTCTAAAGTTAAATTACAAGAGGCTGTTTTGTATTTACCATCTTTTCCTTTCACTCCTCTTTCATAAACTATAAGAGGTATTGATTCTCCATCATTAAATGTATCATTAAATAGAAATCCATATTGATTCCAATTCGCTGGTAAGTAATACTCCACAGATTTTAATATCTTATCTTTATTAGTAAAATGTAATAGTAATTCTCTTTTACTTGCATCATGTCTAGAATCATTTATAATATACATATCTTTCTCTGCACTTATTACATCATCAAATAAAATCTCTGTTTTTTGTAAGCTATCCTTTTCATAATACTCACTATATAACTCAATTTTATAATTTTTATTTTCTTTTAATTTGAATTCAAATACATCTACGAAACTATCTGGAAATGCTCTTGATATTTCTCCATCTTCTTGTGATGATGTATGTGGTTGAAATATTGAATAATCGCCTCCAGTTTTTCTTCCTTTTTCTACTATCTTCTTACTTAAATTATCACCCTCAAATAAGTCCTCCTTATTTTCTAATACATTTATTAAGTCTTCCATGTTCTCTTGTTTTATACATCCCACACTAAAAATTGAACTTAATAGTAATACTAATATAATTGCTTTTTTCCCCATGTTAATTTTTCTCCTCACTATTTTTATCATTCATCTTATATCTAATATTAATATACAACATAATTTTAAAGAAATTTTAAAATTATGTTGTATAATGATAAATTTATTCAATAGAAAAATCTTTACATGAAAAAAGCTGTATTAAAATGAATTATTATCACCTTAACACAGCTTTTTATTTTTATTAGTCAACAGTTATTTCATATCCATGATGTTGATATTGAGTAACTATTTCATTCCATACATCTTCTACTCCAGTTTTTTTAGAAGAAGAAAGAGGTATTATTTTTTCATCTTTTTCAAGATTTAATTTTTTTCTTATTATGCTTATATGTTTTTGATATTGTCCTCTAGATATTTTATCTGATTTCGTTGCTATAACAACGCAGTCATATCCAAAGTGTTTTATCCATTCATACATCATAACGTCATCATTTGTAGGTTCATGTCTTATATCTACAAGAAGGAAAATAGCACATAGTTCTGGTCTCTCTTGTAAATATCTTTCCATGATTGTTCCCCATTTATCTTTTTCTGATTTAGATACTTTTGCATATCCATAACCAGGAAGGTCAACAAAGTAAAATTCCTCATTAATCAAATAAAAGTTTATTGTTCTTGTTTTACCAGGAGTTTGACTAGTTCTTGCAAAGTTTCTTCTGTTTAATAAAGCATTTGTAGCAGAAGACTTTCCAACATTTGATCTTCCAACAAAAGCTATCTCTGGTAATTCCTCTGTAGGATATTGATCTCTCTTTATGGCACTTACTACTATTTCTGAGCTTCTAATTTTCATTTTCATCACCGTCTCTTACTAAAGCATGTTCTAATACTTCATCCATATGATCTACTAAAACAATTTCTAGCTTTTCTTTTACATTTTCAGGTATTTCATCTAATTGGGCTTCACATTCTCTTGGAATTAAAACTTTTTTAATTCCCGCTCTGTGAGCTGCAAGTAGTTTTTCTTTTACTCCACCTACTACCATTACTCTACCTCTTAAAGTTATTTCACCAGTCATGGCTACATCACCTCTAACAGGAATATTAGTTAATGCTGATATTACTGCCGTTGCCATAGTAACACCTGCGGAAGGTCCATCTTTTGGAGTCGCTGCTTCTGGGAAATGTATGTGAATATCTTCTGTTTTATAGAAGTCTTCTGGTATATTAAATTTATCTGAAACAGATCTTATATAAGATATTGCTGCTTGAGCAGATTCCTTCATTACGTCACCCATTTGACCTGTTAATACAACTTGTCCCTTACCTTTTAATACGTTTACCTCTACATTAAGAGTTACTCCACCTACTGAAGTCCATGCAAGTCCAGTTACAAGACCTACTTCTGGTTTTGTTCCAGCTAAATCATATAGATATTTATCTTTTCCAAGATATTCTTCTAAATCCTTAGACTCTATAATAAAACCTTCTATTGATGAATCTTCAACAAATTTCTTAGCAACTTTTCTACATACTTTACCTATAGTTCGCTCTAAAGTTCTTACTCCTGCTTCTCTAGTGTAGTAATTAATTATGTCTCTCATTGCAGTTTCTTCTATTTCCACAAATTCAGGCTCTAATCCATGTTCCTTGATTTGTTTTGGAAGTAAGTATTTTTGTGCTATATTAAGTTTTTCTTCTTCAATATAGCCTGATACTTCTATTATTTCCATTCTATCAAGTAACGGTCCTGGTATTGTACTTAAACTATTAGCTGTAGTTATAAATAATATTTTTGATAAATCAAATGGTACTTCTAAATAATGATCAACAAATGTTTTATTTTGTTCTGGATCTAATACTTCAAGCATTGCTGAAGATGGATCTCCTTTATAATCTGCGGCCATTTTATCTATCTCATCTAATAAGAATACTGGATTCTTAGTTTGAGCTTCTTTTACACCATTTATTATTCTACCTGGTATAGAACCTACATAAGTTCTTCTATGACCTCTTATTTCAGCCTCATCTCTTACTCCGCCTAAAGATATTCTTACGAATTTCTTTCCTAAAGCATCTGCTATTGATTTAGCTATAGATGTTTTACCAACACCTGGAGGTCCAACTAAACAAACTATTGGTCCTTTTAATGATTTAGATAATTTTCTTATAGCTAGATATTCTAGTATTCTATCTTTTACTTTATCTAAACCATAATGCTCATTATCTAATATTTCTCTAGCATTTTTTAAATCTAGTTTATCTCTAGTTTCTTTGTTCCATGGTAGTGAGAATATTGTATCTAAGTAAGTTCTACTAACAGAAGAATCTGGAGATGCAGGAGATGTTCTAGCAAATTTATCAATCTCTTTTGCTATTTTTTCCTTTATTTCCTTAGGAGCTTTTATTTTTTTAAGCTTATCTCTGTATTCTTGTGTTTCACTACTTACATCTTCATCTTCTCCTAATTCTTTTTGTATAGCTTTTAATTGTTCTCTTAGGTAATATTCCTTTTGAACCTTATTCATTTGCTTTTTAACTCTTAAAGTTATTTTCTTTTCTATTTTTAAAATTTCTATTTCTTCTAATAAAATTGTATATAATAACTCTAATCTTTTAGCTATATCAAATTCTTTAATAATTTCTTGTTTTTGCTCTGATTTCAAGAAAATATTAGCTGCTATAGTATCTATAAATCTATCAACATTTTCTATATCTGCAAGAGAAACTAAAATTTCAGGTGAAACTCTATTTCCTATATTTATGTATTCTTCAAAAGCATCAAAAACATTTCTTACAAATGCTTCTATTTCTACATCCATTTCTGCATTATCTTGATCATAAATTATTTCTTCTACTGTAACTTGGAAGTATCCTTCCTCGTCATCAATCTCTTTTATTTTTCCTCTAGAAATTCCTTCTACTAATACACGAACTGTTTCCCCTGGCAATTTAATTACTTGCTTAACTTTACAAATAGTTCCTACATGATAGAAATCTTCCTCTTCAGGTTCATCTATATCTGCTTCTATTTGAGAAGTTAAGAAAACTAATTCGTCTTCCATCATTGCTTGATCCAATGCCTTCAATGACATTTCTCTACCTATATCAAAATTTAATATCATATATGGAAAAATTGCCAGCCCTCTTAAAGGTATTAATGGTAATTCATGGTCAATTCTAGTATAATTTTGTTCCATTATTATCACTCCTTAAAGTGCTATTTTGTTTTGCTTTATATATTATATATTTATGTTTACTAATTTTCAACAAAAATAATAAGTTACATGTATATATATTTCACTAGTTTTATTATGCTATTTTAATAATATATTAATTCATCCATAATTATTATTTTACTTTAATGAAATATAAAAGGAGCCTATTAATATATAAGCTCCTTTTTTATATTAATTATGCACTTTCTTCTTTATCTCTAAGAACCATGATTGGTTGTGCTTCTTCTTTTACTGCTTTCTCAGTTACAATAACTTTTTTAATGTCATCTCTAGAAGGAATTTCATACATAGATTCCATCATAACACTTTCAACTATACTTCTAAGACCTCTAGCTCCAGTGTTTCTTTCTATAGCTTTTTTAGCTATACCTCTAAGAGCATCATCTTCAAATTCTAGTTCAACGTTATCTAGTTCAAACAACTTTTTGTATTGTTTTACTAAAGCATTCTTTGGTTCTTGTAATATTTGCATTAAAGCACCTTCATCTAATAACTCTAATGTCGCAACTATAGGTATTCTACCTATAAATTCTGGTATTATACCAAATTTAAGTAAATCTTCTGGAAGAGTTTTTGCATATATTTTGCCTAAGTCTGTATCATGTTTACTTTCAATTTTAGCGCCAAATCCTACTGTTTTTTCTGTACCACGTCTTTGAATTATTTTTTCTATACCATCAAAGGCACCACCTAGTATAAATAATACATTCGTAGTATCTATTTTCAGGAATTCTTGATGAGGATGTTTTCTTCCTCCTTGTGGTGGAACATTAGCAACAGTTCCTTCTAATATTTTTAGAAGAGCTTGCTGAACTCCTTCACCACTAACATCCCTTGTTATAGATGGATTTTCTGATTTTCTAGCAATCTTATCTATTTCATCAATATAGATTATTCCTCTTTCTGCTTTCTCTATGTCAAAATCCGCTGCTTGAATAAGTTTTAAAAGTATGTTTTCAACATCTTCCCCAACATATCCAGCTTCTGTTAAAGAGGTTGCATCTGCCATTGCAAAAGGCACATTAAGTGTTTTTGCTAAAGTTTGGGCAAGTAATGTTTTACCAGAACCTGTTGGTCCAAGTAAAAGTATATTACTTTTTTGTATCTCTATATCTTTAGATGTAGATTTCTTGCTATATATTCTTTTATAGTGGTTATATACTGCAACTGATAATATTTTTTTGGCTCTTTCTTGTCCTATAACGTAGTCATTAAGTATATCCATCATCTCTTTTGGTTTTGGTAAAGATGTAGTATCCTCTTCCATTGTTTCTTCAATCTCTTCTTGAATGATTTCGTCACATAATTCCACACATTCATCACATATATAAACATTTGGACCAGCAATTAATCTTCTTACTTGATCCTGAGTTTTTCCGCAGAATGAACATTTCAGTTGTTTTTTTTCTTCATATTTTGACATAACAAACACCTCTTTTCTAACTATGGTTTCTGATTACTTCATCAATTAGACCATATTCTTTGGCTTCCATTGCATCCATAAAGTTGTCACGCTCAGTGTCAGCTTTTATTTTTTCTAATGGCTGACCAGTTCTCTCAGAAAGAATTTTATTTAATCTTCCTTTGATACTTAGTATCCAATTAGCATGTATTTCTATGTCTGTAGCTTGACCCTTTGCACCACCTAAAGGTTGATGTATCATTATTGTGCTGTTAGGTAAAGCAAATCTTTTTCCTTTTGCTCCAGCATTTAATAAGAATGCACCCATTGATGCAGCCATACCTATACATATAGTACTAACATCCGGTTTAATGTATTGCATAGTATCGTATATTGCCATACCAGCTGTTACACTTCCTCCTGGAGAGTTTATATATAGATGTATATCCTTATCTGGATCTTCAGCTTCTAAGAAAAGTAATTGAGCTACTACAAGTCCTGCAGTTACATCATTTACTTCATCGCCTAAGAATATTATTCTATCTTTTAGTAATCTAGAATATATATCGTAGGCTCTTTCACCTCTACCTGTATTCTCTACGACTGTAGGTACTAACGCCATAAATCATACCCCCTCTTGAATGTTTTATATATAACTTACAGTAGCCCGCAAAAGGGCTACTGTAAAGAAATTAAGCTATTTTAGCACTATCAACTAATAAATCTATAGTTTTTCTTATTTTTAATTGACCTTCCATGTCTTTTAAGTCAGTTTCTCTTAAAGCACCTTTAACTTGCTCAACAGTCATGTTGTAAGCAGTAGCCATTTTTTCAACTTCTACATTAACTTCTTCTTCGCTAACTTGAACATCTTCAACTTTAGCTATTGCTTCTATTACTAAAGAAGTTTTTACATTTTTAACAGCTTCTTCTTTTCTATCAGCTGCAAAATCAGTTTTGAATTGTTCCATAGTCTTACCAGTCATTTGTAAGAATTGCTCCATTCCAAATCCTTGAGATTGTAATTGGTATGAAAGTTCATTTATTTGGTTTTCTATTTCATTGTTAACCATAACTTCTGGTACTTCTACTTCTGTGTTAGCAACAACTACGTCTATTATTTTGTTTCTTAATAAGTTTTGTGCAGTAGCTTGAGCTTCTTCTTCAGCTTTAGCAGTAACATCAGCTCTTAATTCTTCTAATGTATTAAACTCTGTAGTATCTGAAGCAAACTCATCGTTTAATTCTGGTAATTCTTTAACTTTAACTTCATTTACTTTAACTTTGAATACAACTGGCTTTCCAGCTAAGTTTTCAGCCTGGTATTCTTCTGGGAAAGTAACATTTACTTCTACTTCTTCTCCAACTTTTTTACCAACTAATTGCTCTTCAAATCCTGGTATGAAAGAGTTTGATCCTATTACTAGATCATATTTTTCATCTTTTCCACCTTCGAAAGCAACGTCTCCGTCAAATCCTTCGAAATCTATGTTAGCAGTATCTCCGTTAGCTATTTCTCTCTCAACAGATACTAATCTTGAATTCTTTTCTCTCATTTCTTCTAATCTAGCGTTTATTAACTCTTCGTTTACAGTTTCTTCAACTTTTTCAACTTCAACACCTTTGTATTGACCTAATTCGAAAGCTGGCTTAACTTCAACGTCAACTAACATAACTAAACCATTGTCTTTGCTTATTTCTTCAACATCTATTCCTGGCATGTCTATTGGATCTAAGTTTAATTCTGCTATTGCAGCTGGGTATACTTTTGGGAATACTATATCTATTGCATCAGAATAGAATACACCTTTTCCGTAATGAGTTTCTATTACTTTTCTTGGAGCTTTACCTTTTCTGAATCCAGGTATATTGTATTTCCCTTTATTTTTATTATAAGCTTTAGTTATTGCCGCTTCAAATTTATCATTATCTACAGTTAATTTAAAACTTACTTTGTTGCCTTCTGTTTTAATTAATTCTACTTTCATTAATTTAATCCTCCTAAATATCTTATGTAATCATTTTATAAATTATCTATCTAATTTATAGGTAACTCTTTAATTATATCATACAAGGTTTTTTATTTACAAGTGTTCCCTCGATTTCGACACTTCTTCTTTATATTCTTACCTGTTTAATCTATATTCTTACTTCTTCATAAGATAATTCCTCTCCTATAGTAAGAATTCCAAATGTTTTCTGTGATCCGCCTCTTGGATAGGCTAAACTACCCGGGTTTATAAACAAAACATTATTAACTTTTTCAAATACAGGAATATGTGAATGTCCAAATATTACTATGTCAATATCTTTATCCTTTGCTATCTTTAGTAAAGAATTTACTCCTATTTTAACATTATAATCATGTCCATGACATAAAAAGAATTTCTTGCCACCTACACTAAATATTAACTCATATTCACCATTTATGGTATATAAATCGCAATTTCCTTTTACAGATTTTACATTTACATCAGTTGCATAGTAAATATATTCTGCATCATCTATATAATCACCAGCATGAATAATCAAGCTACATTCTTTTAAATATGGTATTACTTTTTCAATAGATTTCATATCTCCATGAGTATCACTTATTATTCCTATTTTCATGTATTTTTACACTTTCCTTTATTATCTAATGACTCTTCTAGTTAACTCTTCTCTCATATAATCTAAAGCTTTAGCTCTATGACTTATTGCATTTTTAACTGTAGCTGGTAATTCTGCAAAAGTTTTATTATATTGATCTACAATGAACAAACTATCATATCCAAATCCATTGTTACCTTTTTCTTCAAATCCTACTATTCCTTCACAAGTTCCTCTTACTACAAATTCTTTTCCATCAGGGAAAGCAACAGCTATACAACAAACGTATCTACCACTTCTATTACTAATAGGTACATTTTTCATAGCTTTTAATAGTTTTTCTCTGTTGTCTGCATCTGTAGCATTTTCTCCTGCATATCTAGCTGAATATATTCCTGGTTTTTTACCTAAAGCATCAACCTCTATACCTGAATCATCTGCTATAGTTATCATATTTGTTAATTTAGCAACTGTTCTAGCTTTTATTAAAGCATTGTGTTCAAAAGTTTTTCCATTTTCCTCTATTTCTAGACCATCTAAATTAACATCTTTTAATGAATGTATATTATAATCTAAATCTTTTAATATACTTCCTATTTCCTCTAATTTATGTGCATTTCCTGTGGATATAACTATATCATTTCCATAGTCCATACCAAGTATTTCGTCAGCTATTTCTCCTAAGGCTTTTCTTTGATGTCTTATAAGTTCTTTATTACCCTTTTCTCCTAATTCTAATAATTTATTTAAATCATTTCTTGAGAAAGGTCTTTCTTCACCTGTACCTTGGACTTCTACAAATTCGCATTTATCAGTCATTATTATATTCATATCTACTTGAGCATTTGAATCCTCATCATAACATATATCAAGTAAACATTCACCCTTAACTATACCTACACTTATGGCAGATACAAAGTTTTCTATAGGCATTTTTTTAATTAAGCCATTTTTATGTAATTTATATATCGCCTCTGTAACAGCAACAAATGCTCCTGTTATTGATGCTGTTCTAGTTCCACCATCAGCTTGGATAACATCACAATCTACCCATATAGTTCTTTCACCAAGTTTATTTAAATCAACAACAGATCTAATAGCCCTTCCTATTAATCTTTGTATCTCTTGGCTTCTACCATCTATTTTTCCTTTTGCTGAATCTCTAATCTTTCTTTGTTGAGTTGACCTTGGTAACATTGAGTATTCAGCATTTATCCAACCTGTTCCACTATTTCTTAAAAATGGAGGTACTTTTTCTTCTATAGATGCTGTACATATAACTTTAGTTTCTCCCATTTCTATAAGAACTGAACCTTCAGCATATTTTGTATAGTTTCTAGTTATCTTCACTTCTCTTAATTGATCAAATTTTCTCCCATCAATTCTAGTCATTTCTTTTCCTTTCCTGCAAAAATTCGCAACCCTCATGGCGCCAATGATATAGCTTTGATCCACTGCGTGGGCGACTCACTTTAGGTAAATCCATTGCTTAAAATTTGCTTCCATCTATTTTATTGCTATTTTATAGTCATTGTTAATATTAATTTTCTAATATTTATTCTAACTTATTTCACTGTTAATTTTAGCACTATTCATTTTAATTTACTACAAAATAATATGTCATTTAGACAAAGTAGCTTGTATAAATTTATTCATAAATATTATAATTTCTTTAAGACTTCTTCCATAGAAGATAACTTAGCTAACTCTAAGAATTCCTCTTCATCTACAACTTTTACCCCTAGTTCATTTGCCTTAGTTAATTTTGAACCTGCTTCTTCTCCTGCTAATACAAATGATGTGGATTTACTAACACTTGATGTAGCTTTTCCACCTAATTTTTCAATTATATCTTTTGCATCATTTCTCTTAAGTGTTGGTAATGTCCCTGTTAGAACAATTTTCATTCTATCAAATATTTTAACTATGTCTTCATTATCATTGTCAATTATTTTAGTATTTACACCTGATTCTTTTAATTTTTCCACCACTATAATATTTTTTTCTTCTCTAAAGAACTCTACAACACTGTCCGCCATAGTCTCTCCAAATTCTTCTAAATTAACTAAATCATAAGAATTTAAATTCATTATTTTATCTAAGTCCTTAAATTCTTTAGCAATTATTTTTGCACCTTTGACGCCTATATGTTTTATTCCTAGTCCATTTACAAGTCTATATAAATCATTTCCTTTAGATTTCTCTATTGCACTTATAAGATTTGTAGCTGACTTTTCTCCCATTCTTTCTAAGCCTACCACATCTTCTTTTTTAAGATAATATAAATCAGAAACATCTTTAATTAACTTTTGGTCTAACAATAAAGTTATTATAGATTCTCCTAATCCATCTATATTCATAGCATCTCTAGATACAAAATGAATAATTCCTCTTCTAATTTGAGCAGGACAAGATATATTTATACATTTTACAGCAGCTTCTCCATCTAATCTAACTGTAGGTTCTCCACAAACTGGGCACATATGAGGCATTTTAAATTCTACCTCTTCACCAGTTCTATCTTCTTTATCAACTTCTACAACTTGAGGTATGATATCTCCAGCTTTTTGAACTAATACTGTATCGCCTATTCTTATATCTTTTTCTTTTATATAATCTTCATTATGAAGAGTTGCTCTGCTTACAGTTGTTCCTGCTAGTCTCACAGGCTCTAAAACTGCCGTAGGGGTAATATTCCCAGTTCTTCCTACTTCAACTATTATGTCTAGTAATTTAGTTGTTTTTCTTTCTGCTGGAAATTTATAAGCAATTGCCCATCTTGGACTTTTAGCTGTGAATCCCATTTGCTCTCTTTGTTCAAAGTTATTAACTTTTATAACCATTCCATCTATTCCAAACTTAAGCTCCTCTCTATGCTCAGTCCAGTATTCTATGTAACTTATTATATCTTCTATATTATTGAAAACTTTGTAATCTGGACTTACTGATAATCCTAACTTAGTTAATAGTTCTAAAGATTCACTATGGGTTTTACATTCATCATTTTCTAAATGTTCTAAGTTAAAAACAAATATATCTAAAGGTCTTTTAGCTGTTAATTTAGGATCTAGTTGTCTAAGTGAACCTGCTGCTAAGTTTCTTGGATTAGCATATAAAGGTTGGTCTAACTCTTCTTGTTGTTTATTTATTTTTTCAAAGTTATCCTTTGATATATAAACTTCGCCCCTTACTATTAACTCTTCATCATAATCTACTTTCAGAGGAATTGTTTTTACTGTCATTAGGTTCTTAGTGATGTCTTCTCCTACTACACCGTCTCCTCTAGTTGCACCTTTTTCAAACTCACCATCATTATATGTAAGACTTACAGAAAGTCCATCTATTTTAAACTCAATAACGTACTCTACATTACCAGCTACTGAATCTCTGACTCTTCTATCAAAGTCTCTTAGGTCAGTTGCTGAGTAAGCATTTGATAAACTTAACATAGGTATTTTATGTGTTATTTGACTAAACTTATCTAGAGCTTTTCCTCCAACCCTATTAGATGGTGACTCTATTATTTTTAACTCTGGGTTTTCTTCTTCTAATTTAATTAACTCCTTCATTAAATTATCGTATTCAAAGTCATCTATTTCTGGAGCATCATCATTATAATATCTTTCATTATGGTAATTTATTAAATTAATTAATTCATTAATCCTTTGCTCTATTGTCATTATTTTTCACCTCATTTGAAATATTTTTATTTTTATTATTCAATATATTTTAGTATATCATTTTATATTATTATTGTTAATTTTTTTGTGATTATTACTTCATTACACCTTATATATTAAAATATCTTATACTATAAAAAGTTAACATAAAATTATATATCATTAATTGCCTATTGCATGTTTTATAATAACTCAGATTTATTAGAGTTATTTTTAAATATAATGATTACCATTTATTAATGTCAATAGTATAACTCAAGTTGTCTTTAAATATATTATTATATTTTTATGGAATTTTTTAACATTACTCTTACTGTTTATTCAGAAATCTGCTACTATATAATTAAATTCAATTTAATTTAATTCATTTTTATTAAATTTAATTAAATTTAATTGTAAGTAAAAACATTCTATATTATTGGTAAAATCCATTATTTAAAAAGGTAGGCGAATTCTTATGGATAACAAACTGCTATCAATCACACAACTAGCAAAACTTAGAAAAGTTACTAGTGAAACTTTACGTTATTATGATCGAATCGGTCTTATAAAACCTGACTATGTAGATCCTAAAAACAATTATAGATACTACTCTATTCTTCAATATGAAAAACTAGGTACTATAAAAGAGTTAAGGCAATTAGGAATGTCAATAGAAAATATTTCAAATTATTTTGAGGATAGAAATTTAAAAAAATCTATTGAAGCATTTAGTAAATATCAAGAATTACTTAAAAATGAAATTAGTCAAAAAACTAAGCTTGAAAAAGTAATAAATCAAAAGATAGATTTCCTAAATCAGTTAAGCCAGTTACCACCTATAAATATTATTACTCAACACATTTTTCCTGACAGATATATTATTACTTTTGATGAACCTACTGGTGGAGCCAATGAACTTGCATTCGCTGTAACTAACTTAGAATGGAACTTAAATGAAATAGCTCCTATAGTTGCAACTGATCGAATCGGAGTTTATTGTAATGAGTCAATACTAAATGAAAGTAAAGAATATATCCCTTCATGTCCTTTTATTTTCATAAAAAAAAATGATAATGTTGAGTCGTACTTAAAAAAGGTTGTCCCTGGTGGAATGTATCTTACTATGTATTATCAAGGTGAAGAGCTTGAAAAATATGATAAATCTTTTGAGTTAATAAAATCTTATAT
The DNA here is from genome assembly GCA_036648085.1 of Terrisporobacter sp. Lineage (GTDB taxonomy): Bacteria > Bacillota > Clostridia > Peptostreptococcales > Peptostreptococcaceae > Terrisporobacter. The sequence continues at coordinate 29,988 of JAVXJA010000013.1, forward strand.
GAATGAACATAATCTTTGTCTTAATGGATGTATATATCAAATATTTAAAGTAGATGTTACTCTTACAAGTAATCCAAAGGAAACAATTTTAGAAATTCAAGTTCCAGTTAAAAGTATTAACCCTTAACAACACTTTTGAAATCGTTTTTAGATATTTTTGTCTAATAATTAAAAATAAATTAATAAAAAGCTATGGTTTATATAAATCATAGCTTTTTATTAATTTACTTTTGATTCGCCCAATCTGCTGGATATGTTACATATATAAATCTTGCAAAGTCAGGCACAGCGAATTGTATTTTACTTCCTTTTGGTATAAATACCAATTCACCTGTAGATGCAGATACTTTTCTTCCATCTATTATTATATCTAGTGTACCTTCTATAATATAATCTATTTCATCGTACTCTAAAGTCCAATCAAATGTTGTTTCTTTCATCTCCATTATCCCACAGCCTAATCTTGGGCTTTCTTCTAATGTAAATAAATCTTTAGTATAAACTACATCTTTGGTATTCCCTGTATCTAATCTATTAGATTCATTAACTTTTACTGTTGGAAGTTTTATAGATGTTATACCACTTGTATCTTTATTTCTTACAAAGTCTACACTATTATTAGTTCCATTTATTTTTTCTTCTATTATTTGTCTTACTAATGTCTCTAAAATTCCTTTGTCTAAGTTATTTATATCCATATTCCTCATTCTCCTTATTTAATCTATCTTCACATCATCAATATTTTATATCAAGTTTTTTATTATTTGATTATCTACTGATTGTATTATTGAGTCACTTATTATATCTTTTGAATTTAATATACTTTTTCCCTCTTCTATCCCATGTTCTAAACTACTTGCATCTCCTTCTACTATATAAACTAACTTCCCACCTATAGCAAAGGATAACTGTAATTTAACAAGGTTTACATCACTATATTTTAGAGTTTTATCAAGGGCTTTAATCCCAGAACATACTTTATTAGTTTCTAGAATTCCTATGGATCTTATATTTTCTAAAGTTTTATATTTATGTTTTATCCCATTTATTATGTCTTCAGAAATAGAGTTTATTATAAAGCTATCTACTATATATCCCTTACCTTTAGTTAAGCCATAATTTATCGATTCATTCACATATGAGGTTTCTCCTGCTATTATTATTAAAAATTTTCCTGGACAAATACTTTTTAAATACAATACTTCAACATAAAATTTTTTAACCATATCATTTGATACTTCTATCCCTTTAGCTATACTTTTAAATTCTATAGCACCTATACTTTTAATCATCAAAAAACTCAAGAGTGTCAACTATACCAACTATAGTTGCATCTACTGGAACACATTTTCTTTCTATTGATTCCCTCGCTGCAGAGCCTTTAGTTATAAGAACTAAATCTCCATTCCCTGCTCCTGTATTATCTGCCGCAACTAAAAAACCTTCTTTATATGTATTCTTAGATTTTAAAAGTTTTACAACAAGGAATTTTTGGCCATTTAATTTTTCGTCTTTTCTTGTTGCCCATACATTACCAACGACTCTACCTATATCCATAAGATTCCTCCACTAATTTTTTTTTAATTTAAGGTTATGTACCCTCATAAAATCTACAGCTAACGGAGTAATTATACTTTTTTTACTAACGATAACATTTTTAATTCCATTAACCATTGGCTTTCTTAAATCAGACTCAGATATAAGTTTTTTACTTCTTAAGTCTATGCTAAACTCATCATCTATTTTAATTTTATCTTCATTCAAACTCTGATTGCTTTTTGAAACTACTTCACTTATACTTTGCTTTTTATAATTAGTTTTATTTTTAGATGTTATAGAGTTTAAATCATTTATAATTTTTACGCCAAATTTACAAATATCATCTTCATAAGATAAATATTTATTATACAAATCTTTTGGAGCCGTTTCTTTATATCTCTTATATTCAATACCTTCATCTAAAACGTAAACTGACCTTCCTTTCATTAGCATTTTAAGTACAAATCTTTCATCATCAGAAACATTCATGCCTAAAGCTAAATTACAAAGCCCTCTCATACAAAGTCTTGATATAATCACTATTTCACAGTCTTTTATAGAATTATCAAAATCTATTATATCAAATTCATTACTTAGTATATCAAACTTACTTTTATCATTTTCATATAATAAGACAGCTCTAGGCTTATTAACTTTTTCTGATATGTTAGTAGTATTTATCTTTTTATAAATCTCTTCAACTATAAGATTTACAAGTTTATCGTAATTCATAATACAGTCTCCCTAGAGGTATTTTTAAGCTTTTTTTATTATCTTTGCAATAGTATTTTTTGAATAAGCACAAGCATTAGCCTCATCGTAATCTATATGCATATAAGTCTTAAAGTTTTTATTAACTCTAATAACTACATCGTCAAATATTAATGATCTATTTCCAAAAACCTTAACTTCAACTATTTCATTATCAACAACATTAAATTTAGATGCATCCTCTGGTGTCATATGTATATGTCTTTTGGCAACCATAATACCTTTGGATAATTCAACCTCTCCATTATCTGTAGAAATTTTAATACCTAATGTACCATTTAAGTCTCCACTTTGCTTTATAGGAGGTTTTAAACCTAATGAAGATCCATCTGTTAGTGATACTTCTACTTGTGTTTCTTTCCTACAAGGTCCAAGTACTATAACATTTTTTATGCTTCCTTTAGGTCCCGTTATTGTAACCCTTTCCTTGCAAGCATATTGACCAGGTTGAGATAAATCTCTTAGCTTCGTTAAAGTGTATCCTTTTCCAAATAGTTTTTCTACGTCTTCTTCACTTAAGTGAACATGTCTACCTGAAGCTTCAACTTCTATAAATGCTTCTTTTTTTACTCTACTTACCACTTCATCTACTATTTCATTTAATAGACTTTCCATAAATGTCCTCCAACTACTAGTATTTACCAGTTCTTATTTTATAAATTATAATCCAAAATACTGATGATAATCTATTAAGTGCCTTTATTAAGTCTTCATGTTCAGCCTGTCCATATTCCCCTTTAAAAGCCTCATATGCACAAAGTTCAACTTCTCTAGTAGTACTTCTTATACTATTCATGCATACTACTACGTCACCCATTTCATATGTTGGAAATTCATGACCTATACCAAAGTACTTCTTAGGATGATGAGATTGTTCTCTTAAATCTTCTGGTGTTAATCCTAAAATATTAAAATTATCTAGCTTTTCTTCTAATACTTCACATCTCATTATCTGTCTCACAAAATCTAATATTTCTTGTAGGTCTTTAACTAACTTGTCCATATTATGCTTATGACAAATTATTTGTCCCTCTAGTATCTTCGATTCAAGAGAGTCTATTTTACCTCTTAATTTTATTCTTTTATGATCTTTGAATACTAGCAAATTTCCATTCAAATGAGTCATGTGTTCTGGTTTTTCGTCTAATTTTGCTCCATATACTGTAGTATATTTATATGTATTTTCTTTTATAGCTTCTTTTGACTCATTATTTATCTCCGAAATTTTATCCACATATTTTAATTCAATATTTTTATCAATTAAATAAGACTTTGCCGAAGGAGTTATTATCTGACCTTTTTCAATATAGTATTGTGTTATCTTATCTTTATTTTTACCTATTTTTTTTCTTACTTCATTCTCTGTTAAAACGCCCATTTTATCACATCTCCCATTAGATGTATAAAAGGGTATATCTCAAATATATTGAGTTTAATATTAAGACTCATTTTTGAGATAACCCTTCTTATCCAAAGTTAAATTGCACCTATTAATTTATTAATTTATATTACTCAGCAGTTATTTTTGGTAATATAGCATCTACTTCAAAGTGTGGTCTTGGTATAACGTGAACTGATATTAATTCCCCAACTCTTTCAGCAGCAGAAGCTCCTGCATCTGTAGCAGCTTTAACAGCTCCAACATCACCTCTTACCATTACTGTAACTAATCCTCCACCTACTTGCTCTTTTCCTACTAATTGAACATTAGCAGCTTTGACCATTGCATCTGCTGCTTCTATTGCTCCTACTAATCCTTTAGTTTCTATCATTCCTAATGCGTTTGCGTTTGCCATAATAATAACCTCCAAAATTTCATATTAATATTTTTTATTTGACTATTTTAAATTTATTTTTACTATATTTAACAATAAATGTTTTCTTTGTTAATGTTTTTTAATAATGCTTATTTTAATTCTAATGCTATTTTCTTTACTAACAGATCAATCAATTCTTCTTTATTAATAGTATCAAATATTGATCTTTCATCCTTAACTTGTGTTCCTGTAAGTTCTTCCTTTTCTTTAACTCCATAAGCTATTTTCTTTATATTTATTAAATCTAATGGTCCTACGTTGCTTGAAGTTGAGCTTCCACCTATTGCCCCGCATCCTAGTGTTAATGCTGGTGATAAATTAGTTGAAGCACCTATTCCTCCAAGAGCTGAAGCAGTATTTACTATTATTCTTGATACTGGCATGTTAAGTGCAAATCTTTTAACTAATTCTTCATCATTTGCATGCATTGAAAAAGTATGTCCAGCACCTTCATTTAATAGTATCTCCCTAGATTTATTCATAACTTCATCCACATTTTCTTCTACGTAGAACGCAAGTATTGGACCAAGCTTTTCTCTAGAATAAGCAACATTATGACCTACCTTAGTTTCTCTTGCTACAAGAACTCTAGCTGTACTTGGAACATTATTCAAACTAGCTAGATTAGCAATTGTTTCAACACTCTTACCAACTATTTGAGGATTCATAGTTCCATTTGCTCTTAATATAAACTTAGATAACTTTTGACTTTCTTCTTCATTTAATAAATAAGCTCTTTGTACTTCAAGTTCTTTAACAACAATCGATTCCATTGATTTTTCTACTATTATAGATTGTTCCGATGCACATATAACCCCATTATCAAAAGTTTTAGAGTCTAATATTCTTTTAACCGCTAACTTAACATCTGCACTCTTATCTATAAAAGCTGGTCCATTACCAGGTCCAACCCCTATGGCTGGAGTTCCTGATGAATATGCTGACCTTACCATAGCCTCTCCACCAGTTGCTAATATCAACTTAGTGTCCTTATGTTTCATTAACTCATTAGTTCCTTGTAAACTTGGCTTAGTTATACATAATATAGCATCACTTGGACATCCAACTTTTGTAGCTGCTTCTCTAATTATTTTTACAGTTTCAAGTATACAATTTTTTGCATTTGGATGAGGTGAAAAAACTATTGAGTTTCCGCCTTTTATAGATATCATTGCTTTATATATTACTGTTGATGTAGGATTTGTTGAAGGTATAATACCTGCTACAACTCCTACTGGATTAGCTATATCTACTACTTTTTCTTCTTTATTTTCACTTATTATCCCCACTGTTTTTATATCTTTTATATATTCATAAAGCATTTTAGAAGCAAAAGTGTTTTTTATAATCTTATCTTCATATTTTCCAAAACCAGTTTCTTCATTAGCCATTCTTGCTAATTTAGAAGCATTCTCATATGCTGAATTTGCTATTGCTTTTATTATTTTATCTATTTGTTCTTGGCTCATATTAGAAAGTTCTGCTTGAGCTTCTTTAGATCTTTTTACAAGAGTTCTTACTTCTTGTATAGATAATAAGTCTTTGTCTAAAAGTTCCATATCTATTTATCCTTTCTACTGGATTCATCTACTAAATTTATTAGTTCTTCCTTTTTTAGTGCGTTTAATTTTCTATTTGTCATAGAAGAATCTAATTTTTTTGCCCTGATTTTTAAATCTTTCACGCTCATCTTAGATAAATCTGCTTTATTGTTAATATTACTTTCATTTAATACTTCAATATCTTGCAAGTCTTCATCTTTATCTTTTAATACTTTATATTCTTTTTTATCATCTTTTTTAAATAAAATATCTGATACCTCTTTATGTACCCTTGGTATTACATGAACAGATCTTAATAATCCAATCTTTTTAGCAGCTATTTCACCTAATTCTACTGCAGACTTAACTGCACCTACATCTCCAGTTATTGTTAATGTAACTATACCGCTTCCTACCTTATCAATACTAACTAATTTTACGTTAGCAGATTTTACACAAACATCACTAACTTCTATTGCAGTAACATATCCGATTACTTCTATTAAACCTATTGCATTCATTTATCTTAAAATCCTTTTGGATTATCAGCCACAGATTTTACTGCCTCTGCAAAAGCATCACATGCTGCTTTACATGCTGATTGAGTCCCTGTAAGTAATGCTCCACCAAAGTTTGTCTCTGTTGGAGGTTCAAATAAAACACATAAAGATACATCCGCTGCTTTTAAGGCTGCATCCAATGCATACATAGCTTCAAGTGGTGGCGCCACTAGATAAGCCATCGCTTCTCCTTCTTTTATTCCTGCTACTTTAGAAAGGTATGTTCCTGTTCGTGATACACAATATGCATAATACACTATGGAATCATCATCATTAGCACTTATAAATGTAGACCCAAAATCCATAAAATCTTCTATTGCATTTAATCCACTTCTAACCTCAGCTGGGCTTGGACCGGCTATTATACCTAACACTTCTCCAGCTAGTTTGGTTGATGCATTTGCAGATCCTGCATACATAGATTTTGCATATACAACATCTACTTCAGAAGCTTTTGTTGCTTCATCAAGTGCAGTGTACACTACATCATCACAGTCTGCAGTTATAAGTCCTAAACTTTTATGATGTGACTCTAACTTTAACTTTTGTGCCATTTCTGGACTAACATTCGAAATCATCTTAATCCCTAATATATTAGGACGAATTACATCGTTTTTCATAACTTGCACTCCTTTAAGTTATTATTTTAAATCTATTCCTGATGCTTTTTTATCTAAAATTGTTTTTAAAAGTTCTGATATATGTGCCCCTGCTTCAACAGATGTTGTTCCACCTTTATGTATATTTGATATAACAGTTCTCTTTGCTTCTGCCATTCCTATATATGGTTTATATGCAATATACGCTGACATAGATTCAGCAGTAACAAGTCCTGGTCTTTCTCCTACTAGCATACATATAACTTCAGAACCTAATTCTTCACCTAAGTGATCCATAGCCCCAACTCTACAATGTTTAACAAATACTACTTCTCCACTCTCAATTCCGTATATCTTTAAACCTTGCTTTATTGCTAAAACGCAATCCTTTAAATTGGCTTCTATTGCAGCTGAACTTAGCCCATCTCCTGCCATTATTAATACTTTTTGATTAGTTCCTACTTTTTCTTTTGTAAGTTTTATTGCTTCATTCGAGAATTTTCTTCCAAGATCTGGTCTTGTTAAGTATTCATCTTTATCTTTACATAGAGTCTCTATTGCAAACAAATTATTTTCGGTTATAAAATCTTCATTTACATATGAGAAAACAGCATCTTGTGCGGCAGCATGATCAGCTCTAAATCTTAAAACTGTTTCAGTTTTATATCTAGCACCACATCTTCCTAAACCTATCCTTGCAGGAGTTTTAGCCTTCATATCTAAGTAAGCTTCTGCATCCTTAGGATTTTTTACTAGTAATTGTTTTCTTATATTAACTTGTGTTATATCATCTATACAGTCATCATTATCTATAGCAGTTTCTGTTGTCTTTTTTATGGTTTCTTCTATTATATTACTGTCAATATCTCCAACCATTTGACCAACTAGCTGCTCTACTAATGCTTTTAAATCTTTTTCATTCATAACTAATACCTCCTACCCCAATAATACAGATGCATCTCCAGCTAGCTCTGTTAGCTTGCCATTTTTAGAGAACCCCATTTTTTCCACCCAAACATCAAATTCTTTTATTCCTGTTAAACCAAACATTTCTCTAAGTGATGCGGTTTCATGGTATCCAGTTGTTTGATAGTTAAGCATAACATCATCTCCGTGTGGTATCCCCATGAAATATGTACATCCTGCCGTAGTTAACAATATAGCTAAGTTCTCCATGTCATTTTGATCTGCTTTCATGTGATTAGTATAACAAACGTCAACACCCATTGGTAAACCACTTAATTTACCCATAAAATGATCTTCTAGCCCAGCTCTTACAACTTCTCTTGCATCATATAAATATTCTGGTCCTATAAATCCAACCACTGTGTTTACTAGGAATGGATCAAATCTCTTAGCAAATCCATAACACCTAGCTTCCATAGTTACCTGGTCTATTCCATAATGAGCTTCTGATGATAATTCTGAACCTTGTCCAGTTTCAAAATACATTACATTAGGCCCAGTAGATGTTCCATGTTTAAGAACTAATTGTCTAGCCGACTCTATTGTTTCTGCATTAAATCCAAATGCTTCATTACCTTTTTCAGATCCAGCTATTGATTGGAATATTAGGTCTGTAGGAGCACCATTTTTTATTGCTTCCATTTGTGTTGTTACATGCGCTAATACACATGTTTGTGTTGGTATTTGATACTTTTGTTTTACTTCTTCAAATCTCTTAAGTACCTTTGTAACACTCTCAACTGAGTCATCAACTGGATTTAATCCAAGCACTGCATCCCCAATACCATATGTTAAACCTTCAAGTAATGATGCTAGTATTCCGTCAGGATCATCTGTTGGATGATTTGGTTGAAGTCTTGCAGATAATGTTCCTTCTTCACCTATTGTTGTATTACAGTGAGCCGTAACCTTTATCTTCTTAGCCGCATAAACTAAGTCCATATTTGACATTAGTTTTGCAACTGCCGCTATCATCTCAGAAGTTAAACCTCTTGAAATTCTTCTTATATCCGAACTTGTAGTATTACTGTCCAGTAACCATTCTCTAAGGTCTGATACTGTCCAATCTTTTATTTCTTCATATATTTTTTCATTTACATCATCTTGTATTATTCTAGTTACTTCATCTTCTTCATATGGTACGGCTGGATTATTTCTTATCTCTTCTAGTTTTATATGTGATAAGATAACCTTTGCTGCCACTCTTTCTTCAGCCGACTCAGCTGCAACTCCTGCTAATTTATCTCCTGATTTTTCTTCATTAGCTTTTGCCATTACATCATACAATCCATTAAACTGATAAGTACGTCCAAATAATTTTGTCTTTAAAACCATCTACTTAGCCCCCCTCTATTAATTAAAAACTAATGTTTTTATTACCACAGGTAACACCTTACCTTCAACTATTGGTTTTCCAATATCTATGTAATCACCATTTTCAACTTTTATATTATCTATACAAACAATGCCTTTTTTATAATTTAAAAGTAAGTATATTGCTTGTCCTAAAACTTTTGCCATATCATTTTCAACAACAATTATAAATGGTAAATTTTTAGTTATAATTTCTTCCATCCCATAAACAATGCCATTAGCATATTCTTGTATTTCTAAAAATGTAGGATTTTTTTTACCTGTTATAGCTATTGCAATATTTTGCAGATCATTTTCTAGTTTAAACCAATTCAATTTATTTTTTATATTGTCACCTATTTGTTCAAATGTGCCAATTTCTTCGCCCAAGGATAGTTTCAAAACCGGTAGGTTTTTCAATGGAAAAACTTCATGTGTATAGGTAATTGTACTTCCACTTACTTCAGTAGTATGAGATCCTGCTCCAACTACTGTAGCCCTTATAGTTTCTAATGAATTTACTATGTTTATTTTTTTTAATTCTTCACAGTTTTTTATAGCTTGACCTAGTAAAATTCCTAAATCACCATATTCAAAATAATTATTTATCTCTCCATCATAGTAAATATAATCAGCTACACCACCAGAAAAAGATATATTATTAATTTCTTCGGTTAACTTTATAGATTTATTAGTTGTAATAAAATCAAATAATTTTGTTGGATCTTTTATTCCTACACTTTGTAATATTAAGTCCGCCATTATATCGACTATTTCTTTTGTATTTTCTATAGTCGCTATATCTCCCACTTGAATTCCTAAATGGTAATCTCTAATAATTTTTTCTATTTTGGGTGAAATATAGGTTATTTGTTTACTTAATTTATCTATTTTTATAAGTCTTCCACCAATATCTAAACATCCTGTGTCTGCAATCTCTCCTCTTTTAAATAAAGCCAAATTGCTAGTTCCACCACCTATATCTATATTTACAACATTAGTTGAATGTTCTTTTGAATATATATGAGCACCTGCTCCTTTTCCAGATATAATACTTTCTAAATCTGGCCCCGCTGTTGCAACTACAAAATCACCTGCAAATCCACTCAAGGTATGTAGTACTTCATCTGCATTTTCTTTTCTAGCAGTTTCCCCAGTTATAATAACTGCCCCTGTATGTATATCATCCTTAGATATATTTGCTTTTTTATATTCTTTCTTAACAATATTTTTTATTTCATTTCCATCTATCTCATTATTTGAAATAAGAGGAGTAAAATAAACTTCGCTTTTATAAATAATTTTTTTATCTACTATACTTATTCTAGGTACTGAAAAATTTGATGCAGTATTTTCAACTAGCAATTTAGAAAATATTAGTTGTGTAGTACTTGTACCAATATCAATACCAACACTTAATAACTCTTCTCGCATATTCTCACCCCATAAATCAACACGACCCCTTATGTTTTAAATTTTATTTAGGTATTCAAATAAATCATCTAAACCTACATTATCTACTGTATCTACTTCAAAAATCTCACTTGCTCCAGATAATTCTAACCTTTCCTTAGCTAAGTTAATCTGGTCCTCATTAGACTTATTTATTTTAGTTATGATCCCGATGGTATATTTGCAAAACATTCCTGCAAATCCTGGTGCTATATAATTCTCTTCTTGTGTAGCGTCATACACTATTGCTACAACTTTAGCATCTACTGCTGTTGTTATTAGAGCATTATATAAACGTCTATTTTCCATATATTCACCTGGTGTATCTATTGCGCTGTTATAAAGCTCTATTGATTGTGTTTTTTTATATTTTAAATCTATTTGATCTAATTTTTGACATAATGTAGTTTTACCACTTCCTGTTTTACCCATGAAAATTATATTTTTCATTTTAAGTCCTCGTTATCTTAGTTGATGAGAAGTTTAGCATTTCTCCTAATACTACTAAAACATCATTTAATGCTGATTCAACAGAACTTATATCACCTGATATTACTAAAGATCCACTAAATCTGTCTATAAAACCTAATGATATATCCGATGCCTTTGTTGCTACATCAGCTGCTATTATCGATGCTTCACTAGGTGTTATAGTGAGTATTCCAATTGCATCCTTTTTATCCATAATTAAACCTAATTTTTTATATATATCCTCATTAGGATTAGCTATTATATGTGCAAGAGTTACTTGTTTTCCTGGAACATATTCTTGAATAATTCTCTGTTTATCATCTTTACTCAATTTCTCCACCTACTTTCACTACATTTACTTAATTTTATTTAGTATTTCTATTATGTCTTTTTCCGTAGATACCTTAGGATTCGATTTAGTGCAACCATCATTTATTGCTAAGAATGCTATTTCATCCTTAATATTATCTGTTTCGTCTAAATTTACATTGCATTCTTTCAAACTAGCAGGCATATTTAGCTCTTTTTGTAGCTTTTTTATTGCATTAACTAAATTTTTAACTCCAGCTCTTACAGTTGCTGAATTAAACCCTAGTAGTTTTGATATTTCAGCATACTTTTCTGAAGCTAGTGTATAATCTCTATTCGTATACCCTTTTATATCTGCATTGTATTCTATTACATATGGTAATAATATTGCATTTGCTCTTCCATGAGGTATGTGAAACTTTGCACCTAAAGCATGAGCTATCGAATGATTAATCCCTAGAGATGTTTGATTAAATGAAATTCCTGCTAAACAAGATGCATTATGCATTTTTTCCCTGGCCTTTGAATCATTCCCATTTTTATATGCATTGACTAAATATTCAAAAACTAATTTTATAGATTTTTCAGCTAATGCGTCTGAAAAGTCATTTGCATCTGAGGACACATAGGCTTCTATTGCATGTGTTAAAACATCCATACCTGTGTCAGCTGTTATAAAATCAGGCACTGTCTTTACTAATTCCGGATCTAATATAGCTACATCTGGAATTAAATTATTTGATACTAAAGGATATTTTATACCTTTTTGCTTATCTGTTATTACAGAAAATGAAGTTACTTCTGACCCCGTTCCACTTGTTGTTGGTATTGCTATAAATTCAACTCTATTATCATTTAAAATTTGTCTCGAAAAATCATTTATAGCTTTTGCTGCATCTATTGCTGAACCTCCACCTAAAGCTATAATCACATCTGGATTAACTTTTTTAAATACTTCAATTCCTGATACTATAGTTTCTATTGGTGGATCTGGTGCTATATCACTAAACACATCGTAAGTAGAATTATTTAAGTTCACTAATATTTTATCTATAGCTTTTGACTTAACCATAAATGGATCTGTTATGACTAGTACCTTTTTATTTTTTATATCTTGAAGTGATTTTAGAGATCCTTCTCCAAATCTTATTTTTGTTTTTATTTCAAAATTATTCAATCTAACATCTCCTTTTGTAAAAGTACATTCAATTAAATCAAATGTTTTAAATAAAAACTCCATAGAATAATCTATGGAGTTTTTATTTAAACATTTCTCTAAGACATCGGTTTCAATACATTATAGGATTTTAGAAAAGTTAATAATTTTTTATATTAATACTTTATATTATGTTTTTTCTTATATGCTATATGGGATATAAACTCATACATTATACCCGAAGCTGCAAGTGCAGTAATATTAGCAGAATCATATTGTGGAGCGACTTCAACAAGATCGTATCCTACTATATTTAGCTCTTTTAATCCTCTTATTATCTCTAAGGATTGAGCAGTTGAGAATCCACCTAAAACAGGAGTTCCAGTTCCTGGTGCATATGCTGGATCAATAAAATCAATATCAAATGTAAGAAATGCTTTTGAGTCTCCTACACGTTCTTTTATTCTATTCACTATTTCTTCCGTAGTCATTTTATGACACTCAACAGCTTTTATAACATCATATCCTAAACCTTTTGAGTTTTCATTATCTTCTTCACCATAAAGACCTTCTCTTATACCTACTTGTATAGATTTGGATGTATCAACTAAACCTTCTTTAGCTGCATGATAAAAAGGTGTTCCATGGCTATAAGGCTTACCAAAATATTCTGGTATAGTATCATAATGAGAATCAAAATGTATTAAAGCTACTGGTCCATGAGTTTTATGGCAAGCTCTTAATTCTGGTAATGTTACACTATGATCTCCCCCCATAGCAACTGGTATTACACCATTTCCAAAAAGATTTGACATTCCTTCTTCTATTACATCAAATGAATCTTCTACATACCCAGGTACAGATCCTATGTCACCGTAATCTACTCCTGAACAGTAATCAAATATACCAACTTCAAGAACAGGGTTATATGGCTTACAAGCAAGAACTGACATATCTCTTATTGCTGATGGACCGAATCTAGCTCCTACTCTAAAAGTTGCACATGTATCAAATGGTATACCTACTACTGCAAAATCTACATCTTCTGTTGTAACTACGTTTTGTAATCTCATAAATGTTTTTATGCCTGAGAATCTAGGTGATTTTAAAGAATTGACTGTTTTATATTTAATCATAATTACCTCCCATTTTTTCCCGTTTATTATATACTAGATTTTATTTGCTACTGACATTCAATTGCTACTTCATCCATACCCTCCATCTTACTAACATATGGAACTGCAATTAACTTTGCAAACATTATACCTATTAATCCACCTACTATTTGTCCCACAAAAATTGCAACTACTAAGTTAGGTTGGAAATTAACATTAAAAGCTATAAAATCTCCTAAAGAATATCCTGCACAAACTAAAAATGACATAGATATTACTTTACTTTTTGGATTCATATCTTTAACCAAACTGAAAATAGCAATTCCGTTTGCCATACATGCAACTATCCCTGCGCTACCAGCGCTATCTAAACCTGCTAATGAACCAAGCTTTTCTAAAGGTTCTTTGAAATACTTACGTATAAGATAAACCATTGGAAATGCTCCACAAAGCATCATTGCAATACTTCCTAAAAGCTCAATAGATCTAAACATTTCTTTTTCATCTGCAAACATTGGATCAAATCCCCATACTCCAAATACTTTAGAAAATAAACCTGTATAATGTTGGATAATAGATGATACTACAACTATCGTTAATATAGCAGTAAGACCTTTTCCAAAATACATAAACCCTTTTATCATTCCATTTGGGAAAAACTTTAGACCTAGTGCAAGTAATAAACAAACTATGATAATTGGAATCAGATTTTGGAAAATCATAATCATACTTAAATTTAATGTATAGCTAGGATCTCCTACCGTAGATAGTGTCGTACGTATTGTGGGATTTGTAAAAAACGCAACCATATATGATGTAAAAACTGCAAATGGTATTGCTAAAAATCCCGACATAGCTCCTAAAGCTAAGTACTTATAATCTTTTTTATCTAAAATAGAAAGTCCAATTGGAATATTAAAAGCAACCGTAGAAGCACACATAAATCCAACGGCTAATACTATTATTATTATTTCACTTGTTTGTCCAATTTCCATGCCTAGTGCATATGATCCACAATCTGGTGGCATAATCATAGCTGCCGCTATTACTGGGTCTGCACCAAAAAAGCCAAATAATTTTCCAAATATCTTTTCTACTCCTACCTTAAGATATGGAACAGATACCATAAGACCTACAATTGGTATAAACATTGTTGCCATAGTATGTAAACCTTCATCAAATGACTGTGCAAGGCCAGAATCTTCCTTAAATATTTTTGCCAAACCTCCAACTGCACAGCATGCCATAATAATATATAATATCAAATTACCTAATAATTCCATATAATATGCCCCCTATTTAATAGAGCATTTTTAAAATATTCATCATATTTATATTTAGCTCTTTGTTATTTGAGATTTATAACTAGAACTTTACTACGTCTTATTTTCTAAATAAAATATGTACTCATATGCTTAATTTATTCTTTCGTTTTATTATGAGATTATCAAAGAAAATTTGATGTTTAATAAAAATGCCTTAGTGTAAATTTCTTATTATAAATTTTCCCACTTATTTTATTAGTATATTTCATATAAATAAGTTTACTTTTAAGATTTTATAAAATAAAACCTTAAAAGCTCTTATAATTTATGCAAGTTCTTCTACACATGCCTCAGAGTTAGGCTCATTTATTATTTCTAGATAACGTTCAAAATTAGAATCATTCATAAATTCTATACAATCCGCTGCACGAGTTCTACCATATTCCCAATAGAAATCATGATCCTTACCATATGTTATTTGAACTAAAGACCATAAAGACCAGTGTGCATTAACTAAAAACTTACTTGTAAGCACTCTTGCACGCTCTTCTTCTGTTGGCTCTCCATTGAAATATGTTCTTAGGTAAAGTTCTTCTTTGTCTTTCGGAAGTGGGTTTTCAACACAAACACAAGCCATATCGTAGAATCTATCATTCATACCACCATACTCCCAGTCTATTACACGCATAACTTCACCATCATACATAAAGTTTTCTGCTAAAGTATCATTATGACATGGTACTAATTGGGGTGGATTATTTGTATATGCTATTTCAATCTTATCAATTTTTTCTGATATCTCATCCCATCCGTTGTATCTTTTTTCAAATCCATTTTCATTAAGTATGTATAGATATTCTTTCATTTTAGATATTGGATTAAATATACTCTTAAACTCCATTCCACTATCATGATATTTTTTCATAACTCCTGCTGATTTTATAACTACCTCTGGATTATTTATAAAATCTTCTGGATGCATAGTATCCGCTTCTATGAATTCACAAAGTTGTGAACCTGTTTTAGAGTCATAGTAGTATATTTCTGGTGCAACACCCATACAAGACATTAAAGAAGCATTGTGCTTTTCTGCTGGACGATTTATATAACCTGCTGTTCCTACTCCAGCTACTCTCACAGCTATTGGTGTATTATCTTCAGTAACAACTTTAAAGTTTTTATTTGTAAGCCCACCAGGCATTATCTCTATACTATTCAATTCTTGACTAAAAGCTGTTTTTGCTAAATTAATTAATCTAAGGAAGTCTGGTATTTCATATGGTTGTATAACTTCCCCAAACACTGACATATTTTTTCTTACGTTATCGTTTTTCATAATAAATTCCCCCTTTAATTATTCTTATTTTTTCAGAAAACAATTTCCTTTTTCTATTTAAAATTCTATACCTTTGTGCAACACAAGAGTCAATGACTTTTCTAAAATAATTTTATTAAAAATTACTTCTATCATAATTACTCTAAATATAGTAGCGAAATATCAAATATAAACCTAAATATCACTATAAAAAGGGTGAGCACTATTTTTAGTGCCCACCCGTTTATACAATTTAGATTTTATATATGTTCATAAGAACCATAAACTAATACTTCCTTATTTTCAATCATAACTTTTCCATTAGCAATTACTGCATCAATATCTAAGTTCTCATCTAATAATAATAAATCACCATCAGAACCTTCACTTAGACATCCCTTCCTTGGATAAACTTCTAACCCCTTAGCCACATTAGAAGTAATATAAGTTAAAGCTTCTTCTATACTAAAATTCAACTCACTAACCATAACCTTAAATTCATCATGTAGATTAGACACACTAGAAACACCCATCTTTATTAAGTTTCCAGCATCATCATATTTAGACCAACTTCCATATCCATCAGAACTTATAGTAATATTTTCACTTGGTACATGATCTTTTAAAGCTCTTTTTATACAGTTTCCTGGAGTTAAATCTTCTTTTATCCCACAAGTTAAATCAATTTTGCCTCCTCTTTTAGCATAATCAAAAGCTTCTAATAGAAGTTCTTCTCTTCTATTTACATGGGTTGGTCTTATAGTTTTCATTGGAATTTCAGTTTCTTCTAAAATTTCATTTACTGGCTGTAAACCTCTTTTTCCATCTCCCATGTGAAGTACTACTATACCAGCTTTTCCACTTAACATTCCTGCTACTCTTGCATCAGAAGCTACTCTTTGAAGTTCTATATTACTAACATTTGGAGCCCTATGGTCTGATAAAGCTAGCTTTACACCTATAATTTCATCTATAAACGTAATATCTCTTTTTATAGATCCAGTCATAGTAACTGTAGGATATTCATAAGAACCTGTATGAGCGAAAACTGTAATCCCCTCTTCTTTTAATGCCTTTGCCTTTGATACTAAATTTTCTATACTTCTTGTAGTTCCATCAGTACCTAATAGCCCCACTACAGTAGTTATCCCACCCTTAGTAAGCTTACTTAAAGTTATCTCTGGTGCTCTTGTCTTGAAACTTCCTTCTCCACCTCCACCAGTTATATGAACGTGTTGATCTATAAATCCTGGAGTTAGCTTTTTTCCACTACCATCTATTATTTTTACTTTTTCATTTTTAAAATTTATATTTTCTTCAATTAAAGATATTTTACCACCACTAATAAAAACATCTTTTTTGCCTTTATATTGTGGTGCATATACCTCTATATTTTTTATTAATATCATAATGATTTTCGCTCCCCCAATTAAATAGCTTCTTCTTCTTTTATATTTTCTGGTTCATATTTATCTATCTTAGCTATACCAAATCCTGTAATAGCAAATATTACAGCGAATATTATTCCCGTATAGTTTAATATTGCCCATGGTAAATATTCTAAAGTAGGTACACCTAATGTAGCTGACATATAAGCTCCTGCTGCTGACCATGGTATTAATGGCACTATAACTGTTCCTGAATCCTCTAATGTTCTAGATAAGTTTTTAGGATGTAAGTTTTTCTTAGGGTAAACATCTTTAAATAATTCTCCTGGTACTAATATTGATAAATATGAACTTCCTGTAACAAAAGCAACTGTAAAGCAAGAAATTATTGTTGATATTATTATTCCTGAAGTTGATTTCACTTTTGACATTAATAAGTCTAGAACTACATCTAACATTCCAGAAACACTTACTATACCAGCAAATCCCATAGCACAGAAAATCAGTACTGTAGTACTTGTCACAGAAGCAACACCACCTCTATTTATAAGCTTTATTACTTCTTCAGTAGGAGCTCCTGTAAACCCTGTCATTGTTATATCAAATCCAGAAATTAAAGCAGTAAATCCATCAACTATATTAAATCCTTGAATAACTGTACCTAAAACTACAGTAAGCAAACTAGTTCCTAACATTGTAGGTATTGTTGGCCATTTTCTTACTGAACCTAAAATTATTAATACTAATGGTAAAACTAATACAATATTGAAATTAAACATTGTATCTAATTGATTCATCATTATTTGAACCGACTCAGGAGTAACTAATTCACCTGATGCACTAAATCCAACAATTAAATATACCACTATTGCTACTAATGCAGCTGGCACTGTCGTATATAGCATATGTTTTATATGGTCATATATATCACATCCAGCTGCCATTGGCGCTAAGTTCGTAGTATCTGAAAGAGGAGATAATTTATCTCCAAAGAACGCACCCGAAACTACTGCACCTGCCGTAGCTGGTAAAGATACTCCAAGTCCACCTGCTATACCCATCATAGCAACGCCTATTGTTCCTGCTGATCCCCATGATGTTCCAGTTACAATAGCTAGTAATGCTGATGCAAAAAATGCTGTTACTAAAATAAACTTAGGATTTATCATTTGAACACCATAATAAATTATCATTGGAACTGCACCTGAAAACATTAATGCTCCTATTAATAGTCCTACACTCCATAAAATCAATGTAGCTGGAAGTGCACTTGCTATTTTATCAATTATTGCTTTTTGCATTTCATCCCATGTGTAACCTAATTTAATAGCAATTATACCTGCAATGAATGCTGAAGCTATCATTATAGGCTCTGCTTTTATTTTTAATACTCCATATCCTATGGCTAAAGCCAACACCATAAATACTATTGGCGCTAAAGCTTGCCCTAAACTCGGTTTCTTCTTTTGTAATTCTTTCATAATTGTTTCCTCCATAATAATTTAAAAATATCCACTTACTTTCCCAATGTATCTCATAAATAAGAAACTAAATCTATAACTTTAATAAAAAACCTCTACGATATATTAACAAGCAATATTCATGCCAATTTCCGTAATTCGCAAATACTTTTTTTTACTTTAAAACATAAGGTATGTATCTATATTTAAATTATTTTTTAAACTACTGTTCAGATTCTCACTTCATTTATAAATCCACCATAAAACCTTATAAAAAATAGAATGGGATAATTAAGCGCAAAATCATCCCATTCTATCCCTTTTTAATTATAATTAACCCTTTTTCTAGAATCTTAGTCCCTTTTAATCCCCTATTAATTTCTATATATTTATGGTCTTTTAACTTTGTCATTATTGTTCTAACTTTTCCTTCTCCAATATCAAAACCATCTTCTCTAGACATAAAAGATAAAGTTCGTCTTCCTATTCCTTCATACTTATAAATCTTTTTTAGTACCCATATTTCTTCTTCTTTTAAAGATTCTTTGTATTTACTATTTTCTAATAACGAGGTTTGTGAATCTTTATTTTTTTCAATAATATATTTCGGCAGGTCATATATATCAATTCTTACATCATGTTCTTTTATAGTTGCCACATACTCAACTACATTTACTAGTTCTCTTACATTACCTGGCCAATTGTAGTTTTCAAGTAATATAATAGTATCCTCAGTAAAAAATTCATCTAAATTATCATTTTGAGTTATTTTAAATAAATAATATTTTAATAATAGTCTAATATCCTCTTTTCTTTCTCTAAGAGGAATAGAGTACATTGGCATTACATTTAGTCTATAATATAAATCTTGCCTAAAATTCTTTAATTTTACTTCGTCTAACAATTCTTTATTAGTGGCAGCTATAACTCTAATATCTATTGGTATAGTTTCTGTACTTCCAATAGGTGTTATTTCCCTTTCTTGAAGTACCCTAAGTAATCTAGATTGTAAATACAAAGACGCATCTCCTATCTCATCTAGAAATATAGTACCTTTATGGGCTTTTTTAAATAACCCTACCTTGCCACCTTTTTTAGCCCCTGTAAAAGCTCCATCTTCATAGCCAAACAATTCACTTTCTATTAAATTTTCAGGAATAGCTGCAAAGTTCATGGCTATAAATGGGTAATCTCGTCTTTCTGATTCATTGTGTATAGCTTGGGCTAATACTTCTTTTCCTGTTCCTGTTTCACCTTGAATTAAAACTGTAGAATTTGTCTTAGCTACCTTTTTAGCTAATTTCACGTTTTTCATTAAAGAATTACAATTTCCAATCATGTCTTCAAATGTATACTTAGCTTTATTTTCCTTTAGTCTTTCCTTTTTTCTTAATTCGTCGTCAATCTGATGAATATGCTTTACTTCGTTAAGAATAATCATATTACCCGTATATATGTTATTCTTTTTTACTCTTTCCTTTGAAACTAAAATTTCACGATTATCTATGTTAACAATATCTTCCTTAAGACCTTGGAAAATATCATAAATATTCTTTGATAAAATATCTTTCCTTTTTATATTTAATAGCTTTAATGCTTCTTCATTTAATACTACAACTTGATTTTCAACATTAGTATAAATAATTCCATTTTTTTGATTATCTAGTAAATTAGTTACTAAATCCTTAAGTTTAGTAGTTTCTTGAGACCTATCTATATATTTTTTAGAAATACTTATCATATCTCTATAAAAATAAGAAGAAACTTTACTTCCATACTTATCCATAGAATTTAACTTCATTAATACTTCAATTAAGCTAGTAATATCCATATGCCTAGACTTTATATCAATAACCGTTTTTATTCCTTCTGGAATTAAATGTGACTCCCCCGGTGTAATAGCAACATCTAAATCTTTATAAGATTCAATACCAGGGTAGTAAGGGAAATATTTAATATGATCCAACCCCTGAATATTTAACTGACCAATTGCTTCTTTGCAACTTGATTCTGTATCATTTACAATAAGAACCTCTTTCCCCCTTGGTACTCTTAAAATTTCATCTATATATTCATGTCTTATAACTCTTCGTAATACTAAATATTTTGAATCATTATAAACTTCCGTATTACAATTATTTTTAACTTCTTCACTTGAGAAAATTAATAAATCACAATCCATTTTTCTATCTAATACATTTTCTAAGTTTAAACATTCTATAATAACTTGTTTATCAAATACATATTCCAACTGGTTTTTTATACTAAATCCAGTATGTCTCCCAAAAGATATTATCAATATTTTCTCCATAAATTCTCCCTATTCTATAAATTCCGTTCTTTTAACTTTTTATATTTTTTCAATTATATATCATTATTATGTTTTAGTATATCATTAAAAAATTTTATCTCAAATGATTATATTTTAATTATTTAAAAATTAAAAATTCGCTTCGCTCATGTCGCCAACGACCTACAAACCAGGTCCGTTGCTCCATTAAGCAGTTGGATATTATAACTTATCTACAGAACAGATAAATTATAATATCCTAGGGATTTAAAAAGACTCTTAGGTTTTATTTTCCTAAGAGTCTTTCTCATCTATTATTATTTATTTAATGCGTCTAATAATTCTTCTAATTTAATCCCATGAACTTCTGAAGCTTGCTCTAAAGTTTCAACTTGAGCTGATGGGCATCCTATGCATCCCATTCCAAATCTCATAAGTACTTCAGCTGAAGCTGGATTTATTTGTATTACTTCACCTATTGTATTATCTTTAGTTATCATTTTAATATCTCCTTTTATATAATCTACTATTTTATATACTTGTCTTCTAAGGTATTTAGTATACCAATATTTTCTTCTCTAGTGCTAGAATTTTTTTCTTCATAATCTAAACATTCATCGTCTACTGATTTTAATAAATCTTCACTTAATGCTCTTTTAGCGTAAGTAAATATTACATTATCTTCTTTATGAATGTGATTTTCTAATAAAGTAGCGTAAGAAACTGCATTTGCTATTATATCTAGTTTTGCTTCTTCTTCGCCATTTTTAAATTTATTTAATGCTTCTTCTAGATTTCTCATATATGATCTTCCTAAATCATGTTCTACAAGCATTCCATGAGTAATTACATTTTTGCCTGTTTCCCCTAGATTATCAACCATTTTATTGAATAATAATATTTCTTCTTTATTGTGATGATGTCCATCAGCAAAATTTCTAACAAAACTAATCATGCTATTGAAATCATCATAATTTATTTCTTTATTATCTACTAATCTTAAACATGCTTTTCTCATAACTACAAGCATACGTTTCACATATTTATGTTCTTCTATCAATAAATCTATTCCACTCATAATGTTACCTCCTTTTTATTATCTTAGTACCCGTATCCTTTATAATATATTCATAATTGTTATTTAATTCAGTTACAAATGATTTTATCCATGTGTTCCTTAAGTCGTAGAAATATTCTACTTTACAACCAACTTCTTCCCATATATCTATATGAACACAAATTCTTTGTTTCCATTCTATTATATTTTCATCTTTTACAACGACTTCATTTACCCTATCACAAGGCATTCCATCTAATATATAATCATTTATGCAATTAAATATTTTTTCTGGTGTTTCAGGTACTTCATCTTCAGCATTTATTTCTTTGGCTGCAATTATACCTTGATTTACATAGATTTTTTCTAATTTATCATAATTTTTTTCATCAGCATCTATTAATAACTTGGTCCAAGCTGCCATTCTTCTCTCAGCACTATGAATCTGACTCTGTAACCATCCATGAATATTATCCGTATCTATTAACTCTTCTAAAGGTTTATTCGGTAATTTTCCACCATATTTTCCTTCAATGTCTTTTCTTAAATCTTCTATATTAAAACCTTCTTCTTTAGCTAAAGTTATTATTTGATCTTCTAATTTTTCAAACCATAAAATTTTATTAAATAACCAATAGTGTATTTTTCCTAAAAATAAGCTCATCCTACTTCTCCTTCATTATCAACTTTTATTTTTATTATCTATCTTCTGTAAATTTATAATACATTAATTTTCCTCTTTAATCCGTAACATATGTTACAGATTTATGTATAAATTTTATCTTTATATGATAAAATCAATAGTATCTTAAATTTCTAAGGAGATAAAATGTTTAAAAATAAAAGCGAAAAAGAGATTTTAGCTCTTTTTAATGATACAAATTACATAATAAAAAATTATTCTAAAAATGATATTGTGGCTCTTGAAGGGGATACTTGTACTTCTGTAGGCTTAATATTAGAAGGCACTATAGATATTAAGAGAATGTTAGGAACTAAAGTAATACATGTTTCATCCTTTGGAAAAGGACATATTTTTGGAGAGGTTATACTTTTTTCTGATGTTAATTTATACCCTGCAACTGTAATATCATCAAATCCATCTAAAATAATGTTCATTAGTAGAAGCAATTTTATTAAATTCTGTACTTCTCATCAGGATTTTTTAGAACTGTTTTTAAATGATTTAAGTAATAAAATCTTTGTACTAAATAAATCTATTACTAATTTAACTTTTAATAGCATCAGACAGAAAATCTGTAACTTCTTAATAAATGAATATAAACTTCAAAAAGGTGAAAATATTAAACTTAAGATGACTAAGGAAAAGATTGCTGAATCCCTCGGTATTACTAGACCTTCACTATCTCGTGAATTAATTAATATGAAAGATATAGGACTTATTGATTATTCTAGAACTCATATTAAAATTTTAGATTTAGAAGAAATAGAAAGTATATTAATACAATAAATAAAAGCCTTAGAGCAATATATTTATCATATTTTCTCTAAGACTTTTTTAATTCCTAGGATATTATAATTTATCTGTTCTATGGATAAATTATAATATCCAACTGCTTAATGGAGCAACGGACCTGGTTTGTAGGTCGTTGGCGACATGAGGGTCGCGAATTTTTTATTCATTAATCCATTATATCTACATCTTCACCCTTTAATATCTTATTTACATTTCTAACAGCACACATTTTTCCACACATACTGCAAGTGTCTTCATTTTCAGGTTTAGATTCTTCTCTATATCGTCTCGCTTTTTCACTATCTATTGCTAAATCAAACATTTTTTCCCAATCTAAATCTCTTCTAGCCTTACTCATTTCATTATCCCAGTCAGTAGCTCCTTTAACTCCTTTAGCAATATCAGCTGCATGAGCTGCTATTTTAGATGCTATTATACCCTCTTTAACATCCTCTACAGTTGGTAGTCTTAAATGTTCTGCAGGAGTCACATAGCATAAAAATGCTGCCCCATAAGTAGCTGCAATAGCCCCACCTATAGCTGCTGTAATATGATCATATCCTGGCGCTACATCTGTAACTAGCGGTCCTAATACATAAAAAGGTGCTCCTTTACAAACAGTCTCCTCTATTTCCATATTTGCTTTTATTTGATTTAATGGCATATGTCCTGGGCCTTCTATCATAACTTGAACATTTTTTTCCCAAGCACGACCAGTCAATTCACCTAACGTAACTAGCTCCTCAATTTGAGACACATCCCCTGCGTCTGCTATACTTCCTGGTCTACAAGCATCGCCTAAACTTATAGTTACATCATGTTCTACACATATCTCTAATATTTCATCATAGAACTCATAGAACGGATTTTCATTTCCTGTTAACTCCATCCAAGCAAATATTATAGAACCACCCCTAGATACTATATTAGTAAGTCTATTAGATTTTTTAAATCTTTCTATCGTATGCTTATTAACTCCACAATGAAGTGTTAAAAAATCTACCCCATCTTCTGCATGCATTTTTACTATATCTAACCATTCTTTAGCTGTTATCTTCTTTAATGGTTTATTATAGTAAACTACAGCATCATATATAGGAACTGTTCCAATCATTGCAGGACATTCATCAATTAATTTTTTTCTAAATGTATGAGTATCACCAAAAGAACTTAAATCCATTATAGCTTCTGCACCTAGATTCACAGCATTCATCACTTTTTCCATTTCTATATCTGTATCAAGACAATCTTTAGAAGTTCCCAAATTAACATTTATTTTAGTTTTTAATTTTTTACCAATCCCATAAGGCTTCAAACTCTTATGATTTTTATTTGCTGGTATTACTACTTGTCCTTTCTTAACT
Organism: Terrisporobacter sp.; assembly: GCA_036648085.1. Classification (GTDB taxonomy): domain Bacteria; phylum Bacillota; class Clostridia; order Peptostreptococcales; family Peptostreptococcaceae; genus Terrisporobacter. The sequence goes on from JAVXJA010000013.1 coordinate 55,253, forward strand.
AAATCTAATAATTCCTCCACATCCATATTTTCATATTGAGCTACTGTTTTCAATTCTTCCGTTATTATCCCTTTTCTTGCTGCATCCATTTGTGTTGTGTAATTCATTTTATATCCCCTTTCATTTTCAAGTTAGAATTTTTTATAACAAAAAAAGCCTTTATAATTAGGAAATAATTTCATAACTAAAAAGACTTTTATAATATAAAAAGTCGTACAAAATGTACGACCTTTAAGCAAAATAAATAATGTTTAAAAATTTAATATAGTAAAATTTAAAACACTTAATTATATAAGTATATTCTCCCTACGCCGGCATTATCCTAACAGGTTCCACGGGTTTAGAATTAAATAATTCAATCTCAGCAATAAGCTCCCCTTAAATATTTTATTGTAATATAATAGTATAGATTTTATATAGTACTTTCAACAACATTACTAAATTTATATAAAATATAAATTTAATCTAAAAAGTACCTCTTATGCTTTAATTACAAGAGGTACTTTTATAATTACATTAAATTCAGTCTATTGTTCCATGAACATTTTCATATCATCTTCCACATTAGTTATTCCACCTATACCAAAGTTTTCAACTAAAACTTTAGCCACATTTGGTGATAAGAAAGCTGGAAGTGTTGGTCCTAGGTGTATGTTTTTTACTCCTAAGTATAATAGTGATAATAAAACTATTACAGCTTTTTGCTCATACCAAGCTATGTTATAAGCTATTGGTAATTCATTTATATCTTCAAGTTCAAATACTTCTTTTAATTTTAAAGCTATTAATGCTAATGAGTAAGAATCATTACATTGACCCGCATCTAAGACTCTAGGTATTCCACCTATATCTCCAAGTTCTAATTTATTGTATTTATATTTTGCACAACCAGCAGTAAGTATTACTGTATCTTTTGGTAAAGCTGCTGCAAAATCAGTGTAGTAATTTCTTGATTTAGCTCTTCCATCACATCCTGCCATAACGAAGAATTTCTTAATTGCACCACTCTTAACAGCATCTACAACTTTATCAGCTAATGCAAATACTTGATTGTGAGCAAATCCACCGATTATTTCTCCAGTTTCTATTTCAGTTGGAACTTGACATCTTTTTGCTAGTTCTATTATTTCTGAGAAGTCTTTATTATCTTCACTTTCACCTTTTATGTGTTTGATTCCTACGAATCCAGCAGCACCAGTAGTAAATATTCTATCTTTATAGCTATCTTTTGGTGGCACTATACAGTTTGTAGTCATTAATATTGGTCCATTGAAACTTTCAAACTCTTCTTTTTGTTTCCACCAAGCATTTCCGTAGTTTCCTGCAAAATGAGTATATTTTTTAAATGCTGGATAGTAATGAGCTGGTAACATTTCAGAGTGAGTGTAAACGTCTATTCCAGTTCCTTCTGTTTGTTGTAATAATAATTCTAAGTCTTTTAAATCATGTCCTGACACTAATATTCCTGGGTTATTTCTAACACCTATATTAACTTTAGTAACTTCTGGATGTCCGTAAGTTCCTGTATTTGCACCATCTAATAATGCCATACCATATACCCCTACTTTACCTGTTTCTAAAGTTAAAACAACTAATTCATCCACAGTTAAAGTATTGTCTAAAGTTTTTGCTAAAGTAGCTTGCATAAATGCATTAATATCTTCTTGATCATATCCTAAAGCATTAGCATGCTTCATATATGCTGATAAACCTTTGATTCCGTAGATTATTAACTCTCTTAAACTTCTTACATCTTCATTTTCAGTAGCTAAAACTCCAACAATTGGTGCTTTTGAATCCATTTCTTCTTTAGTAGAAGCAGTCCATAATGCAGCTTCACTTAAGTTTTCTGCATTATTTAATTTTGATAATAATTCTTCTTTCATATTTAAAGTAGATTTTACTCTATCATAGAATACATCATCATCAAAGTTTGCATTAGTTATAGTAGTAAATAAGTTTATGGTTACTAAATGATTAACTTCGCTTTTTATTTCTTGTCCTTCTGCTCTAAGTCTTGTTGTAACTTCTGATAATCCTTTTGTTGTATATATTAATAAGTCTTGTACTTTTGCTAAATCTGGTGATTTGCCACATACTCCAAACTTAGTACATCCAGTACATCCTGCTGTTTCTTGACATTGGTAACAAAACATTTTATTTTCCATAGACATTCCTCCAATATTTTTAATGTTTATCTTATATGCACATTATATGTTAGTAAACAAAAGAAATCCGTAACCTTGGTTACGGATTAACTTTATTTTTAAAAATACATTTTCTATTTAATTTAATTGACCTTCTAAACTCTCTAAGACAGAGCAAAATTCTTTAAATTCATTTATGTTTTTTATATCCTTTAGTTTTCTAATATCAATCATACTTCTACTAGGCTTATGCATTAAAAACACATACTTGTATGGTTCATATTTATCTATATTCTTATCAAAATATTTTATTTTCGCATAACACAATCTATTTATATAAAATAATAATGCTAATTCAGATTGTTTTTGAGCAAATTTGTGTGAAAAATACTTAACGGTATGATATTTATCATGTTTAAATTCCCATATCATATCATCAGAGCAAGTAAGTGAATACTTTTTTTTTGGCTACTTAGTTGTCCCTTTAATATCTCATCATTCATGTCCCCACCCCT
>JAVXJA010000013.1:58014-60048 GCA_036648085.1 Terrisporobacter sp.
TTTTTTGGCTACTTAGTTGTCCCTTTAATATCTCATCATTCATGTCCCCACCCCTAAAAATATTAATACTAAATAAGTTTCTATAGTTAAATTATAACCTATGGACTTTATTAATACTATTTGGTTTTGCAACGTTTCCCATTGAAATATTAGATAAGAAATAAGGATAAATAGAATTTTCAAATATTTAATTTTATACATCTATTATTCTTCTTTCTCAACAATCTTATAATTCATAATATATCCACCTTCCAATGAAAATTTTATTCTAAGAGCAATAAATGACTTAACCGTTGCTCCATCTTTACGAACATTAGTTGGCGTAACACCATGAAATCTTGTAAAGGCTTTGGTAAAACTATCTGGCGAGTCATACCCATACTTCATTGCAATATCTATTATTTTTTCATTAGTAGACAAAATTTCGCTGCCTGCAAGTGAAAGTCTTCGTCTTTTAATATACTCAGTTAATGAGTAACCACATAACATTCCAAAACCTTTTTGAAAATAAAAAGAAGATGTGTTCACTTTTTTTGCGATTTCTTCAATTGATAAATCTTCGGTAATATTTTCTTCAATATAAGAAATTGCTCTTCCTATACTTTCAATCCATTCCATGATTTTACCTCCATTTCAATTCGTTAACCTAATATTATCATCCTTAAAGATGTCTATCCCGACTTTTTAAGCTTTCTTTTGTCCTATAAATATTATAGCTTCAAATATAACTACTATTTGAAAATATATAATATTTATTTCTGTATATATTTTTTGTCATTGTCTATACTCTAAACAAATAACAAATTCAAGGGGGTACTTTTTTATGAATAATACAAAAATATTAAATGAGGATTCTAGCTCTATGAATTTTAATACTGATGATATAATAGATATATTTATGTCTAGAAGCTTTGATAAAAAAACTTCTGCTAAAATAACTTTAATCTTATATGTATCACCAACTTTATTAGAAGCTCAAGATATGATGTTAATAGAATTCAAAGGTGACTTTGAAGTTATAAATAAATGTATGGATATAATTGAAAATTATTATAATAGTATTGAATGCAACAATGAAGGCGAGGAGGATTAAAACCTACTCGCCTTCTTTTATCTATATTTATATTTAAGCTCCCATACCTAACATCATTCCTATAAAATAAGGAATTAACCATATGACCCAAACCACTATACTAAACTTATGGAAAGCTACTTTTTTCTTTTCATCATTTTTATATAAAACCCAAGTTGCCCAAATTGCATGGAATAACATAAGCACAATTGCTAAAACCCCTGTAACTCCATGTAACATTTGTCCCGATACACTCATTGTTCCCATACCAGCCTTAGCTATATGACCCATAGTTAAAGTTCCTGTTGTATCACATATTAAACCTAGCCAAAATATAATAACATGATTTTTATTAAGGCTTTTTGCTCTCCTTTCTCCAAACACACCTATTGTATAAAATACTAGTGCTAAGGTTATAGTTACTATTGCAAAAATTAATGTACTATTCATTATTTAATTTCTCCTTTTAATTTATTTCTTAATTTAATTAAATTTTCTTTTGTTTCTTTCACTTCTTCATCTGTAAAATTTTCAAATATTTTATCAAAGCTTCTTATGCTGAATCCCTACTTTTGTCAACTTAAATATACATAGAAATTTTTTTAAAATTCATAAATATATGTTAAATATAAAATATGGATAGACTTATAAAAAATAAATCTATCCATAACATATGAAATATTATTTCAAACAGTAAATCTCAATTGCCTTTGACATAAATTTTGCTGTTCCTTCTCCATTCTTATCAATATTTTCTGTGAACTTTTCATCTCCAATATACATTTGACCTAAACAAGATAAAATTTCTTTTGTACAATTGTAGAAATTATCAGTAATACTATTTTGCCATTTCTCAACTAAACTTTGAACCTCTTCACTTCCAGCATGAGTATTTCTTAACTCACCAAACTGACGTATAAACTCTATAATTTTTTATAAATACTTTACAAATTTTATAGTTT
>JAVXJA010000014.1:0-50129 GCA_036648085.1 Terrisporobacter sp.
GTTATATTATTTTAATAGTAGTAGCTATATTTTTAATAAAAGGATTCTACAAATCCTATACATCTAGTTTGATTTATGACCAAAGTGCCAATGTCATTTCACAAGAACAAAAAGATACGAACTATTTTCTTTATAATACTAGTGAAAAAATAAACAATACTAAAATAAATGAAAACTTTATTTTGCTTTCTGGTACTATAACTCTTTGTGAAATAACTACTACTAATAATATAAATTTAAATACCTCAGTAAAAACTGGAAATCTAAAAGTTATGATATTGAACAATAATGATGATGTAATTTTATTTGAGAAGTTAGAGGATGGGTCAATAGATATAGATATTAATCCTGGCACATATAAAATTATAGCTATAGGAAAGTGGTTTACCGGTAGACTATATGTCTCAACAAAGTAACCTTATATACATACCTTTATATTTTCTTCAAAATAAATATAACTATTTAATTAAATATAATCATAATTATTGATAAGTTTCAAATGAAAATCTATAAATAATACAAATTTCAAGGGGGAAATTTTTATGTTTCTAAAAATATTAAAAAAAGGAATAGTTTTATCAATATTAGCGATAACAAGCAGCTTAGTAAGAGATTCTTTTCCTAATGGTGATAATTATGAATAGTATTATATTAATAATTTCAATTATTATCATAGTTTTTCTACAAATATTTTTATCAAAGAAAAAAAGTAAAATCCCTGGCTTGATTTTACCTTTTATTATTTTACTGTGTTCAACAATTTCTTTCATCTCATCATATAATTATACTGATTATAATTATATGGAAGGTTTAAAAATTCTTATACTAGTAAACATTTTAACTGCCATTTTCATCTATATATATTTCTATAATAGAAAAAAATGTAATAACGGTTCAAAATAATCAAAATAGGAGCTATCTCGAATAGAGCTTAGCTCCTTTTAATAAACTTAAATTTATATCAATTGAAATCCGTAATTCTTTTCTCTTTTTATCTTTTCAATATCTACATTTATTTCCTTATTAAAAATAGGACCATCAATTACAAAAGTATGATATTCTCCATTTTCTCCACAAGCATCAGATCCAGTTGCTTTAATTTCTTCCACTAAATCTTTATCTAATACTTTACCTAGGAAATACTCACTCATATAATTTAAATTGACTTTCTTTATAACAGCTTTAAATCCTGCATCTATAAACTCATGAACTAATTTTTCTCTATCTTCTTGCCATAAAGGAAAATCATATTCTAAGTCTGCATTTTTAGCTCTATCTGCTCCCCATTTTTTATGGTCTTCAATATCTATATCACCATAAACTACAGTAGATGCGCCCATTTCTTTAGCAATTCTCAGTTTTTCTTCAAACTTACTTTCGTATTCTTCTACATTACATTCTACATAAATTACAGGTAAGTCTAAGCTTTTACTTACTTCCTCTAATAAATCATAACTTAAACCATGAGTCCAAGACTCTGATTCTGATTTTTTTATAGTAGTTAGAAGAGCTACTGGAGTAGCTCCTTCTTTAATTTTTCTATACATGGCTAAGATACAGTCTTTACCACCACTGTATGATAAAACAAATTTTTTATTATTCATAATCTTCCTTCCAATATACTTAACCACTTACAATTTCTATTTATTTTTTAACATTCTAGCAATGTCTTTTGCAAAATAAGTGATTATTATAGTCGCTCCTGCTCTTTTTATAGACATAACTGCTTCGTATATAGCATCTTCATTTAATAAACCTTCTTTAACAGCTAATTTTAACATAGAGTATTCTCCACTTACATTATAAGCTGCTATTGGTAAATCAAAGTTATCTTTAAATCTTTGAATTACATCTAAATAAGAAAGTGCTGGTTTTACCATTATTATATCAGCACCTTCTTCAACATCCAGCTGTCCTTCTATTACTGCTTCATTAGTATTAGCTGGGTCCATTTGATATGTTTTTCTATCTCCAAATTGAGGTGCTGAATTAGCTGCTTCTCTAAATGGTCCATAGAATGATGATGCATATTTTGCACTATAAGCCATTATAGCCACATTTTCAAATCCATTTTCATCTAAAACTTCTCTTACTGAACCTATTCTTCCATCCATCATATCTGATGGTGCAACCATATCTGCTCCTGCCTGAGCATAGCTTAAAGATATTTTTCCAAGATAATCTAAAGTTTTATCATTATGTACATACCCAGTTTCAGTTAATATTCCACAATGTCCATGACTTGTGTATTCACACATACATACGTCACATATTACATCCATTTCAGGATTTATTTCTTTTATTTTTCTTATTGCTCTTTGTACTCCACCTTCTGGATTAAAAGCTTCACTTGCGCATACATCTTTTTTATGGTCATCTGGTACACCAAATAGTAGTACGTGTTCTACTCCTAACTCTGTTAATTCTTTTATTTCATCATCTAACATATCTACTGAAAAGTGATAAACACCTTCCATAGATGATATTTCTCTTTTTATATTTTCTCCATCAACTATAAATAAAGGATAAATTAAATCCTCCACTTGAAGTTTTGTTTCTCTCACTAAATTCCTTATAGCCTTACTACTTCTTAATCTTCTTGGTCTTCTTAACATGTTATTTCCCCCAAATTTAATATTTTTTTATCATTTGATATTGCTTCTATCATACTATTAATTGTGGCTTCTTCAGATTGTCTATATATTTCTAAACCAAAATCTTCTATAGTTTGAGATGTTATTTGTCCTATAGAAATAATCTTAGTTTGATTTAGCTTGTATAAATTTTCTTTTCCAATTAAAGCTACAAAGTTTTTAACACTTGAAGAGCTGGCAAAAGTAATATAATCCACTACCCCATCCTCTATTACTCTCAAAGCTTCTTCTTTATGACTTAAATCTATTATTGATTCATAAGTAATAACTTCTTTAACTTCACATTTTTCACTTAACTTTTCTATTATAAATTCTCTAGCATTTTTAGCTCTTGGAATTAAAATTTTATCTTCTTTATTAAGAATATCTTTTAACACTTCATATAAGCTTTCTGCTACAAATTTTTCTGGTATTATATCTGGATTTATCCCTCTACTTTTTATACATCTAGCTGTCTCTATACCTATAGCACATATTTTAATATTATAAAGAACCCTAGAATCGTACCCCATATCATATAACTTATCAAAGAATACATCTACTGCATTTTTACTACTAAATATTATGTAAGAATAAGTATTAAGATTATTTATCTCATTTTCTAATTCAGTATTATTTTCAATTTTATCAATTTGTATAGTAGGAATTTCAATAGGATTTCCACCTAAGTCCATAATTTTTTCTACTAAAGAACTACTTTGTTTTCTAGATCTAGTTACTAATATATTTTGTCCGAACAATTCTTTTTCTTCAAAGAAGTTTAGTTTTTCTCTAAGATTAACCACACTTCCAACTACTATTAAAGTAGGTGGTTTTACGTCTTCTTTCACAGCTATTTCATAAGCATTTTCTAATGTTGCAGTAACTACTCTTTGATTATATCTAGTTGCCCAACTAACAAATGCCACTGGAGTATCTTTATCTTTGCCTTCTTTAATTAAGTTTTCACTTATATGTTGTAAATTTGAAATACCCATTAAAAATACTAGTGTGCCTTTAACATTTGCTAAAGCATTCCAGTTTATTTCTTGAGTTTCTTTTCCATCATGTCTAGGATGTCCTGTGATTATATGAAATGATGACGCATGATCCCTATGAGTTATAGGAATACCTGCATAGCAAAGTCCTCCTATAGGAGATGTAATTCCAGGAACTACTTCAAAATCAATATTTTCATCTCTAAGAATTTCAGCTTCTTCTCCACCTCTACCAAATACATAAGGGTCTCCACCTTTAAGTCTAGTAACTATTTTTCCTTCCAATGCTTTATCTGCTATTAATCTATTAATATCATCTTGTGGAAGTAAGTGATTACTAGATGCTTTACCTACATTGATAAATTCACAATCTTCTTTTGCTTCCTTTAAATAATTTATATTTGCTAATCTATCATAAACTATTACGTCAGCTTTTTTTATACATTCTAGAGCTTTTAATGTAATTAATTTATAATCCCCTGGTCCTGCTCCTACTAAATATACTTTTCCATTCATTACATTCCAGCTCCTTAAATTTGCAATTGATAGTTGTACTCTTTAAGTACCTCTTTAGCTAAGTCAAATCCTATATGATTAGCATCTTCTATTTTTCCATCTATAGATTTTATAACTAACTTATTTCCATCTTCATCACCATAAAGACCTGTTAAGTGAATTTTATCACCTACAATCTCACAATAAGCTCCCATTGGAATATGACAACTTCCGTTAACTCCTGCTAAAAATCCTCTTTCTGCGGCTACTTGTATCTCTGTTTTTTCATCTTTTATGTGAGATATTATTTCTGCTATTTCTGAATCATCTTCTCTTATTTCTATGGCAAGTGCTCCTTGTGCTGGTGCTGGCACCATAATATCAGTAGGTAAATAATAACTTATTTTATCTTTTAATCCTGCTCTTAATAGTCCAGCTGCTGCAAGAACTATACCATCTAAATTTTCAGTTTCAATCTTTTTTATTCTAGTATCAATATTTCCTCTTATAGGAACTATTTCTAAATCTGGTCTATTATTTAATAATTGATAAGTTCTTCTCTTACTTCCAGTTCCTATTTTTGCTCCATATGGTAAATCATCAATTGTTTTGTATCCATCTTTTAAAACAAGTACATCTCTCGGATCTTCTCTTTTAGGTACATTTGCAAATTTTAATCCTTCTGGAAGGCTTGATGGCATATCTTTCATGCTATGTATAGCCATATCTATTTCTTTATCTAAAAGTTGTTGTTCTATTTCCTTTGTAAATAAACCCTTATCTCCTATTTTATGAAGAGGTAAGTGAGTAACTAAGTCCCCCTTAGTTTTTATTACTTTAACTTCAAACTCAATTTCTGGATTAGATTTTTTTAATACTTCCACTACCCAGTTAGTTTGAATAAGAGCAAGTTTACTACCTCTTGTTCCAACTATTATTCTCATAATGTGTCTCCCTCTCTTAGAAGAATAAAAATTCTCCAATCATTATAATAGCTATCTTCTTTTATTATTTTTATTTACTAATATAGTTGAAAAATAAGATATCTTTTCATCTATATGCTCATCTCTTAAATTAGTAAATACTTCTTCTCTTTCTTGAGATGAATTACTTACCAATATAGCATAATCTATTAAATCATGTTTTTTTAATTTATCTAAGATTAAATTAATTCTTTTATATACTTTCATTAATACTAAACAATCATGTTTTTCTAGAGCTTCATCAATTTTTTCTTCTTCCATAGTACATGGAATTACTACAAGTGGATCTGTATCCATTACTAATGGGAAGTTTTGATTTGATGCTATATTTGAAAATGATGAAATTCCTGGTATAGTTTCAACTTCTATCTCATCCATGATTCTCTCCATTACATATACATATGTACTATAAATCATAGGGTCACCTAAAGTTATAAAACCAACGTCTTTATTATTTTTCACATCATCTACTATTTCTCTAGCTACTTCATCCCAAGCTTGAATTTTTTCTTCTCCATCAATACTCATTGGGAAATGTCTAGATTTTATTTCTACAGAATCTGGTACATATTCACTAACTATTGATAAAGCTAAACTTTCTCCACCTTTTTTTGCTTCTGGAGTATATAAAATATCTATATTTTTAAGTCTATTAACAGCTTTTATTGTTAATAAAGAGCTGTCTCCTGGGCCTGTTCCTATTCCATAAAATTTTGCCATGTATTTCTCCCCCAAATATTAAATACTAACTTCTGCTAATTGTTTCATACAATCTAATGCATGATTTTTAAATTTATTCTGTATAAATGGATTTTCTCCTAATCCTTTTAAATGAGTTTTCACTATAAATCCTTCATTTTCTAGGATAGTCTTCCATGAATCTTCTTCATCACTGGCCATATCGTTTATTGCATGATCTCCTGCAACAAGCATAAATGGCATTAAATCTACTGTTTTAACTTTTGCTTCTTTTAACTTCTTGATAACTTGATCTAATTCTGGATAACCTTCTACTGTTCCCACATAAGCATTTATATCATAATCTCTAAACATATACTCTATTGCAGGATAAGCAGAATGACTTTCATGCTCTGTTCCATGCCCCATAAATACTACTGCTTCGTCTATATCCATTTCATCTAATTCTTGTTTAACTGCTTCAACAGTTTCTCTATAATCATCTATATAAGTTAATAGCGGTCTACCAAGAGAAATTCTTTCAAACTTATCTTCATAAGGTGCCATCATATCTTTTAATTTGTTGTATTCGTCACCGCATATAATATGAAGTGATTGAACTACTACTTCTTTATATCCTTGGTTATAAAGTTTTTCTAGAGCTTCCTTAGGATTATCAATAAATAAATTATCTCTTTTTTTAAGTTTATTAATTATCATCCCTGAAGTGAAGGCTCTATAAAAATCATATCCTTCAAAACTTTCTTTTATTTTATTCTCACAAGCTTCTATGGTTTTTTGTCTAGTTTCCTCATAACTAGTACCAAAGCTTACTACTAGTATTGCTTTCTTCATAATGTCTTCCCCTCCATATTTGAAGTATACATTTATAACATATACTCTTATATCACATGTATTAATTTATCCATATGTTCAACAACATTAGGATAATTCATGCTTTGTCTTTTGATTATAACTACTGGAATATTTAAGTTTTTACAAGCATTTACCTTTTCTAAAAATCCTCCTGCAGTTCCACTTTCTTTAGTTATTACTAAATCAATATTATATTGTTTATAAGTAGCTTCATTAATTTCTATACTAAATGGCCCTTTCATAGCTATAATATTGTCTGCATTAAATCCTAGTTTTTCACAACTTATTAATACTTCACTAGTTGGTAACACTCTAGGAATTAAGTTTTTATTTTTAATTTTATCTACATACAATCCTAAGTTTTTGCTTCCTGTTCCAATGAAAATATTATTTCCCAGGTCATTTGCTATTTCACAAGCTTCATCTATATCTTCCACTATATATTTGTTATCATAGTGTATTTGATTTATTAAAGATTCTCTTTCAAATCTAATATAATCAATACTACAAATTTCACTTACTTTAATAGCATTACTAGAAACTTCTATTGCATATGGATGTGTAGAATCTATAATCTTTGTAACTTTATTTTCTTTTATGAAAGACACCATATCATCTATAGTTAACTTTTTTAAAAGTACATTGTCTGTACACTTCTTGGCTAATTCTTCTCCATAAGCTGTAGTTACAGATACTGTGTAATCTAAGTTGTGAGTATTTAACAGATTGCATATTCCTATACTATCTGAAGTACCTCCCAAAACTAAAATCATACTGTATAGCCCCTTGGTGTTATCATTAAATCATCGTGAATATAAGTGGCTTTATTCCCGATGATAACCATCGTAGTCATATCAACTCTTTCGAAGTCCATAGTATCAAATGTACAAATGAATTTTTCTTCATTTTCTCTACCTACATCTTTAACTATTCCAACAGGTGTAGTGCCACCTTTGAATTCTCCCATGATTTTAAAAGCATTTGCTAAATGTTCACTTCTTCCTTTACTTCTTGGGTTGTATAAACAAATAACAAAGTCTGCTTCTGCTGCTAATCTAAGTCTTTTTTCTATAACTTCCCATGGAGTCATTAAGTCACTTAAACTTATATGACAGAAATCGTGCATTATTGGTGCTCCTAGAACTGCTGCAGCTCCTATACTTGCAGTTACACCTGGAACTACCTTAACTTTTATATCAACATCTTCTTTTGTTATTAATTCTAAAATAAGACCTGCCATTCCATAGATTCCAGCATCTCCACTACTTATAACTGCCACTTTTTTGCCAGTTTTGGCTATTTCTATGGCTTCCTTACATCTTTCTATTTCTTTTCTCATTCCATTTTGTACTACTTCTTTATCAACTATAAACTCTTTTACAAGGTCAATATAAGTCTTGTATCCTACTATTACTTCTGCATCTTCCATAGCATTTATAGCTTGCTGAGTCATTAAGTCTTTACATCCTGGTCCTATACCTATAACGTATATCATATGTTAATTCTCCCCACTGAAAATGTAATTCCATTATATTTATGTTTTTGTACTATTAAATTTCCATTGCTTAATAAATGAGCCACTGGCTCTGCTACGGAGTAAACTCCCACATTTTTCTTCACCCATTCTGATTTATCATATAAATAATCTACTTTTGATATTTCTTCTGGTGTAAATATTTTAAAAGGAACATTTAAATATTTACTAAGATTAATTATTGCTTCTTCATCTTTTTTAACATCTATACTTCCTATTTCTTTAACTGCATTTATATCAATATTTTGTTTACTAAGAAAATCTATCAATGAATTTTTCATATGTTCACACTCTGTATTTCTTTTACAACCAATTCCTATTACTATATCTTTTGGTGTAACTTTTATAATTTCTTTATCTTTAAGCTTCCTATTTAAATCTTCTTCTAATGTGTTTCTGTTACTAATTATTACAACTTCATCCATAGAATTTATGAGATTATCATCTTTGCTTAAAACTTCAAATCCTCTAGTATCAACCTTATAATCACCATCTATATAAAGTCCAACTTTTTCATTATTAACAATTCTTGAGTTGATTTTTAATACCTTATCTCTAAAATCATCAATATGACCATTTAAACTTTTCGCAATCATATCTAAAGATGATTTATTATTAACATCTGTTCCCGTTGTAATTACTGGATTAGAACTTAATATATCACTTATATACAAAGTCATTTCATTAGCCCCACCCATATGTCCACTAAGCAAACTTATTATGTTCTTTCCTTTTTCATCAGTAACTAAAATAGCTGGATCACTAAACTTATTTACTATTAAAGGTGCTATTGTTCTTACAACAATTCCAGTTGCCATAATAAAAATAATATAATCATATTGAGGAAAGATTTGTGGTACAAATTCCTTTAGTTTTTTATTTATATAAATAACCTGATTATCATCACAAGAAATATCTTTTTTTACAAAATATAAGTCTACATTATATAAATTTGTATTTTTCATACTATTTTTTATTTTTAATCCTAATTCTTTTCCATTTTTAGTGATACACAGTACTGCAATTTTTTTATCCTCTGTATTCATGTACAAAGTCCTTATCATATAATTTAGAGTTGTTATATTCTTTTCCTAAGAACTCTCCAACCATGATTAAAGCAGTTTTTCTTATATCATTTTCTTTTACTTTTGATGCTATATCTTCTAATGTTCCTTTTACTACTTTTTCATCTGGCCAAGTTGCTTTATACACAACTGCTATTGGAGTAGTTTTCGGATATCCACCATTTATTAATTTTTCTATTACTTTTTCTATTTCTTGTACTGAAAGGAATATAACCATTGATGTTTGATGAGCTGCAAAAGATTCAATAGATTCTTTTGAAGGCACTGGAGTTCTTCCTTCCATTCTTGTTATTACTACTGATTGAGATATTTCTGGCACTGTATATTCCACACCTAAAGCTGATGATGCTCCAAGGAATGAACTTACTCCCGGTGTGCAATCATAATCTATATCTAATTTTGCTAAGTCTTCAACTTGCTCTCTTATTGAACCATAGATTGAGAAATCTCCAGTTTGAAGTCTTACCACTGATTTGTCTTCTCTTATTCCTTTTTCCATTACTTCAATTATTTCTTCTAAATTCATATATGCACTGTCATGTATTTCGCATCCTTCTTTACAATATTCAAGAAGTGCTGGATTAACTAATGAGCCTGCATATATTACTACATCTGCATTTGATAATAATTTATATCCCTTTAATGTTATTAATTCTTTATCCCCTGGTCCTGCTCCAACAAAATGTACTTTATTCATTATCTTCTACCCCTTTTTCGCATGATATTATGTATATAGGATTGTGAGGTTTAAAATAATCTCGTCCTCCTAATTTTTCTAACTTACTTATATTTAATAGTGAAACATCTATATTTTTAAAATTGTATTTCTCTAATAAATTCAATGTATCGTAGAAATTATCTATTAATATAAAGTTTGCTACTAATCTTCCACCATCTATTAATAAATTTTTAGACCATTTTATTATTTCTTCCAAGTTATTTCCGCTACCACCTAAGAAAATCCCATCAGCTTTTATCTCTAAATCTATAGGTGCATAAGCTTTTATAACTTCTATATTTGATAATTTAAATTTCTCTACATTTTTATTAATTAAATCTACAGCTTCTTCATTTCTTTCTATTGCTATTACTTTTAATTTTTCATAAGTACATCCTGCTTCTATGGAAACACTACCTGTACCTGCTCCCACATCTATAAAAGTCTTAGCATTTTTTAAATCTAATTTATTTAATGATATGGCTCTCACTTCTTCTTTTGTAATAGGAACTTTTCCCCTTATAAACTCATCATTTCTCATCTAGAATCACCACCACACTCATCTCAAATTTTTCCACAGATAAAATTTCTTCAGCTTTTCCTATGGTTATTCTTTCATTTGCATAAGATAAATTTTCTCCTACCACTATGACTTTATCTAAATTTCTACCTTGTATTTCTTTACAGATTTCATGAGGACCGATTTTGTTATCAGTTACCATACATACTTTTTTATGAGATAAAATATAATCAAAATCAGGTATTTTTCCATGGCTACTTGTAAGATATACATCATTCATATCTACATATATTTTAGAGAAAATGTATTGTAGTGAACTAATTCCTGATACTATATTTAAATGTTCATGGTCAATATTATTAGATAAATATTTACCTATTCCATATATAGATGGATCTCCTGATGCTATAACTGAGATGTTTTTACGCATATTTTCTTTTAGGTAATTCACTATTTCTTCTAAGTTTGTGCTTAATACAATTTTCTCTCCGTGAAAATTTTCTATAGATTCTAAATTTCTTTTTCCTCCAATTAAAACATCTGAAGTATAAATTAATTTTTCTCCCAGTTTAGTTATATAATCAAATTCCCCTGGTCCTAGTCCTATAATATTAATCATCTAAAATCCTCCATAAGTAAATCTGCATCTTCTGATTTTCCAAGTAATGATTTATCCATTCTAAACATATAAACTTCTACTGTAATATCATCTTCATTTAAATACTCTTCTACTCTTGCCTTGCATTTGTTACAAAGTATGTTGTATATATCTGTGTACTCACTATTATCTATTATTTCTACAGCACCTTCTGCTGTGACACATTCATTTATTTCTTTTAAAAATTCTAACTGAGCTCCCATTAAAGCTAAATTACATATCATTATTTCATTTCTTGCATCACATACTTTACTGTGAGTATTAAATATTCCAGCAGATATTTTTATGAATTTACCTATATGGCCAGCCATAAGTATTTTCTTAAAACCTAATCTTTTAGCTTCATTTAACATATATCCAACAAAATTACTCATTCTTACACAGTTATGCATATCGATGTTTAAATGTTCTCTTATAAATTCTTCTCCATGATTTCCTGGAACTAAAATGATTTTATCTAAGCCTTGGGCTCTTTTCATTTCCAGCTCTATGGACAAAGATTTTTTCCAACCTTCTTCACTCATAGGCTCTACTATTCCTGTAGTTCCTAGAATCGATATTCCTCCAACTATTCCCAGCCTTGGGTTAAAGGTTTTCTTTGCTATTTCTACTCCCTGTGGAGCAAATATAGTTATCTTTAATGATCTATCATCTTGTAAAATATTTTTTGATTCCCCTAATACTTTTCTAATTTCACTTTTAATCATTTTCATAGGCACTGGATTTATGGCATGTTTTCCTACTTCCACACTTAATCCTTTTTTTGTTACAAGTCCTACTCCAACTCCACCAGTAACGATAATTTCTTCCTCTTCTTTAGGAATTAATTCAGCCTTAGCAAAGATGTCCATAGTATGTGTAGCATCAATATCATCTCCACCATCTTTTTCTATGGAACAACTTGCATAGTCCTTATTAATTTCAATGTTTTTTACTTTTAAAGTAAGAGGTATTCCCTTTGGTGTATCTATATTTATATTTTCAATTTCTTGTTGTGTAAAAAACATATGCACAGAGGCCTTTGAGGCAGCAGCTGCACATGAGCCAGTGGTATATCCTCTTCTATATTTTTTCCCATCAATATATACGAATTCTTCCATATTTAAAACCTACATTTTCTTTCAGATTTAAACTTTATATTCTTGAATTTAAATTCTATATATTTAAACTCTACATTGCATATAAAATTGCATTCATTATTGCAGCAGCTATATTGCTACCACCTTTTCTACCTTGAACTGCTATATGAGGAATTGACGTTTGCTCTAATTGGTATTTAGAATCTGATGCTCCCACAAATCCAACTGGTGCACCTACTATTGCATCTGCACTTCCCCCTGCTTCAACCATTTCTATAGTTTTATATAAAGCTGTTGGTGCATTTCCAAATACAAATATTTTTCTGCCTTCATCACTCATTGCAATTTCTACAGCTGCCATAGACCTAGTTATTTCTTTTTCTTTGGCTAAATCTCTAGTTCTCTCCTCTGCTACTAAGCATTTGTATTCACAACCAAGAGCATTTAATTTCATTTTATTTATTCCGCTTAATGCCATATTTGTATCTGTATAAATTGTGCATCCATTTTTTAATGCATTAATTATATTTTCCACTGCTGTATCTGATATTTTTAATATATCTAAATATTCAAAATCAGCGCTTGTATGTATACAACGTTTGATTATTTTTTCTTCTATTTCATCTTTAAATTTATATCCAGGTCTTATATCATCTATAATACCTTGAATAATTTCAAAACTTTTTACCTCTATCATCTT
The DNA here is from genome assembly GCA_036648085.1 of Terrisporobacter sp. Lineage (GTDB taxonomy): Bacteria > Bacillota > Clostridia > Peptostreptococcales > Peptostreptococcaceae > Terrisporobacter. The sequence continues at coordinate 12,958 of JAVXJA010000014.1, forward strand.
AGGGTCTTTAACATATTCCACTCTATTTCCTCCCTTTCTTTATGTCCCATAATTTTTGATACATGTACTTTTTTATAATAATTACTTAAAGATGATTCCTCTAAGTTGGCTATTATTCTTTCATGATCCATATTCTTATGAAGTAAAATTCCAATTACTGTACCACTATGAGCAATATTAACTCCATAAGCCCCCATTTTATTACTTATTTCTAAAATTTCATTTAAATAAGGTTTTTTATGTATATTTTCATTTGCCAAACTACTTAGTGTACAGGCTTTTCCTATTAGGGATAAATCATTTTCTTTCAATCCTTCTTCCAGTAAATCAAAGGATTGATTTATGACTGCTCTATTTTCTAGTTTAATATCTAGATAGTTTGGGTTACTTCTTATAATACTTGTTTCTAATACTTCATCAGGTTCAAGTATTATTACCTTAGCATCTTCTAAGGCAGATAAATATTTTTTTACTCTGCCATTTACAGGATTAAAAATGCTATTTTCATATAATAAAATAGAATCTGTTGGCTCTATTTCCGAAGCAATAAGAGATATTTCTTCATTGCTAAGGTCTTTATTCATTAGGGATAAAGTTGCTCTTATTGTAGCTCCAATATCTGCTGTAGAGCTGGCCATACCCTTACCTACAGGTATATTACTTTTAATATATAGTGATATATTTTTAGATTCCTTAAGTGGAATATTAAACCTTTCAAAAACTTTTTCTAAAGCTTTTCTTGATTTATTAGGACCTAAATTAATGTTAATTTGTTTTTCTTCTAGACTAGCAATAGAAAACATATCTATTGCGTAGGAAGATAAATACTCTTCATCCTCTAGAATACCTTGAACAAATTCGCCACATGATGCGGGACATATTCCGTAAACCTTCATATTACTCTCCCAATATTTTATTTAGCTCATTTAAAATCACTACATTTTCTTCATGACTTTTAATTGCAATTCTTATATAATTTTCATCTAATCCTATAAAGTTAGATGCATCTCTTATTAAAATATTACTATCTCTAAATAATTTAAGTTTTAATTCTTCAGCTTTCATATTTTCAAGTCTTATTAATATAAAGTTTGTATCACTATCATGAACCTGTATGTTTTCATGTTGTCTTAGAGAATTAATCATGTATTCTCTTTCTACAACGTAGTATTCTTTGCTACTTTTTATATAATCTTCATCCTTTAAAATATAGTTTGATAAAGTATCTGCAAAAGAATTTACAGTCCAAGGTTCTTTATATTTGTAAATTCCTTCAATTAAATCTTTATTACTTGTAACTCCATAACCAAGTCTTAAGCCTGGCATTCCAAAGAATTTGGTCACTGCTTTTATAATGAAGATATTCTCATATTTTTCTACATATTTAATTAAGCTGTAATCATCTTCATTTTCTACAAACTCTATAAAAGTTTCATCAACTATAAGTAACTTGTTATGTTTTGTCATTATATTTAAAAGTTCTTCTATATTTTTTATCTTTCCATTTGGATTATTTGGATTACATATGAATAAACTGTCAATATCATTTATGTTTTCTTCTATTTCCTTTAAATTTACACTGAATTCATCATCCTTATTTAGCATAAAGCTAATTACTTCTAAATTATTTAATTTAGCCCCTCTTTCATATTCAGAAAAAGTAGGATTTAAAATACCTAATCTTTTCTTTAGATTTTTCATAAGAAGATAAATTATTTCTGTTGCACCATTGCCTGGAATAACATAGTTAGGATTGATACTTAAATATTTACCAATATTCCTTCTAAGTTTCGTATAATTAATGTCTGGATAACTTTTGCAATTATTTAATCCTTCCAAAATATATTTATCTAAATTAGGAACAACCCTTGGGTTTATATTTGAGCTAAAATCTATAATGTCTTCAGTTTTTTTATTAAAGCTTTTTGCCATAAGGTCTACGTTAGCCCCATGTCCTAAATCCTTCATATTAATCCCCCTTCATTTTTTTAGTATTACTACTGTATTACTACTTTATTGGTACAAGTATTTAGTAAATATATTTTTATAAACCAGATACTAAGAAATAAACTAGTGTAAAAATTATTATAGATATTATTGATGATGCATACATTATTTTATTTGTTCTTACTATATCTTCAATTTCTATTTCTCTATCTTTATCTCCTATAGTTGGCTTATATACTTCTTTACCAAAGTATATATTTGTACCACCTAATTGAATTCCTAAAGCGCCTGCTACTGCCCCTTCTGAAAGCGCACAGTTAGGACTTTTGTGATTTTTTCTATCTCTGATTCCTATTTTCAAAGAGTTTTTAAACTTAAATCCAACTAGTAAACTTCCTAAAGATAGTAATACTACTCCTAACCTTGCTGGTATATAATTTGCAACATCATCTATTTTCGCTGAAGCAAATCCTAGATTATAATACTTTTCATTTTTATATCCAACGATTGAATCTAATGTATTTATAGCCTTATATGCCATGGCAAGAGGTGCACCTCCTATAAACCCATAAAATAAAGGAGCTATTATTCCATCTACAGTATTTTCTGCTATTGTTTCAACTGTTGCTCTTACAATTTCTTTTTCATTTAAATTAGTCGTGTCTCTTCCAACTATATACGAAACCTGAATTCTAGCTTTTTCTATATTCCCAGTTTTTAATACTTTATAAATCTTCATAGATTCATCTTTTAAACACTTTGTAGCTAATGTAGTATAAATTAAGATAGAATTAACTACTAAATAAGCTATTTTATTAAATTCAAATAAATTTGCTACAAAGTATGTAAGTAAAAAAGTAACTCCTACAGTTACAAACCATAAAAAAAATCCTGCTATTTTTAAACCTTTATCTGATGATGTAATTTTTCTTATTACTTTTTCTACAAAGCTAATTAAATTTCCAATAAATCTTACTGGATGAGGAAATGAATAAGGATCACCTATAATCAAATCCAGAGCATATCCAGTGTAAATTGATAATATGTTCATTTTATTTACTTCCTCTTTCTATTAGATTAGCTATACAATCTAAATTATTATAAAAATGAGTGTGTAAATATGTCGCTAAAGTATTTTTTTTACTATAGCCACCTTCCCATTCATCTATTACTTTTTCATTTTTCATTTTTTTCATATGATAAGCACAGATTTCATCACTTTCAAATATTGAATGATGAAATTCATGTCCTTTTATTATTTCACCTTTTTTAGCAAGAATAGTATCTTCCTTTGCTTCACCTAAACTATATCCGAATCTCTTAAGTGAAGGTGTCATTTTACTACACCCTTTGAAAATTCCTACCATATCAAATAACTCATTATCTTGGTTTTCTAATTTTTCTCCCAAATACATTAAGCCACCACATTCAGCATATATAGGAATATTATTTTCATGGGCTTGTAAAATAGACTTCCTTATACTTTCATTGTCATGAAGTTCTTTAGCAAATATTTCCGGGAATCCTCCCCCTATATAAATGTAATCACAAGGTGGGATTTCATTATCTTTTATAGGACTAAAATATTCTATTTTCATCCCAAGTTTTTCAAATAACTCTATATTTTCTCTGTAGTAAAAATTAAATGATTTATCATAGGCTATTGCTATAGTTTTATCTTTACAATCATGCTTGTCTATAAATTCTTGTAAATTAAAATCTGTATCAAATTCTTCTGTTTCAGATATTTCTATTATTCTATCAACATTTATATACTTTTCTATTTCATCTGCTAAATTATCAAACTTAACTTTTAATGATTCCATTTCCACAGAAGGAATTAATCCTAGATGTCTTGATTCCAAAGAGAATTCTTTGTTTGGTGGAAAATATCCTAAGACTTCTATTCCTGTATATGTCTCTATAGCTTCCTTTAAAGTATTATAATGGGATTCACTTCTTACATTATTCGTTATAACTCCTGCTATATTTACATTTTCATCTAGAATCTTGTATCCAAGAACCATAGCCGCTGCAGATGCTGCCATTGCTTTAGCATCTATAACTAATATAACTGGTGCTTTTAATAATTTAGATGTGTAAGAACTTGTACAATCATCTAAATTTATTCCATATCCGTCATATAAACCCATTACACCTTCTACAATAGATATATCTGCATCTTTTGATGAATTCTTTACTATGTATTTTATTTTTTCATCGTCTAACATGTATGAATCTAGATTTCTCGAATATCTATTTGTTATAAATGTATGGTATGAAGGGTCAATATAGTCTGGCCCAACTTTATAAGGTTGTACTTTTAGATTTCTTTTTGTCAGTGCTTGCATTATTCCCAGGGAAATTGTAGTTTTACCTACTCCACTATTAGTACCTGCAATTACTATTTTTTTCATAATACCTCCCTATTCTACTTATTAGTTAGTTATTCATTATTTTGAGCAAGGTCGTTGCCTGAAGCGGTAGCAAAATGATTCGCCGACACGTCGCTCAAAGGCATCTCGTTGGCGATATAATGTTATTCCATTATCTTATATATTTTATCAATATCTAAATGTTCTCTTAGGAAGTCTGCAAGTTTGTCGTATTCCTTGCTCTTAAATTCAGCAAATGAATTTACCTTACTATCAATTCTTTCTAAGTTTTTTATTCCTCTTATGTTGTTTAAAAGTGTTCTTGTAAAATCTATATCATCAAATATTCCATGAAGATATGTTCCAAAAACATTACATTCTTTATTTACACTTCCAACTGAATAACTAACTTCCTCACCTAGCTTTTTAGTTACACTTACTAGGTTGTTACTATTTTTATTTTTAGAAGTAACTCCCATGTGGATTTCATATCCTTCAACTTCTTTATTACTTAGATTTTCAAGATATCCATGTAAGTTTTCTTCCATAACCGCCTTCACTTGAGTTGTAGTTTTTTCTAATTCAAAAGTAGTCTCCACATCTAATAGACCTATTCCTTCTATTAAATCTAAATCATTTTCCACATGATAAGGGTCTTTTAAAGCTTTACCTAACATCTGATATCCACCACAAATACCTATAATCAACTTACCTTTTTTGTGAAGTTCTTTTATTTGGTTTTCTAATCCTCTTTCCCTTAAGAACATTAAATCATCTATTGTACTTTTCGTTCCTGGAATAATAACTATATCCGGGTCCCCAAAAGATTCTCCATAATCCACATATCTAAGACTTACATCTCCTTGAGTCTCAAATATGTTAAAATCAGTAAAATTTGACATATGAGGAGTTCTTACTACTTCAATATGTATATCACCTTTATCAACTTGTTTTTTAAATCTAGTAGTTACACTATCCTCATCTTCTATTTTTATATCGGTATAAGGAATAACACCAAGAACAGGAACTTTTATAATATCTTCCAGCATTTTTACTCCGGAGTCTAAAAGTTCTTTTTTTCCTCTAAATTTATTGATTATTACTCCTTTTACTCTTTTCTTATCTTCTTCATTTAATAGAAGCATAGTCCCAGCTAAAGATGCAAACACGCCACCTCTATCTATATCTCCTATTAAAATAACTGGTGCATCGGCTATTTTAGCCATTCCCATATTAGAGATATCTCTCTCCATTAAGTTAATTTCCGCTGCACTACCTGCACCTTCCATTACAATAACATCGTATTTTTCTTCAAATTCTTTAAATATATCATCTAGTACATTTACTAGTTCTAATTTATATTCGTGATAATCTATAGATGCCATATCTCCTACTACTTTGCCTCTTACTATTATTTGACTTTTGTTATTTCCAGATGGTTTTAACAAAATAGGATTCATATCTGCAATAGGATCTATTCCACAAGCTTCTGCTTGAGATACTTGAGCTCTTCCCATTTCAAGGCCTTCTTTTGTTATAAAAGAATTAAGTGCCATATTTTGAGATTTAAACGGTGCTACCTTATGCCCATCTTGTTTGAAAATTCTACATAATCCTGTAGTAATTATGCTTTTTCCAACATTAGATGCCGTACCTTGAAGCATTATTTTTTTACTCATAACTGTATCCTTTCTATATTTTATATAAATTCCAAAAAATCCCAGCCTGAAAGGCTAGGATTTTACTATATTAATCATAAAATCAAATCTTCACCCCGAGATTGTTTATCATAATTAATCTAGGCAGGTCTCCTGGCTTAACATCAACTTACTCCTAATCCTTCCCATCTTTAATAAGATAGTGGTTAAACATAGTTTCATCCGTTTCACAGTAGCGGGGGCTGCAAAGGCATTTACCTTTTTCCCTTTTCATCTCTAAAGAACCTAAATTAATTCATATTTAGTTTTTAATTTATTTATTTAATCGTCATAAAGATACTTCTTCTACTATAATTATAGTTATTTTTTGTATTATACAAAACAAAATTTAATTATTAATACATATATTTATTTTTATTCAGTTAATTATATAACAAATTTACCACATTATTCAATTTTTATTTATTATAAGTAATCTTAAGTTATTAAAAATCTCATTTTGTTGTACAATCATTATCTTTATAAACAAAACAAAAATCCATATTTACCTATAAATATGGATTTTCATCTATTTATTTTCCCGATGGTTTAAGATTCTCTCCAAAATTTTCTCTCCAATAGTTATATAAATCCTCTTCTTTTCTAAACAAAGGTATTTTCATATTTTTATTTATTTTTACAAGCCATGGAAGCTCTAGTCCTGCTTCATTAATATTTTCTTCATCTAAAAATACTTCTTCTACAGAACCTTTACTAATAATTTTACCTTTATTTAAAACATATACATAATCACATATATCATAAATTAAGTTCATATCATGACTGGTAATAACAATCTTCTTACCCTTTTTATGCATGGACTTAATAATCTCAACTATAGCCTTTGTACTTTCTGGGTCTAGGCCTGCCGTTGGTTCATCTAGTAAGACAAGGTCATTTTCCATAGCTATAACAGATGCTATTGCTACCCTTTTTTTCTGTCCAAAACTTAGACTATGTACTGGTCTATCTATAAATTCTTCACCATTAACAGCTTCTAAAGCATTCTTTATTCTTATCTTTATACTCTCTTCATCCATACCAATATTTCTAAGAGCAAAAGCTAAATCATCATAAACCATTGAATAGAAAATCTGTTTTTCTGGATCTTGAAAAACTATACCTACTTCTTTTCTTAAATTATATAAACTTTTTTTATCGTGCTTAAGTTTATTATTCTTGTATAGTATTTCCCCAGAAGAGCATTTCAGTATTCCCATTAAATTATTAAATAAAGTTGATTTTCCTGATCCGTTTGACCCAATTATTCCTATGATATTTCCCTTATGGAAGTTCATACTTACATTATCTAAAGCTTTTCTTTTTTTATCATATTGATACGTTAAGTTATCTATTTTAAACATATGTCTCATCCTCTACTATGTGGAACGTTCCATCATATAATTTCATGTCTAGGGCTATACTCATTTCATCATATCTTATCATCATCCTTTGAAATAGCATATTCACTAGTAATCCAAAGGAATTGTATCCATTTTTTATATTAATATAGCCAAATCTTAATTCTTGTGATTTTCTAATGTCAGCAACTTCTTCTACAAATATAAATATAAACCTATACATAAGCATAGAAATTTCCAGGAAAATATCTGGTAAGTGTAGTTTTTTTAGTATAAATATTAGTTGATTAAAAGGAGTTGTCAACATTACAAAATAAATACATGTTAAACAAGATAATGTTCTAAAAAATAAATGTAGAGATGAATCTACTGATACTTGCGATACTCCTATATATAAACTTCCTATTTTTATACTATATAATAATGATTCTTTATTCTGTGAAAAATTTATAAGTATCATAATTATACTTATAATTAAAAACACCAATGGTATTTTTATAAAATGTATATAATCTTTTAATTGAATTTTAGCAATTCCTACAATAGCTATACTCATAATAGAAATAATAAGTACTGATATAAACCTATAGGGATTAATTAAAGATAGTATAAGAAAAATCATTCCTATAGCAAACTTTTTATTTGGATTTACTTTAGATAGTTTATTATTGTAAGCATAATCATCTATTATCATTTAAAGCATCTACTCTCTCTCATCTCTCATTTTTTTCTTAGTTCTAGTTGTTCCTACATAATAACCTATTATTCCAGCTCCAAAAGCTGCTTGACTAGCAAATAGTAAACTTTCTATTTCTCCACTAGCAGGTTCTATTAAACTACTAAACCATGGCTCATATGATGCATTAATTTCTGTTATTAAACCTTCCGCTTCTCCATCTGCTCCACCAAATTCAGCTCCCTTTTGAGTAATTAGTGGGACAATTATTATTGCTAAAACTAATAAAAGTAAAGTTACTGTTAGCTTCATACTATTTGATTTTTTACATACAGATTTTTGCATTATGCTAACACCTCTCTCTCTTCATTTTCAGTAATAAAGTTATAAACTATTACTGTAAGTAACCCTTCTGCTATTGCTATTGGTACTTGAGTAAGGAAGAATACTCCTAAGAATTTTCCTATTGATAATAAAACTCCTCCTGATGGATCAGGGAAAGCAAAACCTAGTTGTATTGATGTTACTGTATAAGTTAATAAATCGCCTAAAGCTGCTGCTAAAAATACTGCCCATCTTTTATCTATTTTATCTTTACATAATTTCCATATTCCAAAAGAAACTATAGGTCCTACTATAGCCATTGAAAATGCATTTGCTCCAAGAGTAGTTATTCCTCCATGAGCTAATAATAAAGCTTGGAATAATAAAACAATTGTACCTAATACTACAGTTGCACTAGGTCCAAATAGAATAGCCGCAAGACCTACTCCTGTTGGGTGGGAACAACTTCCTGTAACTGATGGTATTTTAAGTGCTGACAATACAAATACAAAAGCTCCACAAAGTGCTAATAATAATTTCTTTTTAGGCTGTTCCTTTACTATTTTTGTAATATTTTTCAAACCCACTACAAAAAATGGTATAAATATTATCCACCATGCTACTGCCCAACCAACTGGAAGAAACCCTTCCATAATATGCATTGCATTTGATAAAACTGGTGTAGCCATTAACATAAATGCTGCTATCAACGACCATTTAAAATTACTTTTTTTCATGTTTAATACATCTCCCTTTTTTTAATTTGATTTTAGGGCACATATCTTATTTTGAATTTAAATCTTAATCTGAATTGACAATAATATATAATGTCTGTTCGTAAGAAAGCGTTAAAAAAGCCTAACCAAAAGGTTAGGCATATCTACTTTCCAACATAAAATGTTTTTCAATAAGATACTTCCTTCACCCCGAAGAAATTACTTTTCATATCCTAGGCAGGTCTCCTGACTTAGCTTCATCCTACTCCTCACCTTCCCATGATTTTTAATCACAGTGGTTTTATTGAGTTTCGTCCACATTACAGTAACGGGGGCTGTAGAGGAATTTCACCTCTTTCCCTATTATTCTATATAGAACCTAAAATATTTTAATATTAAGTTTAGTTTTCTTACTTATAATCTTATACCATAAAATGTAAATTATCTATAGTAAATAATAATTTTTTAAATCTATTTGCTAAAAAATTTCTCTACACTTAATTATTAGTTATTGGATAAGGATGACAACTGTGAATGTTCGAGTGTATTAATTTATCCTCTTTATCATAAGAATATTTAATTGTAACTACTATTTTATCTCCCTTAGATACATTTTCATATAACTCTCTTTCTTCAATACTGTAATTTTCACCATTATATGATGCATTTACTATATAACTTTCTGACTGATAATAAAATGTATTCAGTATTGGACTATGCTCTTTTACACCCTTACCGTAAGCGAAATTTTCCACTGTCATTATATAGGTGCCAAATGATATCCATTTAGTATCTTTAAATAAATTTATTTTTTCAGATAATTTAATACATCCTTCACCATCAGCTGGATCAACTGGTCTTTTGAATAATGATTTATTTTTCATATATTCCCTCTCCTTTTTTAATAATATTATTTAATCTCTTTCTACCATTCTCTTCAATGTGAAAATTAAAACACTTACAATTATTACTATACTAAATGAAAATGCTAAGATTACTTTTAGCCAAATAGGAAATATATTTTCTAAACCCTTGCTAGACGTGTAATTAGCTGTAAAAAAAGCTACCATTAAAAATACACCAAATACATTAATAACTTTCCATCTTAAGCCATATAATTTACCTAATTGGGCTTTTTTCATATCTATTTTCTTTATATAAATAGAACGTACATCTACTGATGATTCCTCACCATCATCAAACTGTTCAATTGCCTTTTTCTGTGCACTATCTAAATCATACCCTTGCTTAATAAATTCATTTGCAGAAGTTATTAAGTGTTCTGTTAATTCTTCTCTTAGGTCCTGAGCTTCTTTACTGTCATCATTTTTGTATAAAATATTTAAATAATTATCTATTATTTTCATGGTTTATTTCCCCTTATTTAAAAATTTGTTCATGACTTCTTGTATGAAATTCCACTCTTGTATTTTTATCTTTAAATCATTCTTTCCTTCATCTGTTATGTTATAATACTTCCGCCTTCCACCTGCATCTTGATTACTACCCCAGTAAGATTTAATTAAGCCTTTTGATTCTAATCTTTTAAGTGAAACGTACATTGTACTATCTTTTAACTCATATGTGGTTTCATCTCTAACTATTTTTACAATTGCATATCCGTAAGTGTCTTCTTGATTTAATATGGATAATATTAAAGTGTCAATATGACCTTTTAGTAGTTCTTTATTTAATTCCACAAATGTATTCACCTCACTTTATGAACTACCTTATTATATAAGGTATGTTATTAAGTAAATAGCAATATATCTAATTAATTTTATCAACCCTGTTTTCCATAATTTTCATAACTTTTATAAACTGATTTTTGCTATTCTTAAGGTTTACTTAAGGTTAAATGATTATAATTATGTCATAAAAGAAATTAGCATAATATTAATCAGAAACTTAAAATGAAAATTAGAATTTAATATAGATAATTTTTTCAATATCTTAGTTATTTAAATAAATAACTAATGATTTCCCTCTCTCTTTAAAATAAAACCCTCTTAAATTCTTATTTAAGAGGGTTTTATTTTACTTTATTTTACTTTATTTTATTTTATTTTTACTTTTGATATATTCCTATGTCTCCTGTTTTCACATCTACACTTATTAAGTTGTTAGGTGTTTTTCCATATTTGCCGCTAAAATGTTTTGATGATTGAGATACATTATTAAACTCTAAATCACTTTCTATCTCTCCCATTTTTTTATTTCCTTCAAATAAGAAACTTAAATCCCTATTTATAGATATATCAACATCTCCTACTCTTGATCTAAGCTTTAAATCTCCACTTAATTTTTCAATGCCACAATCAATATCTCCAACATCAGAATCTAAACTGCCTTTTCCTTCAAGTTCTTCTATTTCAATATCTCCAGTTTTTCCTTCTATACTTAAATCCTTAACTATTAATGTTTTTGCATCTAAATCTCCTACTTTATTATTTATAACTAATTTATTTGCAATAAGTTTTTGATTTATATCTACATCTCCAGTTTTTACATTTATATCTACATTATGAAATTCTAAACTAGAAACAAAGCTTAAATCGCCAACATTATTGTCTATATTAAGATTTCCTTTATAAGAATCAGGTATTAATACTTCTACTTCCATAAAAATCCCTTTAGTAATACCAAAAAATTTCCCTTTAGTATTGTTACTTTTATCCTCAATACTTACAGTATCTAAATTTTTATCTGCTTTAATACTATTTTTATCTTTTATACCCTTATTAGATTTTACAATTACTTTTATATTATCTTTATTATTTTTACCTAAAACTACATCACTATTATTTATATTTGTAGTTATATTCTTAATACTATCTATATCATCAAACTCATACTCGTTTATCTTTTTCATATTATTATTTGTAGAGAATCCCCAATTCATAATATTATTATTAAAATAACTTCCTCCCCAGCTGAAAACATTAAATATTAAAAATATACTTAATAATACTGCTATCAAGGACCATATAAACATTCTAAACTTTATCCATTTTTTATCATTCATTAATCTAACTCCTTATATTCAAAATAGGCTTTTATAACATTTTCTATTGCCGCACCTATTACAAATGCTATCCATGTAATATGCCATGCTCCTGTCATAAAACTTACTAATAAATATATAGCCGTGATTATTGCCCACATAGCGCTTGATACAGAATTTCTCACTCTTCTAGTTTTAGTAGTAGCACTTTTCCACTCTTTAAACTCTTCTACTAAGGTGTCATCTTGTTTTAGATATTGTGGTTTTGTCATGTTATTATAAATAAGCATACCTGTAGCACCGGCTATTAATGCAAACATAATTACGATTCCTAGAGTTTCCATACCTATATTTTCAAATATAATAATACTTACAGGAGATAATATATACATCATTACTGCTATAGCTGTAATTTTTGCACTTTTCCTTTTATCCCAAGAATCTTTTGTAATTTTCACAGCATCTTTTTGAAATAAGTCATCTATATTTCCTATACTGGATATAACCTTGTTGTAAGCTGTTTCATTATCTACCCTACTATCTAATAAATCATAATATTTATCTAATAAATTCGCTAATAATTCTTCTTTAAATTCATCTGTTCTCCTAGTTTTTGGAGCATTCTCAAATAAATTATTTACATACTCTTTAATTTTTAATTCGTAGTTCCCTATCATTTTATAGCCTTCCTCCTTATATTAAACTATCAATTATTTTTTTGGCTTCTTCCCAATCTGCTTTATTACTTTCATAAGTTTGTTTTCCTAATTCTGTAATTGTATAATATCTCCTTCTTGCACCTACCCCTTCATTACCCCAATATGAAGTAATTAATTCAGCTTTTTCCAACCTTCTAAATGCTGAGTAAAGAGTTGCCTCTTTTAACTCATACATATTATTTGTCTTTTCTTTTATAACTTTATTTATGGCATATCCATAACTGTCACCCTTCATTAATTCAAAGAGTATTATAGTTTCTGTGTGCCCTCTTAATAAATCCGATGTAATTGACAACTATTGTATCTCCTTTTTATTTATATATTTCCATTGTTAACATAAAGTGTAGTTCTATATACTTCGCCTGTCAAGGTATATATAAAATCATATTATGTTTTTTTACTAAATATGTTCCAAAAATAAAAAATTCTTATACTTAAAAAAGATGCCTCTATTTATGACTTAATTATCATTTAGAGACATCTTTTTTCTATTTATTTATATTAACATTTTTTGAGGCCATACTTTCTTTAGTATCCTCATCTATGATATTTCTCATAAATTTCAATATATCATCATCTTCAAAATACTGCTTCCCATAACTTAAGTTAAATTCATAATTAAAATCTTTAGGATTGTCGCCTTGATTATGCTGAACTATAGTTTCTAACTTATCCATTGCCTTAACTAGCTTAGCTTCTTTTGTAGAACATTCATTATACTCAGTCCATAGATCATATATTTTTTCATATTTCACATGACATATGTCACTTATACTATAAATGATTAAAAAATTCCCTTTGATCAAAATTTATCTAACTCTTCTACCAGTATAGAAAAATAATGAAATAATATTTGATATTGGCATGGCAAAGAAAACTCCCAGCTCTGGTTTTATATTCATAATGCTAAACTCACTAAATAAAAGCGGTAAAATTATACAAAGTGGTATAAACAATACTACCTGCCTTACAATCTCTAGCTTACTAGCACTCTCTTCTTGACCTGACACCTGCATAAAAGCAATAAGAGTATATATAATACCCATAAAAGGAAATCCAATTAGCATAATTTTTGTTATAGAAGTAGACGCTGTTATTATATTTGCATCTAATGTAAATAACTTAGTTAAATGTCCTGAAAATAGATATACTACAGTTGTTGTAATTAATGAATATGCCAAACTATATTTCAAGGTTTTAGCTTTTATAATTTTTTTCTTCCCATCATTATGACTACCTTGATAATAAGCAATAACTGATTGAATTCCTTCAGTAAACCCTATTAATGGAAGTAACATCATAGAATAGATTGAATTACAAACTGCCCATGATCCTAAATATACAACATCTCCATAATTTAATAATACCTTATTAACGGTAAACCCATTTAAACTATTTAAGGCTTGCATTAAGAATTGAACAAATCCTATTTTAATTAATAGCAGTAATATTGATTTGACTTCTTTTATTTTTAAATAAGATTTTTGCATCCATAGTCCTTTTCTTACTAAGAACAATACTGCAAACAATGTATATGACATTTCACTGATTAATGTAGCTAAGCCTATTCCTACTATCCCCATTTTAAAGACAAAGGTAAATAACACATTAAAAATAATATTTATTAATGTTGCTGAAATTACAATTACAATTTCCATTTTGGGATATCCAAAAGATCTTATCATATTAACTAATGTATATCCTACTGAACTGAATACATTAAATATTGCAGCTACATTTAAAAATTGTTTTGCCAAGACTCTAACTTGACCATTGGCTCCAATTATACTTAACAATTGATCTTGACATATAAATATGATTAATGAAATAAGTGTACTGAATATTAAACTTGAAAATAATCCTACTTTAAAAGTATTATTAATTTTTTCTTTATCCTTTTCTCCTAATCTTTTAGCAATTATTATACCTGTAGATACACCAAATATTAATTGTGCTGCTATAAATAAAGATAATACTGGAGATAATATTCCCATGGCAGATAAAGCACTACCACTCATTTCACCTAAGTGACCAGCAAAGACTGTATCTATCATTGATGCAAAAGACTCTAGCATTAAAGATAGTATTGCTGGAATAGAAAAGAATAATATTAGTTGGTTTATTGATTTGTTTTCAAAGACATTTCCACTGTCTTTTAAATTTTTTTGGTCACCCTGGGTGACAGATGTCCGCAACCCTTCGTCGTCTGTAGTTTCCATTTTGTTTTTTTCTCTTTTTTCAATTATTTCTTTTTTGAACTTGTTTGTTTGCTGATTTACCTGTTTGTTTTTTTTAGTTTTCCTTAATCGTAAATCCATTTTTATCAACTCCCTACTTAAAGGATAAACCTTGGTGTAAGACGCAGGTCAACAAAATTTTTTTTATTAAACTATTTTACAGGAATATATAAACCAAAATAATCTGTAGGCGCTTCATCTTTATATACAGTGACTAACATCTGTCCAAGTATGGGCCCTGCCACATCTATATTGTTTTCTATTACTATATTTCTAACATATTTTATCCAGTTGTCATAAGCCTTATCATCTAAAGAAATTACTGTGTACATATATTTTTCTTCTGATATAAACTCTATACTTTTACTTTCTATATTATTTTTAATTTCATCAAGATTTTCTGTAATAGTAAGTCCCCACTTAATTTTATCCTCTGCATTTTCATCAAATAAATCGCCTTCATCAATTAAAAATGAGAAGTTTATATAATCAAATATATACTCATCAATATTTTGAATTTTTTCTATCATATCTATAAAATCATTAAATTTATTTTCCTTAGTAATTTCTAAGAAGAAATAACTTTCTTTTTCATCTTTTACTAACTCCACTTTTTTAGAATCATAAATACACTCTTCTAATGATATTTTCATACTCTTTAATCTTGATTGTACTTTTTTTATCTTTTCCATTTCTTTTTTTAGATAAATTTCTTTCTCTTTAACTAGCTGTAAAATTTCTTGTGGCGAGCAGTCTTTCATTACTGTGTCTATATCATTTAAAGATAAATTTAAACTTTTATAAAATATAATATCTGTTAGGCAGTTTAAATCCTCTATTTTATAATATCTATATCCATTGTTTTCATCCTTATGTGGACTTAAAAGACCAATTTTATCATAATGAACTAATGTGTCCCTGGTTGTATTAAATAATTTACATACTTCTCCTATTAAATATTTATCTTTCATGCTTCCCCATTTCTATATTTATACTAAAACAATATATTTCTTTCTCTTAATTCCTCTTCTAATTCTTCTAAACTTAAATCACTTGGTACTTCTATGGTATGAACATGATATTTTTGAGATAAAGTTGATAGCTGTTTAAAACCATCTCTATTTGTCTTGTCCATGAATTTCTTAATATCCCTATTTGTTGATACATTTAAGTCGGCTCTTATAGTTCCATAAGTAGGATGATCTACTACTACATCCTTTACTTTTGCTCCCATATCCACAATAGTTTGCAGCTCCAATAAAAGATGCTCACTATTTTCATGGTTTTTACACTTTATCTGAAATTCTTTTTTCTCAGTACTATATATTATATATCCAGTAGATGTAGCTAGTATATCAATGCCAGAAGCCCTTAATAGTGCAATGTCTTTTACAACAATCTGTCTTGTTACATTAAGTTCTTTTGCTAGTTCTACACCTTTAACTGGTTTATTAGACGTTTTTAATATTTGTAATAATTTTTCTCTTCTTTCATTGCTATTCATAACACACCTTCTTATCCATATTTTAAATTCTCATCTTTTTTATTCTATATAGATTTTTAATATAAATCAATAGATGATTTTTTAAGTAACCTTCCTAACTATCCATTTTTAATTAAGTTTTTAACAATGCTTTTTTTCTTGTATGCAACTTATCATGGTGTTATAATGTTTTTACAGGTGTATATACACTTGTAAAAACATTATAACAGAGAAGGGTGTAAGTTATGGGGAATATTTTGAGAGAAAATATTTTAAAATTAAAAAAAGAAAAAAACGCTATAATACTTGCTCATTTATATGAGCCTGATGAAATACAAGAAATTGCAGATTATGTTGGTGATTCATATTACTTAAGTGAAATTGCTCGTGATTGTGAGGAAGATTTAATAATATTCTGTGGTGTGAAATTTATGGGAGAAAGTGCTAAGGTTCTATCTCCACATAAAACAGTTATACTACCTGCACTAGATGCTGGTTGCCCAATGGCGGACATGGCTAATCCTTCTGATTTAGAGAAAAAGATCAAAGAATATCCAGATGCTTTTAAAGTTTGTTATATAAATTCATCTTATGAAGTAAAAGCTCTTTGTGATGTATCTGTTACATCTTCTAGTGCTCTAAAAATAATGAAAAATATACCTAACAAACAAATATTATTTTTACCTGATAAAAATTTAGGTGGCTATATTTCTGAATTTTTCCCAGAAAAAGAGTTTATACAATGGGAAGGTTTCTGCCCTACTCATCATCAAATTTGTGATAAAGATATATTAAAAGCTAAAGAAGAACATCCTAATGCAAAAGTCTTAACACATCCTGAATGTACTAAGGAAGTTAGAGATTTAAGTGATTACATAGGAAGTACAAGTGGAATAATTAAATTTGCTACTGATTGTGAAAATGATGAATTTATCATAAGTACAGAAGAAGGTATTTTGTATGAATTACAAAAACAAAATCCATCTAAGAAATTTTATTTTCCAGGACGTGTAATTTGTCCTAACATGAAAAAAATAACTTTAGAAAATCTATATGATGCTTTATGTGGAAAAGTTCCAGAAGTTGTTTTAGATGAAAATATTAGACAAAAAGCTTTAGTATCTCTGGAAAATATGCATAGATTAGGGGAGATGATTCTTTGTGAAAACTAAATATGTGGATGTTTTAGTTGTTGGTTCTGGAGTTGCTGGTTTATATTGTGCTTTAAATTTAAGACAAGATTTAGATGTAATGGTTGTTTCAAAAGATAAATTAGATTGTACAAATACTTATCTAGCTCAAGGTGGTATATCTGTAGCTAGAGATATAAATGATGTTCCTCTTTTTGCTGAAGATACCTTAAAGGCAGGTAAATATGAAAATGATTTGCAAGCTGTAAAAGTATTAACTAGAGAATCCATTGAAAATGTAGATTCCTTAGTAGCTTTAGGTTTGGATGTTGATAAAGATGAAGATGGTAAATGGGATTACACTAAAGAAGGTGCCCACTGCGTTAATAGGATTATCCATACTCAAGATAATACTGGAGAGAATGTAGCTAAGACTCTTATAAAAAATGCTTTATGTAGAGATAATATACAAATTTCTGAAGATACCTTCCTTGTTGATATAATTGTAAAAAATAACAAGTGTATCGGTGGTATTTTATTTAAAGATAATAAACAAATCAATATTTTTGCTAAGTCTATAGTTCTTGCTTGTGGTGGAATTGGTGGTTTATATAAAAACTCTACAAGCCAAAGAATTTTAAATGGTGATGGACTTGCCATAGCTATTAGACATGATGTTGAATTAAAAGATATAAATTATATTCAAATACATCCTACTGCTTTTTATGATGAATTTGATGAAGGCAGAAGATTTTTAATTTCAGAATCTGTAAGAGGTGAAGGTGGCAAGCTTTACAATGTAAATGGTGAAAGTTTTATAGATGAACTTTTACCAAGAGATGTAGTATCTCAAGCTATATTTAAAGAAATGGAAAAAACAAATAGTCCTTATGTATTACTTGATGTAAGTTTTTTAGATGAGGATTATTTAAAAAATAGATTTTCTACTATATATAATAAATGTTTAGAAAAAGGCATTGATATAACTAAAGAACCTATTAAAGTTTCTCCTGCTCAACATTATTTTATGGGTGGTATTAAAGTTGATTTAGATGCTAAAACATCTATGGAAAATCTATACGCACTTGGAGAAACTGCTTGTACTGGTATTCATGGTGCTAATAGGCTTGCTAGTAACTCCTTACTTGAAGGTCTAGTATTTTCTAAGAGAGCTTCATCTAAAATCAATAATAAAATAGATAGTTTTAATTTAACTAAAATTGATGTAGATAAAATCTATGCTTCTCAGGAAGAAGTTGAAAATGATAATAGAAAAATAGTTGTAAAAGCTATTAGAGATAAAGGTGGAGTTATAGATGATTAATTTTTTAATAGTAGATAAAATAATTAAGGATGCTCTTATTGAAGATATTCCT
Organism: Terrisporobacter sp.; assembly: GCA_036648085.1. Lineage (GTDB taxonomy): Bacteria > Bacillota > Clostridia > Peptostreptococcales > Peptostreptococcaceae > Terrisporobacter. The sequence goes on from JAVXJA010000014.1 coordinate 32,003, forward strand.
CAGGAGGATATAAGTACTAACTCTGTAATAAGTGAAGATAGTATTTCAACTGTTGATTTAATATGTAAAGAAGAAGGCATCACGGCTGGTTTAGAAGTTTTTGAAAGAGTATTTCATATTTTAGGTAAGGTTGAAGTTGAATTTTTGAAAAAAGATGGTGACAAGATTTATCCTGGAGACAAAGTCGCTCTTTTAAAAGGTAACACTAGACATTTGCTACAAGGAGAACGTGTTGCTCTTAATTTATTACAAAGAATGAGTGGTATAGCTACTTTGACTAATAAATACGTTAAAGAAATTGAACATACTTCTACTAAATTACTTGATACTAGAAAGACTACTCCTAATTTAAAAATTTTAGAAAAGTATGCTGTTAAAGTTGGCGGTGGTCACAATCATAGATTTAATTTATCTGATGGTGTAATGCTTAAAGATAATCATATAGCTGCAGCTGGTGGTATTACAAATGCAGTAAAATTATGTAGGGAAAACTCTTCTTTTGTAAGAAAAATTGAAGTTGAAACTGAATCTTTAGAAATGGTTGTAGAGGCTTTAGAGGCTAAAGCTGATATAATTATGCTTGATAATATGAATTTAAATACGGCAAAACAGGCTGTAGAGATGATTGGTGATAAAGCAATTATTGAGTTTTCTGGTAATGTACGTTTAGAAAATATTAAGTCTATTGCTGAGATTGGTGTTGATTTTATTTCTGTGGGTGCCCTTACTCATTCAGTTAAGAACTTAGATCTTAGTATGAAGAATTTGAAAAATATATAATCCATTGCAAATACACAAATAAAGAGTAATAATTTTAGAGAACTTATCCTCTAAGATTATTACTCTTTATTTTAGTTATTTATTATGTTGCGGTTTTTATGTTTTATATTGTCCACTTAGAATGTGTATCATAAAGTTCTACGTATAATCGCTTTTATGAATATGCTTTTAATAATTTTTCTATTTCATTTTTAATTTCATCTGAACTATATTTTCTAGAATTCTCTAACCTAATTCTTAATTTTGATTCATCTAATCCCATTGATTCACTTATAAAGCTCCTAATACCTCTAACTTTTCTGTCAACTTGTAAGTGTATATCCACATGAGTATTTGTAGGTATAAAAACTAACTCTAATTCATCCAGTCTATTTCTATAATTGCCTCTAGTTGGTACAAACTCAAACTCTTGAACAAAATCAAACTTATTTAACCTAGCTTGACAATATTCATTTTCAACTTCCCTAAGAGAAAATCCTAATGATGATATTGCATCTATAGTATTTTGCATATAATCATTAAGTCCTACATTTATATAATCCCTATCTGATGTATCTTTTCCACTTTTTATATCTAAATAAGTTGATATCCATACCTTTGATTTGTGCATAGTTGCAGGTACTCTCTTATATAGTATAAAGCTAAATTCAACTTCATAGGTTTCATTAGGAAGTATATTTTTATCTATTTTTATAATATTTTCTTGAATACGTTGTATTTTATCTATTTCTTTATCATCCACTTCTTTTTTATATCTAGTATAAACACCTATTGATATATCATTTATATATTGTTCAATTTTACCACCTTTTATTTTACAAATACCTTCTATTCTTTTCCCCGGCATTATGTTTTTAGTGTGAATTATTGTATCTATTTTTGTACCACCTACACCAAATGCTGATGCCATAACATTATCGAGTATTCCCATATTATCACTCCTAACTTTTTATTTTATAATATCTTTATTTTACAATATATTAATTTTTTTCTCAAATAATTTATATTTTTTAAGGTGATTGTGTTTCTTATTTCTTAATTATAACTATCATGCATCCTCCTAATAAACTGTTACCATAGCCATATTACAGGGATAATCTATTAGCAATACATGTAAAGGATACAAGTTTTATAATTGTAATTATTTTATTATTTACACCTCTGAACACATTTTTCTAGTATACTTATTTAACAAATAAATTTTTCACTTAGGAGGATATTTTCATGTATATAGATTACTACGCTAAAATTTTATGGGATTATCACAAATTAAATCAAAAAATAAAAAAATCCGATATTATTCTTGGATTTGGTAGTCACGATTTACATGTTGCCAAAAGATGTGCTCAGCTTTTCTTAGATGGTCATGGTGACCAAATTGTTTTCACAGGTGGATTTGGTCGAATTACTAAATCCCTATGGAATATGACCGAAGGTGATAAATTTGCCCAAGTAGCTATAAATATGGGTGTTTCACATAGTAAAATCATAATAGAAAACAAGGCTAGCAATACAGGAGAAAATATTAGTAATACTAAGGAATTATTAAGAAGTTTAAACTTATGTCATTCTTCCTTTATTATAGTTGATAAACCATATAGAGAAAGGCGTACATATGCTACTATAAAAAAACAATGGTCTGATATTGATTTTTTTATCACATCTCCGCAGTACACTTATGAGCAATACTGTGATTTTTATTCTAATGGTGAAATTTCTAAGGATGAATTTATAAGTATTATGGTAGGTGATTTACAAAGAATTGATTTATATGGCAAAAATGGATTTCAAATTGAACAGGATATTCCATCTACAGTTTGGAATGCTTACAATTATTTAGTATCTCTAAAATTTAATAAGCATTTATGTAAATAGCTAATGTTTACTTTTTTAATTATCTAGATTATAGATTCTATTGATTTTAATAAAATAATTTCATTACCTTCTCTTTCTACAACAGCAATCACTGGAATATTAGTTAAAGATTCAATCATCATCTTATTATCATTATGCATAATATCTTCCATATCATATTCATTAAGCACAATCCCCTTTATCTCAAAACCTTGGAATTTAGCATACTCCACAGTAAGAATAGTACTATTAATTGTTCCAAGTCCTGCATTAGCTACAATTATCACAGGGAATTTCATCATCTTCATTACATCTGTTAGCATAATTACTTTTTCATCATATCTTAGTGGACAAATAATACCACCACTACCTTCTGCTACAATAAAATCATAATTTTCACTTATATTATTAAATGCCTCTTCAATAACACACATTTCAATAGGGTTATTCTCTATTTTACTTGCTAAATGTGGTGACACTGGTACTTCATATATATATGGTACAAGGCTTTCTGGAGGACAAGATAAACCACCCATATGACAAACTAATTTTGCATCTCCTGGAATAAGATTATTATCTATTTTTTCAGCCCCACTTAATGCTGCTTTAAAATATCCAGCGTTAATATTTTGTGAGCGAAGTAATTTTACGATTAAAGCACTGACATATGTCTTTCCTACATCTGTTCCCGTTCCTGTAATAAAAATACCCTTATTCATGAGCTTTCACCTCATATCCCAAGTTATCAATCATTATTTTATCTTCATCTATACTAATTCCTGATGTTGTTAACATATCACCAGTAATAGCAGCATTTGCTCCAGATTGAAATACACTATATCCCTTATCTGGCAATAATCCGCGTCCACCTGCCAGTCTAATTGCTGCTTTAGGTAAAATAAATCTATATATAGCTACGATTCTGCGTATTTCTTCTATAGTTAAAATAGTATTATTTTCAAAAGGTGTTCCCTTAATTGGATTTAAAATATTCACAGGAACTGATAAAACACCTAGCTCTCTTAATGTAAATGCCATATCAATACGATCTTCCATACTTTCTCCTAAACCCATAATTCCACCACTACATACTGTTAAGCCTGCTTTTTGTGCAGCTTTAATAGTTTGGATTTTATCTTCAAAAGTATGTGTTGTACATATTGATGAAAAGAATCTACGTGATGTTTCAAGGTTATTATGATAACGTGTAACGCCAGCTTTTTTTAATTTACAAAACTGCTCATAATTTAATAATCCATGAGAAGCACATAAATTAATATTACATTTCTCATTTATTTCACTATAACTTTCACAAATATCATTAACTTCTTTGTCACTCAGAAATTTCCCACTTGTTACTACAGAATAACGAAGTACACCTTTTTCTTCATTATAAATAGCATCTTTCATTAATTCATCTGTGTCTAAAAGTGAATAAGCTTCCACATCTGCTTTATATTTAATGGATTGAGCACAGTATTTGCAATCTTCTGAGCAACGTCCACTTTTTCCATTTATAATAGTACATATATCAAATCCATTACCACAGAAATGCTTTCTTATTTTATCTGCGCTTTGTGTTAACTCATCTAAGTTACACTTACAAAGCTTTAATGCTGTCTCTTTATCAATTTCTTTCTCTAGCAAAACATCTTTAGTTATTTCACTTAACATGTTGATACCTTACCTTTTGAAAATTTGCATATACGCACAGCAATCACACTAGCTAAAGCACATGACACTAAATCTCCTGGTATATCCAGTGGAAAACAAGCTAGTAATAAAGCTATAAAAGGCATTTTTGTGCCCATATAAAAATTCATAATAAAGTATTTATAAGTTAAACCAATTGTGTAAGTTGCAATAAATCCACAAAGACAAGCTATTAAAAAATGATTAAATTTCTTTGCTTTTAATTTTTCACAAACAAAACCAGTTATAAATGCAGTTGCTATAAATCCAATAAGATACCCAAAAGTAGGTCTTAGTACATATGTAATTCCTCCTCCTGCTGCAAACACAGGAAATCCCATAAGCCCTGTAATAACATAAACTGCAGCTGCCGTTGCTCCTAATTTAGAACCCAATAATAATCCTGCAAATAATACAAATAAAAATTGTAATGTAAAATAATCTGTATTTGGCAGTGGAATCTGAATAAAAGCCCCTATAGAAATTAGTGCTGCAAAAAGCCCACATACTACTATTTTTGAAGTTTTAGTTTTAAAAGTTGTTATCATAATTACCTCCATATTAATTTCATATGGTAAATTATAGCTATTAGATCTTTATATGTCAACTTCATTTACTTTTAAGGTTAACCTATAATTTAAGAGTTAACAATTTATAGCATAAAAAAAGAAGGTTTCTACGTTGATATGTTTTAATCATTTGTAGATTTCCTTCTATATTTATTTACAAAATAAATTCAAAAATTTTATAATTATATACATTAAAATAAATAATATAATTTCCTATTAAAACTCATCTTGATGTTCCTTAAAAAAATCATAATATGTACGCACATTTTCCAACTCAGTCCATCTTTTCACATCAACAGGACATTCATCAAGATCATAAATTTTTGCCCCTTTCATACCAAGCAGAAATGGTGAGTGAGTTGAGATTATAAACTGACAACCAAAATATTTAGAATAATCCTCAATTAACTTAACTAGCTCCATTTGACGTTTAGGAGAAAGACTATTTTCCGGCTCATCTAAAATGTATAATCCATCTTCCTCAATTTTCTCCATAAAATATTTAAAAGCACTTTCACCGTTAGAATATTCTCTTACATTATCCATTAAATTTTCTCTCACAAACTTAGACTGAGTTTTACTTCTAACATTATTTATCTTCTTCAACACCTCATAATCATCTAATGAATTTAACTGAAAAGAAGAATACTTTACATCTAAATACTCTTCAAAAATCTCATTTCTTTTTTTATCAATTCCTTCATTAATATTTCGCACATTTAACATATAATCAAATACATCATCACTTGTTATAATTTTACTATTATAAGGAATTTCATCTTCCACATCTATGCGACATAAATCAACATAATCTTGATAAAAATTAGATTTATTATAAATAGAATCCCTATTAACCTGTGTTTTGTCAGCTATTATATTTAAAGCTGTAGATTTTCCACAGCCATTTCCACCATATAAAATAGTAATTAGTTCAAAATCAATTCTTTCAAACATGTTTTTTGACAATATTTTAAAAGGATAAAAAGAATCATAACAAGTCCTTTTCTCACCTAATATAAATTTATATTCCACATCTTCACTTGGAAATGTAAAACTATTTAAATACAACATATTTTATTTCTCCATATATATTTCATTATCTTCATTGTCACCTTTTTCAATATTATAAATTGATTGAGTTAACTTAATGTCTCTGGCTAAAAAACTTTCTTCTACGGTAAAATCATTATCATAATCACCTTTTATATTTTAAAATCTGTTAATTTTATAGGTAGATCTTTATCCGATAATATTTTTTGGATAGAATCGTCTTTAATGAAAAATGTAAATGTTCCTATAAGCATATATAAGTAATTCGATATTGATTTCATAAAGGACAGCCCCAAAAAATTATAAATCTGCAATGCAAAAAGAGTTTAAACTATTTTTTATCCTCCACCCCATTTTAATCCCCCTTAATTAGAGTAAATACCAAACTCTATCTTAAACTCAATAAAATTATCTTCAATCTTAGATTTAATTTTACCATTCATAGCTTCAACTAAAAGCTTTGTCACAGTAAGACCTAGCCCAGAGCTTTGATTATGTCTAGAATTATCTTTCATATAGAAACGATTAAACAAATTATCTAGATCTCCTTCTTTTAAATCTTCCATATCATTTTGAAAAATAATAATAGCTTTTTCATTATCAACTTTCAAAGATACCTTAAAATCTGACTTACTGTATTTAATAGCATTTTCAATTAAGTTACTAAAAACTCTATCCATAGCCTTATTGTCACCTAAAATATTTACATCTTCTTTTCCCAAATCTATCTCAACATTTATATTTTTCTCTTGAAAATTATTATAAGATAAAAGTAAATTTTCCATTAATATCTTATGAATATCTATAACTTCATTATTTATTTTATAATCATTCGCTTCCAGTCTAGATACATCATAAAAAGTTTGAATTAAATTTTGTAGTGATTTAGATTTTCTTTCAACAATAGATATATACTCTATCTTTTCTTCCTCATTTACATCTTCATCTTTCATAAGTTGTAAATAACCTAAAATAGACGTAAGAGGTGTTCTTAAATCATGTGATATGTTTTCTATTTCTTTTCTTATTTCTTCTTCTCTCTTAGTACTTTTAATTTTTTCAATTTGTGTTTTTTCTAAGTATTCATTTATATCTATCAATAAGTTTTCCAAATCTTTATTAGGAGAACCTAAAGTTAGCCTACGATTACGCTCTATATCTTTGGAGATTTCCTTAAAATCCTGCTTTATTTCTCTAATATTTTTAGAAAGTAAAAAAAAGCGTGCAGAAAAATACACACTTATTATCAATAAAATTATTATAATTAACTCCATCATCTGCACACCCCTTTATTATTATTTTATTTCTAATTTCTCAAATTTTTTCATTCCAAATATATAAAATATTAATGTACCTACAATTCCTACTATAAAACAATTAATTAATCCCTTCTGAGTACACCAATACATCATTAAGCTATGTGTACCTTCTCCTTGAGTTATATTTCCAACTATATTCCAAGGCATCCATTCAGATATAGTTCCTAGTATGGCTATTCTATTTCCTAGCATTGCTAATAACGTAGGTATGACTATCATAATTATTACCCACCATACCATTACTGAGTTTTCATTATTTGATGTAAAGTATAAGCAATGAGCAAGAGATACACTAACTAAGAAAAGTGGAATGCAAGCTATTAAGGCTCTTATTAATTCATTTAAATAAAATACTCCACTATCTTGTAACAATAAATATCCACTTATAATATGCACTCCACTAACTAATATCAAGTTTATTAATGATATTAGTAGTATCATTATAAACTTTACTAAATATATCTGATTTCTTGGTATTCCATAAGATATAGTATTTTTTAATGTGTGATTTTTTAATTCCTGACCAAACACTATAGATACTAAGGGTACACATAAAATAATAGGTGCTGCCATACTTGAATATAATGATGAAAAAGAAAATTTAGTAGTAGCATATGGAAAATTATGATCCGATTTTAAAAACATGCTTAGTACTATATTTAAGAAAATAACAAATGCTATACATCCCAATAAAAATATATAATTTCCCTTATTACGTATGTTTCTATATACTTCACTTTTTAAATAATTAATCATTCTCCACACCTCCAATTAAAGACATATAGTAGTTTTCAAGATTTAAAGATTTTTGTTCTAATGCTAATAAACCTATCTTATTAGAAATTGCAAGTTCACTTATTTTCTCTGGTTCATTAATGTCTTCAAAAATTTGTATTATATTTCCCGGCAATACTTTATAATCTTTGTATCCTAATTTATCTTCAATCAAAGCGCTTAATTTTTTTGCATTGTTAACCTTTATTTCTAAGTAACTTTTGCATTTTTCTTCTAGTTCTTCTGATGACAATTCTTCTACTAATTTACCTTTACTTAGAAATCCATAACAAGTTGCTATATTAGATAACTCTGATAAGATATGACTTGATATTAAAATCGTAATGTTTTTTTCTTTATTTAACTTTAATAATAAATTTCTTATTTCTATAATTCCAGATGGATCTAATCCATTTATAGGTTCATCTAACAATAATAACTCTGGCTCTGTCATCATAGCTAACGCAAGTCCCAGTCTTTGCTTCATACCAAGAGAAAGTTGGTCAAACTTCTTTTTCTTAGCATGTAATAGGTTCACTTCTTCCAGAATCTTATCTACCTTACCTTTACCAGGAATGCCTCTTTGAATACGATAATATTCCATATTTTGTTCCACTGTAAGTTTTGGATAAAAGCTTGGAGTTTCAATTATAGCTCCACATCTTCTTCTACCTTTATTTAAATCTTCCTTTGATGATTTAGAAAATAGTTCAAATTCTCCTTCACTAGGCTCTGATTGCCCAGTCAATATTCTAAGAAATGTAGTCTTTCCTGCTCCATTATTTCCTACTAATCCATAAATATCACCTTGATTTACAGTAATATTTATATCTGATAATGCCATATCATTATTAAATTTTTTACTTAACTTGTATGTTTTAATAACTTCTTTCATCTTTATCTCCTCTCTAAGCCTTTATTGCTAAACAAGTTGTTATTTAGCCTTATATTTATAAGAATACAGAAATATTTTTAATAAATATTCAAGAAAGTTTAAAGAAAGTTTAAAGATTATTAATTCTTCTCTAATTTAAATCCAATTCCCCAAACTGTTTTTATATACTCTTCTTCTGGTTCCATTTCTTTTATCTTCTTTCTAATATTGGATATATGAACATTTACAGTGTTGTCTTCTCCGTAATATCCACTTTTCCAAACTTGTTCATATAAGACTCCTCTAGAATAGACTTTATCAGGATTTTTAAGTAAAATTCTTAATATATCAAATTCATGGCCAGTTAAATATATATTTTTATTTTTAACTTTTACTTCTCTACATTCTTCATTTAGAACTAAATCCTTAAATTTTAACTCTACACTACTATTTTCTTTAGTATTACTATCAAATTTTCTATATCTTCTAAACTGAGAATTTACTCTTGCAACTATTTCATCCAATTCAAAAGGCTTCGTTATATAGTCATCTGCACCAAGATTTAAAACTTCAACCTTATTCTCTAATTCTGTTTTTGCAGAAATAACTAAAATAGGCATGTGTTTTTTTGCTCTAATTTCTTTAATTAATTCTTCACCACTAAGTCCTGGCAACATTAAATCTAATAAGACCATATCAAAATCTTCCATTGATAAACGTAGATTTGCTTCACTTCCTGAAAATGCTTGGGTTACTAAATAATCTCTTTTTTTCAAAGTTTTTGCTATTAAATTATTAATATCAGCATCATCTTCAACTATTAAAATATTTTCTTTACACATAATACCTCCCCCTTTAATTTCCATAATTATAACATAAAGGTGTAGTCAATAAGCTGACTACACCTTCTACCTTTAAATTTAATTTTCAATGTATATTTTTATGGATAATTGTGTAAGATATTCCTAATCCTAAAGGGTTGAATAGAATTCTAGATTATATAATTATCTTAAAAAATTATGGCTGTCTATGCAAAATAGACAGCCATCTTTTTAAGTATATTTATATTTTAAGAAACAATAGGGTTGTTTCATTTATGGTAATTTTATTTGTAAGAACAGCAGTAATCTCCATAAGTTCTAACAACAACTTTAAATACAGATTTCTCTGGAACTATAAAGCTCTCTCCTTCTTTATATGTTCTAAACTCAGTTTCTCCCGGTAGACATATATCCATTTCTCCGCCGATTACTTCCATTAACTCTTCAACACCAGTATTAAATTCATATTCTCCTCGCATCATAAATCCTAGAGTTTTTCTTTCTCCATTTTCAAAATTTACAGTTCTACTAGTCACTTTTCCATCAAAATAAACTGTAGCTTTTTTTACAACGTTTACATTTTTAAATTCCATTTTGTCACTTCCCCCTTAAGTATATTTATTAATTTAAAATCTTTTAGATAATATCTAAATCTATAATCCTCTAGCTTTATTTACACAAGCTTTCATACATTCTATTATTGCACTTCTAAATCCTTTTTCTTCTAATACTCTAACAGCTTCTATAGTAGTTCCTCCTGGAGAGCAAACCATATCTTTTAATTCTCCTGGATGTTTCTTAGTATCTAATACCATTTTTGCACTTCCCATTACTGCTTGAGCTGCAAATTTATAAGCTTTATCTCTAGGCATTCCATCTGCTACTGCGCCATCTGCTAAAGCTTCTATAAACATATAAACATATGCTGGAGAAGATCCACTTACTGAAACTACTACGTCCATTAAGTTTTCTGGAACTACTTCAACTTGTCCAAATCCCTTTAATATATTACAAACATAATCCAGCTCTTCTTTGTTTACTAAGTTATTGTGGCAAACTCCTGTTATACCTTCGCAAACTAATGCTGGAGTATTAGGCATAGTTCTTACTATCTTAACATCTCTTCCAAATAAAGAATTTAATCTTTCTAAAGTTTGACCTGGTGCTATAGTAACTATTATTTGATCTTCTCTTACTTCATTTTTTATTTCTTCTATAACAGCAGCATAGTATTGAGGTTTTACTGCAAGTACTACTACTTCAGCTTCTTTTATTACTTCTAAATTACTATTAGTTATAGCAATATTTAACTCTTTTTGTACTGCTTCTAAGCATGGCATAAATGCATCTGATGCTATTATTTCATCACAAGAAATGATTTCATTTCTTATGATTCCCCCCATCATAGCCTTAGCCATATTTCCTGCACCTATAAATCCTAATTTTTTACTCATGTCAATGTCTCCCTTATTCTCAAATTAACACTGTAGCCATCATTTTGATGACTACAGTGCCCTTATTTATAATAAATTAATACTATAATTCTTGTTCAGTACGCCCAATTATCTCATCTTGAAGAGCTTTACTTAAGTTTCTAAAGTGGTCACTAAATCCTGCAACACGAACAATTAAATTCTTATATTCTTCAGGATTATTTTGAGCATTTATTAATGTTTGTCTATCAACTACATTAAATTGTATATGGTGCCCATCCATATCGAAGTAAGATCTTACTAAGCTAGCCATTTGATCTAATCCATTTTCTCCTGCTACAGCTGCTGGTGTAAATTTTTGATTTAATAAAGTTCCACCAGTTCTTAAATGGTCCATTTTAGAAGCAGATTTTATAACTGCTGTTGGTCCATTTGAATCTCCATTTTTAGATGGTGATATACCTTCTGATACTGGCTTATGAGCTAAACGTCCATCTGGAGAAGCCATCATTACATCTCCAAAATACACATGACAAGTAGTAGGGAGCATGTTTACTCTATAGTGCCCCCCCTTCATATTAGGTCTACCTGTTATAGTTCTTTGGTAGAAGTTAAATACATCTTGCATGATATCATCGGCATAATCATCATCATTACCGTATTTTGGAGTTTTGTTGCTTACTAAATTTTTGATTATTTCATGACCTTCAAAGTTATTCTCTAAAGCTTCAGTTAATTCTTGCATAGAGAATTTTTCCTTTTCAAATACGTTGTACTTAATTGCAGATAATGAATCTGTAATTGTACCTATACCAACACCTTGTATATAGTTAGTATTATATCTGGCTCCTCCAGCATTGTAGTCCTTACCACTTGATATACAGTCATTTGTAATTATTGATAAGAATGGTGCTGGCATATATCTAGCGTATATTTCTTCTATTACGTTACTTCCTTTTATTTTTATATCTATGAAGTATTCTATTTGCTTTTTGTAAGCTTCTAGTAATTCTTCATAAGATTTGAAATCTTTAGCATATCCTAATTGTAACCCTAATTGTTTTTTGCTTACATTATCATAGCCATTGAATAGAGTAAGTTCTAATATTTTAGGAAGATTGAAATATCCTGTTAATATATACGCTTCGTTTCCGAATGCTCCTGTTTCAACACATCCACTAGTTCCACCAAGTCTAGCATCTTCTATAGTTTTTCCTGCATTTAATAATTCTTGAACTATTGCTTCAGTGTTATAGAATGCTGGTTGACCCCAACCTTTTCTTGATATTTCACAAGCTCTCTTTAAGAACTTACGAGGAGTTTTTCTACTTATTTGTACGTTTGAACTTGGTTGTAATAATTTCATTTCATCCATACAATCTAAGATTAAGTAAGAAACATCGTTGACTCCGTCTTTACCATCTTCAGTAATACCACCAGTGTTTATATTAGCAAAGTCTGTATAAGTTCCACTTTCTTTTAATGTTATACCTACTTTAGGTGGTGCTGGTTGGTTATTGAATTTAACCCATAAGTTTTCTAAAAGTTCTAAAGCTCTTTCTTCATCTAAAACTCCTGCTTCAGTGTCTTTTATATAGAATGGATTTAAATGTTGATCTAATCTACCAGGGCTGTATGCATCCCATGGGTTTAACTCAGTAGTTACCCCTAAATGTACGAACCAGTACATTTGAATTGCTTGCCAGTAAGTTTGTGGTTTATTAGCTGGAACTACATCACAGTTAGTAGCTATTTGTAATAATTCTTCTTTTCTAACTGGATTAGTTTCTACTTCAGCTAATTCTCTAGCATATTTAGCATATCTTGCTCCAAGAGCTATTATTGCATCACAACATATATCCATAGCATTTAATTGAGCTATTTTATCTATTGCTTCTCTATCATTTAAGTAATCTATTTTTTCTCTTGCAGCCTTTATATCTGCTTTATAATCTAAGAATCCTTTTTCATAGATTTTTTTAGAACCTACTGTATGACCTGGTCCACGCTGCTCCATGAACTCTGTAAAGATTCCATTTTCATAACAAGTTTTCCACTCATCAGTCATAGCGTTTAGTATTTTATGTCTTACTGAACGTTTCTCCCAGTATGGTATTATTTTTTCTTCTTGTAATTTTAAATCTTCTTCATTAACTTTGAAGAAAATTAGATCTCTATTATTCATAACTTTCATATCATCTAATGTATGACAGCAAAGCTCTGGGAAAGATGGGGCTGCTTGTGGTCCATCACCTTTTTCACCAACTATTAACTCACCATCATTGATACAAAGTGTTTTATTTTCCATGAAATGTTTGAAAGCTATAGCTCTCATTTCTGGTATAGATATAGAACCTTCATGTTCCATATAAGCATCAGTCATTAAGTTTGATCTTTCCATATAGATATGTGGCGTTGCTTCTACACTTTGTCTTCTAAGTTTTTTGATTCTTTCATTCATTCCTCTATCCATCTTTGTTACCCCCCTATTTTTGTATTGTTAAATCCATTTTTTATAAATTTATCTTTCAACTCTTCCATTCTTTCTTTAGTAGGAACAGTAAAATCTTTGCCTGGATAAACTAAATCTAACCTATCATATTTGCTAGATGCAATATCATGATAAGGTAATAAATTAACTTGCTTTACAGAAATTTTCTCTTTAAGATAATCTATTATTTCCTCTATATCTTTATCACTATCATTTACTCCTCCAATGACAGGTATACGAATATATATATTAGCTCCATTTTTATTAATAAACTCTAAATTACTAAATATAAGCTCATTTCCCTTACCCATGTATTTCTTGTGTTTTTCATTATCTATTAACTTTATATCATATAAAAAAGTATCTACATATGGTAAAACCTTTTCATAGTTGATTTCAGGTGCATAACCACAAGTATCCATAGCTATATTGTAGCCTCTCTTGTTAAGTTTCTTAACTAACTCTACCATATAGTCTGAATCTTGGAGCATTACTTCCCCTCCTGATAAGGTTACTCCTCCAAATGAAGATTCATAAAACATGCTATCTTTATCTATTTCTTTCACTAACTCCATTACAGAGTATTCTTTTCCAACAACTTCTCTTGCATTATTGATACAATAATCCAAACATTTTTCACACTGAGTACATTTTGATCTGTTGTAATTAACTTTGCTATTTTCAACATCCGCTACATTACAATCACATACTTTAGTACATGCAAAACATGATGAACATTTTTCTCTATTATACATTACTTCTTTTTTAAAACTCTGACTCTCTGGATTATGACACCACCAGCAATTAAGTGAACAACCTTTGAAAAATACTGTTGTTCTAATTCCATCTCCGTCATGTATAGAGTATCTTTGAATACTAACTATATTTGGTATATTCATGACATCCCCCCATTTTTCATAAAAATGAATATTGCATCTCTTACTTTCATAGTAGTACATTGTTATTAATTTGTCATTAGTTTTTTCATAATTATGAAATCGTTATTTTTTTATCATTTGACATTTCACTAATATTCTTTTAATATTAAGTATAAAATTGAAATTTTAAATCAAGGAGTTAACTTTTATGAACTACAATACTAATATAGGTTTAAAAATTAAAGAACTTAGAACACAAAAAAAATTCACTCTTAAGTATGTAAGTGAGCAAACAAACTTATCTACTGGTTTCTTGTCACAACTAGAAAGGGGAATGACTAGTGTTGCAGTAGATTCCCTTGCTAAGATAGCAAAAGTATTAGATGTTGATTTATTAGAATTTTTTGATTTTGCTAGTAATTCTGATACTAAAAATATTATACGTAGTTATGAAAGAAAATCTACTACTGTAAATGATGAATTAATTCAATATACCTTAAATAATAATCCATCTGCATATGAAATGCTTCCTAGAATACAAGAATTGATGCCTTCAAAAGATGAAGATCACGAAGAATTAGAGTTGTATTTTCACGAGGGTGAAGAATTTATTCATGTTTTAGAAGGTATACTTACTTTGAATATAGATAATATTGAGTATAGTTTATACCCTGGTGATAGTGCTCAAATAAAATCTGTCTCACCTCATAACTGGATGAATAAGACTTCAAAAGTAGTAAAAATACTTACTGTTAATACGCCTAATCCATTTAAGTCTTAGGAATATATATGTTTTTATATTTGACAATAAAAAGAGCCAGTAACTATGATGTAATTCACAAGTTACTGGCTCTTTATCTTAGTGTCTAGATTTTTAATTAACTCATCACAAAAGGCTGCTACGTCATTTCCAGTTACTTCTAACACACCTTTTAACATTTCTGTTATATTATCCAAATTATTCACCTCTTCACTATATAGTAACACCGTTATTTAGCATTACTTACTACCACTATACAGTATAACTTAGTATAGACCCTGTCAATATAATAAAATAAATTGAAGTTGTTTTATACTTGTGTTATTCTATTCTTTTATGAAAAAATTTAATAACAAAACTTTGGAGGATATATATGTCATTTTTACTTTTAATCATAGGGTTTCTTTTCCTTATAAAGGGTGCGGATTTATTTGTTGAAGGAGCTGCTTCAATTGCAAGAAAGTTTAATGTCCCAGCTATGGTAATAGGACTTACAATTGTTGCTATGGGTACTTCTGCTCCTGAGGCTGCAGTTAGTATTACTTCTTCTTTAGCAGGACAAAATGATATGAGTGTTGCTAACGTTGTTGGATCTAACTTTTTCAACATCCTTGTTGTTCTTGGTGTTTCATCAATAATAACAAAGTTACCAGTTCAAAATAATACTATTAAGAAAGATGGACCTTTCCTATTATTAGTTAGTGGATTACTATTATTATTTGGTTTTAACTTAAATATTAGTAGAATAGAAGGTTTTATATTCTTAGCTGTATTTGCATACTTCTTATTTAGTACTGTTAAAAGTTCAAAAAATACTACTTTAAATAATGTAGATGAAGCTGCAATATCTATTGATGTAGAAACTGATGAACAAGCTTCTATGCCTAAAACTATATTATTAAGTGTAATTGGTATTGTTGGAATAGTAATAGGTGGAGATATGGTTGTAGATTCTGCAACATCTATTGCAACTTCTTTTGGTATGAGTGCTAATTTAGTTGGTTTAACTATAGTAGCGGTAGGTACATCTTTACCTGAATTTGTTACATCTGTTGTAGCAATAAAAAAAGGTGAAACTGAAATAGCTATAGGAAATGTTATTGGTTCAAACGTATTTAATATATTACTAGTTTTAGGATTAGCTACAACAATAAAACCTATCACTATAAGTATGTTAGCTTTAACTGATATAACATTTATGGTTGCTATAACTATACTTTTATACCTATTTATGAAAAAAGATAACTCTCTTGTAAAAAAACACGGTATTATTCTAGTTGCTATTTATATAGCATATATGTCATATACTATTATGAGATAAAACATAATTAAACTTAAAAATATCTGTCAAAATTAAATTTTGACAGATATTTTTTTATTCTAACATATTTGTACATCAAAATTAATTTTCCCATTTTATTCATAGGATAACAAATAGATAAACAAAATATACTATAATAATAAGTGTTACTATACTTATTTACATAAATGAAATTATTAGTTCCATATAATTATGGTAATCTAGACCTTATCAAATTTAATATATATGGACAGGAGGAATTCAAATGTCATTTTTACTATTAATTATAGGTTTCTTTTTCCTTATAAAAGGTGCTGATTTGTTTGTAGAAGGCGCTGCTTCTATTGCTAAAAAATTCAATGTACCAGCTATGGTTATAGGTTTAACAATTGTTGCTATGGGTACTTCTGCACCTGAAGCTGCTGTAAGTATAACTTCTTCATTGGCTGGACAAAACGATATGAGTGTTGCCAATGTTGTAGGATCTAACTTTTTTAATATACTTATAGTCCTTGGTGTTTCAGCTATCTTAGCTAAATTACCAGTTGAAAAAAATACGATTAAGAAAGATACTCCTTTCTTATTATTGGTATCAGGTTTATTGTTATTATTTAGTTTAAATATGAATATAAGCAGAATAGAAGCGTTAATTTTATTAGTTGTCTTTGTTTATTTCTTAATAACAACTGTGAAAAGTGCAAAGAACATTAACAATGAACCTATAGCTGAAGCTGCTACAACATCAGAACTAGAAGCTGGCGAAGAAATTGCTATACCAAAAACTATACTATTAAGTATTATTGGTATAGTAGGTATCGTTCTAGGTGGAGATATGGTTGTAGATTCTGCAACTGTTATAGCTACATCTTTTGGTATGAGCGCTAACTTAGTTGGTTTAACTATAGTTGCTGTAGGTACATCTTTACCTGAGTTTGTTACATCTGTTATAGCAGTTAGAAAAGGTGAAACTGAAATTGCCATAGGTAATGTTATTGGTTCTAATATATTTAATATATTACTAGTTTTAGGGTTGGCTGCTCTTATAAGTCCTATAAATATAAGTATGTTTGCTCTTATAGACATAATCTTCATGTGTTCTATTACAGTTCTTTTATACTTATTTATGAAAAAAGATAATTCCCTTGTTAAAACACACGGTTATATATTTATTATTGTTTATATAGCTTACATGGCATACACAATAATGAGATAGAAAAAGGAATTACTGAGCATAATGCTTTGTAATTCCTTTTTCTTATATCTTATATTCAGTTGCTTATTTCATTGTTACGAAACACTTCCACAGTACTTGGTAAGTAGTATTTTATTTCATTATTATGTTTTAGCAATTCTTTTATATCATCATACCTAGGTATACTCATTACTTTTTGCTAATACATCTATTATATTGAAAATATAATCTACTCCATCTAAAAGTAAAATATGTAGCAAAACTTGGTACATTGTATCATAAGCTAAACCTTCAGTTTTTCCTATTTGTTTAGCTCTAGGTATGGCTTCTGAAGCCATTT
>JAVXJA010000014.1:50229-60036 GCA_036648085.1 Terrisporobacter sp.
AAACCTTCAGTTTTTCCTATTTGTTTAGCTCTAGGTATGGCTTCTGAAGCCATTTTAGCCACCAAAACATTATATCCTTTAGCTTTTGATTCTTTTATATTTAATCCTACTCTTGAATAAGCTGGATCTAAGAATAAAGCACTTGGCACATTTTTTCTATCACTTATTCTTCTAGTTCTGTCTCCAAATAATTGGTTAACAACTATACGATAGTCATCCATATCATATTAACATCCCCCAGTTATAATTTTTTATCTTTCCCATTTAAATCAACATTCATTTTTACCTCCATCAACTTTACATCTATTCATTCTATACTCCTTAGTAAGTAGAAATGGTGTAAAACATATTACATAAGTTAAAATATAGTATAAAATAATCTCTAGAGTATACTCTGTTGTATAACCTCCACCAAATATAATACCAATAACATTGTTTACCATGTGTATTAACATAGGAGCCCATACATTTTCTGTTTTCATGTAAGCATATCCTAAATATATACCTAAAAATACACAAGTAGTTAAATGGCCAATTACACAATAAATTGGTGATTCAGGACTGTAAAGTGTAAAGCAAAGTGGTGCATGCCAAATTCCCCATATAAAACCTAAAATTATTACCCCTACTCTTTTTCCATAAAGCTTTTGCAACCTAGGTTGTAAAAAATATCTCCACCCAAACTCTTCACCAAAGAATAAATTAAATCCTATCAAAAAATTGATAAATAGACCCATTATAACATTTACAATACTCTCTATATCAAGATGTAACTCTGCTTTTCCAAATATTAAATTTGGTATGTTACTGGATATAATAATTATTACAAATAATAATATAACAAAAGCAACTTTCTTAGAGTTTTTTCCTAAACATAAATTTATATCTTCCATTTCATGACTATTTACTAATACAAAATATAAAAAATATGCAGATGCAAAAGTATCTATAATTGAAGTAACCCATGCAGTATTAAATAAAAAGGTTTCAACTATGGTCACAACTATTCTCACAAGTGCAACTCTAGAAAAAATCTTAAAGAATTTCTCTATTTCTGGATTAAACTCATAATTAGAAATTTTTTTTAAAACAACAATTGCTGAAAATGCTGGTATATACATAAATAATCCAGCAAAGTTTACAGCAAAATCACTGGCATTTGTTTTTGATGTTGAAAGAAATAAAAAGATAGATATAAATGCAATAATTCCAAAGTTGATTAATAGGAAACTGCTTATTTCTTTTTTTATAATTTTTATATCGTTACTCATTGTAAAACCCTCCCTAGATAGCATAATATGTCTTGATTTTAAATTATTAATAATTAATAGGTTCTATGTTTTTACTTTTAAAAAGTTCATTTAGTAAATTCACCTGATATGTGCTGACTTTTATTGCTGATCTTCCAACTGAAGTTGTTGATTTTCCTTTTGGATAAAAAATTGTTATAGTAAGTATTACAGAACAAAGAAGTTGTAAATTATCATAATTACCTAAAGAAAAGTAAATAAAATTACTTATTATATATACAAATAAAAGTAATAGTCTTGAAATTATTCTCATTATCCTATTTGCTTTACATAATTTGTCTTTGTAAAGTTTACTTAAACTATTGGGATCTCCCATCTGTTTTAATGCCATATTTGTTGCATCCTTACTGCTCATACCATCTTCTGTATATTCTTCAATATAACTATAAATATGCTCTTTAAGTTCATCTTGTATATCCTTTGCTTTTTCTTCTGTAGAAATAAATCTACATACTGATTGCAGAAAGTTATCTATAGAATTTTGTGAATTCATTAAATTTGACCCCCTAATACTAAATTCATTGTTTTACTAAATACTTCCCATTCATTTTCCCTTTTATTTAATTCTGTAAGACCTTTTTTAGTAATTCTGTAGTATTTTCTACGTCTACCATTTTCACTGTCCCAAAATGATTCAATTAATTTATTTTTTTCAAGATCATGTAATATAGGATATAAGGTTCCTTCTTTAAAAAGAAATACACCGGCAGATTTATTTTCGATTTCTTTAATCATTCCATATCCATACATGGATTCTTTTTTTAATGAATTTAAAATCAATGTAACAGTACTACCTTTAATAAGTTCTTTGTTCAAAATCAACACCTCGGATTCCTATGTATTTAATATGATTGTATTCATCATTATTATGAAAGTCAAGCTGAAAAATCACTTAGTCTTAATTTATATCTTTTATTTATATATCAAAGCTACTAACTTTATCGCAAGTGGCTGTGTCATTTATATCAGCTTATTTCAGTACAAAAAAAGTGCTTGGAATATTTATTCTCTAAGCACTTTTTTTGGGTATATTAATTTTTTAGGTATATTAATTTTATCTATTTTTCCAAGTTAAAATAGGTTTTTTCACAGCTCTAGCATCGTCAACTCTTTTTACAATTGTATTATGAGGTGCTGAAGTTAACAGTTCTGGATTTTCCAAACCTTCTTTTGCAATATTTTTCATTGCATCTATAAATTTATCTAAAGTTTCCAAGCTTTCACTTTCTGTTGGCTCTATCATCATTGCCTCACGAATTATAAGCGGGAAGTATACTGTTGGTGGATGATATCCATAGTCTAGCATTCTTTTTGCTATATCCATTGTGTTGTATTCTCCATGAGGTCCTTTTAATACAAATTCATGTTTACAAACTTCATCTATTGGTAAATCATAATATTCTTTTAAATTTTCTTTTAAATAATTTGCATTTAAAACAGCCATTTCACTAGCTTTTTTAAGTCCATCTCTTCCCATCGTTAATATATAAGCATAAGATCTTACCATAACTCCAAAGTTTCCATAGTAGTTTTTAATTTTTCCTATAGAATCTTTTTTATCATAATTTAATTAATATTTATCATCTGATTTTTCTATTACTGGCACTGGTAAAAATTTAACTAAATCTTTTTTAACTCCAACTGGACCACTTCCAGGTCCTCCACCTCCATGAGGTGCTGCAAAAGTTTTGTGCAAATTAAGATGAACTACATCAAATCCCATATCTCCTGCTCTAGTTATTCCCATGATTGCATTAGTATTCGCACCATCATAATATAATAATCCGCCAGCTTCATGAACTAGTGCCGCTATTTCTTCTATATTTCTTTCAAATAATCCTAAAGTACTAGGATTTGTTAACATTAAAGCTGCCACTTCATCATTTAATACTTCTTTTAATTTCTCTATATCAACAGCTCCATTTTTAGTTGATTCCACTTCAACTATATCAAATCCAGCCATTTGAGCACTTGCCGGATTTGTACCATGAGCAGAGTCAGGAACTATAACTTTAGTTCTTTTTAAGTCACCTCTTTTTTCATGATATTTTCTTATCATCATAAGCCCTGTAAATTCTCCATGTGCTCCAGCTGAAGGCTGCAAAGTTACTTCGTCCATTCCTGTAATTTCACATAACATTTTTGATAAATCATACATTAGCTCTAAAGAACCTTGAGCTGTATAAGGAGGTTGATATGGATGCATCTGAGTAAATTTACTAAGTGCAGCCATATCTTCATTTATTTTAGGGTTATATTTCATAGTACAAGAACCAAGTGGGTAAAATCCTGTATCTACACCAAAGTTTTTATTTGATAATAAAGTATAATGTCTAGCCACATCTAACTCACTTAGCTCTGGCAATTCTAAATCTGTTTTCTTTATCATATTGTGGTCTAACATTTCATCTAATTTTGTAAATTCTACATCTAACTTTGGAAGGGAATAAGCTTTTCTACCTTCCTTTGAAACTTCAATTAATAAGCTATTATAATCTTTCATCTACATTCCCTCCATAATTCCTATTAATTTATCTATTTCTTCTTTACTTCTTTTTTCAGTTACACAAAACATTGTACATCCACTTAATTCTGGATAATCTTTACCTAAATCATATCCACCAAGTATTTTATTTTTCAATAATTCATCATTAAGGTTATCTATTTTAACTGGTGATTTTACAACAAACTCATTAAAGAATTTTCCTTTGAATAATGGCGTAAATTTTCCACCTAACTTAATTTTCTTTTCTGCATAATGTGATTTTTGCATATTTTGCATTGCCACTTCTTCAAATCCCTTTTTGCCCATAGTTGCCATATAAATAGCTGTGCTTAAGGCATTTAAACCTTGATTTGAACAAATATTTGAAGTTGCTTTTTCGCGTCTTACATGTTGCTCCCTAGTTTGAAGAGTTAAGCAATAGCATCTATTTCCATCTTTATCAACTGTTTGACCAACTACTCTTCCAGGCATCTTTCTTATTAAGCCTGATTTTATAGCTAAAAATCCTACATAAGGTCCGCCATAATTTAATGAATTTCCTAAAGGCTGAGCATCTCCAACAGCCACATCTGCTCCCACTTCTCCAGGAGATTTTAATACACTTAAAGCCATAGGATTTACACTTAAAACATACATAGCTTTTTTATCGTGAGTTATTTGACCAGCTTCATCTACATCTTCTATCATCCCAAAGAAGTTTGGATTTTGAAGTAATACACAAGCTGTGTCTTCATCCACTGCTTCTTTTAATTTATTTAAATCAGTAGTTCCTAACTCTTTGTCGTAATCTACTTCTACAATTTCACAATCTTTAAATTGTAAATAAGCCTTTAGTACATCCCTTGTTTCTGGATGAACAGTTTTTCCTACTACTACTTTTTTACGTCTAGTTTTTGACATGGATAGTAAACAACCTTCTACTGCTGCTGTTGCACCATCGTACATAGATGCATTTGCTATATCCATTTTTGTAATTTCTGCTATCATTGATTGGAATTCAAATATACTTTGTAATGTTCCTTGACTTATTTCTGCTTGATAAGGTGTATATGCTGTGTAAAATTCACTTCTTGATGTGATATGTTTTATGATTGAAGGAACATAATGATCATAAGCCCCTGCTCCTAAGAAGCAAGTTAATTCTTCTGTACTTACGTTTTTATCTGCTATATTTTTTATCATTTTAGAAACTTCTAATTCACATTTAGATTCTTCTAAATTTAAATCTCTATTTAATTTTAAATTTTCTGGTATATCAGAAAATAATTCATCTATTGAATTAACCTTACATGATTTAAGCATTTTTTCTTCATCTTCATGTGTTGCTGGTATATATGCATATTGTTTATATTCAACTTTTTCTATCTCAACTTTTTTATATTGTTTTTTATAAAAAGGTCTTTTAACTATTACTGCACTAACTAATTTTTTTCTAACTTTTATTCCTATTTCATTTCCGATTTTAGCGTAGTCTGAATCTATTATTGCCATTCCTATAAATTTATCTAAAGTAGGAGATTTTAATCCTGTAGTAACAAATCCTATAACTTTATCATCTACTTCTATTTCATAACCGCCTCTTATCATTCCTTTTCCTTGCATTTCAAAGGCAACTAGTTTTCTTTGTTTTTCTTGTAACTTCATATTAGTTAATGCATCTTTTCCCAAGAAATTTTCTTTATTTAACTTAACAAATATTCCAAGTCCACCTTCTATTGGTGCAATTTCTTCACTTATTTCATGACCATAAAGAGGTAAATTAACTTCTGCTCTTAATGTATCTCTTGCTCCTAGACCTGCTGGAACTATATCATCTTTTCCACTTTCTAATATAGAATTCCATATTTTCTCTACTATATTGCTATCACAATATATTTCAAATCCATCTTCTCCTGTATAACCAGTTCTTGATATTAGACAACTTTCTCCAGAAACCTTAACATCCTTTTTGAATTTATAAAATTCTATAGTTGATAGCTCCACATCTACTAACTTAGAAAGTATTTCTTTTGCTTTTGGTCCTTGTATTGCCAATTGACCAATATTAGGTGATATATTTTTTATCTCAACATCAAAATTTTCACCTTGATTTTTTACCCATTCATAGTCTTTATCAATATTCCCTGCATTAATTACTAATAAATAATGATTTTGCCCTATCATATAAACTAATAAATCGTCCACTGTCATTCCGTTTTCATAACACATTGGAGAATATATTATTTCATCTTCTTTTAAATTTGAAATATCATTAGTGATTAAATATTGTATAAAATTAAAAGTATCTTCCCCTTTTATTTCTAATTCCCCCATATGAGATACATCAAATAATCCTGCACTTCTTCTTACATAATCATGCTCTTTAGTTGCCCCTACATACTCTAAAGGCATTTCCCATCCTGCAAATTCAAACATTTTTGCATTAAGTTCTTCATGTTTTGAAAAAAGTCTTGTTCTTCTTAATTCCATTACTTCCATCATATTCATCGTCCCCCCATTTTTAAATTTTCTATATAATAATTTAATAATTCCCTTATATAATTTACAAACACTAAATCTAATTATTTAAAGTGTTTTTCCCAATAAAAAAGAGGATATGCAAACACTACAAGTAGCGCCACATATCCTCTGTTCCTTTACCTGAAAGTTTTAGGGAGCTTACACTCCTTTTCTTCGTCGGTGACCTCATCCTTATTTCTAAGCGAGGTCTTTCCAGAGTCCCATCAATTTACGATATCTTTGCCTGAAAGTTTCTCTAAAAATTTAATGGCTATTTTTAGATTGCTTCTTCGGCCTTTTTACAAATATAATTCATATTATAAAAAATTCTCTCGTAAATCTCATTTGGATATATTTAATTCTAAATTCATTATATTTTCATTTACATGAATTTGCAACCATTTTTAGTAAATTTCCATATAATTTTATTTCTTACTTTTACATCATAATTCTGCTATTTTTTTGCTTTATAATTATTTAACAAAAAACTTATCCCTATAAATAAAAATAACTTAAATAATAAGAATTAAAATAAAATGCAATAATCTAAGTATATAATGATATAATTTAATATATAAAATAGTTATAAAGGAGAGAAAAATGATAAGCAGTAGAGTTCTTTCTGATGTTTATAGTTTAAAATATCCTAAAATGGATTTAGACAAATTAAACAATTTTTTATTATTTATAAAAAATCAATTAGCTAACTTAGATATTGATATATATCTATTTGGAAGTTATGCCAAAGGTCGAATAAGAGATGGTAGTGACTTTGACATAGTACTAATATCTAGAGGAAAAATTGATTTAAAACAATTACATAAAATTAAAATTAATTTAATCTTAGATATTGATGATAAATTAGACTTACATTATGGTGATGATTTTGATATAAAAATATATACTAAAGATAAATTTGAACAATGTTTGAGACAATCTAGTTTTTTTGAAACTAGTATAAACTCATACATGTACAAAATAATATAGTAGGTATGCCTATTATATTAAATCTGTTTTTATTAATTGAGATTTATTTTTTATTAAAAATTACTGTCTAGCCTAAAAAGCATGTGAAAATTTATTCACATGCTTTTATTTTAAATATTTAATATTAATTTTTAATAATAATATGGAGAAGATAACATATAGAAAAATGTTCCTACAGCTCCAACTAATAATAACGCTAATAATGTAATTATTCCTAGTATAATAGGAATTACTATATTCACTCCACCTCTACTTAGCAATATCCTTTGTTTAAGCTCTGAATCCATAGTAGCTACAGATCTTAATTGATTAACAGTTTGCTTTAAATAAAGTATGTTTCCATATAGTCCACATAATACTGCTACTATTATATTAACTACAAATGAAGACATTGGCATTATTGATGTTAATATAAATGTTCCTGCTATTATTCCAAAACCATATGCATACATTTTTCTATATAATAACCACCATGAATTGAAGAAAAATGCTGCCCAGTTCCAACTTGTTGATT
Source organism: Terrisporobacter sp. (assembly GCA_036648085.1). Taxonomy (GTDB): domain Bacteria; phylum Bacillota; class Clostridia; order Peptostreptococcales; family Peptostreptococcaceae; genus Terrisporobacter. Next base: position 58,046 of record JAVXJA010000014.1, read on the forward strand.
TATTATCATCTTCAATTTCCTTAAATGTTGGTATATAATATTCAACTTTCTTTTGTATAAAATTAACCATATCTTTGTTGTTAAAATCAGCTTTATATTCATCCTCGTAATCTGATTTAGTAAACTCTTGATAAGTTTTACTACCTGTTATACCCTCTTTTACTTCATTTACTGTATTTTTTACTGAATCTTCTATGCTTGTTAATTTATTCCCACAATGTGTACAAAATTTATCATAAGCAGAGTTTTTTTTGCCACATTTTGAACAATATTTAAAGTTCTCAGTTGAATTATTTCTTCCGTCCATTTTAACACTCCCTCACTATCTTAATATATTTATTATACTATTAAATATTTCACTCAACAATATTTTATTAGTTTAATTAAATAACTACATGAAATACAGCTATATTTTTAACTTAACTATAATTATTAATATTCTAGTATTCAAACCTATTATTACTTTAAGTTAAAGTTTTCAACTTTATTTAACATAATAAATCAGAACCACCCGTCAAGCGGGTGGTTTGTTCTAGCCCTAGAATGGCGTGTTTCTGGCAGCGCCCTTTAAGGCGCTCTGAACGGTCTGCTGCCCGCATATTATTTACAGTCTACCCCTGAATGGGTTTATTTTTCTGCCTATTTTTATGGCATCATTTTACTAATTTGTTTTTTCTTTTTTAAATCTTTTACCGGCTCACCCGTGAACGGGTCCATATATTCTTTCATACTTGTTTGATCTTCAATCATATCTTCCATAAGTTGATTTTTAATATATTCTTCTATTACTTTTTTGTTTCTTCCGACTGTATCAACATAATAGCCTCTACACCAAAACTTCCTGTTGCCATATTTATATTTTAAATTGGCATGTCTATCGAAAATCATTAGTGAACTTTTTCCTTTCAAGTATCCCATGAAATTGGCAACACTCAACTTTGGTGGAATTCTGACGAGCATATGTATGTGATCCTTACACGCATTCGCTTCTATTATTTCTACTCCCTTTTGCTCACATAACTTTCTTAATATAGTTCCTATATCTTGTTTTATTTTTCCGTAAATCACCTGTCTTCTGTATTTTGGTACAAATACTATGTGATATTTACAATTCCATTTGCTATGTGCTAAACTATTGTTATCCATTTAATGGATACCTCCTTTGCTACGTAATTTTGGTCGGCAAACCTAATTACATTATTGCAAAGGAGGTTTTATTTTAATCTACTCAAAGCTATAAGCTTTTTGGAACCACCTGTAGAACAGGTGGTTCTCTTTATACAATAAAAGCTACATGTTTATTTAATCTAGTTAAATAAATATGTAGCTTACTTATTCATATTTATCAACCTATCGTGCATTTTAGTCAAGTATTTTATAACCTGCCTTACTACTTATTTTTAACTAAATTAATACTTCTATTACTATATCTTTAGCATGTATAGCCATAAATTTACCATTTAAGCACAACCTTAAATCATAAGAATAATCATGATGTATTTTTTCATACATATAATTCACATAACCTCGTGTTATACTGTCTACATCAATGGATATTACTCCTATGAATTTAACTTGTATTAATCTATCATTATATTTTATGTTACCATTTTTGTCATTTATATAATTATTATTATCTATATCAAGTCTTAAATAAAATTCATCATCGTTATAGGTTTTTCCATAATCAATAATACTAAAATCAATAAATTTTATATCACACAAAAAATCTTTTAAATCATTTGATATATTCAAATTTTTTAAATTATTATCATAACTTTCACCAGACTTACTTAAAAGTAAACCTTCCTGTATATAACCGGAATTTGTGCTACAAAGTTGACTTGCTCTTTCATAACTAAGATTCCATTTTTCCTGTATTTTTTCAATTAAATCAGTCTTATTATTAAATGATTTTGTATCCTTTGACAAAATTATTTTGTCTACACTCTTAACTGTTAAAAAACGTGATTCAACGTAAACGTCAAAGA
>JAVXJA010000015.1:0-56414 GCA_036648085.1 Terrisporobacter sp.
ATTAATATAAAAGCCACTTATAGGTTATATCATGTATATAAATTAAAATAAGACTAATTAATTAAAATAAAAAGGTATATGCTCTTAATAAGTAGAATAAGAATTATAAAAATAAAAAAGGTATTTTAATTTTTCAAGAGGTAAACGCATTACGATATAGTAGATAAAATTCGAATATGATTTAAAAATAGAGTGTAAACTATAATAAAGATCAAATAATTTAAGGTGATTTTTTTATTTTAGATAAATAATATAATATTAAGAATATTAAAATTAATGAAGGTTAAGTTTTTAATTATTGATTTTTGTTTGAATATAAACTAGTATGTAAATAAGTTAAACATGTACATCATAATGGTTAGAAATCATAATAGATAAAAGACGTATATATATTAATATAGGGGAGAGTGAAGTTTTTAAGAACAAAAGTTAAATAAAGGGGGGATTTAAAATATGGACACATCAAAATATATTTTGAAACGTGTGATGATGGCTATATTTACGATTTTTGTTGCAGCTACAATTACGTTTTTCTTAATGAAGTTAGTTCCAGGAAGTCCTTTTGCTACAGAAAAAACTAATGAAATAGCTCAACAAGCTTTAAATGAAAAATATGGATTAGATAAACCAGTATTTGAGCAGTATAAAATTTATTTAAATCAATTATTACACGGAGATTTGGGTGTAAGTTATAAACTTCAGAAAAATGTACCAATCACGACAATAATAAAACAATCATTTCCAATATCAGCAAAAATAGGAGGCATGGCAATAATATTTGCACTTGCTTTTGGAATTCCCTTAGGATGTATATCTGCTCTGAAAAGAGGAAAATTGGCAGATAGTATAATCCGTGTGCTATCAACACTGGGAATAGCAGTACCATCATTCGTTGTAGCAACAGCATCTATGTTAATTTTCTCAATAGAATTAAAAATATTACCTACATATGGGTTAAGTGGACCTTCCAGCTATATATTACCAGTATTTACACTAGGACTTTATCCAATGTGTTATATAACTAGATTAATGAGATCTAGTATGCTTGATTCTTTAGGTCAAGATTATATTAGAACTGCAAGAGCAAAAGGAATGTCTGAATTTGTTGTAACTTTCAAACATGCACTTAAAAATTCTTTAATACCGATAATAACGTATTTAGGACCGTTAGTTGCTTTTACATTAGTAGGCGGATTCGTAGTGGAAAAAGTATTCAATATTCCAGGTCTTGGAAGATACTTTATCAAAGCTATAGATGCCAGAGACTACAACCTTATAATGGGAACAACAGTATTCTTAGCTGCATTCATCATATTAATGAACTTAGTTTGTGACATTTTATATAAACTGGTAGATCCTAGAATAAAACTAGATGAATAAGGGGGATAAGTATCATGATTTTAGAAAAAAGTAATAAATTCAGTTGTCAAGTAAATTTATCTCCAGATGACTTTATGCCAGTTACTAAAGAGCAACAGGAAAATTTAGTTACTATGGGAGGGAATACAAGTTACTGGAAGGATGCCTGGAGAAGATTAAAAGAAAATAAAATTGCAATGATATCTTTAATAGTAATAGTGTTCTTTATAGTATTTGCATTTATAGGACCATACTTAAGTCCATATACATATGGACAACAAATAAGAGGACATGAAAATTTAACACCTTGTATGGCTCATCCCTTTGGAACCGATAAATTGGGAAGAGATTTATTAGTAAGAACAATGGTAGGAGCAAGGATCTCATTATTAATAGGGATAGGTTCAGCCCTTATAGTTTTAGTTATAGGATCTATATATGGTGCTATATCTGGCCTTTCTGGTGGAAAAGTGGATGTTATTATGATGAGAATTGTCGAAATAATTTATTCACTTCCTGATATGTTAATAATTATATTATTGAGGATTGTATTAAATGAACCATTAACAAAGGCCTTTGACTCAGGTAAGGCATTTGGAGCACTACAAACTCTGGGACCAGGTATAATAGCCATGTTTATAGTATATGGTCTACTTTACTGGGTTGGTATGGCAAGGATAGTACGTGGTCAAGTATTACAACTTAAAGAAATGGAATATATTAGTGCAGCTAGAGCTCTAGGTGCTAATAATAGAAGATTAATACAAAAACATTTACTTCCAAACTGTGTTGGTCAACTTGTAGTAACTACAATGTTACAAATACCATCAGCTATATTTACAGAAGCATTTTTAAGTTTCTTAGGTATAGGTGTAAGTAAACCACTTGCAAGTTTAGGTTCATTAGCATCAGATGCATTAGATGGAATAGCATCTTATCCTTATAGATTAATATTCCCTGCTTTAGCAATAAGTATTATAATACTTGCATTTAACTTATTTGGTGATGGACTAAGAGATGCCCTTGACCCAAGATTAAAGAAATAGGGGGAGAATTTTATGGAAAACACAAAAAATAAAAATGATATATTACTAAATGTTGATGAATTAGAAGTGTCTTTCTTTACTCATGCAGGAGAAGTTAAAGCTGTCCGTAAAATATCTTACAATTTAGAATATGGAGAAGCAATGGGCATAGTTGGAGAGTCTGGTAGTGGAAAATCAGTATCTTCATATGCATTAATGGGAATTGTACCTGAACCTGGGAAAACAGTAAGTGGAAGTATAACTTTTGAAGGTAGAGAAATAACAACTATGTCAGAAGCTGAAATACTAAAGTTAAGAGGAAAAGAAGTTGGAATGATATTTCAAGATCCAATGACATCTTTAAATCCTGTATTTACAGTAGGAAATCAAATTGATGAAAGTTTAAAGAAACATACTGATTTAAATAAAGATGGAAGAAAACAAAGAATCATTGAATTATTTGAATTAGTTGGGATAAATCAACCAGAAAAAAGATTAAAACAATATCCACATGAATTTTCTGGAGGAATGAGACAACGTGTTATGATAGCCATGTCACTTGCATGTAACCCAAAGTTGTTAATAGCTGATGAACCAACAACAGCCCTTGATGTAACAATACAAGCTCAAATAATTGAACTTTTAAAAGACCTTAAAGATAAAATTAATATGTCTATAATATTTATAACTCACGATTTAGGGGTAATATCTGAAATTTGTGATAAGGTAGCGGTTATGTATGCAGGAAATATTATAGAAAGAGGAAAAATAGATGATATTTTTTATAATCCGAAACATCCATATACATTAGGGTTATTAAAGTCTATTCCAAAAATAAATAGTGATGAACATGAAAGATTAATACCAATAGAAGGAAACCCAGTTGACTTAATTAATCCACCAAAGGGTTGTGCTTTTGCACCAAGATGTGAACACTGCATGAGTGTTTGCATGGAAAATGTACCTCCTGTATATTCTATGGACAGCCAACATGAAGTAAGTTGTTGGTTAATGGTAAAAGAAGAATATGAAAAGGAGGTAGCAGAGATATGATAGAGGAAAATAAAAAAGATAATTTAATTGAAATTATAGGATTAAAAAAATACTTTTCTGTCAAAGAAGGATTTCTAAAAACAAATTATGTAAAAGCTGTTGATGATGTTACTCTATACATAAAAAAGGGTGAAACATTAGGCCTTGTTGGAGAAAGTGGTTGCGGAAAAACTACTTTAGGAAGGACTATATTAAGACTTCATGAGCCAACAGAAGGAAAAATTATTTACGATGGAAAAGACATTACTAAGGAAGATATGCTTCCATATAGAAGAAAAATGCAGATTATTTTTCAAGATCCATATGCGTCATTAAATCCTAGAATGACAGTTGGAGACATAATTGGGGAGCCTTTAGACATACATAAATTATATAGCAATAAAAAAGAAAGACAAGAAAAGATTTATAGTTTATTAGAAATTGTAGGATTAAATAAGGAACATGCAAATCGTTTTGCTCATGAGTTTTCAGGAGGACAAAGACAAAGGATTGGAATCGCAAGAGCTTTAGCAGTAGAACCGGAATTTATAGTATGTGATGAACCTATATCAGCTCTAGATGTATCAATACAAGCTCAAGTTGTAAATATGTTAGAGGATTTACAAAGAGAAAGAGGATTTACATATTTATTTATAGCTCATGATTTATCAGTTGTAAAACATATAAGTAATAGAATTGGTGTAATGTATTTAGGTCATTTGGTGGAACTGACTAGAAGTAAGGAACTATACAAAAAACCATTGCATCCTTATACAAAAACACTGCTTTCTGCCATACCAATAGCAGACCCAAAAGCTAGTAGAGAAAGAAATCGAATAGTACTACAGGGAGACATACCAAGTCCTTTAAATCCACCAAGTGGATGTACTTTTAGAACTAGATGTCCTTATGCTACAGATGAGTGTAAAGAGACGGCACCACAACTAAAAGAATATGAAAATGGTCATTTTGTAGCTTGTCATAATTTAGATAAGATTAAGTAGAGTATATATTACCTAAGGTATTATATAAAAATTATAGAATGAGGGGGAGAGCGTTATGAAATTAAAAAAGAAAATAGCTGTATTGCTAGCGTCAGCCTTAGTAGTGTCTTCAGTTGTTGGATGTAGCTCTACAGGAGGAAGTTCGTCATCAGATGGTGTAGTACTTAATGTAAACGTTGGACCAGAACCAGAAACTATAGACCCAGCAAAAAATACTGCAGTTGATGGAGCTACATTAATTAACCATGCTTTTGAGGGATTAATGAAGTTAGACAAAGATGGTAAAGTAGTAGAAGGTCAAGCAAAAGAAGTAAAAGTAAGTGAAGATAAAAAAGTTTATACTTTTACACTTCGTGATGATGCAAAATGGTCAGATGGTGAACCAGTAAAAGCTGAGGATTTTGTATATTCTTGGCAAAGATTAGTAAACCCTGAAACAGCATCAGATTATAACTATATGATAGACATGGTAGTAAATGCAAAAGACATAATGGAAAAGAAAAAAGATCCTAAAGAATTAGGAATAAAAGCAGTTGATGAGAAAACAGTAGAAGTTACTTTAGAGACTGCTACACCTTATTTCTTAGAAGTTTGTGCATTCCCATCAACATTCCCAGTAAGAAAAGACATAGTAGACAAAGATGCAGAATCTTGGTCTACAAAAGAAGATACTTATATAGGTAATGGACCTTATGTATTAAAAACTTGGGAACATCAATCTAAAATGGTTTATGAAAAAAATAAAAACTACTATGACGTTGATAAATTAGGACCAGATACAATAAACTTTGTTCTTATGGAAGATAAAAATACAATGTTATCAGCATTTAAAAACGAAGAAATATTATTTGCAGATGACTTACCAAGTGAAGAAATAGCTGCAATGAAAGATAAAGGACTTTATGTAGAAGAGCAATTAGGAACTTATTTCTTATGTCTTAATGTAGAAAAAGAAGGATTAAAGGATGTTAGAGTAAGAAAAGCTCTTGCTCTTGCTTTAGATAGAGATTTTATAGTTGATAAAGTAGCTCAAGGTGGTCAGATTCCAGCAGATGGATTTGTTGGTATAGGTCTTACTGATGCAGATGCTAAAACTAAATTCCATGATAACGCAGAAGCTTGGTATGATGTAAAGGATTATAAAGGAAACATAGAAAAAGCTAAAGCATTACTTAAAGAAGCTGGATATGAAAATGGAAAAGGACTTCCAACTATAGAATTAATGTGTAACCCAGGTCATGAGCCAATAATGGAAGCAGTTCAAAATATGTGGAAAGAAAATCTTGGAGTTAATGCAAAAATATCTTCTCAAGACTGGAACGTATTTATAGATACAAGAAATAAAGGTGATTATCAAGTAGCTCGTCATGGTTGGTTAGCTGACTACAATGATCCAATATCATTTATAGATATGTGGGTAACAGATGGTGGAAACAATGATGCTCAATGGTCAAATGCAGAATATGACAAGTTAGTATCTGAAGTTAAATCATCAACTGATCAAAAAGAAAGATATGCAAAAATGCATGAAGCAGAAAAAATACTAGGTGAAGAAATGCCAATAATACCACTTTACTACTACACTGATTTATATTTAAAATCAGATAAGTTAGAAGGTATGTATACGTCACCACTTGGATATAAATACTTTATGAATGCTAAAATAACTGAATAAATAAGTTATAAATAGAAGCAAATAAGAATAACAAGGCAGGTGTAGATGAAAAAATCTATACCTGTCTTTTTAATTGCGAGGATAATAAAATAATTAGAAGATTAAGTTTTTTGTAATATTTAAGGTTCAGTTAAGAATATTAGACTATAATATAAGAAGTTAAGTAATTAAGTGATGATAAATGCTTAAGCTATTATAAAAAATATAAAATACAAAAGGAGAAATATTAATTATGAAAAAAGGTAATAAAAAAAGTAAAAGTCCAATAGTTTTCGCACTATATGGCATAGCTATTCTTTTAGGAGTATATACAATATTTACAATATACAATTCGTATACTTACATATCAAGTCTTGTTGCTCAAGGCTTAGTAATAAAGGATGAATTACAAAGTGTAGTAGTTTATTATGTAGATGCATCTACACCGTACTTATTCTATTCAATAGTTGTTTGGGCAATAGGATATATTATAAATAAATTAAACCATATAACAAATACTGTAAAAATATTTGATAGTGAAGATATGGAAGAAGAAGCAGTAGTTACAGAGGCTACTAATGAAGTAATAGAATAAGGTAAAAATTAATATAAAATAAAGATAGAATTTAGTTATAAATCAAAAAAAAGGGGTAAATTAATATATAAATAATGTCGTTAATGAGATCCATGACACAAAGGAGATAAATATGACTAAATTACAAGGTAAAGTAGCATTAGTAACATCATCAACTAGGGGTATAGGATTTGCCTCAGCATTAAAATTAGCTGAAAATGGAGCTATAGTATATATGGGTGTTAGAAGAATTGAAGCTACAGAAGAAATTATTGATAAATACGTAAAAGAAGGATTAATAATGAAACCTGTTTTCTTTGATGCATATAAACAAGAATCTTATAAAATAATGATAGACCAAGTTATAGCTAAAGAAGGTAAAATAGATATATTAGTAAACAATTTCGGTACAGGTAAACCATCAGAAGATTTAGATTTAGTAAATGGAAATGAAGAAGTTTTCTTTGATTTATTAAAATCAAATATAGGAAGTGTATATTCTATATCGAAACTTGTTGTACCACATATGATAGAAAATGGTGGAGGAAGTATAGTCAATATATCTTCAGTTGGAGGAACTATACCAGATTTAACTAGAATAGGATATGGTGTATCAAAAGCTGGAGTAAATAATATAACTCAACAAATTGCTATACAGTATGGTAGAAATAATGTAAGATGTAATGCAGTATTGCCAGGACTTACGGCTACTGAGGCAGCTATGGATAATATGCCAAAAGAATTTATAGATTCATTCTTATCTCATATACCATTAAATAGAATGGGAACACCAGATGATATGGCAAAAGCAGTATTATTCTTCGCAAGTGATGACTCATCTTATATAACAGGAAACATAATGGAAGTTGCTGGTGGATATGGCCTAGGAACACCACAATATGCTGAGAATAAGGTAAAAATTTAGAGCATATTTTACCAAATGTTTTAATTAATAGCAAAGTCCCTTGAAAAATATAATAGTTTCAAAAAGAAATGTATTGATAAAATCAGTACATTTTTTATTTTAGTTAAATTTATTATAAAGAAGTTAATAAAATCATTTACTACAAATAGATAAATAGGTTAATATAAATATAGATAAATTTTATAGAATGACAAAATTACACAAATTAACTTATAGATTATTAATTAAGAATATACTTAAGGGGGTGGGGACTGTGGATAATATATTAGATATGGTAGATGATTATATTTTAATCTTAGATAAACACTGGAATATAAAATTTTGTAATAAAAAATTATTAACAAAGCTTAAATACAATTTGGATGATTTAAAAAACAATAGTTTTGATAAAATTATTGTTTGGGAAAATACAAAGTTAAATAAAAATATAGAAGATATTAGTATTTATAACAATTTAGAAATAAATATAGATTTACTTTCAAAATTTAATAAAGAAATTTCTATATATAGCAATACAAAAATAAGCGATTTTAAAGGTGAGGAATGTATTTTTTTTATTGGAAGAGATATTTGTGAAAAATCATATAAAAGAGAAGATTTAGAAAAAATATTAGATACCTTACCCTTTAATAGCTGGTTAAAAAATATGAATGGAGAATATGTATATCTTAATGAATCTTATGCTAAGGAGTTAAAAGATAATAGATTAAATATACTGGGCAAAAAGACTAAAGAATATTGGAATAAAGAAATGAGTAAATCATTCAATGCAATGGATTTTGAGGTTATGCAAAGTAAAAAAAATCAATTAACAGAAAAATACTCTAAATGTGGAGAAGCTGAATTATGGGTAGAAGTATATAAAGCACCAATACTTAATAACGAGAATGACGTAGAATATATAGTAGGATTTACAAAAGATATAACTTTACGAAAAAAACAAGAAAAAGAAATGTATATAAAAAATAAAGAAATGTATATAAAAAACAAAGAAATAAATAATTCAGATAATATACAAATGAAAGCTAATACGAAAGACGATATTAAAGATGTGATAAGCAATATAGGTGAAAATATAGTCAGTTACTTTCAATGTGATGGATTATCATTTTTATTTCTTAATAAAGAAAAATCATCTTTAGATATAGCTATAAACTGTGGTGAAATATGTAAACATAAACCAAGTGAAGAAATGCTTAAATATGATTTAAATGAATTAAATTATACTGATTACTTAGACATTATTAGTAATATTAAAGATATAAATAATGAATTATTAAAAAATTATATGCTTATAAATAAAATAGAAAATATAGGTATTTATAAAATAGCTTTTAACGATGAAACTATGGGATTTTTAGTGCTCAAATTTTTAGAAAATAGTACTGTAAAGTTTAATAAATTTGATTATTTAAAAACCATTGCATCTAATATTGCTACTATGATTAAGAGTCACACCTTATCAAAAGAATTGCAAGATGAGTTTGAAAAGCGTAAAGAAATAGAGCATGAATTGGAACTTTTTTTAGATATATCTGTTGACCTTGTGGCAAGAGGTAATTTAAGTGGAGAAATAAAACATGTTAATAGTAATTGGTCTAAGACTTTAGGATGGAGTGAAGAAGAACTTTTATCTATGAAGATGTTTGATATCATTGATTCAGAATTTAAAACAGATTATAGAAGGCGTATAGATAATGTAAATGATGATAGTGGATGTATAGTAAACAAGATGATTTGTAAAGATGGAAGTCGTAAATGGCTGGAGTGCAATTATAAAGTTTTAAGATCAGAAGATAAGTATATAATTACAGCAAAAGATATTACAGAGCAAAGAAAACAAGAAGAAGAAAGAAAATTTTTAGAAAAAGCTATTGAGATGGAAAGCTTGAAAAATGAATTTTTTGCAAATATATCTCATGAATTTAGAACACCTCTAAATATAATATTGGGAACAATGCAACTTATGAAGAAAAATATAGAAAATAATAGAATAAGTTATCACGAGAGTTTAAATTTAGAGTCTCATATAAACTATATAAAGCAAAATTCATATAGATTATTAAGATTAGTAAATAATCTTATTGATATTACTTGTATTGATTCAGGATATTATGAATTACAATTAGGAAATCATAATATAGTAAGCACAGTAGAGAACATAACTTTATCAGTAGCACAGTATATAAAAGATCAAGGTATAAATCTTGTGTTTGACACAAACTGTGAAGAACAAATAATTGCTTGTGATCCAGATAAAATAGAGAGAATAGTATTGAATTTATTATCCAATTCAATAAAATACACAGATAAAGATGGGTATATATATGTGGAACTAGAAGCTGATGAAGATAGAGTAAAAGTATCGGTTAAGGATAATGGAGTAGGAATGCCTAAGGAGAAACTAGAAGTAATCTTTGATAGGTTTAAAAAAATAGATAATAATTTAAATAGGAAGTGCGAAGGTAGTGGGATAGGATTATCTTTGGTAAAATCCTTAGTAGAACTTCAAAATGGAAAAATATATGTTGATAGTGAACTAGGAGTAGGTTCTGTATTTACTTTTGAATTACCTATAGGTCTTGTGGATGATGGCGAAGATATTATTTCATACAGGGATATTTCAAAAAGTACTCAAATAGAAAAATGTAATATAGAGTTTTCTGATATATATTCATAGACATCGATGGGTTGACTTGTAGTATAATAAAAGTAGATTATAATATGGGGGCAGATGACATGTTGAATAATGAAGCAAAATTAAAATCAATAGAAGAAGAGTACACATATACCTTAAAGGGGAGAGGTATTACTATAGTAGAATATATAGGAAATAGCCAAAAGGTCATAATTCCTGAAACAATAGAAAATAAACCTGTTACTAAAATAGCTGCAGAAGCTTTTGAGGGTAAGAACTTAGTGGAAGTATATATGCCAAATACTATAAAAGAAATAGGCAAATATGCTTTTGCATCAAATATGTATTTGACAAAAATAGAACTTTCTTCTAATTTAAAATCAATACCAGAAGGTATGCTTGCATTTTGTAATAAGTTGAAAGAATTAACGATTCCTGATTCAGCTATATCTATTGGGAAAAATTCTTTAGATTATGTTAAATTAAGAAAATTAGTTATACCTAATTCAGTTAAAAAATTAAGTAATAAAACTTTTGGTAAGAAGCTATGTGAGATGAAAAGTACAACTTTCATTGGAGAAAAAGGCAGTGTGGCAGAAGAAATTTTATTATCTAATGATTTGAATTTTATAACAGAGTAAACTTGAAATTAGTAAGAGGTGAATTTAATTCACCTCTTTATTTTTTGTATATTTTTATGATTGAGATTACTTACTTTTAATTGATTTTATAGAGCTATAAGAAGTATAGACTTTCTTATTATTTACAATTTTATATGCTTTAACTTTATAATAATATTTTCCTTTAGTAAGTTTTGTATTAGTATAATTTCACATAATCACCAAAGACATATCCAGAAGTGCTTCCATATGATATTTTATACCAACCTTCTCTAAGATTATCTTTATTCTCATCCGTAGTCAAACCATCTAATATATTAACTTTTTTGAAAAGCATAATTTATGATGACTGGAGGATATCCCTTGAATTTTATTGAATTATAAATGATATAATGAATAAAGAGATTATTCCAAGGAGGGATGTTATGATTCTATATTTTACCGGTACAGGAAATAGCCGTTATGTAGCACAAATGATTGGAGAAATCACTGAAGACGATGTTATGTCCATAAATAAATATATAAAAACTTTATGTAGAGAATCTATTAAATCACATAAGCCGTTTGTATTTGTTGCACCTACTTATGCATGGAGAATTCCTAAGGTAGTTGAAAAATTTATTATGAAAGCACATTTTATAGGAAATAATAAAGTGTACTTTGTACTTACTTGTGGAGCCGAACCAGGAAATGCAATAAGTTATGTTAATAAACTTTGCAAAGAAAAAAACTTTGAACTAAAAGGATTATCATCAGTAGTTATGCCTGAAAATTACATTGCTATGTTTGAAGTACCAGATAAAGTTGAAGCAAATGAAATTATAAATAAATCAAAAGAAAAAATTATAAAAATAGCAGAATGTATTAAGTACAATAAACCATTAATTGAAGAATCAATTACTTTAAGTGATAAATTCAAAAGTAGCATTATAAATCCTATATTTTATCCAATTTGTGTAAGCTCAAAAGGTTTTTACTGCACAGACAAGTGCATTGGTTGTGGTAAATGTGCTAAATTATGTGCATTAAATAATGTGAGAATAATAGATAAAAAACCACAGTGGGGACAAAATTGCACTCATTGTATGGCTTGTATTTGTGGATGTCCAAATGATGCCATTGAATATAAACATAAAACTAAAAACAAACAAAGACATTATATTACTGGATATACAAAAGATGAATAATTTACTTTACCAGAAAATCAAGTAGTTAATGTAATGGGTGTAGAAGGAAGTTTTAGAGATGAGGGAAAGTGTAGCCTTAGAAGGAATAGGTAGACTTAAAGAGTTCTTTATAAAAATAGGACTACATATAACTTTAAAAAAATTAAAAAGAGACAATCTTTTGTGTTTATATAAGAAATAAAATATTATTTGTAAATCTTACAATTTTGTTAACTATTTAAATTTCATTGAGATTAAATATATCTATGACTATAATGAATAATAGAGTAAGTTATATAATTGGAGGGGAATATGTCGTTTAAATTAAATTTCAAAAGTAAAAAAGTAAGAATAGGTATGATAATAGCAGTAATTGTAGTATTAGGAGTTGGGTTTAATATCTATAAAAATTTTAAAATGAATGATGTTGAATTAGAAGGAATGAGTGAGGGAATAGAAACGTATTCTATACCAGATAATGAAAAAATATTTATTAATGGTGCTATTACACCAAAAGAGTCAAAGGATTTATCATTAGAAGCTGGATACGAGATATACAGCTTAAACGTATCAAATGGGCAATCAGTAACAAAAGGAGAGGCAATATTTACTGCTAAAAGTAGTGAAAATGTAAGTCAAATAAAAGAATTAGAACAACAAATAAGTGATTTGAAAAATGGCTCACAATCAGATGAAGAATCTTCAGATACATCAATAAATAGTGAAATAGCAAAAATTAATAGTGATATTAAAAAGCTAAAGAACAAATCATACATAACTGTATATGCACCTTTTTCAGGAAAAGTTTATATGAATGAAGATAAAACATCAGAAGAAGAAATACCATCATATATGACAATAGAAAGTAATGAATACTATATGAAAGGTCAAGTAAGTGAACAAGATTTACCTAAATTAAGAAAAAGCCTTCCTGTTAATGTATATGTATTTGCAACAGAGGAAAAATTAACTGGACGTATATCATCTATTTCTGAGAGACCTACAAGTGGAGGAGCAGAAGTTGAAGGAGAAATGACAGGGTCATCTCTATCTTATTATGATGTTTGTGTGGAATTTGATAACCAAGAAAAATTAACAAATGGATTCCATATACAAGCTTCAGTAGAAGTTAAAAATAAAAATCCTAAAGTACCAGCATCAGCACTTAAGAAAGATAAAAATGGATATTTTGTATATAAAGTAGTAGGAGGAAGGCTATCTAAGCAAAGTGTAGAAGTAGAGAACCAAACTGAAGATTTTGCAGTATTAAGATCAGGTCTTGTACAAAAGGATGTTATAGTAACAGTTCCTACAGATGAAATGAAAGAAGGAGATGAAGTACCAGTAGACTCTATGGGTATGGAAGAATCATCAGAAGAGAAAGTAGGTATGTAGTTTTGAATTCATTAATTAAAATAGAGAATATGGAAAAATACTATAAAATAGGAAAAGACAGATTGCATGTACTAAAATCCATTAATCTGGATATAAAAAAGGGCGAGTTTATAATGATTATGGGTAAATCAGGAAGTGGTAAAACTACGCTTTTAAATATACTTGGTTTTTTAGACAGATTCGAGGAAGGGAAATACATATTTAATGATGAAGATGTTACTAACTTAAATGAGAATCAGCGTTCAGAATTTAGAAACAGAAACATAGGATTTGTTTTTCAACAGTTTAATTTAGTGGAGTCTTTAAATATATATCAAAATGTAGAGTTACCATTAGTATACGATGGTAAATTAAATAAGAAAGAAAGAGATGCTATTATAAAAGAAAAGCTAGAACTAGTTGATCTACTAGATAAACAAAATAGTAAGCCTCTTCACTTATCAGGAGGACAACAGCAACGTATAGCCATAGCTAGAGCCTTAGTTAACAATCCAGAGCTAATCTTTGCTGATGAGCCAACAGGGGCACTAGATAGTGAAACTGCAGAAGTAGTAATGGAAATATTAAAATTGTTAAATGAGCAAGGAAAGACTATAATCATGGTTACCCACGATTCGGATTTAGTTAAATATGCCACTAGAGTAGTAAGACTTAAAGATGGTGTATTTAATAATGAGAAATCCTTGGAGGTGACAAGCAATGATTAATCTAGTAAGAAATGCACTTACCAATTTAAAAGGACATAAACTTAGGGTATTTATAGCAATAGTATGGATAGTAATAGGAATTACTTCAGTAGTAGTAGTTTCTTCCATAGGAAATGGATTAGAAGCTGAAGTTAAGAAATCCGTATCTCAAATTAGTGAAAATAAAACAACTATAAGTTTTGAAACAGAAGATTATGGAGCTTACGATGTTAATGCATTTTTAAAACCCTTTGCACAAAAGGATATTGAAGCACTATCTTTTTTAGAAGGAGTTGAGAAAATAGGTGCCAGTGTAGACGGATATGATATGCAGTCTAATTATTATGGACAAGCAACCTTCGATAAAAAAACTGCAGAAGTAGAAATTGCTCCTAATGAAGATAATATAAGTATCAATCCAATATATGGAAGAAATTTCTCTCTAGATGATGAAAATAGACGAGTTATCATAATAACTCTTGATAATGCTACACAACTTTTCAATAAACCAGAAAATGCTATAGGAAAAGGTATAAGTATAAATGGAGCTACCTTTGAGGTGATAGGAGTAATTGATGTAGGTGGAGCTGTAAATAATGAAAATAAAGAGGAAGAAGCAGAACTACAGGCAATGTATGGTGAAGATATGGGCTATGTAACTTCATATGCACCAGAAAAAGCTGTTACTAATTTAAGTGCTCAGTTTACTTTTCCATCAGAAATTTATGCTCTAGATATAATAGCTAAAAAAGGATATGACGTATATGAAGTAGCTTATAGTGCAATAGATAAGCTTACGGAACTACATCCAGATATAAATGGAACTTACACAACACCAGACCAATCTGACCAAGCTAATGAACTTGAAATGATGACTTCTCAAATTAATAAGTTTGTAGGAATAATAGTAGTCATTGCCATGGTAGTTGGTGGAGTTGGAGTAATGAATATAATGTATGTTTCAGTTATGGAGAGACAAAGAGAAATAGGAATTAGAAGGGCTATAGGTGCAAAACCTAGAACTATATTATTCCAATTCTTAGTAGAAGCTACAGTTATAACTGTAATGGGTGGTATACTAGGTATGATAATAGGTTTTTTTGCCATAGATTATGTTGGAGGTATGATTGGATTCAAACCAATTCCAACCGTATCAAGCTTTGTATATGCATCTTTAACAACTATATTAACAGGAATATTATTTGGTATGGTTCCGGCAATAAAAGCAGCTAGATTAGATCCAATAAAAGCTATTTACAAATAAAAATTTGCTTTGCTTGAGTGGTAGTATATATCGCTAACGATATATCTTTGCTGAAAACTTGCAAAATAAAAGACAATATATGAATTTTCAGTAATGAAAATTTCTACATTGTCTTTTTTTGTTTTAAGTATTATTTTTTATATAAGTAAGTTGCTAAAGTTTCCTTGTTTAAATCAAGACCCAAATAGTAAACTATATGATCTTCTAATAAATAGTAAACAAATCTAGATGTATCTAAACCTATTTTATTATCGCAAATAGTATATAAGTTAGTTCTAAAAATTTGAGTAGTACCAAACTTTCTATAAAGAGTAAAATTCCTTCTAAATCTTTTGTCTACTAAAGTATCCGTATTTTTATAAGCTCTTATAAAAGGAACTTCATTTATGACAATATCATTTATATAAATACACTTTAAATCAAAGTTATCATTTTTACCATTAGATAAACTTTCCCATAAATTTAAAATGTTATTATCTTTTAGAAGTTCTAATCCTAAAGTAGGAGGTACAACTATTAAATCACAAGATGCTTCTGTAGATTCAGTATTATCCATCCAATTAATATTTAATTCATCATCTTCTATGAAAGAAACAACACCAATCTTTTTAGTATCATTTCTATAAGCTACTATATCCCCAACTTCAAAAATAGATTTGTATTCAGCTTCTTCACCTAATATTAAATTTCCGTTCATAATAGAAAATTTAGATGTTAAATCTTTATTGCTTAATTCTTCTTTTGTTATAAAATTCATAAGTTTCCTCCGATAAATTTTCTTTTTTATAAAAAATGTACATTAACATAATACCCATAGTAACAGAAATATAAAAAAAATTGAAGTCAAATTCTAAATATATATATTATGATAACGTTTGTTATTTTTAAATTCAATTGATAAATTTAATGAAAAAGTTAGGTGGTTTAAGCTTAGGCATGAATACTGAATATACTGAAAAGACTATATTGTTTGAATAAAATTGTTTTATTTTTGGGTTAGAAAAATGTAAAATAAAGTTAATAATTTGTAAAAATAAAAAAAATTTTCTATTAAATAATTTAACTATAATATTATTTATATCATATATAAAAATAATAAATATTAGTTTATGCTGCTGTGTTACCAAAATGACAATGTGGAGCAATTAAAATAATTCGTAATAAAAAATAAAGTATAAAGTTAAAAATTTGATTTTCTAATAATAAGGATTATAAGAAGATTAGTAATTGACAGAAATATGACGCATAAACTACCATTATAGTGAATATATACAATTAAAGTAGCATAAGGGGGAGAAACATATGATAAAAGTAATTGTAAGTGGACTAGGAAATACAGGTAGAGAAATTATAAAATGTATAGAAAACACTGAAGGTGTGGAATTATTCTGCGGAATTTCAGACTATGATTTGAAAAATTCAGACTTAAAAATATATTCAAAGTTTGAGGATATAGAGGGAAAAGCCGATGTAATAATAGATTATTCAAAAGCATGTAGATTAGAAGAAATATTAAATTATGCTATAAATACTAAAACACCAGTAGTAATAGGTACTACAGGTCATACTGAAGAACAAAATGAAAAAGCTAAAGAAGCTTCTAAAATTATACCAGTGTTTAAATCTTCAAATACATCTATAGGTATAACAGTAATGCTTCAATTAGTGAAAACAGCAACGAGACTTTTAGAGGGATTTGATATAGAAATCATAGAAAAGCACCATAATAGAAAAGAAGACTGTCCATGTGGAACTGCATATATGACTGCAGATGTTATAAAAGAAGTAAGAAGTGAACTTGAAAATATTTATGGTAGAGAAGGTAAACATGCTAGAAGAAAACCAAATGAGCTTGGTATTCATACAATAAGAGGCGGAACTATTATTGGAGATAATGACGTTATTTTTGCTGGAGATGAAGAAGTTTTAGAAATAAAACATAAAGCTGGATCTAATATGATATTTGCAAAAGGTGCTGTAATGGCTTGTAAATATGTTGTTAATAAAGAATATGGATACTATGATATGAATGATGTTTTATTGAGATAATAATATATTTTTAGAAAAATAGATACAAGAATGTACTGCGCCCAAGTTGTTGGACTAAAATTTTATGAGGGGGTGCAGTACATAATTTACTTGTATCTATTTTTTGTTTAAAACAGGTCGACTGCTGTCTATAACTTCATTAACATTAAAAAATCGTTCATTTACATCTTCCTTACATTTAAACATGGTAAAGCCATCAATATTAAATCTAGGCATTAGTATAGTATCTTTTATTTTTTCGGTATTGGGATTTCTATCTACACAAAAGTATATATCAAAGCCATTAGATTTTGCCAAATCAAAGTTATTACCTTCTAAAGTAACCCCAAATGGAGATATAAATAAATTAGTATCACCTACAATTGGTCTAATAACTTCATTCCACTTATTAAAATCATAAGATAAGTTATTATAAGTAGGATTTTCACCAAAGAAACCTTTACCATTATGGGTATAGGAATGACTTGCTATTTCCCAACCATCAACTTTTAATTTATTAGAAATATTTATGGCTTTATCTATATCTTCTTCATTATTTAATCTATAACCAAATACACCCTCATATCCAGTAACAGCTAAGATTCCTTTGGCTCCTTTATATGAAAACTCAGGATGATTATCTACATAGTCATCTAAGATAGGTACTAAATCACCATCTCTTGTTAAATTATAGTTATTATTTTTATCTTTTACTAAGGTAAATATTTGATTATCTTTGGAAACAAGCTTTTCTGCAAATCCATCTGGTTTCATATAATCATAATAATTCACATCATCCTGAGAGATTATTAAAGGCTTTTTATTTGGAGGTAAATATAAGTCTTTTTTTATGATTTTATTATTATTTATCTCATATAAATCTTTACTATTAACTAAAATAAAGCCCTTTTCTTCTAATAAAGGTAATATTCGTTTAAATTCATTTACAGTTACAAACCACATATTATATCCCTCTGAAGAGTGACCTATATTATCAAAAGCTAAATCAGGATAAATTATTAAACTGTGGAAAAAAATATGCTCAACATTACCTTCATATTTAACAAAACTATTTTTATAATTTTCATATTCTTGTTTTTTATTTATGATTTTATCACTACTATGGTACTTACATGTTTTTAATAGTGAAAGAGCTTCATCTAAATAATAGCCTGTTTTTAAAGTATTTGCCTCACATATTATATTATCTATTTCTTGGTTTTTATTATTAGAATTAACTAATGCCATAGACTTATTACTTATCAAACTGATGAATACACAAACTGAAAGTAGTACAGTTAAAAATATATATTTTATGAAATTTTTATTCTTGAACATTTCAGTCCTCCTTTATGATTATTAATATTACCTTATATAAAATCCTTACAATTTTAAAATTAAATTTATTTTAACTATAGATAATATTTTAAATAATACTTATTTTTTGTTTAAAGTAAAAATATTATTCAAAATGTAGACACAAATAATATTAAAAATGAAAATTAAAGTGCTTAGGTATAAAAAAGTAAAAAGTTACTGTTTTATTTACCTATGGTATGATAAGATAAGGTTAAACATTATACATAAATTGGAATAAAGCTTGTTTGAAATTCTAATATTATCTAGGATTTTTATATAAAGGAGGTAGTTAAATTTGGCAACACTAAAACAAATAGCAGATGCAGTAGGTGTTTCAGTGGGAACGGTATCTAGAGTACTAAACAATGATACTACTATAAGTGTTGGAGATGAAACAAAAATAAAAATATTTGATACAGCAGAGCAAATGCAGTATAAAACATTAAAACAGAGAAAAACAGATAGCAGAGAAAACTTAAGTAAGTTGAGAATAGGCATTGTAGAAATGTATAAGCCTAGCGAACAGTTGGAAGATCCATATTACTTATTACTTAGAAGTGTAGTAGATAAAGAATGTTTCGAACATGGAATCGAAGTTGTAAATATATATAAGCATGATGAGGAATATAAATTTATAGGATATGGACCTGTAAATGGAATAATCGCCATAGGTAAATTCTATGAAGATGAAGTGAAAATTTTAGGTGAAATGAACGATAATATTGTATTTTTAGACTCATCACCAGACGATATTATGTTTGATTCTGTAAAAATAAACTTTGAGCTAGGAACTAATATGGCATTAGATCATTTAGTAAGCCTTGGTCATGAAAGAATTGGATATATAGGAAGTTTTAAAACATTAGATGATTATAAGGGGAAAAGTTATGATAGAAGATTAGATTGCTATAGGATATATATGAAATCAAAAAGATTATATAATGAAGACTACATATTAGATACAAAAGATGTAACAGCAATGAATGGATATATGACAGCAAAAGAATTTATAAATAGTCATGTGAAAATGCCTACAGCTTTCTTTGTAGGGACAGATACTATTGCAACAGGAGTTTTAAGAGCTTTATATGAATCTAACATAAGAGTACCTCAAGATGTAAGTATAGTTGGATTTAATGATATAATTGCATCACAACATACTATACCTCCTTTAACTACAGTTAGAGTTCATATTGAAAATTTAGCAAGTGCTTCAGTGGACTTAATATTAGAGAAAATTATAAGTGAGAGAAAATACAGTAAGAAAGTTATTATACCTAGTGAACTTATAATAAGGGAAAGTACTTTTACTGCAAAATCTCTTTATTAAAATGGTGATTATTATTATCACTATTTTTTTGTCATAAAATCTAAGTAAAAAAACAGTAAAAATTTACTAAAATTTCCTTTAACTTTATTGTTAGACTTATATAGATGTGATACTATAAAAATATAGATAAAATGAGTAAACTTAGGGGGTATAACAATGAAAAAGAATATAGTAGAAATATTTAGTAAAGTTTTTGATTATGAAGAAGGGATAAGAGTATTCTTTTCACCAGGCAGAGTTAATTTAATAGGAGAGCATACTGATTATAATGGGGGTCATGTTTTTCCTTGTGCATTAAGCTTTGGAACTTATGGCGCTATTGCATTAAGAAATGATAATATTATAAGAATGTATTCAGAAAATTTTATAGATAAAGGAATAATAAGTTTTAATATAGATGATTTAAAAAATAAAGAAGCACATGATTGGGCTAATTATCCAAAGGGAGTAATTAAAATATTAAGACAACATGGATATGATATTAAACAAGGATTTGATATGGTTGTATTTGGGAATATACCAAATGGAGCAGGATTGTCATCTTCTGCATCAATAGAATTGTTAATGGCTGTTATGATGAATGATATAAATAAATTTAATATAGATAGAATTGAATTAGTGAAGTATTCTCAAGAGGCGGAAAACAGTTTCATAGGTGTGAATTGTGGAATAATGGATCAATTTGCCATAGGCATGGGAAAAGAAGATAGTGCAATTTTACTTAATTGTAATACTTTAGAATATAAATATAGCAAAGTTGATTTAAAAGATGAAGTTATAGTAATTGCAAATACAAACAAAAGAAGAGGCTTAGCTGATTCAAAGTACAATGAAAGAAGAAGTGAATGTGAAGCAGCTCTAAAAGAACTACAAAAGGAATTAAAAGTAAAATCATTAGGTGAACTTACAGAAGAGGAATTTGAAAATAATAAATATTTAATAAAAGATGAAATAAAAATAAAAAGAGCAAGACATGCTGTATATGAAAATCAAAGAACTTTAAAAGCAGTAAAGGCATTAGAAGAAAATGATATAGTTATTTTCGGAAAACTAATGAATGATTCACATAATTCACTAAGATATGACTATGAAGTTACAGGAAAAGAGTTAGATACATTAGTAGAGTTATCATCTAATCATGAGGGAAGCATAGGTTCAAGAATGACTGGTGCAGGATTTGGTGGATGCAATGTATCTATAGTTAAAAAAACGATGGTAGATGATTTTATAAAAACTGTGGGAGAAAAATATAAAGAAATAATAGGATATGATGCAGATTTTTATGTTGCTAATATAGGTTGTGGAACAAGAGAAATATAATAAATAGGGGGAAAAAATATGATATTAGTTTGTGGTGGAGCAGGATATATAGGAAGTCACGCAGTTAGACAACTTATAGACAAAAATGAAAAAGTTATAATAGTAGATAATTTAGAAACAGGTCATGAAGATGCAATACATCCAGAAGCTAAATTTTACAAAGTAGACATAAGAAATGAAGAAGCTTTAAGCAAAGTTTTTGAAGAAAATAAAATAGAAGAAGTTATACATTTTGCAGCAAACTCATTAGTTGGAGAAAGTATGACTAATCCTTTAAAATATTACAATAATAACGTACATGGTACAGAAGTACTTTTAAAAGTAATGACAAAATATAATGTGAAAAAGATCGTATTTTCGTCAACAGCAGCTACTTATGGAGAACCGAAAAATATACCAATATTAGAAAGTGATGAGACTAGTCCAACAAATCCATATGGAGAAACGAAACTTGCTATGGAGAAAATGATGAAATGGGCAGATATGGCACATAACATAAAATATATTTCGCTTAGATATTTTAATGTGGCTGGAGCTCATGTAAGTGGAGGAATAGGAGAAGACCATAATCCAGAAACTCATTTAATTCCTTTAATACTTCAAGTTCCTCTTGGAAAAAGAGAATTTATATCAATATTTGGTGATGATTATGATACACACGATGGCACTTGCATAAGAGATTATATACATGTTACAGATTTAGCAGATGCTCATATATTAGCAGTTGAAAAATTAAGAGAAGGTAGTGAAAGCAATATATACAACTTAGGTAGTGGAAATGGATTTACAGTTAAAGAAATAATAGACGCTGCAAGAAAAGTTACAGGACATGAAATATGTGCAAAAACTTGTGAAAGAAGAGCTGGAGATCCTGCTAAACTAGTGGCATCATCACATAAAGCAAGAAAAGAATTAGGATGGGAACCTAAATATGAAAATGTAGAAGTTATGATTTCAACAGCTTGGAATTGGCATAAAAGTCATCCAAATGGATTTGAAAAATAATAAGGGGAATTCATTATGAATATATATGTAGAATTTGAAAGACTAATTAATTTTGGATTAAAACATAAATTATTTGAAAAAGAAGATGTAACTTATATGAGAAATTCTCTTATTGAGTTATTTAAATTAGATGAATATATAATAGAAAAAATTGAGGCTGAAGAGCTAGAAAATGCAACAAGCATACTAGATAATTTATTAGATTATGCTTATAAAAAAGGATTATTAGAGTCTAACACACCTGTATATAGAGATTTATTAGATACAAAAATAATGAGTTTGTTAATGCCAAGACCATCTCAAGTAATAAACAATTTTAATTTACTTTATAACATAAATAAAAAGGCTGCAACAGATTATTTGTATGATTTAAGTAAATCTTGTGATTATGTTAGAACATCGAGAATAGCACAAAATATAACTTGGAAAACTAATACTAATTATGGACATATAGATATAACTATAAATTTATCTAAGCCAGAAAAAGATCCAAAAGCTATAGCAGCAGCTAGAAGTGTAGTAAGTGCATCTTATCCAAAATGTTTATTATGCAAAGAGAATGTGGGATATACGGGAAGATTAAATCATCCAGCTAGGCAAAACTTAAGAATAGTTCCTTTTAGTCTTGCAAATGAAGAATGGAATCTACAATACTCTCCATATTCATATTACAATGAGCATTGTATAATTTTATCTAGTGAACATGTTCCTATGGTAATAAGTAAAGCTACTTTTGATAGGAATCTAGAGTTTGTAGAGAAATTCCCACATTATTTCATTGGTTCTAATGCAGATTTACCTATAGTAGGTGGTTCCATACTTACTCATGATCATTATCAAGGTGGTAGATATGAATTTGCCATGGCAAAAGCAAAAGATGTATATGAAATAAAGATACAAGGATATGAAGATATAAAAATATCAATAGTAAAATGGCCACTATCAGTGATAAGAATAAGTGGAGCAGATAGACAAATATTAAGTGAGTTAGGTGAAAAAATATTAAATCATTGGAGAAATTACTCAGATGAGATTGTTGGAATTTTCTCTCATAGTAATGAAATACCACATAATACTATAACTCCAATAGCCAGAAAAAGAGAAAAAAATTACGAACTAGATTTAGTTCTTAGGAATAATAGATGTGATGAACAACATCCAGATGGTATATTCCATCCACATAAAGAACTTCATCACATAAAGAAGGAAAATATAGGTTTAATTGAAGTACTAGGATTGGCAGTACTTCCAGCTAGATTAAAAGATGAATTAGCTGATATAAAAGAATGTTTATTAGATGAATCTAAAGAATATAAAATGTTAGAAGAAGCGAGTTTAATACAATATTTAGACTGGTACAATGAAATTAAACTTAAGTATAATAATATAAATAAAGATAATATAGATTCAATAATAGAAGATGAAGTTGGATTTGTATTTGAAAAAGTGTTAGAACATTGTGGAGTTTTCAAATGGAATGAGGATGGGAAAAAAGCTATGAAAAATTATATGGAAAGTCTTAAAACTTGTGTTGAGGAAGTGAAGACTTATGAGATGTAGTAAAACTATTGTAGGAAGTTTTGATAATAAAGAAATCATAGCTTACAATGTGAAATTTGAAAATGGATTTGAAGTTGAAATACTTAATCTAGGAGGAGTTATTACTAAAATAATAACTCCTGATAAAGATAATAATTTAGAAAATATACTCCTAGCTTATGAAGATGTAAATGATTATATCGAGAATCCATATTATTATGGTGCTATTATAGGTAGAACAAGTGGGAGAATATGTGAAGGTAAAATAACAATAGATAATAAACCATATGAATTAAATAAAAACTATGTACTCCACCAAGGTCATGGAGGTAATAAAGGATTTAATAAGAAAATATGGGAAGTTTATGTTGAAGAACATACTAATATTAATGAAGAGAAAAATTATGTTACTTTAATATTAAGTACAGTTTCATTAGATGGAGAAGAAAATTACCCAGGAAATTTAGAGGTTAATGTGACTTTTAATATTTATGAAGACTATAAAATAGAAGAGATTTATAAAGCTAAAAGTTACGAAACAACTTTAGTTAATATGACAAATCATTGCTATTTTAATTTGAGTGGAAATATAAAGAGACCTATTACAGAATCATATCTAAAGGTAGATAGTGAATATATTTTAGAACTTGATAATACTTGTGTGCCAAGTGGAAAGCTTATTAAAGTTGAAAATACTCCTTTTGATTTTAGCAATCTTAAGTTAATAGGAAAACATATTGATGATAATCATGAGCAAATTAAAATAGGTAATGGATATGATCATGTATTTATGTTGAACAAAGATAAAGAAATATATATGGAAGATAAAGAATCTAAAAGAAATATGACTATAGAAACAAATCAAGAGTCTGTAGTTATATATACTAGTAATTGGCAGCATGAAAAAGTAGCTTATACAGGAAGAGTCCCACAACTTAGACATGGAATTTGTTTTGAGACACAAGCTCCACCAATAGGAAAAGATATGTGTTTTATGGAGAATTCTATGCTACATAAGGGTGAAGAATACTATCAAAAGACTGATTATATTTTTAGTGTAAGTGAATAAATATTATTATATTGAAAAGACAAATTTTAAGCCAACAGTAATTAAATGAACAATAACTGTTGGCTTAAAATTCGTCTTTTTTTCTTATTTTTATTTTAGTTTGATTATAGTATATAAAAACAAGGGTAAACTTAATGAAAGATAATATATAAAATTTAGTAAAAATACACTCGGAGACTATTACGATTATATAGATTCTAAATATTAATTAAGTTTAGTAATTTATACTTTATATATTTAAAATGAAGTGATATAATTTATTTCTAACAAAATTATTTTAAATATGAGGGGGGCATTTATGACAGAGCAAAACAATCACCAATATAAAAAAGATGTCCTAAGATTAGCAACATTTATAGGACAACTGATGCTTGCTAACGGAGCAGAAACATACAGAGTAGAAGATACTGTAAAAAGAATTTGTAAATCAAGAGGATTTTTTCACATAAACGTATTTATGGCACCTAATACAATTATTGTGTCTGATGATAGATTTGATGGATACACTTTTATGAAGGTAATAGAAAACAGATGTATAAATTTAAATTTAATTGATTTATTAAATGATGCTTCAAGGAAAATTGTTAATGACACCGATATGTCAATAGACGAAGCCATAGAAAAATTAAAACATTTGGAAAATAAGCCACCACATACACAAAGAATTGTGAATATTTGGACAGCAATAGGTTCTTCTAGTTTTGCGGTATTAGTTGGAGGGGATAATATATTAACATTTATGCTAACCCTCATAACATCTGTAATAGCTATGATTACCTTCAATAAGGTAAAAAAAATCAGTAATATACCTATTTTTGCCACATTAGTATCATCTATGACCATAGGATTTTGTGGAATCGGACTTGTGGAGTTTGGAATACTAGAAACACCTAAAATGTTAATAGTAGGATCTATAATGCCACTTTTACCAGGAGTACCTTTTATAAAGGCTGTAAGAGACTTAGTTTCAGGGGAATTAATGTCAGGTGTAGGACGAGTAATTGATGCTGGGATTATAGCTACAGCAATTGCAGTGGGGGTAGGAATGGCTATGAACACTTATGTAAAATGGGGAGGAATATTATAATGATTTGGATGCCAATTTATATTCATATAATATTTTCCTATTTAGCAGCAGTAGGTTTTGCAGTATTTTTAAATTCTCCTAAAAAAACCCTATATGTATCTGGTGCTGTAGGAATGACATCGTGGACTATTTATATATTGTTAATGAGACTTAATTTTGATATGATGAGTGCTAATTTTATAGCAGCAGCTATTGCAGGATTAATATGCGAAATATTAGCCAGAAAGATGAAAAAGCCAACTATATTATTTATAGTACCAGGTATAATAACTTTGATTCCAGGTCTTGGTTTATATAATACTATGTATTATGTTGTGGAAGGCGATTTTCAATCATCATTTACTACAGGGGCAAATGTACTTTTAGCTAGCGGTTCTATAGCTCTTGGAGTGATTGTAGTTTCTTCTTTATTTAGAAATTATTATAAAAATAACGGACGATAAAATTAAAAAATAAAATATCCCTAAATATCACATATTGGGAAGACTTAAGTGAAATTTTTTTGTTCGAGTATGTTTTTGTGTGTGATGGTGTTTTTTATACATAAATTGTACGCAAAAGGTATGAACTTTATATGAGTTCATACCTTTATTTTTGTGAAACTATGTTTTTATTTTGATAAAATCTATTTTACTTGTCGTATATTTTGAGGGATTTATTAACTATTATAGTAAACCAAACTAAAGAAATACCTAAAATTGCATGACCAAGACCAGCAATATGGCTAAGACCTGAAAAGTCATGGTTATCATAGTATTATACATAATAATTAGATATTATAAATTTGCTTAAAATAGCAGAATAATTTGGACTCTTAGCATACAAGACTTTATTATAACAATACAGATATCTATGGTTTTGTTTATTAGGATAAAGATCATTTAAAGTTTATTGTAGATAAAAGGTTAGGTGCAGGATGGATTATGAATATGAAGTATTTAGATAATAAAGTAAAAATATGCTAAAATATTGTTTATAAAGAATATTTTGGTAAAAGGAGCTAATTAACAATATGATAGCATTAAAAGGAATAATATCTTTATTTTTAGTTATTACAGTAGGAGTTTATGCTAGTAAAAAAAGAATAATAAGTAGCGAAATGAATAAAAATCTAACTGATTTACTTATGAACATTACCATGCCTTTATTAATAATATCATCATTTAACATGAAACTTAATGATGAATTAAGATCCAATATAATAAAATGTTTTTTTTATAGTTTTATAACCTTATTTATTGCAGTGATATTATCTTGGCTATTATTAAAGCCGGTGAAAAAAGATAATAAATATTTAATTCAATTCTCCAATGTATTTTCAAACTGTGGATTTATGGGATTTCCAGTTATAGAAGGTTTATATGGGAAAGAAGGTTTAATATATGCATCCATATTTAATGTGGGATTTACAATACTAGTATGGACATATGGGATAGGGCTATTTACAGGTGGAATAAATAAAGAAAATATAAAAAAAGTGGCTAAAAATCCTTCTATTGTAGCTGTATTAATTGGAATATTTATTATGGTATTTAAAATAGAAGTACCAGTAATTATAATGTCTCCAATAGAAATGGTTGGAGGTATGACCTCTGCTTTATCAATGATAATTATAGGAGTTATACTAGCAAATACTGATTTTAAGGAGCAGATGAAGGATTGGTCTTTGTATTATGGAGCATCAATAAAACTTTTAGGAGTACCTTTAGTAATGTGTTTTTTACTTAGTTTTTTACCTGGTCCAACAAAAGTAATTAAAATTATAGTGCTACTACATGCAATGCCAACAGCAGCAATGCTACCTATTTTTGCTGAAAACTTTGGAAGGGATAAGGGCTATGCTTCTATGATGTTATTTGTAACTACTTTAGGTTCTATAGTTACCTTTCCAATAATTCTTATGATTGTAACTTAATGTTAAAATTGTGTAAACTTGTTGACGGTGAAAAATGAAAGGTCTATAATTACTTCTATTAAAGATATAAAATAATAAAATGATTATTTAAGGAGATATGAGGTATGGGAAGTACAGTAGAAACGATTGCAGCAAATAATTTGATTTTAATTTTTTCAACAATAGGTATAACAGGTATAGTTCTAGGTAGAGTTAGTGAAATTTTAAAAATACCTGATGTAATATTGTATTTAATAGCAGGCATAGTAATAGGACCAGCAGTACTAAATATACTAAGTATACAATCATTTCCAGTAGAAAACAATCTTATATTAACATTTGGATCAGCATTTATACTGTTTGAAGGTGGTAAGGAAATTAATTTAAGAGTTTTAAATAAAGTGAAGATAAGTGTAGGTATGCTATCAACAGTAGGAGTTGTAGTATCAGCTGTTGTGGTAGGTTTTGTATCACAAAAGGTGTTTGGATTGCCTATAATGACTGCTTTACTTTTAGGATCAGT
Source organism: Terrisporobacter sp. (assembly GCA_036648085.1). GTDB lineage: Bacteria > Bacillota > Clostridia > Peptostreptococcales > Peptostreptococcaceae > Terrisporobacter. The sequence goes on from JAVXJA010000015.1 coordinate 28,497, forward strand.
AATAGCATCTACTGATCCAGCAGCTCTTATACCGGTGTTCAAACAAGTTATCATAAAAGACAAGATAAAACAAACTGTTGTAAGTGAGTCAGCTTTTAATGATGCAGTAGGAGCAATATTAGTATCTGCATTACTTGGAGTAGTAAGTAGTGGTGAATTTTCAGCAATGGATAGTATAAAAGAGCTAGTAGTATCTGCAGGTGTAGGCATATTAGTTGGTGTAGTAATCGGATATGTATTAACTGTATTTATATCAGATAAAAAAATTGGGGTATTTCACTCATATGCACCCATTGTATCTATACTACAAGTAGCTTTATCTTATGAAATAGCAGTAGCACTAGGTGGTAGTGGATATATGGCAGTTTTCATAGCAGGACTTATATGTGGAAACAAAAAGTTGTTTGGACTTTGGATACCAGAATATGATTTCCAGTCAATACATCATTGCTCAGAAAATTTAAGTACAATGTCTCGTATGGCCATATTTGTAATATTAGGTACACAAGTAGATTTAGGAGTACTTTCAAAATATTGGGCACCAGCATTATTAATAGTTTTAGTTTTAATGTTTGTAGCAAGACCATTATCAGTTTTAGTATCTACGGCCTTTGATAAAAATTGTAAATGGACTTTCAAAGAACTACTATTTATGATGTGGGTTAGAGAAACAGGAGTTATACCTGCTGCTTTATCTGGAATAATTGTATCTATGAAGCTTCCAGGATATGAGATAATATCATCAGTTGTGTTTATGACAATACTTGTAACTTTAATAGTACAGGCAAGTACAACTAAAATGGTGGCTAAAAAGCTTGGAGTTTTAGAAGAAGAAAAAAAAGAATTAAGCCAGGTTGTATAAGTTATAGTAGGTATTAATTTTAATAATAAATAAGAAAATATAGTAGGTTAGTTTAGATTTTCATCCAAACTAACCTATTTTTTAATGATATAATTAATGTTGTAGACAACAGAGGAGTAATTAGGGAGGAGCTAAATGATAAAAATAGCAGTATGTGAAGATGAAAAAGATCAAAGAAAATTAATGACAGAATACATAAGAAAAATACTAGATGAAAGCAGTTTATCATATGAAATACTTACATTTAACTCAGGAGAAGAACTATTTAGTAATTATCCTCAAGATATAGATATATTTTTTCTAGATATTTTAATGGATAAACTAAATGGAATAGATACGGCAAGGAAAATTAGAGAAATAGATGATAAAAATGTTGAAATAATATTTACAACATCATTAGTTGACTATATTCAAGAAGGATATGAAGTAAGGGCTTATAGATATTTACTGAAGCCTTTAAAATACGAAGATTTAAAAAAACATATGATAAGTTGTATAAAGGAAATAAGTGATAAAAATAAATTTTTACTTATAGATAGTAAAAGTGATATTTTAAAGATAAAAACAAGTGATATAACTTATATAGAAATACAAAAAAGAGATATGACAATACATACAATAAAAGGTGATTATGAAGTAAAAAGCACTATGGATAAAATAGAAGCAGATTTGAATAATCCTAATTTCTATAGATGTCATAAAAGTTTTTTAGTAAATATGGTACATATAGATAGTATAAAACAGTATGTAGCAATTCTTGAAAATAAAGAAGAAGTACCTATTAGTAGACATAGGTTTAAAGATTTTAAAATAAAATTTCTCCGTTCCATGGGAGATAAACTATGTTAAATATTAAATTTTACATTGCAAGGGAGATTATAGATAGTTTAGTATTTGTAGTGGCATTTTTTATTATGATGAAACAAATAGGATATGTATATAATCCTAAAAACATATTTTTTAAAATAGTAAATTTGTTATTAGTATTATTAATTATAATGGTTCAAATAAAATACTACGTATTTGGAATAGATATAATATTATTAGTGGTTTTATTGTTTTTAATTTGTAAAATTCCATATGAATTTACTTTAAAAAAAGCTTTTGTATATTCGGTGCTATACACGTTAATATACAAAGGTGTAGAGTTTACATTTAAATATATTTTATTATACTTTTTTATACTTACAAAAGATAAATTAAATATAGAGTGGAATATATATTTTGACATTTTCCAGAATACAATAAGTAATGTAGCAATTTTTTCTATTGTATTTTCTTTTGATAAATTAAAAAAATTATCTATTAATAAGAAATATTATTTATATATAGGATTTACAATTATTATAAACATGCTGATAATATTATTTTTAAAGAAAGCATCTAATAGCATATACGATCTTTATTCCATAGTAACTGATAATAAGATACCATATAACCAATCAGTTAAAATTATGCCATTTGTAAACTTTGCAGATTTAGCTCTGCCTTATATAATAGTTGCAAGCAATATAGTTTTTATATTTGAACTTATAAAGCTTTTAAAATCTACTCATGAAAAAGCAAAGTATGAGGTTATTAATGAAAAGCTTGATATGCAGTACAATTATTATTTAAATATAAAGCAGTCTCAAGATAAAGTAAAAAGGCTTTATCATGATATAAATAATCATATGACGAATATTAAGGTAATTCAAAATAAAAATGATGAAGTGGATAAATATATAAATAGTATTAATGAAGAATTAAAAGATTTTGAAAACACTTATAATACGGGAAACGTTATATTAGATATTATATTAAGTGAAAAAAGTAAGTTATGTCAGGCGAAAAACATAGATTTTTTATGTAATATAGATTTTTCAAAAGGTGATTTTATAGATATGATAGATGTATCAAGTATATTTTCAAATTTACTTGATAATGCCATAGAAGCATGTGACAAAATAGAAAATGAAGATGATAAAAAGTATATAAATATAAGAGGTACAATTGTAAAATCATACTATGTTATAAAATGTGAGAATAGTAAAACTAATCAAGTTGTATCAAAAAATAATAAAATTATAACTAGTAAAAAGAACAAATACCTCCATGGTATTGGTCTTGAAAGTATAAAATCATCACTTAAAAAGTATGACGGAGAATTAGATATTCAAATTGAAGAAAATAAATTTATATCTACAATATATATACCAATTAAATAAAATTACGTTGATAAAAATATGACATTTGGAACAGTTAAAATACCACTTGAGTCATATGTATTGAGTGAAATATAAAAGGGTGTTATCTTTTTAAACATAAAAGGTAACGCCCTTTTATTATGTATAAACAACAGGGAGGTAAATATGAGAAGTAGTTTTAAGTTAGCAGTGTCATATTTGAAAAGTCAGAAAGGAAAAAGTATAGCTCTTATAACAAGTATATCTCTAGCAGTCATGTTAATATTTACTTTAAATGTCATACCAGAAACTAAGAGTCAGATAAATATTAAAGAAGCTTATAAAAACTTTAGTGATTATCATGTGGAATATAGTAATTTAAGTGATGATATATCTAACAAGCTAAGAGATGACAAGGAGATAAGAGAAATACATGATGTAATTAATTTAGGGAATATAGTAGATAAAAATGGAGTATCTATAGATTTAAATTCTTATGATAAAGAGTTTATAGATGCTTATGGATATAAACTTATAAAAGGGACTTATCCTAAAAATGATAATGAAATAGTTTTGGAAGAAAAAGCATTAAAAGAAATGGGGTTAGATAGTAAATTAAATAAAGAAATTTATTTCAATGTTACGAAAAAATATATAGATGATAAAAATGAAAATCAAATTTATAGTAAGAAAAAGAAATTTAAATTAGTTGGAATAGTACAAAAACCTGAAGGATATTATGATGGAAATGAATATTATAATGTAAAAGGGTTTACTTATTTTTCAAATAAACAAGATATTATTCCAAAGGAACTTATATCTCATAGTGGTGTTATGAAATTTAACACAAAGAAGCCTAGTATGTCAAAAGCAAATAAGCTTATAAGAAAATATGAATTAAATGATAGAGACTTTATGTTAAATGTACAACTTACTAATGCTATAGATGATTACAAAATGAGTAAAAGCACTAAATTTAGTAGAAATAATAAACTAATTCCAATGATATCGGCAGGCTTAGTTATATACAATATATTTACTATTATATTAATTGATATGACAAATCAAATTGGAATACTTAGAGCAATTGGAATGAAAAAGAGAAATATAAAACTTATGATACTTATTCAAAGTTTAATAGTGCTTATTTTAGGAGTGATAATAGGGTTGAGTGCAGGATATATGGCTTCTTTAATAGGGATAAATAGTATATGTCATAGTAATGAAACTCTTTATATAAGTAAAACAAGTATAATTGAACCTTTAACATTAGCATTTATTATAGTTTTAATTTCAAGCATTTTATCAACATATAAAGCATCAAAAATATCACCTATAGAAGCTATTAGAAGTACTAATAATAATTCAAAAAAACAAAGAGATAGATTTTATCATAAGTTAATTAGAAAAATATTGGGGTTAACTGGAGAAATGGCTTTTAAAAATACATGGAGAAATAAAAGTAGAACTATTTTATCCATACTTTCCATAAGCCTTGCAGGATCACTTTTTATAAGTAAGATGGCAGTATTTAATGATGATGAAGGTAATTCTGGAAGTACCAGTATGCTAGTACTATCAATGGGAGACACTGATGTAATTTTAAATCATGATTATAATAATATAAATGAATTGTATTCAAATTATAGTAGGAAGTATATTGATGAAATATCAAAGATTAAGAATATTAAAGAAATTGCACCTAGTATGAATTTAAATGGTTATTTAAAAACTCATGTGAATAGTATAGCTGATGATGCTAAGCATTTGGTATCTATCAATGGAAATGAAAATAATTTAGAAGTTGATATGGGAGTTAAAGGATATAATAAGGGATTTATAAAAAGTCTTGATAAATATATAGAAGATGGAAGTAATATTTATGATAAAGATATAGGAAGTAAAAATAAGATTGAAGGTAATGAAAAATATCCAAATGTATTACTTTCAAATTATTTTTATTCACCTACTAAGGGCTCAAATGACGCAAAGTTTTTAAAGGAAGTAAATGTAGGAGATATTATTGAGATAAAAATTCCTGTAAAGAACAATGAAAAACAAGAATATAAAAATGTGAAAGTTAGGGTTAGTGGTTTATTAAATAAGGACTATGTAGTGACTCAGGATGGAGGGCTTGGATATTTATCTCAAGTTATATTAAATGAAAATGACTTTAAAAATATAACTAACATGGGAAATTATAATAAAATTTCAATAAAGTTAAAATCAGGAAGTCATGAAGTAGTAAACAAAGAATTAGAGGAGTTAGTAAAAAATAGCTCTTTTAAAGAAATAGAAAGTAAGTATAAATATGAAAATTACTTTACTAAACAATCAGAAGAAAATAAAAAGGAAGTATTAGTATCTGTAATTCTTACACTTATAATATCTTCTATAAATATAATTTGTATAATTAAAACTAATATTATGCTTAGGATAAAAGAAATATCAGCACTAAGAGCTATTGGAATGAGTATGAAAAATATTAAAAAAATGATAATACAAGAAAGTCTTATCTACGCAATATTTAGTATATTAGCCTCCTCAGTAATAGCTACATTAAGTTATTTTAAATATATAAACATGTCAAATAGCATAATGTCAGGGGGATTAGGAATGGAAAATACTATGGCTTATAGTATACCAATAAATGAAATACTGCAATTTGGAGTAGCTACAATAATAATGTGTTTATTAGCAACTTATTTATCAAAAAACAAATTAGTAAAGTTAAGTATAGTAGAAGGACTAAGAATAAATGATTAAGGGAGAAGATATTATGAGTATATTAAGTGTAATAAATTTAAGCAAAACATATGGAAAAGGTGAAAACAAAGTACAAGCTTTAAATAATATTAATTTATCTTTTGAAGAAGGGAAGTTTACATCAATTATAGGTCCAAGTGGAAGTGGAAAAAGTACATTACTTCACTGCATGGCTGGACTTGATCATATTAGTAGTGGAAAGGTACTTCTTAATGATAAAGATATATCGAAACTATCTGAAGATGAACTTTCAAAATTAAGAGTAGAAAAGTTTGGATTTATTTTTCAAAGCTTTAACTTAATACCAGTAGTTAATGTATATGAAAATATAGTACTTCCACTTAATATAGATAATAAAAAAATAGATAAAAAATATATAGATAGTATTATTGATATACTAGGACTTAAGGATAAAATTGATAAATTCCCAAATGAATTAAGTGGAGGTCAGATGCAAAGAGTTGCCATTGCTAGAGCTCTTGCAAATAAGCCTAAGATAATTTTTGCTGATGAGCCAACTGGAAATTTAGATACTAAGACAACTTGTGAGGTTATGGATTTATTAAAGAAATGTGTAGAGGAATTTGGACAAACTTTAATTATGATAACTCATAATATTGAGGTAGCAGATATGGCAGATAAAGTGATAACAATAAAAGATGGGAATGTAGATTAGGTTTCTTAGATTAAATTTTATTATTAAAGAATGAAGGTATTATCATAAATATTTGATAATACCTTTTTTGAGTAACATATTCATCCGCAGTGAATCTTTTGTATATTGAGCAAATTAATATTGATATTAATAACTTATGTAAGAGAATTAGAAGTTAGATATTTTCTTCCAAGTTCAGTTAAAACTATTCCAACCTTACCTTTAGATGTGGATATGTAATTTAAAGTTTCTAAATAAGAAAGATTTTTTCTAATAGCATACTCGCTTAAATTGTAGTGACTTCCTAAAGATTGTAAAAGAATTTTTCTACCAATAATATTTCTATTTAAGTTGTACTTATAAATAAGGATTAGTATCTTGATTTGTAAATCATTAAGTTGATCCCTACTTTCATCTACAAACTCCATAAAAGTATAAGCTAAATCATCCTCGAAACTACCTTGGAAAAAATCTCTTTCTGGAACGTCTTCCAGTGTTAATACATTACTATTTGACATGGCAATCATGTAACTAATAGTATTTTGAAGTTCTCTAATATTTCCATGCCAGTTATATTTACATAGTTCATGTATTGATTCAGTGGTAATACTATAAGTATAATTAGATTCTTTATTTACAAAAGTATGAATAAGAAGTGCTAAATCAGATTTTCTATCTCTTAAAGGTGGAATTTTAACATATCCCATTTTTAATCTATAAAATAAGTCTTTTCTAAATTCATTTTTCTTTACCATTTCAAATAAATTTTTATTTGTAGCTGCAATGATTCTAACATCAATAGGCTTAATTTCATGACCACCTATTTTTATAATTTCTTTTTCTTGAAGAACTCTAAGAAGTCTTGATTGCATCTTTAGAGATATATCTCCTATTTCATCAAGGAAGATTGTACCACCTTTAGATAATTCGAAGAATCCTTGTTTACCACCTTTTCTAGCACCTGTAAAAGATCCTTCTTCATATCCAAAAAGTTCACTTTCGATTAATTCATCATTTAAAGAACTAAAGTTAATTGCTAAAAATGGTCCATTCTTTCTATCAGATTCATTATGTATAGCACTTGCAAATAACTCTTTACCAGAGCCACTTTCACCATCTAAAAGGATAGTAAGATTGCTATGGCTAAGTTTTTTCAAAGTATTTTTTACTTTAATAATTTCTTGTGATTCACCTACAATATCATCAAATATATACTTTGCATAAAAACCTTTATTTCTAAGTTCCTTTATCATTTTTTCATTAGCAAGTATAGTTTCTTTTATACTTTTAAAAGTAACTACGATAGAATCATTTTGAAATTCATAAAACTTACTTATAAGAATTTCGTTATTATTTATATTTATTATTTTTTCATTTTCCTTAAAATTACCAAATATAAAATCTAATATTTCATTGTTAGTTATGATAGAATAAACATTTTTATTAACAAAATTAGAATGGCTTAATCCAAGTATACTTCTTAAATTACCATTTAAAACAGAAATATTTTTATCTGAAGAGTTAAAAACTAAAATACCTTCATTAAGACCATCTAAAGCTATACCAAGGTGTTTAACAAGTTTGGCATTTTCATTTGATGATACTGTAAGCCTTTTTGCCACATTTATAATTTTCTGTAAATATTTATTAGAGAAACTTTCAGCGTTAGAAATAAGTATTCCAGCACAACTTAATATTTCAGCAATAGTTTGAAAATCTATAATTCTTGTTCCTAAGTTATAAATTTTATCTACAAAAGGTGGAACTTTATCAAGCTCACCTATAGTTATTGCAATGCTTACCTTGTCAAAAACACCATTTAAGCCAGGATAGTAAGGAATATAGTTTAAATAATCTATACCAAGATTTCTTAATACTCCTATAGCTTCGTGAGTTGAAGACTTGGTGTCGTTTACAAGAAGTACATCAGTGTTTGATGGTATAGGTACTATTAAATCTATGTTATCAAAATTTATAGTCCTTTTAGCTATAATCAAATGATTTGAATTATAAGTAATATTTTTGTAGCTTAAATGTACTAAAGCATCATTACTTGAAACTAAGAGAATATCACATTCCAGATGACTTATATTTATAAGTTCTAGAGAGTAAGAAGTAATTTCAATTTCTTTAGGTATATATTCATTTAATTGAGCATGTAAAGAATCTCTAGTGGATTCTGATCCTGTAACTATTATTAATGATTTTTTCATATGAACATCTCCTTTTATAATGGTAGAAAAATTCTATAATGGATGATTATAATAATCCATTATAGAATTAAAGTAGAAATTTGTAAATAATTGTAGAATAAGAAATTCAAAAATAAAAACTTTTCTGAAAATTACTATAAAATATAAGGTCTATTGGAAAAAACACATTATATAAAAAAGTATTCAAGAATAACGAAAGTTGGCACGAAATATGCTTATATAATAACTGAGAAAAATAACATGCTAAATAAAGTTATTTTAAGCATAATTTTAGGAGGAAAATATATGAGACAAAAGAAAGAAGCTAGTTTATTTGTAGCATCGTTACCAATTTTATTTGTTATAGTAGCATTAATATTAGGTAATACAGTTTTTAGTATTAGAATGGAAGCGATATTATTAATATCAGTTGCATTTTCAGCAACTATTGCTTATGGACTTGGATATTCATGGAATGAAATTCAAGATGGAATGATGGATAGAATTGCTGCGTCAATGCCGGCTATACTTACTATGTTATGTGTAGGTGGTCTTATAGCAGCTATGATATTCTCGGGTATAGTACCAATGATTATATATTATGGAATGAAGCTAATAAGCCCTACGTTTTTAGCACCAACAGCCTTTATAATTGTGGCATTGGTGTCAACTGTAACAGGTAGCTCTTGGGCATCTGCAGGTACTGTTGGAGTTGCAATGATAGGTATAGCATCAGCTCTAGGTGTATCTCTTCCAGTAGTGGCGGGAGCAGTTGTAGGTGGAGCTATGTTTGGGGATAAGAACTCTCCATTATCAGATACAACAAATCTAACAGCTACAATAGTAGGGTGTAGTGTTTATGATCATGTTAGACAAATGTTATGGACAACAGTACCAGCAGCGGCAATAGCTATTGGAGTATACTTCTTTGCAGGGACTAGTATGGGTACAGAATTTGCTGCACCAGAAAGTATAACAGTATTATCAAGCCAATTAAATGAATTATATAATTTTAATATATTACTTTTATTACCACCATTACTAATAGTATTTGGTGCAGTTAAAAAATGGCCAACAATACCAGTTCTAGTTATAGCAACTTTAGCATCTATGATAATGGGATCTTTAATACAAGGTTTTAATTTTGCAGATGCATGTACAGCAATAATAAAAGGGTTTGATGTAGCTATGTTGGGATATAAAGGAGAAGTAATTCCTGAAATTACACAATTACTTAATCGTGGTGGTATCAACTCTATGGGTCCGACAGCTATACTTGGATTTATAGCAATGGCATTTGCTGGGGTTATGAATGTGACTAAATTCTTAGATATATTATTAGCAAGTATATTAAAGAGTGTTAAATCTGAGCGTGGATTAATGTTTGCAAGTTCAATAGTTGCTATGATATTAGGTGTATCTACAGGAAGTGTTAATGTTACTTTAGTTGTTACAGGAGAAATGTTTAGAGGAGAATTTATAAAAAGAGGATTACACCCAGCTAACCTTTCAAGAATATGTGAAGATATAGGGACTACATTCTTAGCCATACTTCCATGGAGTTCAAATGGTATTTATATGCAAAGTACATTAGGAGTAATGGCAGCATCTTATGCTCCTTGGGCAATAGTTAACTATGCGGTTGTATTAATAGGTGTAGCTATTGCAGCTACTGGAATAGGTGTAAGAAGATTAACTGATGAAGAATATAAAGAGTATTCAATGGAATTAGGACTAGAAAGTAGTGAAGAAGTAATAGCATAAAATATATAACTTTATTAGGAGGTAATCATGGGAGTAAATATTAGTTCGGATATAAAATTAGGTAAAATAAAAAAAGGAAGTAAAAACCTTATAACAGATGTCCCTGGAGTTAAGGTAGGTCATGTTACATTAAATGACGGTAAAATTAAAACCGGTGTGACTGCAATACTTCCTCATAGTGGAAATATGTTTAAAGAAAAAGTATTAGCATCTTCAAGTGTAATAAATGGATTTGGAAAAAGTTTAGGACTTGTACAAATAGATGAACTAGGGACGATAGAAACACCAATTATAATGACAAATACTTTGAGTGTTGGTACAGCGGCAACTGGGTTAGTCAAATATATGCTAGAGCATAATGATGATATAGGAACAACTACGGGAACAGTTAATTCAGTAGTAGTCGAATGTAATGATGGTTTCTTAAATGATATAAGAGGTTTTCATGTAAAAGAAGAACATGTATTTGAAGCCATAGAAAATGCAAAAGATGATTTTGAAGAAGGTGCAGTAGGTGCAGGGACAGGTATGAGCTGCTTTCAATTAAAGGGAGGAATTGGATCTTCTTCAAGAATTGTTGAACTAGATGGAGAAGAATATGTTTTAGGAAGTTTAGTGCTTTCTAATTTTGGATTGAAGCCAGATTTTATATTAAATGGTAGAAAACTTGGTGAAGAAATAGATAAATTAGATAAGTTTGAGTTAGAAAAAGGTTCAATAATAATTATAATAGGTACCAATATACCTCTTAGTGAAAGACAACTGAAAAGAATTTCTAGGAGAGCTGCAATAGGTCTTGGTAGAACAGGATCTTATTTAGGCAATGGAAGTGGAGATATAGCTATATCTTTTACGACAGCTAATAATGTTAAACATTATGAAGAATCTGATGTAATGGATGTTAAAATGATACATGAAAATAAAATAGATCTTGTATTTAGAGCAGTAGTTGAGTCTGTGGAAGAATCTGTAGTGAGTTCAATGCTACATGCAAAAACTACAGTAGGTAGAGATGACAATGAAAGAAAAAGTTTAAACAACTATTTATAAAAATACTTATATATTTATAAATAGAATTTAGGTTAATATAAATTTAATGAAATCAAAGAGGTGTAACATGAAGGTAGTTGGAATTATTGGAGGAATGGGTCCCCTTGCGACAGTAGATTTATTTGGTAAAATAGTTAATTTAACAAATGCAAAATGTGACAATAATCATATACATATTTTGATTGATAATAATACATCTATACCAGATAGAACTAGTTATATATTAGGTAATGGAGAAAACCCTATAGATGAACTGGTTAAATCAGCTAAAAGGCTAAAAGATATGGGGGCAGACTTTCTAGTTATGCCTTGTAATACGGCTCATTATTTTTATGATGATATAGTTAAGAGTGTGTCTACACCTTTTATAAGCATGATTGAAGAAACTGCAAATTATATTAAAAATCAAAAGATTAAAAAGGTTGGATTACTATCAACTACAGGAACTATAAATGCAAAAGTATATGATAATATTTTTAACAGTTATAATATAGAGGTTATTAAGCCAAGTGATGAAAATCAAAATATTATAATGGATTTAATTTATGGAATAAAAAAGGGAACAAAAGAATTTGATATAGATAAAATTAAGAAAGTTCTAGATGATTTAGGAAGTAAAAATGTAGAATGTATTATTTTAGGATGCACGGAATTACCAGTTGCCTTTAATATATTAAATTTATCAGGAAATTATATTGATCCAACTGAAGTTTTAGCTAAAGCAGCTATAAAAAAGGCCATTAATTAAAATAGTATTATAATAAATATTTTGTACAAAAAGAAGCAATATATAAGGATGAAACTTATATATTGCTTCTTTATAAATTTATCAGAACAAAATTATGAAGAAGCAATAATCTAGTTTGAAAAAGCTATAAAAATATATGAGAATCGTACAGATGCTAAACTTAGATCTTTCTAATGTAGAAATGAGACAATATCTAAGTGATGTAGTAAGATAAAAAAGAGTTAAAAATAAAAAAAAATAAAAAAATTTAAGATTTTGATTATAAATTTCCATAAAAAGTGCAATGATATATATGTATAATTAAATAAGTATAACCTGAAAGGTTTAAAGGAGAATTAACAAATGGCTAATGGAACAGTAAAATGGTTTAACAATGACAAAGGATTTGGATTTATATCAGTAGACGGTGGAGAAGAAGTTTTTGCTCATTTCTCAGCTATACAAACAGATGGATATAAATCATTAGAAGAAGGTCAAAAGGTAAGTTTTGATATAGTTAAAGGACCAAGAGGTCCTCAAGCAGAAAATATAACTGTATTATAATATATATTTTTTCAACAAAAATATTTTTATCTTGAAGATTAGAAAAGGGCTATCAAACTAATTATTAGTGTGATAGCCCCTTTTTCTATATGATAAGCTAAAACTACTTTAATCCTAAATCTGAAAGCATATCAGATATACCATAAGCTTCATCATCATTAGGCAAAACTTTCAATTCATTAATATTTTTAGCAAGTATATATGCATATTTATTAAACCTAACAAAATAGGCTGTTACAAAGAATAATACTCAATTTTAAGAGGCTTGGTATATGTTGATATATCTTAGGTTGATGGATATAGACTCTAGGGAAGAAACGGTGTTTTATTAACATAAAAATAGATATTATTTAGAAAAATAGTTACTATGAATAAAAACTTAGTAACTATTTTTCTAAATAATAATAAGTAAAATAAGAACTGAATAAAATAGTTGAGAATGCAATCAATTATTAGTATACTAAAAAGAGATACAACGTGGTAAATACAATATGAAACAATAGAAAGGATAAAATGATGAATGGTAATATAATTGATATAGAAGTTGATAACGGTGATGCTGTTATAAAAGTTATTGGTATTGGAGGCGGAGGGAACAATGCTGTCAATAGAATGATTAGTGAAGGTGTAAAAGGAATAGAATTTATTTCAATGAATACTGATAAACAAGCTTTATTATCATCAATGGCACAAAATCAAATTCAAATAGGAGAGAAATCAACTAGGGGATTAGGTGCTGGAGCGAAACCAGAAGTAGGCAAAGAAGCAGCTAAAGAAAGTAGAACACAAATAATAAATGAACTTGAAGGAACAGATATTGTATTTGTAACTGCAGGTATGGGTGGTGGTACTGGAACAGGTGCAGCGCCAGTAGTTGCTAAATTAGCAAGAGAAATGGGGATACTTACAGTAGGTGTTGTTACGAAACCTTTTGGATTTGAGGGTAGAGTAAGAATGAAAAATGCTGAAGAAGGAATTAAAAATCTTAATGAAAATGTTGATACATTAATTACTGTACCAAATGATAAATTATTACAAATAGTACAAGCTAATACATCAATGATAGATGCCTTTTCTATGGCTGATAATGTACTTAAACAAGGTATACAGTCAATATCTGATTTAATAAAAGTACCAGGTCTTATAAACTTAGACTTTGCTGATGTTAGTTCTATCATGAGGGATAAAGGATTAGCTTATATTGGTATTGGTAGAGCAAGCGGAGAGAATAGAGCTATTGAAGCTGCTAAAGAAGCTATACACTCACCACTTCTTGAAACTTCTATAAAAGGATCTAAAGGAATACTACTGAATGTTGCAGGTGGAGGAGATTTAACATTATTTGAAGCAAATGATGCATCAAGTTTAATAATAGAAACATGTGACCCAGAAGCAAATATTATATTTGGTACTTCTGTAAGAGAAGACTTAGGTGACGATATAATGATAACTGTAATAGCTACAGATTTCTAAATAAATACATACAAATAAGTAAATTATCAAAAGGGTGGTATCATTTTATTACTGCCTTTTTGTGTGCCCATGTACCCTATTTAAATTGATTCTAAAGGTGATGTTATAGCTCACAGTAAATATTATATTCCTTTAAATAGAGCCAATATAAAAATATATTGTAATAAATAATAAAAAGATCAAATTTAATTTGATCTTTTTTTATTTACCTCATTTTCTCGTCATTTTAGTTCTGTAAGACATTTTTTGGGAATTGAAGTAAAAGATATCTTAGATATAGTATTAATAAAATATATACAATACATATTAGAAATATGGTAAAATATGTATTGATAAGTTGTATTAAATCCTAACTCGTGGTAAAAAGGGGAATAAAATGTTATCTATATATAATAAAATGAGTGATTATATAATTGTTCTAAATGAAAAGGGAGAAATAATATTTAGTAATGAAAGCGTTTTAAAGAAATTGAATTATGATTATGAAGATATAATTAACTTAAATATATTAGACATAATGACAAGTAAAAGTTATGATATTAAGAATATGTTAAAAGGAACTGACGAGATAAATAAAACTTTTGAGTTTTTTTCAAAGAAAAATGAAGTTGTGAAAATTAATTCAAACATAAGTATAGAAAATTTTAATGATAAAAAAAGTATTTTTATTATAGGTAAAGAAGTTGATTCAAAATCTTATACTATGGAAATATTAGAAGATCTTTTAGATAATATTAATATATGTACATTTGTTTTAGATACGGATGAAAAATATATATATGTAAATGAGGCCTTTACTAAGATTTTAAATAAAAAAAGAGAAGATATAATTGGAACTAAGAATGATGACCATTGGGAAAATAATATTTGTAAAGACTTAAAAAAAAATAATATAGAAGTTTTTAAAATTAGAAGTCCAAAAATATTTAATGAAATAATAGAAATTGATAATAATACCCATTGGTATGAAAGTTTCAAATCTCCAATATATGATATAAATAATAAACCTAAATATATTGTAGCAAATACTAAAAATATTAATTTAGCAAAAACCATATCAGAAGAGTTATATAAAAACTATAATAGAACAATTGAAAGTGAATTTAATAATACTACCACTAGCAATAATTTTGGTTTAAATAAAATATTAAATAATATTGCTAAAAAAGTACTTGATTATACAGATGCTGATGGTATTTCTATATTACTATATGATGAAGATAAAGAGGGTTTAATACCAGCTATAAATTTAAAAAGCTCTAAGGAAATACTTGAAAATATATCATTTATTCCATTGCAAAAATCTGATATAGACTCAGGAAAATATAGGGATTACTTAAACTGTATAATTCCTAAATATAAAATACCTAATTTATTAAGTGTGGATTATAATTATATAAATTTATTGGGTTATACTGGTAATTACGTAGTGGAGTTAAGTAATGAGTTTATAGGAATCATATGTATAAATTATAGTATAAATAATTATCCGAAATTTAATAGTGACGAATATATGAAGTATATATGTAGCAAAATAGCCATGATAATTAAAAATATTAGACTTTCTAATGAGGTATACCTGGAAAATAAGAAACGTAAATATACCGAAAAGGAGTTAGAACAGTATTTAAATATTTCTGTTGATCTGGTATCTGTAGTAGGGAAAAATGGATATTTCAAAAGAGTAAGTCCTAATTGGTATAATGTTTTAGGATGGAGTGAAGAAGAGTTATTATCAATGAAATATAGTGACATTGTTCATCCTGAAGAATTAGAAAACTTTGTAGATAAAAAGAAATTAGATAATACTGAGGGTGCAATTACTAGAAATATCATCCGATTTAGGCATAAACAAGGAAACTATATTTACCTTGAGTGGAGCAGTGAATACATAGGAGATGAAGGTATATATATAACCACAGCAAGGGATATTACAAAAAATCTTGAAATAGAGAAAGAAAAAAGAAGATTAGAAGAAGCAGTTAAATTAGAGATGGGAAAAAATGAATTCTTTTCAAACATATCTCATGAATTTAGGACTCCTATAAACATTATATTAGGAACTATGCAGGTTATTAATAAAAATATAGAAAAAAACAATATTCAAAAAGATAGTTTGAAAAAATATACTAATTACATAAAACAAAATTCATACAGATTATTAAAGTTAGTGAATAATTTAATAGATATAAGTAAAATGGATATAGGAGCCTATGGTATGAGGTGTTCTAATAATAACATTATAAATATTATTGAAGAGATAACTCTTTCTGTAGCGGATTATATACAAGATAATAAAATAAATCTTATTTTTGATACAAATGAAGAAGAAGTGCTTACTTACTGTGATCCAGATAAGATAGAAAGAATAATGTTAAATCTTTTATCTAATGCTATAAAATATACACCAGAGAATGGTTTTATAAAGGTCGATATTAATAGTAATGAAAAAGAAATCATAGTTTCTGTAAAGGATAGTGGAACGGGAATACCTAAGGATAAGTTAGATGTTATATTTGATAGATTTGGACAAGTAGATGAATCTTTTAATAGACAATGTGAAGGTAGCGGTATTGGTTTATCTATAGTGAAAAATTTAGTAGGAATGCATGAAGGAAAAATAAATGTAAATAGTAATGAGGGTGAGGGCTCGGAATTCATATTTAGTATTCCTATTAATATAAAAGAAGAACAAAATCTTAAATACGATGTTGATAGAAAATGTAAACATGTGGAAAGATGTGATATAGAATTTTCTGATATATATAGTATGTAAACTTGATTTAAAATATTTTTACCCAAGTAATTATTTGCTTGGGTTTTTACAATATACAGATACTATTCATAGTTGAATAGTATATTTATTCAATATGATATTGTATTAATACAATTAATAAAAAGTGTGAAATTGTATCGTATGAATAAAAACTAGTATATAATAATTTTATAAATATTTATGAGGAGTGATAATTATGAATAATAAAACTATATATACGCCAGGACCTACTAATGTTAGGGAAAACGTTAGACAAGCTAGGAGTATAAAAACTACAAATCCAGATGTGGATATTGATTTTGTTGAATTTTATAAAAATACTTGTAATAAAATGTCAAAAATAATAGGAACTAAAAATGATGTTTACATATTAAGTGGAGAAGGTATACTTGGACTTGAAGCAGCATGTGCATCTTTAACTGAAAGTGGAGATAGGATTTTAGTAATAGATAATGGTATATTTGGAAAAGGATTTGAAGATTTTGTAAGTATGTATGGTGGAGAAGTAGTATTTTTTAGTGAAACCTATAAAAAAGCTATAGATGTAGATAAACTAGAAAAGTTTTTAGAAAAAGATAATAATTTCAAATATGCAACTATAGTACATTGTGATACTCCAACAGGAGTATTAAATGATTTAAGTAAAATATGTCCTCTACTTAAAAAATACAATATTCTAACAGTAGTAGATTCAGTAGCAGCAATGGTTGGAGAGAAACTTTTAGTAGATGATTGGAAAATAGATATAGCTCTTGGTGGATCACAAAAAGCTATATCAGCTCAGCCGGGATTAACTATAGTAAGTATAAGCGAAGAGGCTAAAGCATGTATAAAAAATAGAAAAAGCAAAATAATAGGATTTTATTGTAATCTAAGTATATGGGAAGGATATTATGAGGCGAAATATTTTCCATACACAATGCCTATAAGTGACATTATAAGTTTAGACAAAGCTTTAGATAATATATTAGAGGAAGGTATAGAAAATACAATTAATAGACATGAAAAAATTGCAAGTGCAACTAGAAGTGCTTTAAAAGAATATGGAGCAGAGTTATTTTTACATGATGGATATTCAAATACTGTAACAGCCATAGTTATACCTGAGGAAATAGGTGCCTTAAATTTAACTAAACATATAAGGGATAATTACAATACAATTATAGGAACTTCTTTAGGCGAATATGTAGATAAGTTACTAAGAATAGGTCATATGGGTGAAAATGCAAGACTAGAGAAAATAATATATATATTAGATGCTTTAGACAATAGTTTAAAGAATTTAGGGTTTGAAGGAAAAGGATGTTTAGTAAGTTTATTTAATAGATACTATAATTAATTTTACACGGGGGATATAAAAATGCAATTATCAAGTGAAAATAAAAAAGGCATAAATACTAGGGATTTAGTAGAAACTGCTTTGCTTATAGCATTAGTATTTGTGGCAACAAGATTTATTAATATAAGACTGCCAATAGCATCAAGTGGTGGGCTTGTACATTTAGGTAATACCATGCTTTTCATATCATCTATAGTATTTGGAAAAAAGAAAGGTGCTTTAGCTGGAGCATTTGGCATGGGATTATTTGATTTATTATCAGAATGGGCAATGTGGGCTCCCTTTACATTTGTAGTAAGAGGTGTTATGGGATATGTAATCGGAAGCATAGCTTGGAGTAATGAGAAAAGAGGAAATAATACTTTAACTAATATTTTAGCTATAATAATATCTGGTGTATGGATGATATTTGGATATTATGTAACAGAAATGATACTATACGGAAATCATATACAAGCATTGGCATCTATACCAGGAAATGTAACACAGATAGTTATAGGAATAATAATAGGAGTGCCTGTAGCAAAAATATTAAAAAAACATATAAAATAATAAAAGAATTACTTGGGATTAAACCTAAGTAATTCTTTTATATTTACAAGAAAACATGTTGAAAATAAATGGTTATTTCTATATTATTTAAATAGGTAATATATTACCTATTATTAAATGGAGAAAAGTAACAATGGAAACTAAAGATGAATTACAAAGATATATATTTGGAGAAATATTTTTAATATCAAATAGATTACAAACAATAGGAGACGAATTTCTAGGGGAGGTAACTACAAAGCAATGGTTCTTTTTAGTAGTTATAGCAGAGTTTTTTAAAGAAGAAGCTCCAAGTATAAGTGAAATAGCAGCAAGAATGGGAACCTCAAGACAGAATGTTAAACAAATAGCCTTAAAGCTTGAGAAAAAGGGATTTGTTATAATAAGTAAGGATGAAAAGGACAGCCGTATATTAAGAGTTACAATTACAGAAAAGAGCATGGTATATTGGCAGAATCGTTATGAAAAGGATGATGAATTTATGCAACATATTTTTAGAAATATGGATGAAAAAGAGCTATTTCAAATGTTTAATAGTTTAGATAAGTTTCTTAATAACATATCATCATTGAAAAGTGAAAAGTAAAAAATAGATAAGAAAAAAATTATAAATAGTGAAATAATATAGTAGATAAATTAGAAGGATAAAAAGGGGAAGGTATTTATGAAAAGTTTAATAGTATTTGGGTCAAGGTATGGAACTACAGAAATTTGCGCAAATAAATTAAAAGAATATTTAAATGGAGAGGTCGAAATTGTAAATATTGATAAGAATGATAATATTATATTAGAAAAATATGAAAATATTATTATTGGATCTCCAGTTTATGCTGGTTCATTTAATAAAAAAATAAAAGAATTTATTGAAAATAATAAGATAGAGTTAACAAAAAAGAGATTAGGTTTATTTATGTGTTGTATGTCACAGGGAGAAAAAATAAAGGAACAATTTGAACAAAATGTACCAAAGGATATTTTAAAAGTTGCATCAGTAAAAGTAAATTTTGGTGGAGAATTTAAGTTTTCTAAAATGAATTTTTTTGAGAAGAAGATAATTAAAATAATAGCAAAGAAAGACAGAAGTTTAGGTGAAGTAGATGGTAAATCAGATATATATAATATTAATGAAGACGCAATAAAAAGTTTTGCAAAATCTATGGGGGTGTAGTAATGAAAATATGTCTTTTTAATGGAATGAGCAGTGAGAACAATATAGAAGACATGATAATAAAAAATCTTGATAAACATGAGATAAAGCATTTGAAACTTAGAAAAATGAATATAGGATATTGTAGATGTTGTAGTGCTTGTTCTAAACTTGGTAAATGTGTACAAAAGGACGATGGATTTGAAGTAGTAGAAGGCTATAAAGATAACGATATAATAATATTTTTGACACCAATAAAGTATGGTGCTTATTCAAAAGAACTAAAGAAAGCAATAGACAGAACTCTTCCTATTGGGGATGAGAAGTTATTAGTAAAAGAAGGTTATATGACTCACAAGGTTTTATACAACAATAAAAAAGTGATAGTAATTGGAGTGTTAGAAAAAGAAAATAAAGAGGCTGAAAAGTCATTTAGTTCATTAGTAAAAGCCAACTACTACAATATGGATTGGAAATCTTACAAAGAAACAATTATTTATGAATATTTGAAAAATGAGGAAATAGAAAATAAGATTAAATCAGTGCTAAAGGAGGTAATAAGCTATGAGTAAAAATATTTTATTACTAAACGGAAGTACAAGAGTAAAAGGAAATTCTTTGACTATATGCAATAGTCTACGAAAAAGTATGTTAGATAAAGGTGCAGAAGTAGAAATTGAAAATATTCAAGAGTACTTTAATAATAATAGTGTAGAAAACTTAGAAATGAAGTTTAACAATGCAGATATTATAGGAATAGTAGCACCTTTATATGTAGATGGATTTCCATATCCAGTAATAGCTTTTTTAGAAGAAATTCAAGAAAAATTTAGTGAACTATTAAAAGGAAAAAGTTTATTTATGGTAGGACAATGTAATTTTCCACAAAGTATAAGAATAAAACCTATGATATTAAGTTGCCAATGTTTTGCTAAAGAGTTAGAAATGAAGTTTTTAGGAGGAATGTCATATGGAGGTTCAGTAGTTAGAATAGAAGGTCGAAGTTTAGAAGAAGCTGGAAAAGAAGGCAAAAGAATGATTAAAGCTTTAGATATGGCGGTTGATGATATTATTAATGATAAAGAAATTAGTAAAGTATCAAATGATTTATTTAAAAATGATTTTAACTCCTTATTCTTAAGACCTTTCGCAGTAGCAGCTAATATAATGTTTAAAGAAGCAAAGAAAAAACATATGGAATCTAGTAATAAGTAAAAATATAAAATAAGGATAAAACCCTTATAACTAATAGGTTATAGGGGTTTTATTGATTAAAAAAATATATATATTTTTGATTTAATTAAATTTTTCAGGGAATTGTTTTATCATTCCATCAGTGATTATATCAGCAAACATAATCATATGGTCTTCGCCTTTGTCATAGGCTTCGATCTATCCAAAGTTTTCTTTGCAACATTCTTAAATCATAGCTAGCTTTACTGCAATTTAAATCTTTAACAGTAGAACTTTCTAAAGCCTGAGTTTTGAATGGTACTAAAATAAAAGTTAATAAAAAAAATGATACCAAGGTATTTCTTATGATTTTCTTTATTATTAAACATCCTTTGCGTCAATAAAGTTTTACTTTAGTTTATCCCAATTCTTGATACATATTCTCAATGGATATGATATTTAAAATCATAAAAAATAATTACTGAGTTGACTTTTATATTATAGAAAGATACAATGATAACATAGTCGGTCGAACGACCGACTGGAAAAATTTGAATTATCTTCGGAGGTATTTATGAGTAAATATACAAGAGAGCCTATAAATGGATTTACACATTTAGGAGGAGCAATTTTTTCTTTCGTAGGTCTTTTAGCTTTAGTTATAAAGACCACATTGACTAGTCCTTCTGTTGTAGATTTAGCAGCAGTTATTATATTTGGAATTAGTTTAATATTATTATATTCTGCATCCGCTACATATCACTTAGTAATTGCATCTGATAAGGTAATTGCTTTTCTGAGAAAGATTGATCATTCTATGATCTTTATTCTTATAGCAGGTTCTTATACTCCATTTTGTTTGATTGGATTAAAAGGAACTGAAGGGTGGATATTATTTGCTGTAATTACAACAATAGCAGTATGTGGAGTATTATTTAAAATGATTTGGTTTAATTGTCCTAGATGGGTATCTACATGTATTTATATAGGTATGGGATGGATAGCTTTATTTGTAATAAAACCACTTTATAATGCTATACCTTTTGGAGGAGTATTCCTTTTATTAGTAGGAGGTATATTTTATACTATAGGAGCAATAATATATGGAATCAAACCTAAGGCTTTAAAATTTAAAAATTTAGGATTCCATGAAATATTTCACATTTTTATTTTATTAGGAAGTTTATGTCATTTTATTGCCATATATAAATATGTAATATAAAAATTATAATAAAGTAAATTAAAAGGAAAGTCTTTTTGACTTTCCTTTTTTGATGATTTTTATTGTGAAAAATTATCTTTCGTTTAATATAAATTTATTAATAACATGAGCAACTCCGTCATCATCGTTAGAAAGAGTTATATAGTCTGCTAAATCTTTTATATCTTCAGTAGCATTTCCCATGGCAACTCCAAGACCAGCATATTCTATCATATGTTTATCGTTACCAGCATCACCTACACATATGATCTCATCTTGTTTTATACCAAGTTCATGAGCAAGAAGACCAATACCAGCACCTTTGTTAGCTTGTGGATTTAAGAATTCTAAGAAGAAAGGAGTACTTCTTACTATAGTATATTTATCATAGTACTCTGCAGGTATTTTCTTAACACATTCATCTAAAATTTCAGGATGATCAATCATCATAAATTTAGACATAGCAATATCATTAGGAACATCACTTAGAGAAGTGACATTTAAATGTGCTCCTGTTAGATTAGATTCTAATACAGTATAGTCACTAATATCTTTGTTAAAAGTATAAAGAGTTTTTGTATCGTAGAAGTGACTTCTAGAACCTACCTTTACACTAAGATTATATAAATCAACTAAGTCATTATAATTTAATGTTAAGTGAGATATAGGATCTTTACTAAATGTATCTTGAACAAGTGCTCCATTAAATGTAGCAGCGTAATCTCCTTCTTCTTTAAGATTTAACTCTTCTAAGAAACTTTCAACACCTTTTAAAGGTCGACCAGTACATAAAACTACTTTGACACCTTTATTCTTTGCTTTTGCTATGGAATCTTTTACGACTTCTGTTAGTTGATGATAACTGTTAATTAAAGTTCCATCAATATCTAGTGCAATTAATTTGTATTTCATAAGTTTTCCCCCTATTTATTATAAAAACTACTTGAATAATTGTAGTTTATTACTATTAATTTGATTTATATAATAATCAAATTAGAAAATTGTATATTAATATAATACATTTATAAAGAATCAAAAACAATTAAAAATCCATGATAAATCATATTTATTTTAAGATATAGACATTTTCAAATTAATAAAATAAAATAAAGTATAAATGAATGATTTTAATAACATAAATAAGGATTTATTATATAGATTTAAGGAAAGTAATTCTTAATATCTAAAATAGGATATAAAAAATAAGAAATATAAGAATATATAAAAGAGTAGATATCCAATACTAATAAGATTAAAACTGTTAATAAAAAAGAAGAACTGGAGACATTAAACATGTTAATTTATGAAGAAAATAAAGATGAAAAAATAAGAAAAGAACTTGAAAAAGCATTATTAACATATGAAAAACCTTCTAAATATTTTGGAATGTTAAGAGAAAAAAATGAGTTGGATGAATATTTTTTAGAAATAAAAGCCTTAATAAATGTTATTCAATCACCTATTCATCATCCAGAAGGTAATGTAACAGTAGCGTAAAAATTATAAAATTTTATAAAAAATCTAATGATTTTTATGAACTGTTTAGCCTCGTACATGAAGAAATTCATGTAGGACACGACTTTAAAACCAGTAACTCCTAAAGCCTTACAACTACAATAAGAGATAGAATCAGAAACTCTTATGAATGTGAGGAAACTCAGAAAAAATAGTAAGGATGGTATATGGCGAGAGCCTAAGTACTTTTAAAATGGATGTTTGGTCGCCAAGCCTAGAAATAGGAAGGTCAAACGACTAGAGAGCAATCTCGTACACTACAAGTCATTGGTAGTGGAAATGGGTCGCCCTTAACAGATGATGCTGAAGGTGAAGAAATAGTCTGCGCACGTCTTGAAAGAGAGTGGCTATTATCGTGAGAGAAATAGCTTTATACAAGTAGCGTTGTATAGAAAACATCTAAAACTTTATAAAAAATTTCTGAATTAAGTTTTTACAATGATATTTATTTTATAAACTTTTATAAAGTTTTAGTAACGGAGACGTATGGAATCATACTATGATGGTACTAGATGAAGCAGCCAAACTTAAAGACAAAGCTAAATATCCTTTAGGATTTATGTTATCAGCTTTATGTCATGATTTTGGAAAAGTACAGGCAACTAGAACTAAAGAAGATGGAAAAATAATTTCTTATAATCATGAAAGAATAGGTTTAACTTCTGTAAGCAAATTTTTAGGAAGATTAACTAAAGAAGATGAAGTAGATTTAAGGAACTATGTGTTAAATATGACTAAATTTCACATGCAACCTAATCAACTGGCAAATCAAAATAGTAAAATTAAAAGCACTAGAAAGTTATTTTCTCAAGTTATATGTCCATCTGACTTAATTTTGCTGGCTAAATCAGATGCTTTAGGTAGAACTATAGAGCAAGATTATGAACCAAAGGAAGAATATTTAACAAAAGGATTAGAGGATTTTTATAGTGACATAGAAAATAAATAGTAAGTACGAAATATATGTTAGGAGAAATTAGAATGAATATACTTATAACAAATGATGATGGAATAAGAGCAGATGGAATTATTGAGCTGGCAAAGGAGGTATCAAAAATAGCTAATGTTTATGTAGTAGCACCTGATACTCAAAGAAGTGCAACAGGTCATTCAATAACGATACATAATCCTATAATGGTACAAGAAGCTTATATAAATAAAGATATAAAAGCGTATTCTATATCAGGTACACCAGCAGATTGTGTGAAAGTGGGAATAGAAGGTTTATTTAAGGATGTAGATATAGACTTAGTATTAAGTGGAATAAATGATGGGCCTAATTTAGGTACAGATGTAATATACTCAGGAACAGTATCAGCAGCTATAGAAGGTTTAGTTCAAAATAAACCTGCAATAGCAGTATCATATAATGCTTTTAAAATAAAAGCCGAAGTTTACAAAGAATCTTCAAAACATGTAATAAATCTTATAAATAATATTAAAGGTAAACTAAATTTGTTAGAGGATTGTATATTAAATGTAAATATACCTAATAGTGAAGTAAAAGGAAGCAAGATAACAAAACTAGGTAATAGAAAATATGACAATGTAATGGAATCAAGAGTAAGTCCTTTTGGACAAAAGTATTATTGGATAGGTGGAACTGTTAAAGATTTAGATCAAGATGAAGATAGTGATATAACTTGTGTTAGCGATGGATATATTTCTATAACACCAATTAGTATTGAGATGACGAATATGAAAAAGGTTAATTTATTAAAAGGAATGAATATAGAAATATAAAAAATGTAGGGGTATTCTACCTCTATATTTTTGTACCCATAGGTGATAAGGGGTATTAATAGGTTTGATAAAAAACTGGTTTTCATAAAAAAATAAAATTTTACAAAAAAATGATAAAAATCTAACGATATTGTTAACACAAAAAGGAAATTAAATTATTATATAAATATAGAACTATTGTTAAAATTAGACTAGCGAGCAGTAGATAAAATAGTAGCTGCAATGGCCAAAGCTGGCTTAGATAAGCATATTGAACTTGCTCAGTTAGCAGGAAATGTACCTTGTTTCATAGAAAAATCTACAGATATTAAACAAGCAGTAATAATAGAAGAATGTATATACGATGAGGTAGTAGAATTACTAAAAGATTACAATTATAGCTTTTTATATGGAAAAGAAAAAGAGTTTATAAATTACCTAAATTAGGAAGAAAAGCTAAATTTGCAGTATTACCAAGATTACCTTTAGTAACCGAGTTACGCGAGATTTATGCGGAAATATACCCTGGGAAAAAGGCTTAAATTTTAATATGTTATTTTTTATGTATAAATTAAAAATTTTTGGAACACAAATAAAATAAAATTTATTTTATTTGACACAATTTATATTAAAATGCATACTATTAACACAAGAACTAATATTTATTATTTATAATATTTTACAGCAAGCATGAATATATTTTAAATAAAAAGAAATAATAATAGAAAATTATTTATTGACATAAATTATTATTTGATATACTATAACTATTAACAAAATACAAAAAGTGGAAATGCAATGAAGGGAAGAGTAATTATAATATTAAGTCAAAGCGAGCTGGTTATGGTGTGAGTCCAGCACAAAGTTTATGATGAAGAACCTCCCGGAGCTACTAACCAAAATCTTAATTAGAAAGTAGGCTTAGTCGGAACCAAACCGTTATCTAATTGGTGGTGTATGTTAGTACACTGATGAGTTGAACTTTTATTAAAGTTAAATTAGGTGGTACCGCGGAAGTCTAGCCTTTCGTCCTTATTTTATAGGGATGAAGGGCTTTTTTTAATTAAAAAAATGAACAAGGTAAATTTAAAATATAAAATCAAAAGGAGTGTTGTATCATGTGTTTATTAATACCAGAAAAATATGAAACTAGTTTAGGAATTATCGAAACTCAACAAGCAATAAAGGACTTAAAGGACTTTTTTGAAAATAGATTAGGAGAAATGTTAAAATTAACAAGAGTTTCATCACCATTATTTGTTTTACCAGAAACAGGTACAAATGATAACTTAAATGGAATAGAAAAAGCAGTAAGTTTTCAAGTTCCACATTTAAGAAAAGAAGCTGAAATAGTACATTCATTAGCTAAGTGGAAAAGAATGGCTCTTAAAAAATATGGTTTTACAGTAGGTAGAGGTATATATACAGATATGAATGCCATTAGAAAAGATGAAGAATTAGATAACTTACATTCTTTATATGTGGATCAATGGGATTGGGAGCTTATAATAAATAAAGAAGATAGAACTATAGAAACTTTGAAAAATATTGTAACAGCTTTATACAAAGTATTTAAGGAAACAGAAGAGCATGTTCATGCAATATACCCAGAAATAGAATGTTTTTTACCACAGGATATAATTTTTTTAACATCTCAAGAATTACTAGATATGTATCCTCATTTAACTCCTAAAGAAAGAGAAGATGCAATAGTAAGAGAGAAAAAAGCCGTATTCTTAATGCAAATAGGAAAAACATTAAGTACTGGAGAGAAGCATGATGGTAGAAGTCCAGATTATGACGATTGGGAATTAAATGGAGATATATTATTCTACAATCCAGTTCTAGATAATGCTATAGAACTTTCTTCAATGGGAATAAGAGTAGACGAAGAAGCTCTAGAGAGACAGTTAAAAATGTCTGGTTGTGAAGATAGAAAAGAACTAGATTATCATAAAGCTTTACTAAATGGAGAACTACCTTACACAATAGGTGGAGGTATTGGTCAATCTAGAATATGTATGTATTTTTTAAATAAAGCTCATATAGGAGAAGTTCAAGTGGGAATATGGCCTGAAAACATGATTAAAAAATGCAGTATGGCTGGAATTGATTTATTGTAATTTAATAATTTTATTAATAGAGTGTAGGAGTAAAGTTAAATTATAAAAACTTATACTCCTATATTTTTCATACATAAACAATATGATATTTTAACTTTTATTGAAAAAATTAACATGAATAAAGAATATGATATAGTGAAAATTTATGATAT
>JAVXJA010000016.1:0-30654 GCA_036648085.1 Terrisporobacter sp.
CCTAGACCTTTCCCTTACATCCATTCCTCATAATAATCTGGAATATCTTCAAACTTCATCATATAATCCATATGAACATAATCTTCCATATCATAAGATTCCTTTTTGACAAAGGGAATGCTTTCTATAAATTTATCTATTTTATTCAACTTTATTAAATTGAGTTCATTATACCAATTAACCAAAGTAAACTTAATATCTCTTAAGGTTGTTGTCCTATTGGTCCTTCTATATAAACCCATAAAAAAATAGGTGTAAATTAATACACCTATTTCTTGATTAAGCATCTGCTTTTCCTAAATATTTTTCAATTGAATTTAATAATTGATTTTTATATTGATATATGTCGCTTATATTTTCAAGATAATATCTTACTTCTTTTTTATTATCATCAGCTATTGTGATACTCTTCTTTGCTGAATTGAAATATAATCTGCATATCCATTTTCTAGTATTATTTTGGTATAGTATACCACAATATCTCTCAACATCTTTATAGATTATTTCCTCTGGGCTAACTACTTCTGATAATATGCTTCTTACTATGTTAAATCCTTCTAATTCTTCTTCTGTCGTAACAACTTTATTTTCTATATTCTCATCTATAGCTATTTCTTCAGTATTTACTACTTCTTCTATAACTACATTTTCTACTTCTTCTGTTTCACTGTTTAAAATACTCTTTATTTTATCATTCATAAACTCATTAACAAATTGTTGCATTGATTTTTTTACTATTGGTCTAAATTTTTCAACTACATTAGCAGTTTTTACTCCTGTAAAGAAATCTCCAATTATAAATCTTACAAATTCATCACTTGGACTATTTAATTGATTATTTAATTGAGCTTTTATTAAATTACTATATTTTAATTCAGATGCAGTATTAAATATTGTATCTATATCAAATTTATCCTTAGTAAACTTTTTAAGTTCTGCTACTTGCATATCATTTATATTTAATAAGTCTAATACTAAGAATGGCTTTTCATCCATCTTATTTGGTTCTTCTAAATCAGTAAAGAATTTGTAAACTATACCATTTGTTAATATTGCAAATTTTGCTTCTGTTACTGTAAAATATCTAAATAATTGTGCATCATGCTTTGTTAAGCCATCATCTACACCTTTTGCCTCTATAAGTATTACAGGTTTTCCTTCACTCATTATTGCATAATCAACTTTTTCACCCTTTTTAGTTCCTACATCAGCTACATATTCTGGAATAAATTCCATAGGATTAAATATATCATATCCCAATAAGTTAAAGAAAGGCATAATTAAAGCTGTTTTCGTTGCCTCTTCTGTAGCTAAATTCCCTCTTACCATTTCGATTCTTTGCGAATATTGTTTTACTATATCTATAAAATCCATTTTATCTCTCCTCCAAATTATTGTTAATTAATAAGTAATAATACTACTATTTTTTTAATCTTATACTTTTCAAATAGCATCTCTAATGCAGTATCAGCTAGTTTAGACTTCGGTATTTTACTTTCTCTTGATAATCCATCTAAGTTTTCCAAAAGTTTCTTATCTACATTTGTACTAAATCTAGACCTAGTTACTTCTTTTCTATCTAGTGTCATAATTAAGATAAGAACTCCTTTAGAAATTCCATTATATAATTTTTTTAATGAAATGTCATTAACTTTAATGAATTATATAATATCTCATAATTATATTATATAATCTATTTTACTGTACTTATTATTCATTTTAGTGAGCTATTACCATACTTCTACCTTCAATTTTTACCTCCTATCATAAATATTAAATTTAATAAAATATCTATTATATCATAGGAAATTAAGGATAATTTATATAAATACACATAAAAAAATGACCTATAAATCCTATAGGTCATATCACTCTTATATCTACTTTAAAATCTCTATCGTTATAGTTCTAACGCCCCAATTTCTACAAGCAGATTCACTATTCATATATATATCTACCTTGTTACCTTTTATTCCACCACCACAATCCTCTGCAGTGAATACTTTATCTAACTCTTTTATATAAACCTTAGTCCCATAAGGAATTACCTTTGGATCTACTGCTAAAGTACCGTACTTAGCTTTTGTTCCTGTAGCTGTATATCCTCCACCTGTATAAGCATAAGCTTTAACTGTCATTTTTTTCTTTACTTGATTTGAAGAACTTGATGAACTTGATGATGAACTTCCTTTTTTAATATATTTTGCAGAAGACCATCCTGTTTTACTTCCTGAGTATTGTATTTTGTACCATCCATTTGATGATGATAATACTTTTACCTTAGTTCCTTTTTTCAGTGTTCCTAGTGATTTGTATTTAGTAGATGCACCACTTCTAACATTTACATTTGATGTTACTGTTGCATTTGTAGATTGACTACTTGATGAACTACTTGATGAACTTGATGAACTTGATGATGAACCTGATTTTTTTATATATTTTGAAGTTGACCATCCTGTTTGACTTCCTGAGTATTGTACTTTATACCATCCATTAGATGATGATAATACTTTTACCTTTGTTCCTTTTTTCATTGTTCCTACTACTCTATATTTAGTTGAAGCCCCTGTTCTAACATTTACGCTTGCTGTTGTCGTTGCACTAAATGTTGCTGCTTCTACTTGTACTGGCTTGGCTATACCGATCATCAACACTAATGATGATGTGACTGCTATGATTTTAAAAGTTTTTTTAAACATACTATTTCCCCCTGTATTATTTTTAGGAATTCTATCTTAATTGAATTATTTTTCTGTCCTGATTTATGTTTCTTTTGTAACCTTATACATTCATTATATTACATTTCTGTAACTTTTCAAAGTCTTTTTTTAATAAAAGTTACAAATCGGTAACATGAATACCTTTTCAAAGTCAATTTCCATAAGCTGTATATCTGTATTTTCAACACATTCGCTCTTAAGCTTTACTTTTGTAAATTTTTTCATTTTTTTCTTGTTTGTAACTATTTTAACTTCATTTTCACCTTAAAAAATTACTTTTTTACTTTTACAAAAACAAAAAAAGATGCAATTTTCATTGCATCTCATCCAATCAAGGTGAATTTTAGTAATTATATTTACTCTTATATTTTTTTATAAATAAAATAGATAAGAATATGGTAATAATTTCAGCAAATGGTACAGTAAGCCATAATCCATTCATACCTAGGAATTTGGGCAATACAGATATACCAATTATTATAAATACAAAGGCACGACTAAATGATATAATAGCTGATATTTTACCATTATTAAAAGCTGTAAAGAATCCTGAGGCGAATATGTTAATACCTACAAATAAAAATGCCAAAGCAAATATTTCCAGCCCCTTAAGAGCCAAACCAAAAACTTCGTTATCTGGAGATACAAATACACCAACTATTGTAGGTGCAAAAATAAATGTTGCAACAAACACTACTAATGAAGATACAACTATAAACTCTAAACAGAATTTAAAAGTCTCCTTAAGTTTTTCAATGTTATTAGCTCCATGATTGTAGCTTATTAATGGAGATACTCCAGCTGAGAATCCTAAATACACAGAAGTCATTAAGAAATGTGCATATAATACTATGGTAAGAGCCGCAAGTCCATTTTCACCAGCTAGCTTTAAAGCCGCTATATTAAATAAGAATGTTGTAATACCAGTAGATAATTCTGTAACCATTTCCGATGATCCATTTATCATAGTATTACTTATAAGTTTAAAATCAAATTGAGGCTTAGTAATTTTTAATTTAGATTTACTAGATAAGAAATATCCTAATCCAAATAAACAAGATACTACAATTCCAGCAAGGGTAGCAAGACCAGCTCCTTCTATTCCCATGCCCATTACTTTTATAAATACATAATCAAGTACTATATTAGTAACTCCACCTATTATAGATATAAACAAACTATATTTGGCATTCCCATCAGTTCTAGAAAAGTACTCAAATAAGAACTTTGCAACAAAAAATGGTGCCGATGCTATCATTATTTTTCCATATATTATGCAATGAGGTAATAGAGCCTCTGTTGCTCCAAGCATAATTGAAATATCCTTAGCAAAGAAAAAAGTAATTATAGTAAATAAAGTACTAATAACTACAGAAAACAGCAGTATAAATGAAAATGATCTATTTGCTTCATCTTGATTATTTTCTCCCATTTTTATAGCTATAATAGCTCCACCACCAGTAGACATCATAATACCAAATCCACAAATAAGATTTATTATGGGTAGTATTATATTTATACTAGCTAAAGCATCTGATCCTACTAATGTTGAAACGAATATTCCATCGATTATTGTATATAAAGATATAAATATCATAGACACAATTGCAGGTGATACAAATTTTAAAAAGTCCGTTCTTGAAAATTGTTTTGTAAATAATGATTCCATTATATTCCTCCTATTAATACCTTCTTATTTTATAATAAGGTATCCTGTAACTGTATAGTCAAGTGCAACTTTAAGAAGAATAAAATTTGAAGAAAACTAGCATTTTACTACAGATAACCTTGCCAAACTATGCAATATATCAAAGCAAACATTGATTTTTTACGATACATTATTTGTATTATTTTCCCTCACATCATTTACATTTTTAATATTCTTAAGTAAATTCATTCCCAATGCTCCAGTTAAACATACACCAGTAATTATTATCCAAGAAACAGACATGCCTTGATTATCTATCACCTTACCTATTATAAAAGGACCCATTGCATATCCTGCTCCTGTTACCATGGGCACCACTGCACTTATTCTTCCTCTATGTGATGGTGGTGTGTTGTTGGCTATGAAGGCTTGAGAGTTTATAACTATAAGTACCTCTCCTATAGTTAAAGTTATTGTTCCTATAAAAAATAATAATTTAAAATCTGCCATAGCATATATTATAAAACTTAAACCATACAATACTCCTCCAAGACTCATAATATTTAAAGTTTTACATTTTTTAGTTAATAAAGTCAAAATAGGAGTAAATATGATTACTACCAATCCATTACATCCACCTAAAAATCCAAATAACCTAGCTCCATCTTCATTGAACAAGTTCCCCAAATGTAGTGGTAATGCAAATCCCCATTGACTATATGCAAATTGATATAAAAGCATTATTAATGGAAATAAAATAAGTATTGGTCTTTTTAATAAAACACTTAATGTGGATACTTTTGATTCTTCTATTTCTTCATCATTATTTTCATCATATTCAATTTGTCTATTAGGTTCTTTTATATATAATATTAACAGTGAAAGTGCTACTAAAGTGGTAATTGCATCTCCTATAAAAACTAAAGGTAAATAGTCCTTATATAAAAATCCACCTAATATGGGACCTATGGCAAAGCCCATATTAAATCCCATATATAACAAAGAATAAGAACTTTTCCTATTACTTTCATCTGTTAAGTCTGCATTTAATGCATCATATGCCGGTGTTGATAAAGAATAAAAACAAGATGATAATATCATAATTTTAGCCGTAGTAATTGATAATGGAATTATTCCACATGTGATTAACATTATGGCTCCTAATAATTGAAATATAACAATTACTTTTTTTCTTCCTATGGTGTCTGTTAATTTACCACCTATAATAATACAGGGAACTTGACATACTGCAAGTGATGTTACAAATACACCTGCCTCCCCAGCACTCATCCCCAACTTTTGAGTAAGTATTAGTGACATCAATGGTTGGACAAACATGCCAAGTGCATTAAATATTTTCCCTATAAATAATATATATATTTCTCTGGGAAGTCCTTTATATGTACTTAATAAGTTTTTCATCGTATCCCTCACTTAATTTGTAATCTTACTATTAAGTTTAGTTTACATATACTTAATAGACAATAATAATCTTCATGCAAAAAAGCCCAATATCTTAATTAAAAGATATTAAGCTTCTTAATATTTTCACAATGTTTTCCATTTATCTTCAATTTATTCTTCCATCATTCTTAATGCATATTCCACAGCTTTTTTAGCTTCATCTTTGCTGTGCCCTAATTTCATATCATTTTCCTCTAAATAATTAAAGTACTCCTCTATTAACCAATAAAGACTGCCTTCTTCATTTAACCAGTATTCAGCATTTTCTTGGAAATAGTACATAGCTTCTTCTACACTGCCACATACATATTCATCCCCCACAGTGTCTGCTTCTTTCATTCCAAGTAAATACACTGGTACATATTTATTTTCATCCAGACCTTTATGAATACATTCTCTTGCTTTTTCTTCATCTTTTTTAACAAAATAATATAATGCCTTTGTATATTCCATAAAAGTAGACTCATCATACTTATATTTCTCTATAAGTTGATCTCCTTCTTCAAATTTTCTATTTTGCATTAATAACATAAATAATTTATATCTCACACCTAAATTATCTTCTTCATCTAATTTTAAAATTTCATTATAAGTTTTTATTGCATCTTCAAATCTTTCTCCTAGTGCATATACATAAGCAAGCTCATCTTTTACCATCATATATGGTCTAGCTTCTTCCACACTCCATAATTGCCCTTTTATACTATCAAAATCAGCTTCTATTTTTTCTTTAGCATTAATTAATGCCTTATCTATATATTCTAAAGCTTCTTCGTAATTATTTGCTCTTCTAGCTTTTAATAAATATATTTCATACTCTGGTTTTCTCTTCACCTTATCTGACCAATAACTTATCATATTAGCCATATTTTCAAGGGTTTCTGGTGTGTAATATTTCTCACCATCAATATCTTCATCTTTATAAGTAAGGTCAGCTATAAACCTACTATCCTCTGGTAAAACTTCTCTTATCTCTGCTGCTCTATTTCTCATAGTAGTAGGACTTACATTTACACCACTGGCTAAATCAGTTTTTGAAATATATCTCTTTTCTTTTATCCAGTTGTTAGGATTAAATAACTCACTATCTTCCCCTACTATGTATAGTAAACCTGCTATCCATCCTTCTACTTTTCCACTATCCATG
This sequence comes from Terrisporobacter sp., assembly GCA_036648085.1. Taxonomy (GTDB): domain Bacteria; phylum Bacillota; class Clostridia; order Peptostreptococcales; family Peptostreptococcaceae; genus Terrisporobacter. The sequence continues at coordinate 6,980 of JAVXJA010000016.1, forward strand.
GAGAATTCTTTATTTTTCTTTAATTTATTCATTAAGGCTTTTACAGTTTTATAATACTTGTCGTTGAAAGCTATTTCACAATGTATTCTTGTTGTATCTGTGATTTCTTTCAGTCTAACCTTATCCGTTGCCATGTAATTTACTCCTTTTATTCTAATTTATTATGTGTACTAAAGTATATTTTTCCTATTATATCTCTATATACAATTCTTTTTATTTTTAAGTTCTATACAATACTCGTCTATACTCTTAGCCACATCTTTAGCATTAGCCACAGCTTCTACCACCGTTCTAGCACCTGTTACTACATCACCACTTGCAAATACACCTGTTTTAGTAGTATGACCTATATCATCTATTAATAAAAGTCCATGTCTATTTGTTTCTAAATTTTTAGTATTAGAAACTATGTTATTTTTAGGGCTTTGACTAACAGCTATTATAACAGAATCTGCTTCCATTAATTTTTCTGAGTTTTCTATATTAATAAGTTTATTGCTACCATCTTCATTTTCAACTTTTTTAGTATCAATAAAAACAATACCTTCTTCTACTATTTTTACAGGAGCTTTGAATAAATCAAATTCTACTCCTTCTTTTTTAGCATCTTCTATTTCTATCTTTGTAGCAGTCATATCTTCAAAATCTTTTCTATAAACTACTGTAACTTCCTTAGCTCCATAATGTTTAGCACTTCTTGCTGCATCCATTGCCACATTTCCTGCTCCAACTACTACTACTTTTTCTCCTAATCTAAATGACTTAGGTGATTTTAAATAGTTTATAGCATAATGAACATGTCCTAAAGTTTCTCCCTTTATATTTAAAGTTTTAGGATTCCATACTCCTGTACCTATAAATACAGCACTATAGCTATCTTCTAATAACCTATCTATAGTTGTTACTGGACCAACTAATGAATTATATTTTATCTTAACATTTAAATCTAATAATCTTTTCTCCATATTATCTAATATTTCTCTACTTAACCTAAATTCAGGTATACCGTATCTTAAAACTCCACCTATCTCAGCATTCTTCTCAAATATAGTTATCTTATATCCCTTTTTAGCCAAAACAAATGCTATAGCAATACCAGCTGGACCAGATCCTATTATAGCTATTCTATCATCTAATACTTTATCTTGTTTAAATGAAGCATTTTTTAAATATTCACTAGAAACAATTGTCTCTAATTCATGGAATTTAATAGGTTCTCCTTTAATACGTTTTATGCAATTCCCCAGACATTGATCTTCATGGGGACAAATTATACCACATATAGCTGATAAAGGATTATTATTAAATAAAATTTCTGCTGCCTCATCAATTTTATCTTCTCTAAATAACTCCATTATTTGTGGAATTGGTGTATCTATTGGACAATGATTTTTGCATTTTGCATTTTTGCAAACGAAACATCTATTAGATTCTTCCTTTAATAGTTTCATATCTATTTCTTTCATTATTATTATTCCTCCTGATGATTTACTATAGTCGGTAATATATAGTTTTTTCTTTTATTCAATTATTATTACAATCCAACTATTATTGTAGTAATGTGTCAGTGAACTGTCAATATATGATATTATTCTATATTAACAATTTAACAATGATTAAAATTTATTATAACTCAAAAAGGTTAGCATAGCTTGAATTCTTTCACAAGCTTACGCTAACCTCTGTCTAATTAGTTAGTAAATACATTTTTATTTATCTATCTTATATTAGCTCTACTATTTAACTAGCATCCACATTCGTTATCAAAGAATCCGCCACAAGAAATAGTTATTAATAATAATATTAAGAATGGTATCCAAGCACAAATGTCTATCTCAGCCCAAGTATCACCAAATGCTAAGAATATGAAGAATAATATTACTATCCACCATCCACATCCGCCAATAAATCCATCTTCTCCAAAAAATCTGTCTAACATCTCTAAAGTCCTCCCCCGTAAATAAATTAATAAATTAATTTTTTAAAATTAATCCCAGCAACCATTACAGCTTAAAAGTATTAATAATAATATAAGGAATGGTATCCATGCCATTATATCTAGTTCTGCCCAAACATCACCAAATGCTAAAAATAAGAAGAATAATATTATTATCCACCAAGCACAACCTCCAAAGCCGCCTTCTCCAAATAGTCTGTCTAACATAGTTATTACCTCCTGTTGATAATTTTTCTAGAGCTCTTTGCTCTTATCATATAATATGCAGTAGGTTCAATTTGTGCTAACAAAATTTATTTTTATTCTTGTGTTTAATTAGCAACAATTGCAGTCCATATTATTCTCCGTATACTCACCGTCTTCATTATTCATACCACAAGAACATACAATTAGTAGCAAAATTAAAAAAGGAATCCAGTCTGTTATACATATTTCAGCCCAACAGTCTTGGAAAGCTAAAAATAAGAAAAATAAAACTATTACCCACCAGCCAGATCCTCCCATACCATCGAATACTCTAGTCAAACTACTATTCATGTAATTACCTCCTTTTGCTTTAAAGAGTAATCCCGAATATGTATGTACTGGATGATAAATGGCAAAACTCTTCTATTATATAATATGTACAAAAAATAAAAGTGTTCCCTAAATTTTCATAAGATACAAAAAGGCTCTTTTTCATTTTATTTTGAAAAAGAGCCTCTTTATTTAATTAGCAACCGCAACCACCGCCGTCACCAAAATCACCTATCACAAATAGTAAAACCAATAACACTATCCATATTATTGCATTGTCATCACAGAATAAGAATTCAAATATTTCTTCTCCAAATGAGAATAGTAAAAATATTACAATTATAGGTAGTAAAAATCCCATACCACCAAAATCAAACCCTCCGAAAAATCTTGAAAAATCAAGTTCATTAGACATAATATATCCTCCCTTATTAATATTTAATAAGCTTTTCACTTATTTAATATAATTTATGCGTTTATGTAAGAAAAAGTTACAATATGTGCGTCTATTTTTCATAATATATCTAAATTCCCTCTTATCTAATTTTATAGCTTACATAAAAAACCCCTTAAGTTTTATCTCAAGGGATTAATTTTAAATTTATGAATCTCCTAATATCTTATATTTAAACCCATATTTTTTTACTTCTGTTGAATCTAAAAAATTTCTAGTATCTAAAATTATATTGCCTTTCATTACTATTCTTATCTCTTCCAATGGTAATGTTTTAAAATCATTATGTTCTACACCTATTACTAGCAAGTCACTATTTTTACAAGCCTCTATTATATTATCTTTACATAAATAATATCCTTTAACGTAGGGATCATAAATGTCTACCTTTATTTGATTTGCCCTTAGAATATCTATTATTTTTATTATAGGACTTTCTCTTATATCATCTACATCTGCTTTATAAGTAATTCCAAGTATAGTTACTTTTTTGCTATTATCACTTTCCATCAAGTTTATAATTTTATTATAAACATACAAAGGCATATTATCGTTTATTGTTCTTGATAAAAATATTAAATTAGCCAAATCAGGCTCTTTTTCTACAATAAACCAAGGGTCTACAGCTAAATAATTACCTCCAACTCCTGGGTTTGGGTTCATTAAATTCACCCTAGGATGTTTATTACAATATTCTATTACTTCCCATGCATTTATTCCAGTAGATTCACATATCATGGCTAACTCATTGGATAATGCAATATTAACATCTGTAAAGGTATTTTCCATCAACTTGCACATTTCCGCAGTTTTACAATTAGTTAAGTAGATTTCGCCTTGCACCATAGTCTTATATACTTTTTTTATTTCAATAGCAGAAGAATTATTTATTCCCCCTACTATTCTATTATTTTTTATTAGCTCTTCAATTATATTTCCTGGAATAACCCTTTCTGGACAATATCCTAAGAAAACATCTACACCCATCTTCAGTCCACTTTCTTCTAATATAGGTTTAACAATTTCTTCTGTCGTTCCCATTGGAGATGTAGATTCTAACACTACCACATTACCTTTTTTTAAATATTTTATAATAGACCTACTAGCCTCTATAACATATTGAAGATTTGCAGTTTTATCTTTATTAATAGGAGTTGGTACAGCTATTATAAAAATATCAGCTTCATCAGGTATTAAACTTGCCTTTAGACTACCTTCTTCTACCACGAATTTAGTAAGCCCTTCTAAACCAGGTTCAGTTATAGTAATTTTACCTTTTATCAAGTTTGTTATTATATTTTCATTAACATCTACTCCAAGTACATCATATCCATAGTATGAAAATAATGCAGCAGTTGGCAGACCGATGTATCCTAGTCCTATAACACATATTTTTTTACCCATGTTTATGTCTCCTTTAAATGTCTACTATTAAAGAAAATCCTCCCGTTATTTCTAATATAGTTTTATCTGTCAATATTCCCAACATTCTAACCTGTTTTAATGTAACTAGTACATTTGGTATTCTTTCAACTGAGAATGACTCATCTATACAATTCATTTAATATCCTCCTTATCTATTAATCTAAAGCCCTAGAGATTATACCAATCTCTATTACATAATATGTCGATTTTTGTATTTAGTTCCTGTGTCCTATAAGTTTCTTCCTCTAGTTACTTTTTTCTGTAAAAAAACCCTTGAGATTTATTTAATATCTCAAGGGTTTTATATTATTCGTTATTTAATACTGGAGCTAAAGAAGTATCATTAAAGAAAGTATTAGCATTATATAAATACAACACATTCTCTACCATTTCTTCCTCCATTAACTTATCTATGTCTTCATAATAGTATCTTGGATCTACTACAATTATCTTGCTAAAGTCTTTAGTTAAAAATGGTATAAAACTATTTGCATATGAATCTTTAAATATTAATAAAGATTTATTATTTGAGGCATCAGTTTTAATCTTAACTAATGGATGATTTCCTTTTAAGAAAACTTCATAATTATCTTTTTTCTCCAATGGTTCACTACTATATAGCGAAGCAGTTTTTTGCTGTTCTTCCACATAATTAACTACCACATTTTCTTTATCCTTTGCTGGAATATATACGTTAACTTTGTCACCTTCTTTAACATCATATCCACTTTTAGATGATAAGGCTCCATAGAAATCATTCGATACTAATTCCACATTATAATAGTCATCAGCCTTAGGCTTTAATCCCATTTCCTTAGCAAGTATCTTATAAGAATTATAAGCACCTAAAGAAGTCCAGTGATGATCTGTTTTATAGAAAACGCCTTTATCCTTGTCCTTATTAAGAGCTTCAAAATTATCTACAAACTTAATACTTGTTGGTAAGTGTTTTTTATATCCTTGAATATACGCTTCTTGGTCCACTACTGGTGCCATAGCTGGTAATTTATCTTTATATACGCTTACTGCCGTTGGAGATATTAACATATATTGTTTAACATCTTTATATTTCTCACTGAAATTTTTAATACTTTGTAAGCTCTCATTTACAGCTTCCTTGTTAGGCTCTGTAAAGTTTTCTATTAAGTATCCATCCTTACCTAAGAATACTCCATTAGATTCTTTTTTACCTATAAGTTTATCCACATTTATCTTCACATTTGTAAAGAAATCTCTACCTATAAATTGATCAACTACATAGTCTTCAAACTTAGGTGTAAACCTTCCTTCTAATAATCTGTCTATGGTAAAATTAGGTTTCTGTTGTAATACTCTATTTTCTGTTTCTGAATAATCTTTATCCTTGGTTATTATACTTAGCCCTATAATTAGGATTAAAAATAATATAAATCCTATGGCTAAAACTTGATAATAACCTCTTTTTTTATTTTTTATTTTTCTATTGTTTTTTCTTTTTCTCATAATCAATCACACCCTTCCCTAGAACCTAAAGTATAGGAACGGATTATAAGTCTCGTTTACTAAATAAGCCGTAGTTAAAAATAATATTAAAACATAAGTTATTAATGCAGGATTTATAACTTTAAATTTAGTTTTTCCTGCAAGTTTATCTAATGTAATTTTAACTATTGGTGTTGAACATAATCCTAAGACAATGAACATTATTCCATTAGTATATAAATAATAAATACCTGTATTATCTATAAGTGGATTTGCTCCTATTCCAAACATTACTTTAATATATTCTACTGCTCCTACTAAAGTAGGACTGGCAAATAACACCCAACCAATCATAACTAATATCATTGTATAAATATGTTTTATAAAAGCTGGAGTTTTTTCTAATATATTTTTAAACACCATTTTTTCTAATAATAAAATTACACCATAGTATAATCCCCAAATGGCAAAGTTCCAACTTGCTCCATGCCAAAGTCCAGTTAATAACCATACTGCAAATATATTTCTTATTTGTTTTCCAAAACTAACTCTATTTCCTCCAAGAGGTATATATATATAATCTCTAAACCAAGAACCTAAAGATATATGCCATCTTCTCCAAAATTCTGTAACACTACTTGATATATATGGAAAGTTAAAGTTCTCTATAAAATCAAATCCGAACATTTTACCAAGACCTATTGCCATATCTGAGTATCCACTAAAATCAAAATAAATTTGGAAAGTATAAGCTATTATACCTATCCATGCAGTTAACACTGACATTTTACCCAAGTCCATTGCAGATATAACTGTCCATATCATACCAATATTATTAGCCAATAATACTTTCTTACCTAAACCTTGAATAAAACGCTCCACACCTTGTCCAAACTTTTCTAAAGATTCTTCTCTACTGTCTAATTGTTCTTCTATAGTTTCATATTGAACAATAGGACCTGCCACTAATTGTGGGAACATTGTTACATACGCACCAAAAGAAATTAAACTTTTTTGGACTCTTACTTTTCCTAAATAAACATCTACTATATAAGATAATACTTGGAAAGTATAAAAAGATATACCTATTGGCAATGCTAATTCTACAAAAGGAATATCAACATGTAATAATCCATTTATATTGTTTACAATAAATCCAACATATTTAAAGAAAACTAAAATACCAACATTTACAAATAAGGTAAATATAAATATGGATTTTGACTTTCTTTTATCACTTCTATGTTTATCAATTTTTAATGCCATAATGTAATCAAATATTATAGTTCCTATCATAAGTAAAATATACACTGGTTCTCCCCATGCATAAAATACTAAACTTGTTAATAATAATATGGCATTTCTAAATTTCTTAGGTGAAATATAGTAAGCTAAAAGTGATATTGGTAAAAATGTAAATAAAAATACAATACTACTGAATACCATTTTAATCGCCTCCTCTGCTATTTGTTATTCTTTAATACTATCTAAAAAGGCTTGTTTCAGTTCTTCAGCATTTTCAGATACAGCAAAAAAAACATAGTTACCTTTTGTTTTAAGTTCATAATTATTCACCAATGCACATTGCTCAGGACCGTACCCTGCAAAACTTTGTAATTGATAGTTTATTCTTGAGTCCATTGCATCTTCTAATGATTCTATTTGACTTTTATCTTTTACTTTTACAATTAACATTTCTGTTACATCCATTGTTGAAGTTGGTGTGTATAAAATTACACCATCATAATCATTAGCATTTAATTTATAAAAACGCTTTAGTGATTTACTATCACCTTTTTCCATCTTATTTAAATTTATACTTTGACTCATATTACTTTCTATTTCATCTACTGTTTTATTATTGTTTACTCCACATCCTACTAGAGATAATGTGCTAACTAATAAAACTATCATTAATAATTTCTTCTTAAAATTTTTCATGTCATTTCTCCATCTTATAAATTAGCTTTATTAATTAATAAGTTTAACCATTTCTTATTAAAATCTGGCTTGAAATGTATTCCATCACCTTCAAATAAGTTATCTACTGCACAAGATGAACCATCTATATAAGTGATGTTTAGTTTTTTACACATTTCCTGTAGCGCTATATTAAAAGAATCTATTCTAGCAAACTCTGGCTTTTTTTGTTTTGCTAAGTTACTTGTTCTAAATATTGAATTTACATAAATTTTAGAATCTGGTAATTGACTTTGTAATTTTTCTATTAATTTTTCATATTGATCTGTAAAATCCTTTGAGTTTTTATAAATCATTACATCATTCATTCCATATGTTAGAAATATATTCTGTGGATATAAATTTACAGCTCTACTCACATCCCCTTCGCCCATTGCTGACTTAACATTTCTTCCTTTATGTGCTATTACTGATGAATTGTTAAGTATTCCATACTCAATTAATCCCTCACTTCTTGAATCTCCTAGAATTACTGAATTTGAAAACTTCTCTATATAATTTATTTTTTGTGTTGTAGTAGTGTTTTCTTGATTTGGAATTATACTTGATTGAACAATTTTAATTTCTTCTTCACTTTCTAAAACATCTTTATTTTCTAATTCTTTAATTATTTGTATTCCTCTAGCTACTTTAGCTTCTTCATCTTTATTTTCACTATTAATCGCATCAACATTTTTATTAAGACTAATTACTCCAACAAGTATACTAACAGATACTATTGAGATTATGGTTGCTTTCTTATTATTAATAATAACGCCTCCCTTGCATATATTTTTCGACAATTAATATTATATCATTATAATAATACAGAAAACATAATAAATAAATGTTAATTATTTGCATAATCTATATTTTTATAATTTATTTTATAATTTTGTTTATATTTCTGCTGTATATTTGTTTGATTTAATTTTCCATATCCATTGATATACCTCTATATAGTAATTATCCATAAGTTTTATACCAATATAAATTCTTTGTACGTAAAAAAAGGGCCTTTTAAAAGGTCCTTTTAGTAATATATTATTTAGTATTAACAACATCCGTCATCGAAATTAAATAATAAAAGAATTATTAATATTATCCATATCCAAATAGAGTCATCATCAAAAATATCATCTAATAAGTCAGTTGCCAATAATAAAAATACTATGGCTATTATTATTAATATCCCTCCATTAAGACCAAAAAATCCACCTGAACCACCAAAACCACGAAATCCATCTCCGCCAAATAATTTAGATATATTATCTTCTAATTTTGACATGTCACTCCCCCCTTAAAAGTCAAACGGTTATACTATCTATACACTAATATATGATTTTATACATAAATAAGTTACTTCTAAAAAGTTTTTATTCATTAGTGTATCTAGTTCCTCTTGGCTTTCATTGTTGCAGTTAAATACCAATCTTAAATATTCTGACTTATCGTCATCATTCTCTTCATTAATAGTGTCTATTAATAATTCAATTGAATCTATTTTTAGCAGTTTATACTTTTCAAATAAAATAGATGTGTGTGCACTTTCCATTCCCCTTTTAATGCTTAGTAATCTTGATATGTATTCACCCTTATTTTTATTAATCTTTTCTTCATTTTTATCAACCTGTTCTAAAATAATATTGCTTTCTGTAATATAATCCTTTAGCTTATTCATATCAATAAGTAGTGAATTATAAAAAAGACAACCAAGTATTATTAAAAATGCTAAAATTGACGATAATAGTAATCCTACGTTTATTAATAGTTTTCCTTTGTTATTCATAAATCTTCCTCCTAAAGTACATATCTATATTAAATTTATATTCAACTTATAAAACTTTAGGACTTTTTTTGATTATATATTGTAAAATTGTTAATATTATATTAAACTACAATTAAATTTTAAAATTTTTGGGAGGTAACACATGTTTGAAAAAATCAAAGATATAATAGTAGAACAATTAAGTTTAGATAATGCAGATGAGTTAACTTTAGAAACAACTCTTAAAGAAGATTTAGACGCTGATTCTCTTGATGCTATTGAAGTTATAATGGCATTAGAGGGTGAATTTGATATAGAAATACCAGACGATGCAGCTGAGAATTTCAAAACTATAGGGGATATAGTTGATTATATTGAAAGCAATATGTAATGTTTTACATATCATAAAAGGGATGTTCTATTATAAGAACATCCCTTTTATTTTTTTTACGCCCATTTTTTCAATATACTCATCATAAAATCTTTTATATCTATGCCATATATATCATTTACTATTGATCCACTTAATACCTCTTGAGGGTTTCCATAAGCTGCTTCCTCACCATTGTCTAGCATAAGTACTTTATCTGCAAAGTACTGTACTAAATTTAAATCATGTAAAACTCCAATTACTATTTTATTATTACTCTTTACCCAATCATTTAAATTCTCCAATAAATCTATTTGATTTTTAAAATCTAAATGATTTGTAGGTTCATCTAAAAGAATTATATCTGGATTTTGAGCAAATACTCTAGCTAGAAATACTCTTTGTATCTGACCTCCAGATAATTCTGTAATTAGTTTATCTTTTAAGTCATCGATACCTACTTTATTCATGCTATCTACTATTATCTTCTTATCTTCAGAAGATAATCTTGAAAAAGTTCCTGTTGAATAAGCATATCTACCTAAAGCTACTGTATCCTCAACTGTATATGGAAAATGTATCTCAGATATTTGACTCATTAATCCTACTTTTTTAGCAAGTTCAAGTCTACTAAACTTATTTACTTCTTTATCATCAATTTTTATATGACCTTTATATTCAAGAATGTTACCAATAGATTTTAAAAGTGTACTTTTACCGCAACCATTAGGACCTACTATACATAAGTTTTCACCATTTTTCACAGTAAAGCTTACATCTTTTATTATATCTTTTCCATCATATCCGCTATATAAATTTTTTACTTCTAACATTTATATCAACTTCCTTTTTTAAAATATACATAGGCGAAGAATGGTGCCCCTATTAAAGCAGTAACTGCTCCTACAGGTAATTCCATTGGTGCCACAATAGTTCTAGCTATTAAGTCCGTAATCATCATTAGACACCCGCCAAATACGAATGACATTGGTATAACGTATCTATGATTAGAACCAAATATTTTTCTAACAACATGTGGTGCAATTAAATCTACAAATCCAATAGTTCCACTTAGTGCTACAGATCCACCTGTTAATATTGCACAATATATAAAAAGTTTAGTTTTTATTTTTTCTGTATTAACACCTATTATTTTTGCTTGTTCTTCTCCAAATGTAAGTATATCCATTTCTCTAGTAAATCTAATAACGCCTATCATTCCAATAAGAGCAAATGGAATAATCATACCAATATATGACCATCCTCTCATTGCAAAACTTCCCATTTTCCAAAGTGTTATACTTTTTAAATCCTCACTAAAAAATGCTGATAATGTAGTTAAAAGTGCATTTACAAATAATGAAAAAACCATTCCCGAAAGGATTATTGTATTGTTAGACATTGTTTTATCTATTTTTGCAGAAAATGATATTACAGAAAATACTGTAACTAATCCACAAACAAATCCTATTACAGGTAAAGTGAAGCTTCCTATTATAGGTACAGATATTCCTGTAACAATTACAAGTCCTGCCCCAAGTGATGCACCAGAAGACACACCTAATGTATAAGGTGATGCCAATTGGTTTTTAAGTACAGATTGAACTACTGCACCACTTGTGGCTAAACATCCTCCAACTAGAAAAGCTAATAAAACTCTTGGTAATCTTAACTTCCAAATTATCGATATTTGTTTAGGTTCAATATGATTAGCTAATGGTAAATTAAATAATTTGTTTCCAATTATAGATATTGTATCTACTATGCTAATATCAGAACTTCCAATAGAAGTCCCTAAGCAAATAATAAAAAATACAATAAATATACTTAAAATTGCTTTTCTTCTATTTGTTATATACATCTGGGTATATTGACTTTGCCATCTCATTTAATGCTTTCATAATGTTTGGAGTTGCACGTGATGAAGAGTTTTTATCTATAAGATAAACCTGTTCATTTTTAATTGCATTTATACTTTCCCAACCATTACGAGATTTTATTTCCCCAATTGGATTTTCTACATAACCTACATTTGTTAATATTACATCTGGATTTCCATCTATTACAGATTCTTCTGTTGGTGAAACCCAAGCTTTTTCATCTTTAAATATATTTTCTGCTCCTACTAACTCTACCATTTCATTTAAGAATGTAGAATTTCCGAAAGTAAATAAATTAGGTGCTGGTGCTATTTCAAAATAAACTTTCTTCTTATCTTTTATAGTTTTTCCAACTTTTTCAATCTCTGCTATTTTACTTTTCATATCAGAAATTATTTCTTCACCTTTTGGTTCTTTATCTACTATAGAAGCTATAAACTCAATATCTTCATATATTCCATCTATGCTATCACTACTTGGAAGATATACTACTGGTATTCCTGCTTCTTTCATTACTTTAAACGGATCCTCTGATGAACCTGTTTTATTATGTCCTGAAGCTATTATTATATCTGGTTCTAAACCAACAATTGTTTCTGCATCTGGAGAGCTAAAATCGATTTGCTCTATATCTTTATTTAATCCTTCTACATCAGCTGAATATTTATCTACACATACTATTTTGTCACTCATACCTAAGTCTACTAAAACTTCTGTATTTGATGGTGCTGTTGATACTATTCTTTCAATTTTTGTAGGTATTGTAACCTCATTACCTTCTCTGTCTGTAACTGTAGTTTCTTTTGGTTGACTACATCCTACTGTTAACATTAATGTTAAACTCATTAGCATTGCTAAAATATTTTTTTTCATTTTATTCCTCCTAAAAGTACCTTAAAATAAAAAAAACTAACCGTGAAAGGTTAGGTAAATATATCTATTCCAACAATAAATAATTGTTAGATAATTTAGATACATTCTTCCCACCGAAGAATTTTTCTTAATACTTTAGGCAGGTCTCCTGACTTAGCTTCATCCTACTCCTAACCTTCCCATGAAAAAATTCGCTACACTTCATATCGCCAACGTCTAAGTCTTCGCTTCGCTTCAGACTTGTCCCGTTGCTCAAATTCGCTTCGCTCAAGCAAGTATTTCACAGTGGTTTTTAAGTTTCGTCCACATTACAGTAGCGGGGGCTGTAGAGGAATTTAACCTCTTTCCCTATTAATCTATCTTAAATAGAACCTAAATTTTTTTTATTTTATTTTTTATTGTTTTTACATTATAGCATAAACTGGGAAATATATTAATTATTTTTTTATATAAAAAAATAGTCACTAAGCAACTTAGTAACTATTTTAATTTACTTGTTAAAATTTATTTTTCTTCAAAGAATGTTACGTTTTTGATTACTATATCTACAGTTCCATCCTCATTTTGTCTTACACTATATTTCATTGAATCTTCAAAATCTACAAGATTTCCTTTTATATCAAATCCGTTGTCAGTTTTTATACTTCTCTTTTTAAGTTTCTTCTCAACCCATTTTTTATCTATTCCAAAGCTAGTTTCTATTCCTCTATCTACCATTAACTCTTTGAAACTTTCTTTTAATTCATCTTCATGTAGTGAATCTTCCACGAATTTTTCTATATCTACTTCTTCTTTTTCTTTTAATGTGTAATTTAATAAACTTCTAACATCTTCTGCTTTTTTTATGTTATTAGATAAAGCATTTGTTATCCAGTTATCTGCAGTAGTTTTAAATGTTTTTGTATTATATTTATCATCATTTATTTTTTCTGCCTTTAAAAATTCATTGATAAATCTTGATTTCTTATCTTCTTGCTCTTCTTTTTCTGAGTCTTTATCTAATAATCTTAGATGATACTCATCATTGATTCCACTTATTCCAATTAAAGCACATTGCTTTTGTCTTCCTGTGTCTGGAATACCTATTTCATTACTTATTATTTGTATATTAAATTTATCATCTAGTAATTCTATTGAGTGAGTATATAGTTTCTTATAGTCTAATTTTATTATTCCTACGTATTTTTCATCTTTTACACTGTATAAACACATAGCTAAATCACAAGATTCTATATCTTCACTACTTTTCATTATATCAAATAAATATGATGCTATTTCTTTTGAATTTTTTACAAAAGTACTATCATCGTAGATTATTTGCTCACAACATTTTCTTACTAAATTATCATTGTAATCTTTAAACACACCTTGTCTTAAATCATCATCTTTTGCTACTCTATTTATTATTTTTTCAAAAAATTTATCTACTTCTAAATTATTTTTCCCCTCATAATCGTTTAGTATAGGATTTTCACTATTTCTATCTAATACATGTACAATAAACTTATGTATAATCATATTAACCTCCGCATTTCTTCTCACATTATATTTTTATTTTAATTTCTCCACTAGGTCTAACATATCCTGCGGCAACTCAGCAGTAAAATGTAAATCTTCTCTAGTTCTAGGTTGCTTAAATCTTAAGGAATAAGCATGTAGAGCTTGTCTGTTAATTAAATTTTCATCAACATATCCATATAACTCATCTCCTATTATTCCATGCCCCAAATGTTCTAAATGAACTCTAATTTGATGAGTTCTTCCTGTTTCTAGTCTTACTTTTAAAACTGTAGCATCTTTTAATCTTTCCATAACTTCGTAGTGAGTTACAGAATCTTGACCTTTTTCATCTACAATTCTTTTAAAACTACCATCTTTAGGATCGTAAATAGGCTGATTTATAGTTCCACTATCTTCTTTAACTATACCTTTTACTACTGCTATATACATCTTCTCTACTTTATCGTCCTTCATATCTTCAGATAATACAAACTGAGCATAAGGATTTTTAGCAACTATAACTAAACCTGATGTATTCATATCAAGTCTATTTGCAAATCTTATTTTAACTTGCTCCTTAGTTTGTCCTATATAGTGAGTAACTCCATTTGCCACAGTGTTTTCAAAATGACTCTTCGTTGGATGAACAACCATGAACGGTGGCTTATTAACCATTATTAAATCGAAATCATCATATACAATTCCTAGATTTAAATCTTGAGGACTAAATTCTGCCATCTCCTCTGAAATTTCCACTTCTATTGAATCACCTTTTTTTACTTTATGAGATGGACTAATATATTCTCCATTTACCTTAACAGTTCTGTATCTTTTCATCTTAGAGAAAGACCTTACTGAAAAGCTTAGCTTGTCTAATAAAACTTCTTTTAATGTTACATCATTATCTTCATTTATATAAGATATTAAATTATATCTTTGATCTTCTTTTCTAAACAATTTATCACCCGTTTCTAATGTGTTTTGCATAATAAGTGTATGCATTTTTTAATTTTATCTAATACTATTTATATTACCATAATTTCCGAGTTTTATATAATCAAAATAAAAAATTCCCTTCGCTCATGTCGCCAACGACCTAAAGGTCCGTTGCTCCATTAATATGTTGGAAATTAATATTTATCCATAAACCAGATAAATCTTAATTTCCTTACAATTTAAAAATTCCAATAGGTTACCCTATCGGAATTTTTATTTTATAACATATTATTAATTACTAAGTTTCGTCTTTATTATTTCTTCTACTTTTTGAATTTCTAAACTTACACCTTCAGCAATCTGTTCCAAAGATAACCCCATAGAATAAAGATTCATTACTATTTCTATCTTTCCTTGTTCTATTCCTTGCTCTATTCCTTGTTTCTTAGCCTTTTCAAAGTGTTCGTTTATACATTTAGATACATTTGAAGTCATTTTATTCACCTCACTCTTATCTATACTTAATATATTTTCAATATCATAAACTATTTCATTTTCCACAGTATTTCTAAGCCAATGTTTTATAAGATTTCTATCTCTATCACTCAAATTATTATAATAAAGAGCTATATCTCTAATTTTATATAATAATTCTTCAATATCATTATCTTGATCTAATAAAAATATTGCAGATGATATATCACCTTTTTCCATTAAATCTTTTGAATTATATCTATTTACATCTAACAATATATATTCAAAATTTAAGATACTATCTCCAAAAATTTCATAGTTATTTATTTTTCCCTTAAGATTTTTTACTGTAGTCCACTTTTCTTTTCCATTGTATAAAACAATTGGAACTATAGCTGGTAACTTAAAATCTTTTCTTTTAAATTCATTTTTTTCTGTATTTTTTACTATTTCTCTCCATATTGATGACATATAGAAAAATAGCCTTATTGGCATTGAATAATCTACGCTTGATTGAAATTCTAGCAATACATAAAATATTACATCTTGATCTTCAATATTGGCTTTATACACTATATCTGATTCTATTTTTTCATAATCTTCTAAAATAAATGATTTATCTATTAGCGATAAATTTTCTTCACTTATTTTGTCTGACCAATTACTATTTATATGATTTTTAACTAATTTTACAAATACATCTTTATTTGAAAATAAATCTTTATAACTTTTATCATGAATATTATTTTCTGTAGCCATTTGTCACCTCTATACTTATTTATTATATGTTATCACTAATTTTATGGTTTCTCAATATATTTAACTTCTATACTATTATATTTTATACCATTATAATTTTTTTCATAAGTACATTAAAAAGCAAGAATTATACTTAAATAAAATTCTTGCTAATTTTTTAATTTTATATTTAATCTGTCAATACTACTTAGTTGCTATACCAAGTAATTCCTTTTGAATATCTGCACTTTCAAGATAAGTTGCTATTCCCGTATGTAGTTTTTCTTTATTACTTAATAAAGCGCTATTACTTGTTGTCATTATAGTTGTTGATGAATTTTCATTATTATAAAACACCTTCCAAATTTTATTACCTTCTTTTATATACTCAATATCTAAAGTTTCTTCATCATTTTCAAATTTATATTTTATTAAACTAATTTTTGAATCTTTGTTTGCATCGTCTACGTAAATTTGTAAACTACTTTCATACTCTTCTACAGTATATTCTTCTCCCAATAAAGACTGTATCTCTTTTATATCCATATTTTTATTTGCAGCTATATTATCAGCAATTTGCATATATATTTTATTCCACTTACCTTTACTACCTGATAATTTATTAGAAATTTCTTTGTGCAATTTTATATCATCACTACTTTTAATAAATGTGAACCCTTTACCGTCTTCCTCTCCATTATCTCCTATGGTACCCTCTATATAAGATATTGAAGTTTCTCCTTTTTCATCTTTCTTTGAATATAATGGTGATATAGTTTCTTTATTATCAAAATTTAAATATGTTAATACTAACTTCTCATCATCATTTGTGAAGGTGTAAGGTTGTTGAATATGACCACCATCTTCAAGGTCTCCAACTTTAGATTCTTCACCTTTTTCACATTCATATCCACTTAACAATTTCTTTAAATAGTCTTCACTAACTTCTTCTTTGTTAGATTTTTTTTCAACTATTTTAAAATATGCATCTTCCAAGCTTTCTGCCTTAGATACATAGCACCCTACCATAAGCATACACACTAAAATCCCCATAATTACAATTAATTTTTTCATCTATTACCTCTTTATTTTGCTTACTCTGTTTCTTCATATCCTTTACAAACATCTATCCATTTAGTAGCCTTAGAAAATCTTTCTAACTCATCACAAGTAAGTTCTATAGAAGAATTACTACTTCCGGCTGCTGGAAAAATCGTACTAAATCTCTTCATGGATACATCTAAATATACAAGTACATCATCATTTTTCAGTGCAAAAGGACAAACTCCTCCTATACCATGACCTATATATTCTATAACTTCCTCAGGAGTCAACATTTTGGCTTTATGTCCAAATTCTGATTTAAATTTCTTATTGTCAATTTTAGCATCACCAGCAGTTACAATTAATATAGCGCTATCTCCTTCTTTATTTTTAAAAGAAAGTGTCTTAGCTATTCTAGCTGGAATAACTCCTACAGCCTCTGCTGCTAGCTCAACTGTAGCAGATGATACATCATGTTCTACCACATCATTTTCTTTATTGTATTGCTTAAAATATTCTTTAACCAATTCTACTGACATAATTAACAAGCCTCCATTTTTCTATATTTTTCCTATTAGTATTACCAAAATAAGTATATCATATTTATTTCCAAGAAAAATAAAGGTTTTTCAACTTTTTTGTATAAATATTTACATTATATTTATTACGTATAATGCACAATATTGGCTATATTAATTTACATATATTGTGTTATAATACAACTTATAAAAGAGGTGAAAGAATGAGCAGAATTATATGTATAAATTCCAATAGAGTACAAAAATCACTAGATACTAAAGAGCTATTACATAAAAAATTAATAAATGCAGGATTTAAAATAGACTATGATTATAATCCTGATGCTGAGTTAATAATATCAATAGGTGGAGATGGTTGCTTTTTACAAACTGTTCATGACTACAATATACCGAATATTCCCCTAGTTGGCATAAATACTGGTCATTTAGGATTTTTTCCTGATGTAAGTCCAGATGAAATAGATGATTTTATTGAATCTTATCTAAAGGGAGAATATATTACTCAAGAGATCCCTCTTCTTCAAGCTCAAATAGTTACTAAAAATAATGGTACAAAGCTTTTTGCTATAAATGAGGTTGTAGTTAAGGGAGATAAATCTAGAACTATACATCTTAAATTAAATATCAATGATAAACACGTACAAAATTTTAGTGGTGATGGACTAATTATATCAACATCTACAGGGTCTACTGCTTATAACTACGCTGTTGGTGGTAGCATAGTTGATACTAGTTTAAATGTTATGCAAATAGCACCTGTAGCGCCTATCAACACAAATTCTTATAGAAGTTTTACCTCTAGTATCATTTGTTCTGATGATTCAATCGTTAGAATTTCACCAGAATGTGAATTTGAAAATTCCATATTAGTTGTGATAGATGGTATGGAGTTTAATTTTAAAGAAATAAGTAATATCAGTCTTTCCATATCTGATATAAGAATAAAACTACTAAGAACCTCAAATTATGAGTTTTGGAGTAGAGTATCCGAAAAATTTTTATAGTTTCAAGGAGGAATATAAATGAAAATTGGAGTAATGAGTGACACTCATGGAAGTTTACTTTATTTAGAAAAAGCATTAGATATTTTATCAGATTGTGATATTTTACTTCATAATGGAGATATTTTATATCATGGTCCTAGAAACGATTTGCCTGAAGGATATAATCCTAAGGCTGTAGTAGAAAAAATAAATAGTTTAGATAATATAACTATAGCAAAGGGAAATTGTGATGCTGATGTGGATCAAATGGTAATAAAGCATACAATAAAATCTCCTTTTGTGCATAAGAAAATAGACAATATAAGTGTACTTATGGATCATGGATATGTAAAAAGTAGAGAAGAAATAATGAAAGAAGCTAGGTCTTTAAGTGTAGATATTCTTATACTTGGACATACCCATGTAAAAGAATTATCTGTAGATAAGGATTTAATAGTCTTAAACCCTGGAAGTACTTCAATACCAAAAGACGGAACACATTCTGTTGCAACTATTGAGTTATTAAACGATGAAGATGAGAATGAATTTGAATTAGAAATTAATCTAATAGATATTAACACAGGAAAAGTAATAGAGTTTGATGAATAATAGCATAAAAAAATGGTTAACATTAGTTAGCCATTTTTTTATGTTTATTTTATTTTAAAGAATATCTACTTTTTGTAATATGCTATGCATTACTAGTAATCCTAAGAAAAATATTATTCCTAGCACTCCTTTTACTTGAATTCCTATAAATATAGCTACTATTGTCAGTAATGGATTTATTCCCACATTTTGAGCTACTAATTTAGGTTCTAGTATTTGTCTTATTATTGATAAGGCTATAAATATTATTGTAATACCTATGGATATAAAATAATTATCCATAACAAAATAATAAATTATAACTGGCACAAATATTACTATAATACCTAAAAAAGGTATTAAATCAAGAAATGCACCAATCAAAGCCAATGGTAATCCATATGGTACCTTAAACAAAGTAAAACTTAACCAAATTACTGCAAAGGTCAAACTCATAAGTATTGCATATGCCTTTATATAACCTTTTAAAGATGAAACTGCTTCACTTTTTACTCTTCTAACTTTAATTCTTGTTTCATCTGTAAATATACTTAAGAATCCATTACCTATTTTATCAAAATCTTTTGCTATAAAGTATGTAGACATAAACAATGTAAGTATTAAAAGCATAATTGTTGGTATTGATGTTGCTAAACCTATTGTTTTTGCTAATAAAGACTTGGCTACATTTGCAATACTTTGGCCATATTTAGCAACTAGCTCTTGTACATTAATACTGTTATTAGATAATCCTTCTATGTAGTCTATATAATGACTTACGTTACTCATCCAATTAGTTATCATATCATTTAAATAAGAATAATTATTTGTGTCTAAGTTATTTAAAAAATCTACTAGTTGTTGACTTCCTTGGAATACTAAAAATGAAGCTATAAATATTACTGTCCCAACACCTAGGAAGCTTAAAAACAGAGTAGAAATACCTTTATTTATATTGAATTTCCTCTCTAGCTTTTGTGATAATGGATTAATTATAAATGCCAGTAATCCACCTATGAAAAATGGTGCTATATAACCAAATGTCTTACATATTATAAAAAATAACAATGTATATAATATAAAAAATAATATATTGTTTTTTAGCTTATGTAGAAATTGTTTATTTAAAACCGCCATTAATATCATTCCTTCCTTCTCTAAGATTATGTTCTATATGGACTTTATTTATACAAATAAAACACTGTTAAAAACAGTGCTCTATTTATTATAATAATATTCTTATTTTCTTTATTCTATTTTTATCTACGGATTCAATATTAAATTTAATTCCGTCTACTTCTATAAGTTCATTTTCATCTGGAATATGCTTTATATATCCAATTATATATCCACCTATAGAATCAAATTCATCAGATTCTAGTTCAATATCTAGTATTTCATTAACATCGCTAATTTTTGTACTACCTTCAACAAGATATTCTGTAGAACTTATTATTTCTATATCATCATCCTCTTCGTCATATTCGTCATCTATATCTCCAACGATTACTTCTACTAAATCCTCTATAGTAATTAATCCAGCAGTACCACCATATTCATCAACTACAATGGTCATCTGACTTTTATCTTTTTTCATTTCTTCTAACAATTGTGTAATCTTTTTAAATTCATATGTGAAGAAAGGTTCTCTAATATATTTTTTAATATCAAAGTTCTCAACTTCTTCATCACTTAAGAAAATAATATCTTTTATATTTAATATACCTATAATATCGTCTATTGTTTCTTCATATACAGGCATTCTACTTAATTTTTCATGTTTAAATAATTCTATTATTTCTTCATAAGTATCTTCTAAGTCAATAGCTACCATATCCAATCTTTGTACCATAGCTTCTTTAGCTTGCATATCACCAAATTCGAAAACATTATTAATAATTTCTCTTTCCTCTATCTCTAATAATCCTTCTTCGTGACTTACATTAACCATGGTTTTTAATTCTTCTTCAGTAATAAATGGTTTTACACCTTTATTGTCTACTCCAAGAAGTTTAAATATTACTTTTGTAATAATGTTAAATACCCATACTATTGGACTTAATATTAGCACAAATACTTTTATTGGTTTCGCTACAAAAACAGACATCTTTTCAGGATTATTTGCTGATATAGTTTTTGGTGTGATCTCACCAAATATTAAAACTAAAACTGTCATTAGTGCTGTAGCTGCTGCTACACCTTGCGCTCCCAACTTACTTACAAATAATGAAGTTGAAATAGAAGTTGCTGCTATATTTACAATATTATTTCCAACTAATATTGTACTAAGTAATTTACTTGGATCTACAAGTAAAGAACTAACTAGCTTTGCTCCTTTTACCCCATCTTCTTCCATATGTCTCATTTTTATTTTGCTTAGCGACATTAGCGCTGTCTCAGATGCTGAGAAAAATCCTGACCCTATTAATAAAATCACCAATAAACCTATCTGCATCAAACTACTGGTCGAACTATCCAACCTTTACCACTCTCCTAAAATGTATATTTTTATTTATAATGTATTATAGCATAATTTCAACTGTTTTTAAATTAAATAATCTTATTACTAGAGCCATCAAAAATATTATATCCATTTTTTCTTCTAATAATTAAATGTATTGGTATTTATTATTTATAACTACTTATATAATTTATAAACTATAAATATTATTGAAATGCATTAACATTACTTTAACAAAAAAAAATATAATTTTTTTTATCATTTTGTGTCATTTTATGAGTTATTACATATAGTATTATTAAGAAAAGCTAATCAGAGTTTTTCTTAAAACAACAATATGTTTTGTTGTTACTCCTTTGTTGATATTTATTTCTGAGCTTTATAAAAAAGTGTATAAAAACCTTATAACACGGAAAGAATTATATATGAGAGCGGAAATTATATATCTCTCCCCCTAATAAGTATATATTTTTAAGGCATCTACTATTCCCCCAGTAGGTGCCTCTTTTTTTATATTATTTTACCTCTAAACTTTTTCTAAAAAAATAAGACCTTCTTTAAAAGTCTTATTCTTTATCATCTACATATTCTAAAATATCTCCAGGCTGACATTCTAATATTTTACATACTTCGTTTAGAGTAGTAAATCTAACAGCTTTTGCCTTATTATTTTTTAATATAGAAAGATTAGCCATTGTTATACCTAGTCTTTTAGACAATTCTGTAGAACTCATCTTTCTCTTTGCCATCATGACGTCTAAGTTTACTATAATAGCCATATTATTCTCCCTTATATAGTCTTATCATTTTCCTCTTTTATTTCAATAGCCATTTCAAATAACTTCCCTAGGACCATGCTTAAGAAACCTATAGCTAATGAAATAAATGAAACTATAATTGCTGATACAATAGTTAGTCCATATAAGTATATATCAAAGAAATAATACAGCACAAGTTGTGTAACATTAAAAATTAATATTTCACTAAAAGCACAAATAGAAATTTGCTTTAAATACTTTGGTATTTCTCTGGAAAATGGCTGTTTTAAAACAATTTGCTTGCATAGTTTTTTTAATAAAAATAATGCTACTATATAAGGTACTGCACATATAAAAATCCCAATTGACATAATTAATGGTAAATTACTATCAACTATGTTATATCCACTTTTTAAATAGGCTGTTATAACTAATGGTAATGCACACAGTGATAATAATGTAAGTACAATACCTAAAATTATAATATTATTTAATATTCTATAAGAGGAACTATTTTTCATAAGTAATTCCTACCTTTCTCAATTATCTATTATCTATCATATAAATATTTTACTATATATTTAATTTTTTAAACTTAAAATAAGATACACTTCTTATAATTAATCCTATAGCACCAATAAATAAAGATAACCAAGCAATTGGTATTAAATAAAACGGCTCAACTAATGTACCATCACTTAAAACTTCAGATCCTATAACATTATAAGCAACTATACACCCTACTGTAATTACAAAAGGTATTAAATTTAATATATTCTTTTTCATTTTTTCTCCTCCATTTAATAAGATTTTCTTAATATATATACATATTAACACTTCACTTTAAAAATAACAATACATTTTTATTGTTATTCAATAAAAATGTATTGTTATTTTCTGTAATTGCATATACCCTTATATTCCTTCACATCCTAGATCATCTATTTGTACTACAAATAATGCTTTTACATACAAAAAAGACATGTATCTT
>JAVXJA010000016.1:30754-52507 GCA_036648085.1 Terrisporobacter sp.
ATCATCTATTTGTACTACAAATAATGCTTTTACATACAAAAAAGACATGTATCTTTACACATGTCTTTAATTTATAAAATCTTTTATTTAACTATATTCTATTTTAACTTTAGATCCTCTTCCCACATCTGAAGGAGTAACTAATAATTTTATTGGTACTCTATTTTTTAATTCCTCCACATGAGATATTATACCTACACTAAGTTTATCACTATGTAGATTTTCAAGGGATTCCATAACTATCTCAAGTAACTCTGTATCTAAAGATCCAAATCCTTCATCTAAGAAGAAAAATTCCAATGGTGCACTTCCTTTTAATTGTATTTGAGATGATAATGCTAAGGCTAAGGATAATGAAGTTAAGAATGTTTCTCCTCCTGATAAGGAATCTACACTTCTTCTTTGACCTCCATTCATATTGTCCCTCATAATAAAGTTAAGAGTCTCATCTATTTCTAAAGCATATCGACCCCTAGTAATAGAATTTAATCTTTTAGATGCTTCCAATGCAATGTATTTAAGTTGATTAGTTGCCACATATTCAACAAATTTATTACCCATAATTAATTTGTTTATTTCATCTAATAATCCTAGTTCATGATTAACCTTTTTAATTTCCTTAGTTAAGTCTTTTATTGATTCCAGTGACTTTTCTATGTTCTTAAGTTCATTTTCTTTAGATCCTATATCTGTTCTAAGTTCTTCTATTTCATTTTTTAGGATTACAATGGAGCGTTGTAAATTGATATAATCCTCTTCTTTTACACTTCTATTATCTAATTTTTTAACTAAATCAGATATTTTTACACTTAGATATTTTATTTCTTCATCAAAATTGTCTATTTCATTTTTAAAACTATCTTTATCTTCTTTTATAAGAATTGATTTTTCTACTGCATTTACAGATTCAAATTTATGCTCTCTAAGTAAATCTTTAAGTAGTATATCTTTACTTTCAAGTTGTTTTTTAGCTTGAGTTAATATACCTTCTCTGCTATTTTTTTCTTTACTATTTTCATCAAATTCAATTTTCTTATGATAAAGCTGCTGTCTTAGGTCTTCTTCAGTATTTGTTATTCTCTCAACACTAACTATAGTTTCATTTAATAACTTAGCACATGAAATGCCTTTTGCTATTTTATTTAATTCATCTTCATTATTTTTAAGTTCTTTATTTTTAGTATCTCTAAGTTGAAGTAAATTAGATAACTTCTTGTCTACTTCATTATAATAAATACTTTGTTCCTTGTATTTATTATCTAAAATTTCTTTTTCTTGATTTAAGAAAGCAACTTCTTTATTTAATTTTTCAATTAATTTTTCATTTTCATTTATTTCTTTTACTTTTCCAGATAAATCATTAACTTTTATCTTAGCTTTTAAACCTAAGTAGTCTTGATTAAGAATATTATATTTTTTATTTAATTCTTCAAGTTTATCCTTTACGTCTTGTTTTAACTTTCTATCTGTAATTAGATTTTCTTTTATTTTAACTTCATCTTTATCTACTTCATATTTTATTTCTTTTGTTTCAGATATTTCTTTTTGTGTATTACCCTTATCTTTTTCCCAGTTAAGTACTTTTTCTTCTAGGATTTTAACTTCTTTTTGCTTTATATCTATTTCTCTTTGTAAAGTTGATGAATTATATTCGCCTAATTTACTTTGTAATTCCTTTAAACTTTTCTCTTTAAGGTTTTTGAAAGAGTTAAAATCTCTATTTTTAAGAGATAATTCTTCATAATCTTTCTTTTCTTTTTTATGTTCACTTTCTAGTTTTTTCATTTTTTCTTCTAATAATTTAGATTCATCAAGTCTAGAACTTGTAAACATTTTTTCATGATGTGTGGAACCACAAACTGGACACTGATCATTTTCTTTTAATTGTTCTCTTAAGTGAGCTGCCATATTTAAATATTTTAACTTTTCTATTTCTTCTTCCAAATCATCAATATGTTTATTTAATCTATCTATTTTAACTTTTGATTCATTAATATATCTATCATTTTCAAATATTTGTTTTTCATTAATATTTAATTCTTCTTTAATAGTTTTAATCTGTTTTTCATATTCCTTAATATTTTCCAGTTTAGATTTTAAATTATGTAAATATTCCTTTTCATTAACTATTACTTTACTGTCACCAGGACAAGTTTTCTGTAAATACTCAACATGGTCTAAAATTTTTCTTAACTTACCTTCTACAGAAGCTTTATTTTTTTCCACTTCAATATTCTTAATTTTTAAGTCCTCTAATCTTTTTTCCACTTCTTTTAAAAATTTATTATTATCTTCTTTTTCAATACTTAACTTTTCAAGTTGTTCTTCTTTATTATAAGCATCAAAAATACTTCCTTTTAATTCACTACTTATTCTTAAACCTACAAGAGTATTATTATCTTCTTGTATCTTTTTATATTTAGCATCTATTTGATTTTGTAAGTCTTTTATTTCTTTTTCTAATACTGATTTATTTTGTTCTTCTTTATCTATTTCAATTTTTATATCTTTTATTTGGCTATTGTCTATTTTTAACTTCTCTTCTAATTCAATTCCTCTTTGAAGCTTTCCTTTTTCCTCAATTAAAATAGGAAGTTTTACATCTTTTTCTTTCTTAGCATCTTCGTATCTTTTATCAAGGAGATCTATCTCTTTTTTTATATTATTTATAATACCGTCTAGTTTTTTAACTTCATTATCATTTGTATAAATATCTTTTTCTAATATTTTTATATCATTAACATGGGGAATTATATTTTCTCCTCTAAGATGTCTTTCTAATTTTTCTCTTTTTTCATTAATTTCTTTTTCTTTTTCATCTAATACTTGCTTTTTATTATTAAATTTTTCTAAAGACTTTTGATTTTCATATATTTCTTTGCTAACTTCTAACTCTTTTTCTTCTTTTACTAACTCATCTTTTTTATCTATTTCCAAAGTTTTTGCTTCACTTAATTTTTTCTTGTTTTCTTCTAATAACTCCTCTGTCATACCATCATGTTGACTTAACTTACCTTCTAAAGCAGTTATGCTATCTTTAGCTACTATTCTTTTTGATTTTACTCTTGCTGAAAGCTTTTCACCGTATTTTTCTAGGTTGAAAATTCTTTCAAGCATTTTTCTTCTTTCTCTATCTTGTAATTTCAAAAACTCACTAAACTTACCTTGTGGTAACACAACAGATCTAGTAAAGTCATCTGATGTTAATCCTATGATATTGTGTATTTGATTTTTTACTTCTCCTACTTTATCTGCTAATACATTTATACCTCCATCACTTTTAATTTCACCTAAAAGCACACGAGATGTTTTTGTTCCTCCAGTAGGACTATTTTTTATAGTTCTCTCTACAAAATATCTTCTTCTACTATTTTTTCCACCTATTTCAAATTCATATTTAACTATAGCCTTATCACAACTTGAATTTACATAATCATTTGTATTTCTAGATATATCACCATATAATGCTATAGTAATAGCATCTAAAATAGTGGATTTTCCACTTCCTGTATTTCCAAATATACCAAATAATCCTCTAGATGTTAGCTCTTCAAAGTCTATGGTCTGTTTATCTGTATAACTATTTAACCCTATTAACTCTAACTTAATTGGTCTCATCTACATCTTCACCTTCTTTGCTAACTATATTTAAGAATAAATCCATAAGCTCTCCCCTTGGTTCACATTTTTCTCTGAATTTATAAAAATCATTAAATAATTGTCCCATAGATTTTTCTTTTAAGTCTACTTCTTCGTATTCATAATCACTACTTATTATAGGTTTTATCTCTACTATATCTTTCAAGAAATCTTTCATCTTTTTAATATTATTTTGACTTATAACTTCTTCTGTTTTTATTTCAAAATAAGACCATATATCTCTATCTTTATTTTCTTCACATACTTGTAAAGCTTCTTCTATACCGTTACATTTAAATACTTCTATAGGTTTATAATTATTAAAATAAATATTTTCTATAACTGGCTTTTCTTTTGCTTTTATTTCAACAATATTGGCACCTTTAGCATAAATTCGTTCCTTCTTACTATATTGAAGAGGCGAACCTGAATAATATACATTCAGTCTCTCTGAAGCTTTCTGTGGCTTATGTAAATGACCTAGTGCTGTATATTGAGCTCTTTGTGGTAAATCATGTTTATCCACGACTAAACTTCCACCTAGTTGAATTTGTCTTTCTGAGTCTGATGGATCTCCACCCATAACAAATAAATGTGACACAGCTAAATTAATACTATCATCTTCAAAGTTTTCTTCTAATTTTCTAAATATATCTCCTACCTTTTTAGAATAAGTTCTTTGTAACTCTTCATCAGTTTCAATATCTTTCATAGCATCATTTAATCTTTTTTCACTAGGATATGGTAAAGTTATTACAGTTACTTTTTCATCATTAATATTTAATTTTAAGCAACCTTCTTTAGCCTCTACTATCTCATATCCATTATATTTTTCTACTCTTCCAACACTTAATGGATATCCTAGTATTATTATTCCCTGCTCACTAGCAAGGGGAGTTACAGCAGATAATCTTTCTGGACTATCATGATTACCTGATATAATTAATACACATCTTTGCCCGTTATTTGCAAGTCTGCAAACTGTTTTGTAAAATAGTGTTTCAGCTCCTGCTGGAGGGTTAGAAGTATCGTACACATCTCCAGCTATGATTACCATGTCTATATCATTCTCTTCTACTATTTTTACAAAATCATTGCAAAACTTTTCTTGTTCCTCTAATCTAGAATGACCTTCTAGGTTTTTACCTATATGCCAATCTGATGTATGAATAAATTTCATAGGTCCTCCTAATTTTATAATTTAACTTCCTCATCTATATTAAATAAATATAAGTATTTATCTTTAACTTTTTTACCAGTTAATTTTTCTAAAGCTTCACCGTATAAATCAAGTTGTTTTCTATATCTATTTATCACTTCCTGCTTATTTTCTTCGTCTATATAATCTGTTTTATAATCAACAATTAATATTTCATTATTTTCTTCAAAGTATAAATCTATAATACCCCTTAACATTAAACTTTCTTCTTCGTATATAGCTCTATTATTTTGAATATCTTCATTATTTAAATAAATATCATTCATGTTCATCTGAGAATATATAGTTTGCTCTCTTTTTATAAAGTGTGACGCTAGTACTCTTTTTCCTATATCTGATTTAAAGAATTTATATATTTTAAAAGGATTAACAACTAAAGATTGTTTTTCACTAATTATTTCTCTTTTTATTAAGCTTTGTATTTGCTCTTTAATATCATCTATTCTATGGATTTTATTTAAATCAAGTACCTCCATAACTAAATGTACTATTGTACCTCTTTCCTGTGGAGTTATCTTATTCTTATCTTGAGTTTCTTGTATAAATAAAGGTTTCTTTAAAGTTATTTTTTCTTCATAAATATTTTCCGAATAATCTTCTTCATGCTGACTTTGCATTTTTTTAATTTCCGAAACAGATATAGACGCAGAAACTTTTACACTTTCTTTGTATGGATAAGTATAACTTAGTTTCTCCTTAATATCTTCTATATAATCATCTTCACTGTCTTTAATTTGCATTTCTTTCAGTAAAGATTCCATATTTCTTTCTTCTAATTCTTCTTCCACAACTACATCATCTCTATTCCAAGAATGGAAGCTCCATTTGGAGTCATGATTACATGTAGTAATAGCATCTATAGAGTATTCTTTTCTTATTTCCTTAAAATCTTTATGCTTTAAAACTGAATGCATTATCCAGTCTAAATAGTTCTTAGCTTTTAATACATCATATTGAGAAACTGGATTTTCACCATCTAGATTTTTACCCCACTTCTTTAAAGTAGCTGGTATATCCTTAGTAGATCCGGTTATGATTAATTTTTCTTTTGCTCTAGTTAAAGCAACGTATAAAATTCTCATCTCTTCTGATAAATTTTCTAAATTCATTTTGTATTTTAAAGCTTCTTTTGCAATACTTGGGTATGATATTCTTCTATCTATATCAACTAACTGTGGACCGAATCCTAACTCAAAGTGATAAAGCATATCCTTTTTAAAGTCCATCATATTAAAGTTTTTACTCATAGCTGAGCAAAATACTATAGGGAACTCTAATCCCTTACTTTTATGTATACTCATGATTCTTACTACATTGGCATTTTCACCAAGAGTCTTAGCACTTCCCATATCAGAGTTAGATTTTTTAATTTTATTTATAAAGTTTATAAAGTTGAAGATACCCTTAAAACTAGTTTCCTCAAATTGTTTAGCTCTTTCAAATAAAATTTTTAAGTTAGCCTGTCTCTGACTTCCACTTGGTAAAGCTCCTACGTAAGCATAATACCCACTTTTAGTATACAAATACCATAAAAATTCATCTGTACTCATATAAAGAGATTTTTCTTTGTACTCTTTTAATTCTTCTAAGAATTTCTTACATTTATTTCGTATTTCTTTTTTATCTTCCTCTTCACTTTCACTTATAAATCTCATACATTCATATAAGCTACTATTATCATCTTCTAGCCTAATATCAATAAAGTCTTCTGGTGTAAAACATGTACATGGAAGTATTGGTGATTTTAATACTGCAAGTAAAGGTATATCTTGCATAGGGTTATCAATAATTTTTAAGAATGACATTATAGTCTTGATTTCCAAAGTATCAAAATATCCCATTCCTGTATCTGCATATGTAGGAATACCCATGTTTATTAACTCGTCAGCAAATACAGGAGCCCAAGCAGATGTAGCTCTAAGAAGTATAACTATATCTTTAAAATCAACTATTCTATAATCATCTAACTTCTTATCATATACCTTCTGAACTTTTCCATCTTCACCTGGTGCCATTAATTGTTTTATTATTTTTCCCACCATACGAGCCTCTAACTGTATGTTGTCTAACTCTTCTTCTACTGGATTTTCTGATGTGTCATCTATATTATCTTCCTTAGTAGCTACTACATCATCATCTTTCTTTGGAGCCTTCTCCATTAAATGAATTTCTGTAGCTCCTCCTACAATAATATTTTCATCAGTATTTTCCTTATAAGATGCTCCTAAGTTTAAGGCTTCATCCTTTGTATATTCTATTTCACCTATATTTTTACTCATTATATTTTCAAAAATATAGTTACAACTATCTATTACTTCTTTTCTACTTCTAAAGTTTTTATAAAGCATTATTTTTCTTTCTTTACTTCCTTTTTCAGTAGCATAAGTAGCATATTTTTGTAAGAATATTTCTGGTTTAGCTTGTCTAAATCTGTATATACTTTGCTTAACATCACCAACCATAAATCTATTAGGTGTTTTAACTTTTGCAACAGTACCAAGAAGTACTTCCTGTACATAGTTACTATCTTGGTATTCATCTATAAATATTTCATAGAACTTTTCTCTATATTCTAAAGCCACATCAGTTGGAAGTGGATTTCCATTTTTGTCTTTTTTAGTTAAAATATTTAAAGCAAAATGTTCTATATCACTAAAGTCAATGATGCCCTTTTCTCTTTTTCTTTCTCCATAAAGTTCTATAAATCTAAATAGCACTCTACTCATAGAATTTACTACTGGATACATCATTTTTATTTCGTTGTTTAAATCATCTCTATTTTTGTTAAAAGTAGAGTCTTTTATAGATTCCATAGATTTTTTTGCATCATCTCTTATTTTCTTAGCCTTATCTTTAGCATCTTTTATATATTCTTCTGCACCTTTAGGAATTCTCTTTACTCCTTTTACGTAGTTTTCAAATTCTAAGAAGTACATAGCTTTGTAAGAAACTTCCCATGATTCATTACACTTCTCTAAAATATTTTTAATCATGGCATATTCTAATTTTAATTTATCTGCAAAAGTTACTAATTCTTCTATTCCATCAACCATTTCTAAGGCTTTTTTAAAATTAGAAACTATCCCGCCTATTTGTATTTTTATAGCATCTAAAATTATGTTAGCCCACTTAGATGTAGAAAAATCAAAGTTTTCATCTATGTTAAAATCATTTACACTATCTTCTAACCATCCTAGAGGATCTGGTGATGACATTATAAATGAGTAAATACTAAGAACCATTTGCTGTAAATTAGTATCGCCTCTTTTTTCACTATAACTTTCAACTAACTTATAAAAGTCCTCTTCCTTCTTTTCATAAAATTCTTCAAATACTTCTTCTATAGTTTCTAGCTTTAAAATAGTACATTCTGTTTCGTCACCTATTCTAAAATTAGGATCCAAATCTATTTTATGGAAGTTAGATTTAATTACTTCTAAACAGAATGAGTGAATTGTTGTTATACTAGCTTTGTTTAATAAAACTAGTTGGTTTTGTAAGTGACTATCTTCTGGGTTACTTTCTAATGCTTTACCTATAGCATCACCTATTCTTTCTCTCATTTCTGATGCTGCTGCATTGGTGAAGGTAACTACTAGTAAGCTATCTATATCTACAGGTTTTTCTTTATTTGTTATTATTTGTATTATTCTCTCAACTAATACTGCTGTTTTTCCCGAACCAGCAGCTGCTGCAACTAATAAATTACAATCTCTACTATCTATTACTGCTTGTTGTTCTGTCGTCCATTTTGGTGAGCTCACTATTTTACCTCCTTCTCCATTAATTTAAGTACTTCTTCATCACTTTTCTCATTAAGTATTGTATATTGGTTTCCTTTTATAGTAGGATCAAACTGACATATAGATGAGTAGATACAGTAATCACATGATGTTCCATTTTTATTTTTACATGGTACAATTCCTATATCTCCTCCTGTCATTCTTTCACATAATACCTTTACTTCATGTTTAACATAGTCTCTTAGTAAATCAAACTCATCATCTGTTACACCCTTAGTATATCTACCTATATTTCCGTTTTTATCTAAGTTAGCTGGAATAACTAAAGATGTTTTTCTTTCACCCTCTTTTAAAGACTTATCCATTTCACCAATTATATCTACGTCTTTTAATACTAAACCGTTCATTCTAAGTTTCTTTAGAATTTCTTCGTTAATAACTGTATCTTTTTGATCTTCATTACTTCTTACAATAGGATTATCTATTCTATTATATAAAACTGCTGCTGGTTTTAATTGATGTTTTTTATATCTATCACTATCTATAATTGCATCTAAATATACTAATAACTGTAATTGAAGTCCATAATATACTTCTGTTAAATTAATAGACTTGTCTCCTGATTTATAATCTATAATACGAATATATTTTTCATCACCTTTGTCTAACTCATCTATTCTATCTATTTGTCCAACTAAAGTAATTTCTTCTCCATTATTTAAAACCATTTTTATAGGTGGATATTTACCACCTTTTCTAAAGCTAACCTCATAATCTACTGGTTCAAAGTTACCTTGTTTTATTTGTGTAGAAATAATACTTATAGCTGAAATTAACATCTTCTTTAATCTATAAGCTAAATACTTATATCTTTCTGAAGAGTTTAGAATGAATCCTGGTATTTTATTTACCATTTCATCAACTATAACAGACACATTTCTTCTAATATAATCTTCATCTATTTCATGCCAGTTAAGTTTATCTTTATTAAGATTTTTAGAGAAAATATCTAAGATATTATGAATAAATGATCCTAAATCTGGTGCTGAGAAAGAATATTCCTTTCTTTCTTGTGCTTTTAATCCATATTGAATAAAGTATGAGAATGGACACTGAGCATATCTTTCTAATTTAGATACACTTAGATTTTTATTTTCATAAAGTGATTTTATTTTATCTTTTTCAACTTTATCCACTTGGTTAGTATAGCTAAGTCCACTTACTACTTTTTCTAGCTTTTTTTTGTATTCTTCATCACTTAAGAAATATCTATATATATCAAGCCATATTTCATTGATTTCTCCTCTTATTTCAAAATCTTTTATAGCATTTATTAATTCATTAAAAGTAGGTGCTTTTACAGTGATTTTATCTAAAGCATCTTCATTAGATTTATCTAAATCCTTTAATACATAAGTCTTCATGTTAATATTAGGGAAGATTTTTTTAAGTCTAGAAATAATAATAGATGGTCTTAAAGTCTTTCCTTCATGATCTGATATAGGATAAGTTAAGATTAAATTTTCACTTGTAGAAGTTAATGCTTTATAAACTAAAAACTGTTCTTCATAAGTTCTTGTTTTACTATCTATATCAACTTCTAGTCCACTGTCTCCTAAAGTTTTTCTATCCTTATCACTCAATAATCCATTATCCTTAGATATTAATGGGAATATGCCATCAGTACTTCCTATTAAGTAAAGATATTTTGTATTAGTATTTTTCATTCTGTCTATAGAACTTACTAATACTTGGTCCATACTTGGAGGAACTAATCCTAGCTCATATTCATCAAACCCTAAAGATATTACCTTCATAAATTTATCTAAAGATATTTTTTCATCTCCCATTAACTCTACCATTTGGTCAAGTATATCAATTACAATTTGCCAAACTTGAGAATATTCTTTAGCTACTTCTAAGTCTCCTTTTTCATTAAAGTTGCCTATTAATTTTTCAAGAGTACCTTCTATTTCAATATCTAATAAGAATTCATACACATATTGGCAAATTTCTTTTACCGTTTTGTTCTGTTTTTTAAGTTTATCTTGTAATATAATTATAGGAGCTAGCACCTTATCTTTTATTTCATTAATTTTTTCTTTTTGAAGTAAATCAAAATCACTTTCATCACTTAAATAATTAGGGTTAACTTTATAAGTCCATTTTTCTTCAAACCACTTTTTACCCCTTATCCCATTAAGAAGTACATAGTTTTCAAGTAAACTTATATCCTCAGCATCTACACCTATAAGTCCACTTTTTAAATATCTAAACATAGTCTCATAAGAATATCTTCTATTTTTCATCTCTAAAGCTGAAAGTATAAGTACTATTATTGGATTACTCTTAGCTTCTTTTTTCTCATCAATAAAGTTAGGTATTTCATATTCTTTAAATATTGATTTTACTAAGAAGTTATATCTATTTAAATCTCTAGTAGCTACAGTAATATCCTTATATCTTACATTTTTTTCTCTTGCCAAATGAATAATATCTTTAGCTACTTGTTCAACTTCATCATATAAATTGTTAAATTCTTTTATCTTTATATACTTAGTTTCTTTTTCATATTTTCTATAAGGATAAGCATGATAAAACTTTTCTAAATGTTGAAGTTCTTCATTATCTTTAAATCTTTTTACTTCTTCAGTATTTAAATTTATATTTGTATGTATTTTTACCCCTTCTTCAGCTGCTATTTTGTATAACTTTTCAAAAGTATACTTTGTTCTTGAAAAGGCATCATTTTTTGAATAAGTAAATTGAGTTAAAGAATCTATAGTTAAAGAAATATGAACTTCTTTTGCTTGTTTAAGTAGTACCTTTAATACATTATACTGATTTGGTGTAAAACCAGTAAATTCATCTATGTAAATATAAGCATTTTTAAAATACTCACATTGCTCCAACTTTGCAGCTAAAGATGTAAGCATATCTTGAGAATCCACATAGTTTTCATGAAGATTTGCTTCAAACTCTGCATATATTTTTGCTATATCTTTTAATTTATATCTCAATGTTTCATTTTCTACTTCTCCTGCTATGTTTTCTAGCATTTCTGGAGATACACTATATTGTTTTAATTCTGATATAATGTCAGCTATAGATCCTACAAATCCAGATTGTGTTGATGATTTAAAATATACTTCTAAATCTTTACTTATTTTATCTATGGATTTATATATCATCATAGCTCTACCACTGGAGTTTATATTTACATCAGTAAGTCCTCCTACCTTTGAAAACACAATATTACTCATGGTTTTAAAACTTAGTACCCTACTTCTTAAATACTTATCCTTTTCTTCTCCTAGGAAAAGCTTAGACATCTTTTTTTCCATCTCAAATGAATATTGTTCTGGAACAAGAAGAATAACAGGACTAGTTTCATTATCTTGCACTCTATTTTTTATTTGGTTTAGCATAAAGGTAGTTTTTCCTATACCACCTCTACCTAATACAAACCTAAGACCCATATATATCCTCCTCCAAAATTTCATAATTTATCTCTTCGTTGTTACATAGTTTGTTAAATTCGCAGTATTTACAGTGATTTTTACTTTTTATTATATTTACCTCATTATTAAAATCAGTATTTTCTATGTTATCTATTAAGTTACCTATCTTTATAGTGTTATTCTTATGCATGTTTTCATCATATTTAATGGTTATAGGTTTATTAGCTAAAGCTGGCTGATAATAATTCATGCTTATATCTTCTATATTATAAGAAGTATATAGTTGTTTTCTTATTACTTCTTCAGCTAAAAACATATATATTAAAGTCTGCATTCTATTTGATGCATTTTTATAAGATATTTCTTGTGACTCTGTTTTCCAGTCCCACAGACTTATTTTATTAGGTTCTATAATTACTAAGTCAAATTTAGCAGATATTATGTTTTCATTAAAATTAAGTCTAACTTCGTATTCTGGCAAATAAATATTTTCTTCTCTCAAAGGAAGAAGATTCTCTATATTTTTCATCCAATTACTAAACTTCTTATTTTCACAGTTTCCAATGGGAATATTGTCAAAATATCTTTCACAAAGTAAGTGAAAATCTCGTCCACTTTTTAAACTATCATAATACTCTCTACTTCCTATGTCGTCATATCTCCAATTTATATTGTCTATATATTTATACTTAAATTTGAAAGGACATGATTTATATGTATTTAGTGAATTTTGACTATAAGTAAAATATTTTGATTTTTCCTTCATTTAAATCATTCTCCTTTCTTATCTATTACACCTTTTAAAATATTCAAATAAATAGATGGATTTTGCTTTTTCTTGTCCTTTTCTGCTCTCTTTGCACTACCTGACAGAATTAGCATTTCTTTGGCTCTAGTAATGCCCACATAAAGTAATCTTATTTTTTCTTTAATTAAACTTTCTTTGATTTCTTTATTATAATTTCTAGTTACTTCCCCATTTGAAATGAACTCTATTTCTGATTTTATATTTGATTCTGGATTTTTATATTTTTCTTTTAAATACCATTTATCGCATTGGAATTTTTGATAGATATTGTCTGGGAAATTAAAATCCGTAATTCCCAATAAAAATACACAATCCCACTCTAGTCCCTTTGATTTATGGTAATTGCACACAGTTATACTTCCTGGATAAGGTTCATACCCATTAATTTCGCTAACAACCTCGATTATATAACTAAAAACTCTATTTTTTCTGTCAGATAATAAGTTGTAAACTTGTTGAAGATTTAAATTACCATTGTCTCCACCTAAGTATCTAACATAAAAACTTAGATAATCCACTATTGCTTTTTCTTCTTTTTCCATCAACATGGTGTCTCCAATGAAAAGAATCAACTTATCAATTCTTGTTAGTGGATATTCAATAATCTGTTTTATACTTTTTATTCCATATAAAAAGCTCTGATACATATCATCATATATATCAAGAATTATATCTTTAGTGATTTCTTCATCATATAGTAATTCTTCAACATTAAAGTTTTTATCTCTTAATAATTGAAGAAAGTCTTTTTTTCCTTCTTTATTGTCAGTTTTTATATAAACATGATCTAATACTTCTATTAACTTCTCCATATCATCACAATTTAGAATAAAATCTATAACTGTAGCTGTATTATCTATTACTCTTCTTTTTCTAAGAGAGTTGGGTCCTAACTCTTCAAACTCTAAATCATATTTAACAAGCTCATTAGCAACTTGATTAATATGATCATTATAAGGTACTAATATTCCTATACTTTTATCTGGATATTTTTTATTTATATTTCTTACAAACTTTACTGTTTGCTCTATTTCCTTATCAAAGTTTTCATACCATTTTACATTTAATTGATATGTATCTGGCTTAGGATTTTCTTTATATCCTTTATTTGTAGGAACAGTTTTTATATCCATGTCTTCAAGGGCATCTCTACACTCCACACTTTGTAATTGTTCTGTCACGTATTTCACTAAAGCATTAGCTAAGTTAATTACATCTTTTGAACTTCTATTAGACATGTCCATTCTATAACAGTAATCACTATTATCTATAAACTCCTTAAAAAACTTAGGATCTGATGATGAGAATGTACCTGTTATACTTTGATTAATATCGCCAACTCTAACCAGATTATTATGTTCTTCACAGATTAACCCTATAATTTTACCTTGTATCTCATTAGAGTCCTGACACTCATCTTCAAATACATATTTATATTTGTTTTGATATTTTATTTTCAAATCATTATCTATAGTTAAAGTTTTATAAGCTAAAATTAATAAATCATCATAATCTAATAACCCATTACTTTTTAATTTTTTTTCATATTCACTATATATAGGTAAAATTATTTTTAAAATTCCTCTACGATTTTCTCTCATTATATCATCTAGTTTTTGTGGAGTAATTCCTTTATACTTTAATTCACTTATAGTGTTTTGAACTAAATCATAAAATCCACTTTCCCAGGTATCTAGCTGTCTATTAAACCACTCAGCATCCTTTTGCTCCTTCATAAAAAATCTAAAAGCTTTTTCTCCGCCATTAGCTCTAAAATTATTTATACAGTCGCTAAGTATCATAGTTTTTTGTAAATCATCAGCTATATTAAAATCTTCATTTAACATAACTACTTCTGGCTTTTCTTTGATTATTTTTACAGCCAAACTGTGAATAGTCATTACTTCATAAGAATTTTTATCATCTATATTTTTATCTTCTAAAACTTTCTTAATCCTAACCTTAAAGTTATTTACAGCACTGTTCATATAAGTAAGAATTAAGATTTTGCCCTTACCTTGTTTCTTTTCTTCTATTAATTTTGCTACTAGATTAGTAACTATAAAAGTTTTACCAGCTCCGGGCACTGCAGGAACTGCCATTTTTCCTTCTTCATATTGAATTATTAGAAGCTGGTCTTCTCTATAATTAATCTTCGTCATTATCATTATCTCCTTTATCTAAAAGCTTTAATAAAAGACTATATAATATACTTTCCTGCATAAATCCATTAACACTATACTCACTTTTATAAGCATAAACTTTTTCACTATTAATTAGTAAGTTATAAATTAAGTTGTATATATAGTATTTCTTATATCTTTCTTCCATATCATCAGTATAAATTTCTTTTTCTTCAAAAGATTTTCTCAGAACTAAAGGATTAGCAATATCTTTCTCTATCTTCATATTCCAAGCATTACTTCCTATGTCTAACCATATTTGTGTTTTTCTATGAATATCTGAACTTATATAGCTATATGGTGTTGTAATCATAACAGCATTGGAATTTTTCATATCTTCTATATCTGCTGACATATAATAATCATTTATATTTTCTTTTAAACAAGATATAAATATTTTACCCTTAGTTTTTTCATCTTCTATCTTTAATCTCTCTAGTATTTCATCAAATACTTCACTTTGTTTAATAATATCTTTGCAGGAAACTATACTTTCTTTTCCATACTTAAGGTTCAACATTTTTTCTATGTAAAACTGAATTAAAAATTCACTTATTTTAATATGATTTTCACTTTTATTTTTAATATATTTAACTAAATTATCATATTCTTCATCATTATGTCTGTTGTTAAATATTTTCACTGCTTTTATTCTGTTTATGTTGAAAATAATCTCTATAAAGTTTATAAACTCTTCTTCTTTAATTAAGTCTTGTAAGTTATAAAATATTGCTGTAGCAACAACTAATGCATTTGCATAAGGATGATCTATTACTTTATTGTCTATCTTTGTATTAACTACATCTATATTATTTTCTTTTAGTATATTTTGTATTTTATAGTCTAATAAGTAATTATTTACTGGAGAAATTATTACAATATCTTTTGTGTTTTCACCGTCTTTAACTAAATCTATAACTTTATCCATAGCCATATCTATCATTTCATTATATAAATGTGGTGACTCTTCTAGCTCTACTATTTTATTTTCATTATATAAGTCATATAAATTTATTCTTCTTAAAATATTACTATCCTCATTGAAAAACTTTTTGATTATATTTTCTTCCACATAGGTAATATCCACATTTTTAAAAGATGAATAATCTTTGCTATTATCATAGAAAACATAGCTATCTTTCACTATACTTAACAATTCACTAAATAAATTTGCTTCACTTACACTAGCATTCTCCAAACTATCTACTATTAAATATTTATATTCTTTTTGTAATCTGTTAATATACTCCTCATTTTTCAATAAATAATTATTGTATAAATAAATAGATAAAGAATTATCCTCTATCCCTTTAGACAATAAGGTGTTCATATAATATTCTATTGATTCTTGCATTTGGCTATAGGAAAACCTAGTTAACTTATCTTTATTTTTCTTAGACTCATATATTTTTTCCCCTACCCAATATAAATCTAGATTATTGTAAGATGCTTTACTAAGATTATCTAAAATACTTCTACATATACTTCTATCCGTACCTACTATATCTTCAAAATAATTATCATAATTTCTTTTTTCGTGTATATAGCTCATAAGTATATATTCACTCAAACTTGAGGATATAAAAGTTGGACTTATTTTTCTTTCTTTTATTAAATCACATTTGTCCACTATTAATGGCCAATATCTGATTAATTCCTTTTGTACAAAGTGACTATATGTGCTTATTTTTAATTCTTCACTGCACTTTAAATTTATGCTTCTTAAGTAGTTTAATTTTGTAATACCATTTGGAACAATAAATAGTATATCTCTGCATCTATAATTATTCTTTAGTACTAAATTCTTATATATTTCAATTATTTTATCTTTTTTTTCATTCAAATTTACTTCTTTAAATAAATAATTCACTTAATCACCTTTTTCTAAAGTTTCATTTTACTTTCTACATGTTCTTCTTTATAAAACTTCTTTAAATAAATTAAGAGCATTTTTATAAAATACCTTTTCTATTTCTTCTTCTTTAAATCTATTTTTTCTCATATTCTCAGCGATTAATTGCATATTAGAAGAATCTTTAAATTCTAAACCACAATCAATTCCATCAAAATCTGTACCTAAACCTACAGCATCAATTCCTCCAATATTAGCAATATATTTCATATGATTAACTATATCTTCAATCATACTGATATCACTGCCTTTCGCACCGTCCTTTAGGAAAGCAGAATAAAAATTAACTCCTATTACTCCACCACGATTAGCAATCTTTTTAATCATATCATCTGTTAAATTTCTTTGATGAGAACAAATACTTCTAGCATTTGAGTGGCTTGCTATAAATGGTTTCTTTGTATTATTATATACATCGTAAATTCCATCATCTGATAAATGTGAAACATCTATAATCATTCCCAAGTTTTCCATTTCTTCTATAAATTCAAATCCCTTTTTCTTAAGTCCTTTTCTTTCATTACTTTTTTCATCATGAAAGTGTCCATTAGGATAAGATAATTCATTTTCATAATTCCATGTTAAAGTCATCATTCTAACACCTAATTTATAGAAATTTCTAAGTAAAGATATATTACCTTTACATACTCCACCTTCTTCTATAGATAATAGAGCTGACATTTTATTATTTTTTTCATTATTTAAAATATCTTTATAAGATAATACCATTCCTATGTCTTCACTATTTTTTTCTATTTCATTGTAAAATAAATCTATATGACTTAAACAAGTCTCTAGTGGATTATTGTTACTTCCTAAATCCATATAAGACGCAAATACTTGAAGCATATAATCACTTTTCTTCATTCTATCTATATCTAAATGAAGCTTATTATTTTTTAAATTAATTTCTTCACCCTTTTGTCTATAATCATGTAACTGAGATATGGTATCGCAGTGAAAATCTATTATTCTCATATTTTATTCCTCCTTTTGTTGTAAATAAAGTTCATAACTTATATCCTGCATAAGTCTTTCATATTCTGGAACATTTACATTATTTCCTGTAAAACATATTATAAATGGTTCTTTTGCAAATACTATTCCCACATCATGGGTAATATTTTTATCTTCTCCTGTTTTATGTGCTATTTGAATTTTTTCAGATTCACTATGTAAGAAGAAAGGTATCTTTCCATTTAATCTTTGATTCTTAAGTACGTTTATCATTTCCTTGGAAGATGATTCATCTATTAATTCATTATTGTACATTTTTTCTAATAGTATAAATATATCTTCAGTGCTTATGTAGTTTTCAACTCCTAAATCAGATTTTTTATCATCAAACATCTTTCTATTTAATACAGTATTTTCAAGTCCCATATCTTTAATTGTATTATTAATATTATTTATACCTAACTTATCTATTAGTATATTTGTAGCGTAGTTATCACTTAAAATTATCATTAAAGCATATAAATCTTCTAATGTAACTTCTAAGCTTGAATGCATGTAATTTAATGCACCACAAGAGGGTACCTTATTCTCTTCACAAGTTACAAAAACATCATCTTTTCTTATAATACCTTTTTTTATTTGATTAAAGCTATCTACTAATATTGGTAACTTTATTAAACTTGCAGCTAACATTCTTTTTTCTTCATTAAATTTAATAACTTCATAAGTTACTAAATTCTTATAGTAAAAACCTACATCACCCTTAAAACTTTCCAACCTTTTTAAAATATGTTCTTTCAAAATAATACCCCCATTATTAAGTCACTTTCTTCATTATTTGCTTATA
Organism: Terrisporobacter sp.; assembly: GCA_036648085.1. Classification (GTDB taxonomy): domain Bacteria; phylum Bacillota; class Clostridia; order Peptostreptococcales; family Peptostreptococcaceae; genus Terrisporobacter. The sequence goes on from JAVXJA010000016.1 coordinate 49,524, forward strand.
TTGAAAAAGTATCATATTCATTAATCTTTGTCAAAAAAATAAGCAATAAACTTATAACAAGTTTATTGCTTTTACATTAAAAATTATGGTCTTATTGTATTAGTTGAAGCTGCTAGTTCTTCAACTATTGAGTACATATTAGTAACTTTACCTACTGCTAATTTATCTGATAACCCATAGAAGTTAAGACAAGTTCCACAACTTAATATTTCAACACCCTGATCTTCTAATGCTTTTAAATCTTCCATAGAATCTGAACCTTCTGCTGATAATTTAACACCACTATTATATAATAAAACAGCCTTTGGTAATTTATCTAATTGAGTTACAGCATATATAAATCCTTTTATAAGGACCTTTCCTAATTCTTCATCACCTTCACCCATTTTATCACTACTTAATACAACTACCATTTTTTCATCTTTTTCTACAGTAACTACAGCTTCTTCAGTTGCTTCACATACAACATCACCACTTTGTATTTTAATAACAAAGTGATTTTCTCCAGTTTTTTCAAAAGTACTAGTTAAATTTTTTTGACTAACCATTTTCGTTATGTTTTGTACTGCTATTTCATTATCAACACTGACTTCTACAATTGCTGCTTCAGTTAATGCATCTAATGCTTTTTTAGCTTTTACTACTGGTATAGGACAATTATCTCCTATAGAATTTATCTTTACTATGTTCATTATTTTCCCCCCTGTATAGGAAATTCCATACTACTTGTACCCAATAATTGCTGCTCCTAAAGCACCAACAATCTGAGCATCATCTGCTATGAATATTTTTTTATTTAAATTATTTTCTAACATTTTCACTAGTTCTTTACTTTGAGCTAATCCTCCTGTAAATGCAAGTTCTCCTTCTAGTCTTCCTTTATTTAATATAGATATACCTTTACCTGCAATAGACTTTAATATGCCTGCTGCAATATTTTCTTTTGGTATATCTTGAGCTAGAAGGCTTATAATTTCAGATTCTGCAAAAACAGTACACATAGAAGATATATTTTCTGGTATTGCATCTTCTGCTAAATCATCAATATTAGTAATATCACTTCCTAATTTATGAGAAGTAACTTCTAAAAACTTTCCTGTACCTGCAGCACATTTGTCATTCATAACAAAATTAACTACATTTCCATTTTCATCTATATTGATAACTTTACTATCTTGTCCACCTATATCTAATATAGTTCTTATATTTTTATTTAAAAAGAATATTCCTTTAGTATGACAAGTTATTTCTGTGACCTTCTTATCTACAAAATCCATACTAACTCTACCATATCCAGTTCCTATTACTTTTTTTATTTTGTCTTTATTAATATTTTCTATTAATAATTCATAGGCTTGTCTTGATGTACTTTTAGGACTCCAACCTGTTGGAATAACTATTTTTTTAACTATATTTTCTCCATCAAATAACACTGCCTTTGTAGCCACAGATCCCGAGTCAATACCTATACTATACATTTGTCCTCCCAATTAATACCCTTGCTATTTTCATTACATTTTTTGTTCTTCTATCATTTCTATAAATGCTTCAAATCTAGTCCTTAATTGCTCTGTATCTGACTGAGAGTAATCAGTTTCTATAGCCATAAAATGAATGTGCTTGTCATTAACAACATACTCCTTAATTCTATTACTCTCCACATTAAATGGATGACATGATTGTAAGGCAACATCTATTACACCATCTATATTAAACTCTTGTATTAAATCATCTAATAAAGCTATTCTTTTATCATTATGCATCATACATGCACAGCCTATATTTAAATATTTCTTAGCTAATGCATCATATACATCTGGGTTACTTTCATCAACTAATTCCCTGTTATTTCTTATAGATGAACATAACTCATAAGCAACTATAGATCCACCACTCTCTTCTATAGTATTTATAATTTTATCTGTGCATCCTCCTATAGGAGAACCTGTTATTAATATTCTAGGTGCATCTTTTTTAACTGTACATTCACCTTTTTCATATCTTACTTTAGTATCATCTATTATCTTTCTTAAATCTTGTTTTAATTCTTCTCTATCAAATTTAAACTGAGCCTGATAAGATACTTGGTATAATTCCATTCCACTTAAAGCCGATGGCTGTAATTTTCCTAAATCATAGTATTCATTTAATAATTTTCTTTCTTCATTCTTATCTATGATTGCATTTTTTATATCTTCCTCAGTTATAGTTGCTTCTAATTCCTTTTCTAATACGTCTTTTAACAGTATTACTTCATCTTTCCAAAGATTAAATTCATGTTTTCCTTCAGCTCTATTTGGTAATTGCATTATATGAGTTGGCTTTACTTTTCCTAACTCTTCATACATTTTTTTCTTACCATCACAAGTAGTTTCCCCAATTAATAAATCCGAAAAATAGAAATACGGACATGTATCAGTTATTGCATGTCCATAACTTGATTTTATTAAAGGACACAAATTTCTCGGTAAAACTTTCTCTGCATCTGGAATAGCTTCCTCACTAACTCCACATACTCCTACAGGCACTGCATTAGCTGCAAGAACTAACTCTGATGGTGTAAAACAACAGAAAGTTCCCACCATTTTTCTTCCACTATCTTTTACTTCTTTTGCTGCTAAGAAACCATCTTTTCTTGCCTGTGCAAAAGTCTCAAATTGTATTGGTAAATTACTCATTTTTATCCCCCTAATATAACATTTATTTAAATCAATCTTATAGTATCAAATATTATTGTAAAAAACTATATTTATTGAAATTCTTTATAAGTACTTATCATTTATAGATTTTCTCTATTTAAATTGAGATAAATATAAATTTTTATTCAAGGGGATTATTGATATCAAAATAAAATAAACTTCTACCTATATTTAATAACATAAGTAAAAGTTTATTTTTCGTCAATATAATTTTATTTTCATAAAAAAAGATTACGTGGCTACGTGCTACTCTCCCAGGGAGTTGCCCCCCAAGTACCATCGCCG
>JAVXJA010000017.1:0-7009 GCA_036648085.1 Terrisporobacter sp.
ATAAAATCCTAACTAATTATGATAGCCCTAAAATTTTAATTTTAGGGCTATCTTTCTGGATTTGAATCATATTATTTAATTGGATATATTTTATAATATTAAATCTATCCAAAACCTAATATTTGTATAATTATAAGAAAGGAGAATACTCAATAATATAAATTGAGTAAAAATACTATGAAAGATTTAGTTAGTATAATAATAATGATATATAACAACAAGTCATTCCTTAATGAGGCCCTAGACTCTGTATTTATGCAAGAATACGATAATATCGAAATAATAATAAGTGATGACTGTTCTAACAATTTTGATGAAAGTGATATAGATGATATTACAAACTATATTGAGGCAAATAAAGGTGATAATGTTAAAAACTATCTAATAACTAAAAATAAAAATAACCTTGGTGTAATTAAAAATTACAATAAGTGTATCGTATTATCTTCAGGCAAATACATCATGTACTTATCTGGTGATGATACCTTCTATGATAAAACTGTTGTATCAGATGTAGTCGATTTCTTTGAAAATTCAGACTATTTGATTGCTACATCATATCTAAATCCAATAGGTCCAGGAAGAGATAGTTACCCTATAAAAGATTTTATAAGAAATAATGTAGATTATCTACAAGGAAATCCAAGAGATTTATATTTACGTCTATCCAATGATAATTTCATCGCTGGAGCTAATACTTATTTTAAAAAAGAACTTATTGAAAAATATGGTCTATATGATGAAGATTATATTTTATTAGAAGATTGGCCAAGATACTTAAATTTAAGCAGAAGAGGATGCCCTCTAGGTCTTATCGATAGATTCACCATAAATTACAGGCTAGGAGGAGTTACTACTTATAATACAAGTACAGTTTCTACACCAACTCAAAAGACTAATATAAGGAATAAAATATCTTATGATTGTGATACTTTCTACAAGAAAGAAGTTTTTCCCTATTTTGAATTAATAAATAATTCGGTTGAAAACTTCAATGATATAGCTTTAGAAGAAGCAAATAAAATCGAAAATATTAAATCTAGTCAAACAAATTTAATCTGCTATGTAATAGATGATAGTTTAGTTTATTCTTTTACTAAAGATAAAAAAGTTTCAAAACCTATATATCCTTTTTCTAAAAGAATAAGAGAGTATATAGATCTATCATCATTTGAAAATATATATAAATTAAGAATAGACCCTATAAATTCTAGATGTATAATAAAAATAAATTCTATAAAAATGCTTAAAGATAATATCTCTACTGATTTAGATATATATTATACTAATAGTTATCTAAACCATGGAAATATATATTTCTTTGGAGATGATAATCCTCAAATAATCCTTGAATCAACACCTTCTAATATTGATTCCATATATATTGACTATGAATTTATAAGCATAGGTAGTATTTTTATTCCTTAAATATATAAAAGAATATATAAATCCAGCGATATATAATATTTCTGGATTTTTTTCCCTATAAAATATCCTTTATCTAAGTTGAAAAGTGTTAATTAAAGTCTTTTCTTATATTTTAAATAGTAAAAATATAATTTTATAGTAATTTATATGTATAAATATAGATTGAATTTAGTATAAAAATAGTATAAAATTAATTATAAATGTGTAGTAAAACGGCTTAAACTTAGTATAAAAGGAGTAGAAATATGTCTAAAAACAACGTACGACTTTTTTATAAAAATCAAGCAGAACTAGGACAAGCTCTTAAAAATTATATTGATGAATATTTTGATAACAAAATAAATCAAGAAGATTTTGAATCTAGCATAATACTTATAATAAATTCCAATAAAGATAAGTTTTTTAAGGATTTGGATATTGCAAAAAAACCAAAGCAAATATTAGGTAAGAAAAGACTAGAAGTACTTGAAAAAGTAATTGAGAATAGGAGTGATTTTTATGAAAAAAATAGCTGTATTAAATAATAAAGGCGGAGTTGGAAAAAGTACAGTATCTGTACAAATTTCACATGGATTAGCAAAACTAGGGTTTAAAGTAATTTTAATAGACCTTGATGGTCAAAATGACAGTAGTTTATTTCTTGGAGTAAGCTCAAATGAATATAGTAAAACTTTTTATGATTTAATAGATAAAAGGAACAACGTGAGTTTATCAGAATGTATTTTAAATGTTAGAGATAATTTGGACTTGCTTCCAAACTCTAATATAGAGGAAATCAATGCAGAGTTTTATAGAGAACCTCGTATAGATTTAATATTAAATGAAAGACTAAGTGATTTAAACAATATGGACTATGATTTTGTTATTGTAGACTGTGGTCCACAAAGAACTAAGGTCAATGATGCAGTGTTATGTTATGTTGACAATATAATAATGCCTGTTCAAGTAGAGGCGGCTTCAGTTAGGGCATGTGGAAGTATTTACGAATATCTTTCTGACTTAAGGTTATCTCCTGAAAAGATTGCTCTTATAGTTCCAAATATGTTTGATAAAAGAACAAAAGATGCTAATGAAAACCTAGAGTTTTTAAAAGAATTCTTCAAAGAAGATGACCTAATATCAGAACCAATATATAGAAGAGTTAAGATTACTGAAGCAGGTAAAATGGGTAAAACCGTTTTTGAATATGATGAAAAATCTGCTGAACAATTTTTTAAAGTTTTAGAAAGGTTGGTGAAAAAACTTGGCTAAGAGTACTATAAATACTAATTTTGAAAATTTAAAAGCTGAAATGATGAGAAAAAAAGAAGTGGCTAAGGATGTAGTTGATGATAAAACAGAATATACAAATAATAATGTAAACAGTTACGAGTATGAAAACACTAATGTAAACATTAACGAAAACAATGCATCAAATACAAATATATCTCAAAATAAAATAGTAATTAAAAAGGCTGCAAAACCTCATCCTCCAAAGAGAATAACTTACTATTTAAATCAGGATACTATAAAAAAAATAGAGAAATATTCAAAATTAACAGGTATGGGAAAGTCTGAACTTGTTCAAACTTTATTAGATATTTCCCTTAACAATTTAGAAATAGAATAATACTAAACTTGAATTATTTAACAACAAACGAGCTACTAAATTAATAGTAGCTCCTTTTATATTTTTATATAAAATAACTATAACCTATCAAATTAAAGAGCCTACACAAAGTATCCCTACTGATAACGCCATAATGATTCCAACTAATGGTAATACGAATTTTAACCACTTGTCATAAGTTACATCTACCATAGCTAATGATGCTAGTATTAATCCTGTTGGAGTTATTATACCAATTAATCCCTGCCCAAACATATAAGCAGTTATTATTATATCTCTCTGAATTCCAACAACATCTGCAAGAGGTGCCATTATAGGCATAGATAAAACTGCCAGACCTGAAGATGAATTTATAAAGAATCCTAAAACTATATAAACAAAATACATTACTACAGAGAATACAACTCCACTTATATTAGATATAGCTCCACTTAAAGAGTATAATAATGTATCACTTATTAATCCACCATCCATTATTATAGTAACTCCTCTGGCTAATGCTATAATCAGAGCTACTCCTAATAAGTCAGCTGCCCCTTGCACAAAGTTTGATACATAATCACTTTCTTTTTGATTAGAAAGTGGTACCATTACAAATGTTATAGCAAAGAATATTGCTGTCATATCTATAAATCCCCAACCTAATTCCTTAACTCCATAAATCATTATTACGAAAGTTAAAGCAAAAATTAATAACATTAATTTTTTTCTAAAAGTAAATTTAACCAAATCTTCGTTATTTTCTGTTGATAAGAATTTCTTTTCTAGTTCAGCTTTTTGAGTATATATTAAAGACTTAGTTGGATCTTTTTTAACTTTCTCCCCATATCTAATTATATAAATTAAAGTTATTATCATTGCTAATACTAATGCTACGATTCTTAGTGGTAATCCCTGTGCAATACTAACCCCAGCTATGTTTGAAGCTATTACAGCAGAGAATGGATTTATTGTAGACACCATTGTCCCTATACATGACCCTAAGAATATGGTAGCTATTGCAACTATAACGTCATAGCCTGCTGCTATAAATATTGGCACCACTATAGGATAGAATGCTATTGTTTCTTCAGCTAAACCAAAAGTAGTTCCACCTAATGCTATTAATGATGCGATTATAACTATCATCCATTTTTCTTTTCCTCTTAGAGCCTTAGATAGTGCATTTATACCTGCTGTGAAGGCTCCTGTGCTATTTATTACCCCTACTAATCCTCCTATTACTAAAACAAAGGCTATTATATCAATAGAATCATATAAACCTTGTATCGGAGCTTTTAAGAATGTTACTATCGCCCCAAATATAGATGAATCTTCTTTTTCTAAACCTTCATAAGTATTTGGAATTGCAACTGGTTTTGAAATTGAGCCACTAGTAAATTGTTCTAAATTTACGTTAACCCCTAATTCATTAAGTGTTTCTTGAGTAGCTTTATATTCCTCAAGTTCACCATTAGGTAAATTCACTACAAAGTTTGAACTATCAGAGTCATAACTTAATTTAGCGTATTTACCTGAAGGAATAACATAAGTTAACCCCATTACAATAAGCATAACAATTAGTATTACAGTGTATGCCGTTGGAAAGGAAAACCTTTTCTTATTTTTCATAACCTTACCCCCCTTTTATGTATTCAGGAAAATTATAACACTAAATAATTTATTTTGTAACCACGCTAGTCTAAATAAATTTTTCTAAGCCTTTCGATTTTTACAGCATATATTTAATTAAAATGTAATTTAATAATTTTTACTGTATATCATGTTAACTTAGAGCCTGCATTGTTGAAGGCTCTTTTTTATAAGTATCATGTTTTATCTTAAGTTTCTTCTAAGCTATAGATAAATCAAAAAAAATAAATGTAACAAAATACAAATTTTGTTACATTTATTTTTTTTGGTTAAACGTTGAAATTTCATACCTTTTGTCTTTTAATGTATATTGTGATAAAATTAAATGTAACTTATTGTATGTTTAAGTAACATTTAATGTATCAGTTTGTTTTTATATTTTTAGTAGATAAATCAGGAAGGAAAACAGCTTATGAAGTATGTACAACCCATTAGAGATAGGGATATTATACAAAAAATGAAAAATGAGCTCTTAAAAGGCGGTTTAAGAAACTATATGTTATTTAACATAGGGATAAATACAGGGCTTAGGGTTTCAGATATTTTAAGATTAAAAGTAGCAGATGTAAAAGATAAGACCCATATAACAATAAATGAACAAAAAACTGGTAAATCAAAGAGAATTCTTATAAACTCAAATTTAAAAAAGGATATTGATGAATACATATACACAATGAATAGTACTGAATTTTTATTTAAGAGTAGAAAAGGAATAAATTTGCCCATATCTAGAGTACAAGCTTATAGAATATTAAATTTATCAGCTGATAAATTAGGTCTTTCTGAAATTGGAACTCATACTATGAGAAAAACTTTTGGATATTGGCATTATCAAATATATAAGGATATTGCTATATTACAAGATATATTTAACCACTCTTCCCCAAGTATTACACTTAGATATATAGGTATAAATGATGATATTAAAGATAAAACTATCGAAAAATTCTATCTTTAAAAAGAATGTTCTATTATTAGTGTCATATTGCTACCGTTTTTAATAAATTATTATAGATATATATTTTCCGTAAGTATAATAATTTCTTATTTATATATATAAGGAATAAATTTAATATTTTATATATCTCTAATAATATATAAGGATGGTGTTTTATTATATGTATAATAAAGATTGTAATCACCCAACGTCTGGCAACTCACATGATAGTGACTGCTGCATATCAGGAATAAGAGATACTTTTCAGGCTATAAAAGAATGTGTCCATGACTCTGCAAATATTCCTGGTTTTGGTGTAAGTATAATAGTAACTTTAACAAATGGATTAGCTTATGATATAAACGTTAATGTTGGTACGCTTCAAGATTTATTGATATATGAAAAAGTTGTAATAGCTGGAGACCTTACTATATCTCTATGTGATGTAGTTAAGATAAAGGTATTGCCTACTCCAAATTCTAAATTTACAGATTGCTTAAAATCAAAATTATGTAAATCTCATCATCACTCTTGCAAGTGTGATAATGATTATTTTGCAATAAGTATGGATGATGATGATGATTCATTATGTCCTCCAAGAAGAAGACAGCAACCTGAGAATAGATATGATATTCAAGGTAAATACGGTCCTACTTGTAAAAATAATTCTTGTAATTCTAATTCTTGTGGTTCTAAGCCTCAACCTTGCAATCCTTGCAACCAACCTAAACCTTGTAATTGCAAACCTTGTAATGAATGTGGTGCTACTTGTAAAAATGATTGCTCTTGTACCAAAGATATGGAAAGAATTATAGATCATAAACAAGATGATATAATAGGTGTAGGTATGGAAGGTGGAGCAAGATCTGTAGGAACAGTAAATTCTATGGACGATGTTTACTACAAAAATGTTTTAAATGGCGTTAATATATTGACAAATACAATACCTCTATTATCTAGTCTTGGTCTATTATACACTACTATTTCTGCTGCTAACTCTGTAAGTGGAATTCCTACTACAGTAGTAAATTCTATAAATCTTCAACCATTGAATGTTATGACTGGTCTAAACCCAACTATATTACCAGTTTTGAAAAGTATAACTACAACTCCAGTAACTGTTGTAAATGGTGTTAACTTATTGTCACCTATAACTGCTGTTACAGGTTTAAATGCTCCAACTATACCTGTAAGTGGTCCTGTTGTTACTAGTACTCAAGGTGTTGTTACTACTATATCTTTATTACCTTCAAGTGTTGTAACAGGTATTACTACTACTCCAATATCAGCACTTATTAATTTAGGTACTCCTAGTACTTCATCTGCTATTTCAGGTATTACTCCTACTACTTTGAGTGTTGTTCAATCTGTAGCTGCTCCTACTACAAATGTTCTTAAAGATT
>JAVXJA010000017.1:7109-51018 GCA_036648085.1 Terrisporobacter sp.
TATTACTCCTAATAGTGCAACTGTTTCATCAGTTACAGTAGTTAGTTCTATAAGTTCAAACTTAGTAAGCTCAGTTGGTAGTACAAATATAAACACTGTTTCATCTGCACCTATAACATCAGCTGTTTCATCAGTAACTCCAGTATCAGTTTCTATAAATCCTGTAAATAGCTCAAACCCTACTTCTACAGTTATTATAAACAATATTACAGGTCAAACTCCACAAAATGTTGTAACAGATATACCATACAGTTCTCAAAATGTTAATGGAGTATCAAACTTCAATACTACATTAATTCAAGGGCTAGGAAATGTAAATTACAAACCAGCAGTATCTACTATATCAACTAAACCAACTTACAATAATGCTCTTAATAGTGCAAGTTTAAATACATCAAGTGTAAACGTTGTAAGTAATATAAATGTTACAGAAGTTACTGTTATTTCTTCAGATGAAGACTCTATAAACGGAAATATCCTATGCTTAAGAAATGGAGTTATGGCAGTAGAAGAAACTAGCGGAGCAATTTCTATCTACTCACTTTGCGGTATAACTTCATTTAGTACAAAATAAAGTTAACTTTTATCAAAAGATTATAATTTATTAATTTAACTTAAAATATATAAAAGGGTATAATCTATATTTTTTTAGATAATACCCTTTTATTCTTATATCAATTCAAAATCTAAAGTATATAGCATATATAATTTATAGATAGTTTAAACAATAACCACATAAGGAGAAAAATATGATTAATAATAAAATATTAAATGACAATCCTCACAAGATTATACAAAACTATGACCACACTCCAATTGACGAAAACCCTACATTCACAAGTATAATAATACTAACTTATAATCAGTTAGAATATACAAAACTATGTATAGAAAGTATAAGAAAATTCACATTAAAAGGTAGTTATGAAATTATTGTTGTTGACAATAATTCAACTGATGATACCCCTAATTGGTTGCGAAAGCAAAATGATTTAAAAGTAATTTACAACTTAGAAAATAAAGGTTTCCCAGCTGGATGCAATCAAGGTATTGAGATTTCTAATGGTGAGAATATATTACTATTAAACAATGATACAGTTGTAACTCCTAACTGGCTACAAAACCTAAAAAAAGCCTTATACAGTAGTGATACAGTAGGCGCTGTTGGATCTGTTTCTAATAATTGTTCTAATTATCAGCAAATAGCTACTTCATATCAAAATATAAGTGAAATGTTAAACTTTGCGACTGGATATAATATTTCTAATAAAAGTTTTTGGAAATATAAAACTAGATTAATAGGTTTTTGCTATTTGATAAAAAAAGAGGTTCTAGATAAGATTGGATTATTAGATGAAATATTTTCTCCAGGAAATTTTGAAGATGACGACCTTTCTTATAGAATTATTTGCCAAGGGTACAATTTATTATTGTGTGCTGATGCTTTCATACATCATTTTGGAAGTGTTTCCTTTAGTAAAAACTCAAATAATTTTTTGAATACTTTTAATAAAAATTCTATTAAATTTAAGGAGAAATGGGGTATTGATTCTGGATCTGCTTCCATTATAAAACCTGAGATTTTAAATCTTGTAAATGACCATCCAGATAGACCTATAAATATTTTAGATGCTAATTGTGGTATAGGTTCCTCTTTATTAGAACTAAAAAGTAGATATAAAAATGCTAACTTATATGGAATTACAAATTCTAGAAATTGTGCAAAATTAGCTAAAAATATATGTAATTGTATCATAGCCGATATAGATTCATATATTTTACCATATGAGGAAAAATTCTTCGACTATATTATACTTGATGATATTATAGAACATTTAAAAGACCCTTGGATGTCTCTCGCTAACATAAAAAAATATATAAAAGATGGTGGATATATTATCGCAAATATTCCAAACCTTATGCATATTAGTATTTTATCACAAATATTAAATGGTAACTTTACTTATACAAATACTGGTCTTTTAGATAAATCTCATTTAAGATTTTTTACATTATCTGAAATAGATAATCTATTTATGTCTAGTGAATATAACATTATTTCAAAATCAGGTTCTTTAATTAATCTATCAAAAGATGAAGAAAGTCTTGTAGATAAATTATGTAGTATATATGGTCAAGAGTTTAAACAACAGTACAGCACTTACCAATATATTATAAAAGCTCAACCTAACATAGATTTACAATTATTTGAACAAGATAAAGTCTTTTATTTTAGAAAAGCTCTTTTAAATATAGATTGTAATAAGGATATAGAAAATAGCTTAGATATCATTTTTGAATTTTATCAAAATAATATAAAGTCTTTTGACTTTTATATGAATTATTTAATAAACAATACTATTATCAATAAAGATTATGTTTCAAATCAAGTTGCATCAAAACTTCAACTAAGGTAAATACTATAAAATCCCTCCTAAAAAATATTAGGGGGGATTCTTAACCTGCCATATTTATCCGTACTTTTTCTTTTGGCTTATTAGTATTAAATCATCAAGTTGTTCTTGAGTGTACTTAGTGTATGTTTCATCAAAATTATGGAATTTAGTAGTCTTAGTTTTTATTCCATCAACTGGATCTACTATAGTTTCTAATTTAGAACTTAAAACTTTTTTGAAGTAATTATATGATTTTATATATATTTTCTCAGCATCATCTTTCTCAAGTGTTGTCCCTATAGATTCATAAAATAAATTTTTTATTTTTGTATCTTTAAAATCATAATCTTGGAAATCAACTTCAAATAAATCTAGGGTTTTTTTGGTAAATAGCTTTTTATTTGGTATATAAAACTCATCTGGAGTACATATTATAATCTCTTTTATTTCCCCATCATCTTCAGGATTATCACCAATAGTAAATTCACTCTTGTCGATTTCTACTATATCTTTTTCAAAGTATTTTCTTTTATCTAAATCTTCAACTATAAAATCTATAGAATCAACTTTTCGCCCTATCTTGTTTTCTTTTAATTCTATCTTGAAAATTTCGGTTGAATTCAATTCTTTTACCGCTGCTTTTATAACTCTTCTCTTGAAATCGGCATATAGGGGATATTTATCTTCAATCATCATAAGTTCTTTTAAATCTTTTACTGAATAGTTAATTACTTTTTTTGAATTTGTCCATAATCTTAACAGCTCATATAGCCTCTGTGCATAAGAGTTATTTAGCTTTAAATATAAAAATAAGTTAACAGGTGTATATCCGCTCCCTAGGTAGTTTCTAAGCATAGAATAAACTTCATCTGATGCCTTTATTGTAAACACATTGAGCTCTTCATCATATAAAAAACCATTTATAAAACCAAATTGCCCCCATATAATTTCGCCATTTTTCTTAGTCTTTTTTATATATATACTTTGCTTTCTAAGGTTTGTAAGTGTTGTTGTTATTGATTTTATAGTTGCTTGATTATTATTTTTTATAAAACTTTTAAACTCTTCATGCGATATTTTACATGAATAAGTATCCTCACTTGATTTTTGAAGTTTATAAAGTATTGTTTGAAATATTCTATTTTCAATAGTTGTTATATTATATCTAGTTTTAGATATCAACTGATTATTCTTCATTAAAATCTTTTGTTCTTCTTTTTTTAGTTCATTCATATAAGATCCCCTCAATATATACTTCTTTAATATAAGTATATATTACATTTTTTAATATGACAATAAAATAATATGTCATAAAAATATCTCATGATTTTATTATCATGAGATATTTTTAATCCAAGCCTCTAAACTTTATCAAAGGAGATTTTATACTTTAGTTATTTAAAACATAATCATATAAAGTCTTATTTGCTTTTTTACTTACACTTATTATATAAGAATAAGAATTAAAATTCATCCTTAATTCATCATTAGAAGAAAGATTACATAATTTATCTACTAATTCTACGTCTTCTTGTGTAGAACTTGTTATAATAGCCATTATTTGATCTATATTGTATTTTTCTTTATCTAGTAATCTTCTTACCTCTTCTAAAGTAAAAAATCTTAAATTACTTTTATTTAATATACCCTCTTTACAATAAGTAAATTTTCCAACTAAAAGGTCGTTCAAAACATTTTTATACATTATATTTGGTATACTACAAATTATATTTCCAGTTGATTTTAAATATTTTTTTATATTCTTTAAAAATATATCAGGATTTATAAGCTTTTCTAGAGTTTCAAATAATATTATATAATCAAAATCTTCTGTTTGACCTATCCCAAATATACTCATATCTTCTACGCTATGATTTGCTAGTTTATAATCAATAATTTCTATATTTTTATACTTCTCCTTCAAAATACCAATAGGTAATTTGAATTCATAAAATACATTTAATATCCTTACAGGCTTGTTGTAATCAGTATTTCTGCCTTCTATTATGTTTGATATATTAGACATTATATTATCATTTATACTCATAATTTATCTCCTTGTTAACATAATTATTTTTTATGCAAATAAATCTCTATATCTTTTATTTCATTAGAATGTATATACTTTGCAAACTCATCAAAGTTTTTTATTTTTTTCAATTCTCTACTATTTTCAAACAATCTAAATTCATTTGATGTTGTTTGTGTCTTCATATCAAATACTAATAAATTAAAATATTTATCTTGAGTATTATTAAGCAATTTGGATAATGCCTTTTGAGATTCTAAGGAACATATTTCATTTTGTTTAATCAATAAAATATATTTTCCTTTACACTTAAAATATCCTCTCATGAAAATATTTTTTATATCATCATTTTTTACCTCTACAATTGTAGCTCCTATATTTTCTAAATATAATGTATCTATATTTGAATTTTTTGATGTAGCTATTATTACCTCATAAGAAATTTCATTTAAACTTTTTACTGTTTCAATTAATGTTGGATTATTTTCATTGCATAAAATTATAACACTCAAATTTTTCTCTTCATGATCTACGCTAGAATTATTTAGATTTTGTAAAAGCTCAGCAATATTATAGTGCTTTTCAAAATTAGAGGAAGGATATTCATAACTTCCATTTGGACAGTTTAGATACTTTTCAAGGGCTTCTTTTGCTTTTGATATCTTATTACATTCTATATGTGCTAAGCACTCCATAAAATAAAGGTCTTTAAAATCATTATAATTTTTTTCAAACTCATTTAGTCTTTTTATTTCTTCCATATATCTTCTTGATGAGCTTAAAACCTTAGCTATATGTAGGTATAAATAGGCTACATATACAGGTCTTTCCCCCTTTTTTATAGGTATATCCAAAGCTTTTTGATAGATTTCTAATGCCTTATCATTGTCATTAACCCTTGCGTATTCATTGGCTAATGAATAATAAAAATACCCATCCCTCTTACTTTGTGGGTAGCTACTTAATAGTTCTATATTTCTCTTTTGTTTTTGATTTATATCTGCATATTCAGGGTCATATCCATAATGCCTTATTTGTATATCACTTGCCCCTGTTTTCCCTCCGTGTCTCTCTATAGCACCTATTATTTGTTCATGCATTTTTCCTTCAAATCTATATTCTGGTTTGTTTCTGAAAGCTCTAAGAACTATTGCATCACCTATATCCATATTTGATATTATGTTTACAAGTCGTAAGTGAAGTGCATCAAGATTTGGGTTAATGCTTATTACATTTTTAAATTTTCTTATTTCTTCCTCTGCCATATCTTCATCTGCATCTAAAAATAATATCCAATCTTTAGTAGCTTTTTCTATGGATGCATTTCTTGCATCACTAAAATTATCATTCCATTTGTGATAATATATCTTAGCCCCATATTCTTTGGCTATTTCAATTGTTCTATCTGTGCTACCTGTGTCTACCACAATTATTTCATCAACTATGCCTGCTACACTTTTTAAACATCTTCCAATATTTTTTTCTTCATTTTTTACTATCATACATAAACTAACAGTATTCTCA
Source organism: Terrisporobacter sp. (assembly GCA_036648085.1). Taxonomy (GTDB): domain Bacteria; phylum Bacillota; class Clostridia; order Peptostreptococcales; family Peptostreptococcaceae; genus Terrisporobacter. The sequence goes on from JAVXJA010000017.1 coordinate 13,059, forward strand.
AACATAAAGCACCTCCAAGATTAAATCCCCTAATCTATAAATTTAACTATCTTTTGCTATTTTCATTAAATATTTTCCATACTCTGTTTTCATAAGGGGTTTTGCTAGTTCAATAAGTTGTTCTTTTGATATATAATTTTGTCTATATGCAATTTCCTCTAAACATGCTATATATAAGCCTTGTCTTGTCTGAACTGCCTCAACAAAATTACTAGCATCTAACAGACCTTTATAGGTTCCTGTGTCAAGCCATGCCATGCCTCTTCCAAATAGTTCTACACTCAATCTTTTTTGTTGTAAATAAACATTATTTACAGATGTTATCTCAAGTTCACCTCTATCTGATGGCTTCACTTGTTTTGCAATTTCAATTACATCATTATCGTAAAAATAAAGCCCAGGTACTACATAATTTGATTTAGGGTTTTTAGGCTTTTCTTCTAATGATAAAACATTAAAGTCTTTATCAAACTCAACCACCCCAAATTCTTCTGGATTATTAACATGATATCCAAATATTGTTGCACCTGAATTATCCACAGCATTTTTTAATCTTTCGCTAAATCCATATCCATAAAATATATTATCTCCTAAAACTAAGCAGACTCTATCACCCTCAATAAACTTTTCACCCAATATAAAGGCCTCTGCCAAGCCGTTAGGGCTTTCTTGAACTTTGTATTGAATGCTTAGCCCTAATTGGCTCCCATCGGCAAACATAGCCTCATAATAGCCTATATCTCGTGGGGTTGATATAATTAATATATCTTTTATCCCCGCTAGCATTAAAACTGATATAGGATAATAAATCATAGGTTTATCATATATCGGTAAGGCTTGTTTTGATATTGCCTTTGTCATAGGATATAGTCTTGTTCCTGATCCTCCAGCTAGTACTATACCTTTCATAATAGATCCATCCTTTATAGATTCGTATTCAATGCATATAAGCATTACATTTAATTATATTCAACTGATATGCTAAAGTTTAATAGATATATTTAATATGACGTTTTAAGAATTTATTATCTGTTATTTTTGTCTAAAATGTAATGTTCATCCTTTCATTGTATTTAAATAGTATTTAATAGTATTTAATAGTATTTAGACATAGCTCAAACCCTTGTAAAAACTGGGGTGTAAAGGTTGAAATATGACATATTAAGAACGAAATATGACGTTTTAAGAATTTATTATGACGTTTTAAGAATTAAATATGTCGTTTTAAGAATTTATTATGACTTTTTAAGAATGTTATATGACACATTAAGAATTAAATATGACGTCTTAAGAATCAAATTATTAAACCTTATATTTTTCATCTAATATTTAAAATAAAATTAAAAATAATAGGACAACCATTAGAAAACGATAAAAAGAATCTTAGATTTAACATCTAAATAGATTATATTTGAAAATTAAATATGACCTTTTAAGAATCAAAAACTATCTATATTATTAAATTTGATTCCTTTTAGTTTAATAATTAAGCTTATATGAATAGTATTGTAAGAGGTGTTATAATACTAAATTTTTGGAGGATAAAAAATGATATCAGCAGTAATTCTAAGCCACAATACGAGAGATACATTAGATTGTATAAGGAATATAGAACTTAATAATCCTGGAATTTTCGATGAAATAGTAGTAGTGAAAAATAATGATGTAAATGATTACAAAAGTGAAAAAATAAATATAAAAAATATGAACAAAGAAGATGTAGCATATCACTCTTTTTCAAAGCTTAGCAATTTAGGAATTAAAAATACTATAAAAGAAAATGATGTATTAATATTAACTGATAATTGTTATGGAATCGAAAGTACTTTTCATAATCTAGAACAAGCATTGTATTCAAAAGAAAATATAGGGATAGTTGTACCTGTTACAAATATAGGCCCATCACATTATCATCAAAGCTTAGATTTATATTTTGAGTCTTATGAAAAATTTTCAGATTATACAAAAAATAGTAGTATGTATGATGCTTCTAAAAACGAATTAAGGCTAAGGTTATCTTTTTTAACTGTCCTTATAAAAAGAGTTGTAATTGATACAATAGAAGGTTTTGATGAAATATTTGACAATACAGATGTTGTTAGTGATGATTTTTGTTTAAGAGCTTTAAAAAATAAATTGAAAGTTATACTTTGTAACAGTAGTTTTATTTATATAAAAGAGCATTTATATTTTAATCTAGAAACATTAGATAAAAACAAGTTTAAAGCTAAATGGGGTATTGATTCCCTTTATTCATTAACATTTAGGACTGAAATATTTGATAGAATTGTAATTGATAAATCAAAGCATGTAAATATTTTAGAAATTGGATGTGCATGTGGAGCTACTCTTTTAAAATTACAGAATATATATAAAGATTCTAGCTTGTATGGTATGGATATTAGTAAAGAAAGTATAGCAATTGCAAAATATATAGATGATGTAAAGGCAGAGCAAGCAGATATAGAAAGTGAAGATGTTTCTTTTGAAGAAAATAAGTTTGACTTGATAGTGCTATTAGATGTTTTAGAACATTTGAGAGATCCATGGGCAGTACTTAAAAAGTTAAAAAAATCATTAAAAGAAGATGGGCAAATAATTATAAGTTTGCCTAATATTATGCATATAAGTATTATAAATAATTTGATACAAGGGAGATGGGATTATAAAGAGAGTGGAATTTTAGATGCTACTCATTTAAGGTTTTTTACTTTGAAATCTATCACGGAATTATTTCAAGGCATTGGATGTAATATGGTTTATTATTCTAGTGTAATGTCAGGAATAAGTAAGGAAGAGGAAAATCTTATAGATTTACTATCAACTCAATATAATATAGATTCAAATCAATTAAAGTCATATCAATATATAATTTCTAATAAGGGCTAAAAAATACTGAAGTTAAAAATGTAAACATATATGTAATTGTATACAAAAATAAAGTTATTTACTAATTAGGTTCTGTAATAGTAAATAACTTTATTTGTATTTGATTTTATTTCTTATGACTGTATGAAAAATTCTTAGCGAAATAATAAACTGTACTGACAATTAAAAGCCCAGCAAATACTAATGATGTATAATCTATCCATTGCAAATTTGATAAATTCATATATTTACCTCCATTATAAATAAATATATTTTAATTACTGTAATATATATATGATAGAAATAGGTAGAACGTAACCAGTTGGTTAAAATAATAACCAGTATCAATCTACTTTTTAAATGTAAAAACGTTTTCGTATAAGGGGAAATCTGTAAGGTACTATATATTATAAGGTGAAGTTAAAATAATTCTTGTAAATTTTAAGTTAAATTGCTTTTATTATTAGAAATAAAAGTATATATGTGCTATCATAATAAGTGTGTTTTTTTAGTGTTCTTAATGTTTTTTTAGTGTGTTTTATTATCTTAGCACATTTGGGCTTAAATGGTAAAACGTTAAATATATATTATAAGTACATGGGCATTTTATTATTTTACAAAAGGAACAAGGAAGGATTTATAAGAATGGATAAGATAAAACAGTTTTTCAAATCAGATTTAGCTACAGGGGTATTGTTGATGATAGCAACTATCATAGCAATAATTATAGCAAATAGTCCACTGGAGGGAGTATATCACCACCTGATTAGTGGGATAAAGGTTTTAGGTGAATTTAACATTCATATGATAGTCAATGATTTTTTTATGGCTATATTTTTCTTGGTAGTTGGTATTGAGATAAAGAATGAAATATTATACGGACATTTATCATCTTTTAAGAAAGCATCATTTCCTGTCATAGCAGCATTTGGTGGTGTAATAGTACCTGCACTGATATTTATGACTATAAATAGAAATACAGAGTTTCTATCAGGGGTAGGAATACCAATTTCTACGGATATAGCTTTTGCACTTGCTGTATTTATGATATTTAAAAATAAGCTAAACCCTAGTTTGAAAATATTTTTATTATCACTTGCTGTTGTAGATGATTTAATATCTATATTTGCAATAGGGATTTTATATTCTTCACATATCAACTATATATTTTTAATAATGGCAGCATTAATAATGGTATTATTATTAATATTAAATAGAGTTTTTAAAGTAGAAAAAGTATATCCATACATTTTAATTGGACTAATGTTATGGTTCTGTGTTTATAAAAGTGGAGTTCATCCAACTATAAGTGGAGTATTACTTGCGTTTGTTTTACCAATTAAGAGTAGTGATAAGAATAGCGTAAGTGTAGCAAATAAAATAGAGCACAAATTGTCATCAGTATCTAATCTAATAATATTACCGCTATTTGCATTTACAAATACAGCTATAAACTTAAAGGTAGGTCCAGGAACATCAGCTTTAGATCCACTTGTTAATGGAATAGTGTTAGGATTAGTAGTTGGAAAGCCACTAGGGGTTATGTTATTTAGTTATGTAGCTACTAAGTTAAATATAACGGAAAAACCACAAGGTAGTAGTTGGGCAGCTATGTTTAAAGTAGCTATGCTCTCAGGGATAGGTTTTACAATGTCTATATTTGTGTCGGAGCTAGCATTTAGTTACAGTGAGAACTTAATAAATATAGCTAAAATATCTATATTAATATCATCTATTATAACTATAATTTTAAGTTATATGATGATTGTGGTATTACCAGAATTTAGAAAGAAACATGTAGTGATTAAACGTTTAGAAAAGATGCTTCATCATTAAAAATAATATTTATGCATTACTGCTATATCCATTTATGGGACATAGTGGTAATGCATATTTTTATTTTATGATAGATTAATATATTTATATGAATAAAGTGGAAAATATTAATTATTTGCAATATATTATAATAATAAATAAAAATTCTAATAAAAGGAGTGAATTTAATGCCTAATGTGAGAGGTTCAATGTTATTTAGCTTGGACAGAACTATAGATTTATTGGACAATTTGACACCTATTCCAGGAGTACCTATTACATTATTTGATACAATTAACAATAAAGGAATATCAATTTTATCTGATATGAATGGTAAATTTGAATTTATAAATGTACCGAATGGAGATTATTTGCTCATGGAAACTGCGGGAGCCTTAAATCCATCTACTAGCCCAGTTGACTTTTCGCAGGCTCTATCTATGGAAGTACCAACTCCAAAAGATCCAGATATTATATTAGTAACTACACCATTACCTCCAGGTGCAAATACTCTAGATTCTTTAACACCAAACACTATCATACTTATGATAAATAACATAGATTTATTAAATCAATATTTTGTTGATGGACCAGTAATGTATACACCTATAGAAATATTAAAGCATATATCAACAGGGCCAAATGTAATAAATTTAGCTGATGGAGGAACATTTGGTTTTAATTTAGTAGGAACACCCCAAGATAATACTCCTTTAGAAAACCCATATCCAGGTGTTGCACCTAGTTTTGGATATGAACAATACACAAATCATACACCCCATGATGGATACATCTCTCTTGTAAATATAGAAACATTGAATACCTTTAAATATACATGGTGGAATATAGTTGACCATACTACAGGGGATGAAGTAGGAAATTTCTTGATAATAAATGGAAATTATCCTGGTCAGTCTATATTTACGGAAACAATTTCTACATTACCTTCGCAATATTGTGCTTTTTCTGCATGGATATCAAATCAAATAAGAGTGTTAGGTAAGGAAGATCCTAAGTTTACAGTAGAAGTTACTGGAAACATAGGCCAAAGCTCTCAACTTATTTATCAGGAAACTTCTAATGTTATTCCAACAAATACAAACGTTCCAGAGTGGAGACAAGTGGGAGCAGTATTTAGTAGTGGGGACTTTGAAACAGTAACAGTAAATATTATCAGTGAGGGTGATGCTGCGGCTGGCAATGATTATGCGATTGATGATGTTGAACTCAGAAGTGTAGTAATAGATCCTAATATAATTCAATCATCTAAAGCAGTTGAAAATAAAAATAATCCAGACAACTCTAATGCAATAATTGGAGATACTTTGATATACACTATATCTATTAGCAATATATCACCAACTTATGATTTAAAATTGGTTAACCTTGTTGATACCATTTTAAATGATGTAACACTTATTTCTAGCTCTGTTACTGGAGGAAGTTTAGTATATGGTGCGATTGACAACCCTATAATAATATCAGTAGGAACAATACCAAAAGAAAGCTCTGTTAACGTATCATTTGAGGTTATAGTCAATCAAGGGGCAACTATACCAGTTATAACAAATCAAGCAACTGTAGGTGGAAAAATAATTATAGACCCACATTTATTACCTACACCTGTGAGTGTTTTAACTAATGAAGTAAACACTACTTTAGATATAGTAAGTTTAGAGATTAATAAAGTAGTTTCACCAACAGTTTCATCATTTAACAAGCCAGTAGTATATACCATTGATTTATTAAATTCTGGAACAGTTACTGCAAATGATGTATTGTTTAGTGATATAATTCCACCAGGTATAAGTTTTGTTTTGGGAAGTGTATATATAAACAATCAGAATAAACCTTCAATTGTACCTGTAAACAATACACTAACCTTAACAATTCCTAATATTTTAGTAAATAATAATACAAGTATAAAATTTAGTGGGATTGTATCAAGTACTACCCTATCAAGTGTTATAAATACAGCCACTGTAAATTATAATTATATAAACTCAGGTGTAGTATCACCCACGATAACTGTTAACTCTGGGGCATCATTACAGTTAGTTCCAATTACAGTTCCAGTTGGAAGTGTAACTTTAGCAAAAACATCACAACATGATGAGTTAAATCTATGTGATACAAATATTTACACCATAACTATTTCAAATGAAACTTCTAACAACCTATCAAATACTATTTTTTATGATACCCTACCAGATGAATTAGAATATATAGAAAAAACTTTTCTTGTAAACTCTATAAATTACAATATAAAAAACCTAAATAATGGTGTTTCATTAGGTACGATACAAAGTAATAGTCAAACAACTATTAAATTTGAAGTTAAGGCTGTATATATAGGAACAAACCCAATAGTAAATAATCAAGCATGTATAAATTATAGTATAGCTAATAATACAATTAGCACATGTAGTAATATATCTACAATAAAAATGATTAACAATGAAAATAATATTTTATTGAGTAAAGGTGCATTGATTTATACAATGAAACTAAACTCTACAAATATTTATACAGTTAGTATTACTAATAATAATCTTACAAATTTAAACAATGTTGTTTTTTATGATAATATTGAATCGGGATTGATTTATAAACCGTATTCTTTAACTGTTAATAATATAAATTATGATATTTATACTCTAGATAAAGGTGTTTCATTAGGAACGATACTAGCTAAATCAACAGTAGTCATTAAATTTAAAGCTAAGTTAGTAAGTGCAAGAATAGGCAATACAATAAATAATAAGGCATATATAACTTACAATAATTGTAATATTGCAAATCTAACAACTATATATAGCAACATATGCAGTGTTAATATAAGCCTGCCAAGTTGTGACTATTGACAATATTTATATGAATAAAGTAGAAAATATTAATTTGTTGCATATATTATAACAGATAATTAGAATTTTCAACGAAAGGAGTGCCAATTAATGCCTAATGTAAGCGGTCTAGCTTTACTTAGTTCAAATAGAACTATAAATTCATTAAATAATTTAACACCTATACCAGGTTTGCCTATTACCTTATTTAATATAAATAGCAATATAGGGGCTTCAATTTTATCTGATAGCAATGGAAAATTTGAATTTACAAATGTAGAACCGGGTACCTATCTACTTATGGAGACTTATGGAGTTTCCAATACATCTAGCAGCCCTTTTGATTTTTCAAATGCAAAAAGTATGCAAATACCAACACCAATAGACCCTGATATTTCTCTAATCACTACAAATTTACCACTTGGTACAAATAAGATAGACTCATTAACACCAAATACCATAGATTTAATTGTAAACTCAGTAGATTTACTAAATCAACATTTTGTTGATGGGCCAATTATATATACACCAATAAATATACTGAAGAATATAACAACAGGGCAAAATTTAATAACATTAGCAGATGGAGGAACATTTGGTTTTAATTTTACAGGAACACTCTCAAATACTAGTCCGATTAATAATCCATATCCGCAGATTGCACCTAGTTTTGGGTATCAGCAATATTCAAGTGATACACCTAATGATGGGGACATTTCTATTGTAAATATAGAAACATTAAATACATTTAATACTTGGTGGAATCTATCAGATCATACTACAGGAGATGAAGTAGGAAACTTTTTAATTGTAAATGGAGGTAATCCTGGAAAGTATGTATTTACAGAAACAGTTTCTGTATCACCTTCAACTTATTATGCTTTTTCTACATGGGTGGCAAATCAGTTAGAAATGCCTGGAAAGACTGAGCCTCAATTTACAGTTCAAGTGACTGGAAATACAGGCGGAAATTCTCAAGTTATTTTTCAAGAAACTTCAGATGTTATTCCAACAAATACGATTGTTCCTCAGTGGAAACAAATTGGAGCTATTTTTAGTAGTGGCGAATTTCAAACTTTAACTGTAGATATTATAAGTAATGGTGGGCATGCATCAGGAAATGATTATGCAATTGATGATATTAGTTTACAACCAGTATTAATAGACCCTAATATAATTACATCATCTAAATCTGTTCAAAATAAAACAAATCCAAATAGTTCACATGCTACTGTTGGAGATACTTTAATATACACCATATCTATTAGTAATATATCATCAACATATGATTTAAGTACAGTTAATATTGTTGATACAATTTCAAATGATATAACACTTATACCTAATTCTGTTGTTGGTGGAACATTAGTATCAACTCCTACTGATAATCCAATAATAATATCAGTGGGAACAATATCAAGTGGGAACTCTACTAGTTTATCATTTGAAGCCACAGTTAATTCAAATGCAAGTATACCAATTATAACAAATAAAGCAGTAGTAGGTGGAAAAATAAGTATAGATCCTAATTTATTACCAACACCTGTAAGTATCATAACAAACCAAGTAAATACTTATTTAGATATAGCAAGTTTAGATATTAAAAAAGATGTTAATCCATTGGTAGCATCATTTAATGATACTGTAAAATATAATATTGACTTATACAATAATGGAACTGTTAGTGCAGAGAATGTATTGTTTAGTGATATAATTCCACAAGGTATGGAGTTTGTTCCAGGAAGTGTATATGTAAATAATCAAAATATACCTACAAAAACACCTGTAAACAATACATTAAGTATAACAATTCCTAATATTATATCAAGTAATAATGCTAGTATAAGTTTTGATGCAGTAGTTACAAGTACAATTTTATCAAGTATTACAAACACAGCAACTATAAGCTATAATTATATAACCTCAGGAAATACATCACCTACTTTAACTAACAGTTCAAGTGCTGTATTAGAACTTACAACAATTCCACTTTTAAATGTAAGTTTAACAAAATTATCAGAACACGAGTATTTAACTATTTGTGATACAAATATTTATACAGTAACAATTTTTAACAATAGCTCTAGTAATTTATCTAATGTTATTTTCTATGATACTCTGCCTTGTGAATTAGAATATGTAGAAAAATCTTTCTGCGTAAACTCTAAAAATTACAATATAAAATGCTTAGAAAATGGTGTTTCACTAGGTACAATACCAAGTAACAGTCAAGTTACTATTAAATTTAAAACTAAGGCTATATGCATAGGAACTAATCCTATACTAAACAATCAAGCATGTATAAATTACACTATAGCTAGTAATACAGTTAGCACATGTAGCAATATATCTACAGTAACAATAGTTAACCCAAAAACAAATTATGCTCACTTATATTGTGAAAAATCAGTTTGTCCTACAACTGTGGAAAGTGGAGATTTTGTAACCTATAGTATTGATTTATACAATGATGGAACTGGTTATGCTGAAAATGTTGCGTTTAAAGATTTATTGCCAGATGAATTGAGTTTTAAAGAAGATAGTTTGTATATAAACTCCAAGAACATAAAACCTGTAACTATTATAAATAATCTTTTAAGTTTAACACTTCCATGTATATGCTCTGATTCATATTGTAAAATAGAATTTAAAGCTTTAACCTCAGAATCATTTAGTGGAAAATTAATAAACACTGCAACAATATCATACAATTTTGTAGACTGTTGCAAATATTCAGATACACTATATTCATCAGATTCTACAATTATAAATGTAGTTTCAGTTCCAAGTAGTATTTTATTAAGTAAAAGCGTCTTACTTTCTACTATGAAACTTCACTCTACAAATATTTATACAATAACAATTTCTAATAATACTTTAAATGATTTAAATAATGTTATTTTTTATGATAATCTTGAACAGGGGTTAATTTACAAGCCTTATTCTTTAACTATTGATAATGTAGATTGGAATGTTTGTTCTTTAGAGAATGGTGTTTCATTAGGTAAGATACCATCTAAAACAACAGTAGTTATTAATTTTAGGGTTAGGTTAATAGGTACAGGAGGTAATACGACAATAAATAATCAGGCATGTATAACTTACAATACAAATACTATTGTAAGCCCAAATACTATATGCAGTAATATATGCCCTGTAACTATAGATTTACCAACTTGTAATTATTAATAATAATTATAAATTAGGACCTCTTTAAGTACTTCTTATTAAAGATGTCCTTTTTGTATGTATGGAATTTTTGTATATTAAATTTCACAAAATAAATATATTAACCATACTATACTATAAGATGCAAATATAAAAAAATAGTACGTTTAAGGGGGGAATAACTTATGGGGCCTAACTTATGGGGAAATAATATTAATAGCAATAATAGCCTTAATATTTTTATAGAAAAAAGTGTAAAATCTAAAACTAATTATATTAACATTGGTTCTATGTTAACTTATATTGTTGAGTTTAAAAATGAGTCTAATTATGATCTAGATAATGTTTTTATTATTGAAGATTTAATCGAAGGTTTAAAGTATGAATATAAGACATTAAGAATAAATGGAATGATACCATTATCAGGAGATATAGATTTAAATAAAGGAGCTTTAATTCCTATTGGAAATGTTAGAAAAAACTCTAGGATAATTATAAGTTTTGATGTTTTAATAGAAGATATTTTGAAACAATATCCAATATCTAACTATGTCCGAGTAATATATAAATATCAAAAAAATAATATTACTATAAGTGAAATAAAAACATCAAACAATGTTCTTACTTATTTAGATAGTCCCCAAAATAATGGTGGATTTGTAATGGATGTAGAGAAGTCGAATATGACTAGTAAAGGTAGTTTAGAAGAAATACAGTTTAGGATTTTTCTAAAACCTTTTAATAGCATTCAAAAGGCATACTTAAGTAAATATTTAAATGATAATTTTGATTTTGTGTCAGCAAAAGTAATATATGAGAATTCTTTTGAAAATAATTTTGATAAGAAGGAAAAATATATTCCTATAGGAAATGTAAGAGCAAACGAAAGAGTTTTAATAATTATAAATGGAAGAATGAAAGAAAAAATAAATAGTAGTGATCTATACTTTACAAATGAGGCAGTAATACAATTTAGTGATAACAACTTAAATCTATCAAGTACTACAAATAAAGTTTATGTATATAAAGAGGATGCACGTATAGAATACTCAGTAAGCGGGTTGAAAAATCAATTAAATAAAGGTGATATAACAGAAGTTTTGGTTAAGTTAAATCATGTAGGTTCTGGATATATTGAAAATTATTCTATACAAAATGTTATACCTAAAAATCTAGAATATATAGATGGAAGTGCATTTATTTCATACAATAACTTAATAAATTGTAAACTAGACTTTGATAAAGAAAAAAATGATATAACAATTCCTTTTATAGCGAATGGAGATAAAATTACAATAGGTTTTAAAGTTAAATCACTGGGTTCTGTTAGTAAACCTAATAATATAACAGTTAGTATAGATATGAGTGGTATGGAGGGAATGGGGGCAATTAAAATGCCTGAACCTATAATCCAACCAAGTAAAAAAGAATATAATATAAATCACTATGAACAGCAAAAGTCATGCGATAGTGCAGACTTACTATCAACATTAGAGAAAAAATCATTATCTGATTGTGGATGTGGATGTAGTACGATAGATTATGTAGTTACATTTACTAATAAAGGTGATTTAGCAGCATGCAATATTTTAGCAAATGATATTTTAAGTGGAGGAACTTTTGATTTAAAAAGTGTAGTAGTATCAACTGATAAACCAATAGGACCTAAACCACATAGAGGAAATCTACCTAAAATACTAATAGAAAGAGTAGAGCCTAAAGAAACTATAATAATTACTTTTTCTGTAAATATAGATAAAAATTCTCCATCTAAAGAAGTTAAAAACTATTTAGAGTTATGTTATCAATATTATACATGTTTAGGGGAATGTGTAAATGTTCAAGGAAAAAGTAACACGGTAGTTACAGAAATAAATGAAGGGAATATAGAAAGTAGTCTTCTTATAGATGAGAGCACTTCTTATCAAACTGAAGTTAATCAAGAAGTAGTCTATAAAATAGCTGTTGAAAACAAGTCTGATTTAAGTTTATATGATGTATCTTATGATATGAATTTTAACCAAGATATTACAAATTATATAAGATATAAGCCTAATAGTTTAATCATAAATGGAGGCACATCACCATCAACAGACGTAAATCCAAATGACACACCTATAAAAATAGGAACTATAAAACCCTTTGAAATAGTGTATATAGAGTTTAGAGAAATAACATTAGAGCCTACAAATAAACCTATATTAAGTTATGCAAAAGGGATATATAGTTATCAAACAAATCCGAATTTTCCTTTAGTTACTTGTCAAAATGATACTAATGATGCAAGTCTTGTTATTATACCTAGTATGGTTAATATGAAAAAACAAGCATTTAATTATTGTGCTCCAAGTGATACTTCTTGTGTTGTAAAACCAATAGTTTCAGCTGGAGTAGGAGATAGAATAACTTATGAGGTAACTATTTCAAATACAAGTTCAATAACATTAGAAAGTACATTATTTAATGATACTCTTCCTTCTAACATTACCTATGTAGATGGTTCATTAAAAATTAACGGTGTATCAGTACCATTTGACCTACAACCTAACTTACAAATAGGGGATATAAATCCAGGTTCAACTACAACAATTTCTTTTGATGCTATAATAAATTCACTGCCAGAGAATTCTAATATAACTAACACAGCTTGTATTAATTATGAATATATAGTAAACCAAAGTACTTGCGAAAGAAGTAGCTCTAAGACTTGTGCTTCTAATAGTATATCAATTAGCTATGCAGACTTAATATCTACAACACCAACAAAAGTATCAGACAATAAAGTTGTATCAAGAACAGACCCTGCTAAAAGCTTTGGGAATTATACCGTAGCAATGAAAAATAGTGGAAATATAGAGGCTTTAAATGTAAAAGTTGTAGATAAACTTCCACAAGGACTTACTTTTGTTGCAAATAGTGTTGTAGTTACTGGTGTTGATAAATTTGGAAATATTGTACCATTAAAAGTTGATAGTATACCTTTAGGAGAATCTTTAAATATAGAAAATGGAATAATAATAGAAAAAATACCACCACAAGTTACTGTTACTATTAAATATGGATATACCGTAAATTCAGATGCACCTAACAGTATAGATAATACTGCTAATTTTGATTATAGCTATATTTCGGATGGAGTATTAGTAACTAAGCCTGATAATATAACTACAATAGATACAATATTAGTAGTAGATAATATTTTGGATGTTAGAAAGACAGCAATACCAACAATTATTTGTCCAGGTGAAACACTATTATACACAATAAATATTAAAAATCAATCTAGTACAAAATTAGATAATATTATACTTCAAGATACAATACCAACTGGTACAGATTTAGTGCCATATTCTTTTACCGTAGATTTTAAACCATTTACTATAAATGGAGTACCTGTAACTGGAAATAGCTTAGCAAGTGGAGTAGATATAGGATCTATTTCAATAGCATCAACAAAGATTGCCCAGTTCCAAGTGAAGTTAAATTCAAGTGGTCTTACTAGTCCTTTAGTAAATAAAGTAAATGTTAAATACACAAATAAAACTATAGCATCTAAATTATATAGTTCAGTAGCACTAGCCAGTATACCAGATAATTGTCCTCAACCACCTCCATCAGGCTTAGTAGCTTTATCAAAAGATGCATATAATTATTGTAATCAAAGTAGTGTATCATGTGTGGTAAGCACTATAAGTAAAGCTAGTATAGGGGATAGAATAACTTATAAAATACCTGTTCAAAATGTAAGTGATTTAGTTATTGATAATGTTATATTAAAGGATAATTTACCGGGGGAGGTTTCATATGTAGCAAATTCATTAAAAGTAGATGGAACAACAGTTTCAGTAGGAGATTTATCAAATTTACCACTTGGAAATATTAATCCTAATCAAGGTAAGATTGTAACCTTTGATGTAGTTGTAAACTCTATACCAAGTCTGTCAAATTTAACTAATACAGCTTGTGTAAATTTTGACTATAATAAAGGATGCCAAGGATGTACTACAATATCTGATAGTAAATGTACTTCTAATACTTTAAAAATATCTTCACCAGACTTGAAAACAGGTTTTAAAAAATACGTTAATAGTGTTGGAACAGTTGAAAACTATAAAAATCCTGGAGAAGAAGTTCCTTATATTCTAGAGGTACAAAATTTAGGAAACGAAGATGCTATAAATGTAGTATTAATAGACACTATACCATCTCAAGTAGGGTATTTAGAGGGAACTGTAACTGTAACACCTACAATACCAACATCAAATATAACTGAGCCAACTCATGATAGTGAGGTATTATTAATTAAATTTGATACTATACCAAGTGGTGGAAAATATGAAGTTTACTTTGATACAATTTTAGGATATCAAGAGGCATTTGGAAGTATATACAACAAGGGGCAAATAAACTATTCATATATTTCTAATTCTAGCGGAAATATAGAAAGTTTAAGTGTATTAAGTAATACAGTTGTAAGTCATGTAAACTCTGCAAGCATAGTAGTAACAAAGAACGTAAGTGCATCAGAGGTTGATATAAATGTTCCTGTAACTTATACAATAACAGCTACAAATGTAGGTAATGTTGTTGCAAATAATGTATTTGTATCAGATGTACTTCCTACTTTTGTAAATTATGTACCAAATTCTCTAAAAATAAATGGAGTTTCCAGCACTGCTAATATTAACGCTGGAATACTTCTTGGAAGTATACAGCCATCCAAAACAGATACAATAAGTTTTCAAGTTGTAGCAACAACTGCACCAGAACTTAATCCTATTATGAATATGGCATTTGTTTCATTCACTTATGTGTCAGATCCTACAACACAAAAGGAAATATCAACAGGAACTCAGAGTAATTCAGTATATTTGACTATAACAGCTGCAGACTTAATAACTGAAGCGGCTATTAAGCAATCAGACAAATTTATAGTATCAAAAACAGATCCTGCTAACAACTCAGGAACTTACTCTACAATATTATATAATTCAGGCAATACCCATGCATTAAATGTAAATGTAGTAGATACTATACCTAATGGAATGGTATTTACACCAAATAGTGTTACAGTGGTTGGAACAGATGGCAATGGAAATAATGTACCATTAGTAGTAGATAGTGTTCCACCTGGAGGACCTTTGAATATAGAAAATGGAATAATAATAGAAGAGATACCTCCATATGTAAAAGCGACTGTATCTTTTGGATATACTACAACATCATATGCACCTGACCTAATAGATAATACAGCAAACTTTGGATATAGCTATATAGTCACTAATACTGTTGTAAATAAACAGAATAACCCAACAACAACAGTAACCATAGTAGCTGTAAAAAATACACTTGAGGTTGATAATACAGTAGTACCAGGTACTGTTTGTCCAGGTCAAACCCTATCTTATAATATTGATATTAAAAATGTAGGAAATGAAGTTCTAAATAACATAATACTTCAAGATACAATACCATCTGGAACGACTTTAGTGCCATCATCGTTTACACTAAACTTTAAGCCATTTACTATAAATGGAGTACCTGTAACTAGTAATGATTTAGCAAAAGGAATTGATATTGGAAGTATTACTATTGGAAATAGTGCTGTGGCACAATTCTTAGTTAAAGTAAACTCGGGTACTACTATAAGTCCAATAGTGAATACTGCAAATGTAGATTATGTAAATGGAACTATACCATCACAGATATTTAGTTCTACAACAGTAGCAACAATACCAGATAACTGTCCACCAAGTCCACCTCAGAGATTGCTTGATTTATCAAAAACTGCATTTAACTATTGTCCTCCAACTAGCAGTTCATGTACAGTAAACACTATAAGCAAAGCTAGTATAGGAGATAGAATAACTTATCAAATACCGGTTAAAAATATCAGTAACTTAGTTCTTTATAATGCGATATTAAATGATAATTTACCAAGTGAAGTTTCATATGTAACAAATACATTAAAAATAAATGGAGAGACAGTATCACAAGGCAATGTATCAAACTTACCACTTGGAAACATTAATCCTAACCAAACTGAACTTGTAAGCTTTGATGTAGTTGTAAATTCAATACCAAATACATCTACGTTATCTAATAGAGCATGTGTAAGTTTTAACTATAATCAAGGATGCACAGGATGTACTACAATTTCAGATACTCAGTGTACTTCTAATAATTTAAGTATAGTTTCTTCGGATTTAGTGACAAATTTTAAAAAGTCTGTGGATAGTGTTGGAATTGTTGAAAATTACAAACAACCAGGTCAAGAAATATCATATATTCTAGATTTACAAAATACAGGGAATGATAGTGCATTAAATGTTGTTTTAATAGATACAATACCAAGTCAAGTAGGATATATATATGGTAGTGTAACTGTAACACCTACAATACCAGCATCAAATATAACTGAACCAACTAGTACAAATAATGAATTAGTAATTAATTTCACAACAATACCAAGTAATGCTTCTTATGAAGTTAAATTTAATACAGTTTTAAACTCTACAATATCATATGGAGATATCTATGATGTAGCTGGGCTTAACTACTCATATATTTCTGCTTCAACTGGAAATAAGGAGAGTATAAGTATATTAAGTAACACAGTTGTAAGCCATGTAAACTCTGCTAGCATTGTAGTTACTAAGGGAGCTAGTGCATCAGAAGTTGATATAAATGTTCCTGTAACTTATACGATAAATGTTCAAAATAAGGGGAATGTTGTTGCAAACAATGTATTTATATCAGATGTAATTCCTACTTTTGTAAATTATGTACCAAATTCTCTTAAAGTAAATGGTCTTCCTAGCAGTGCTGATATTAACTCTGGAATACTTCTTGGAAGTATAAAACCATCTCAAACAGATACAATAAGTTTCCAAGTTGTAGCAACAACTGCACCAAAATTTAATCCGATTGTCAATATGGCATTTGCTTCATTCACTTATGTATCAGATCCAAAAACGCAAAAAGAAATATCTTCATCAGCTCAGAGTAACCAAGTATACTTACTTGTAAAAGCTGCAGATTTAATAAGTGAAACCCCTATTAAGCAGTCTGATAAATTTATAGTATCATCAACAGACCCTGCAAATAATTCAGGGACTTATTCAGTAATATTATACAACTCAGGTAATACTGATGCTCTAAATGTAGTTGTAATAGATACTATACCTAATGGATTATTATTCACACCAAATAGTGTAGTAGTAATTGGAACAGATAGCAATGGAAACAATGTACCATTAGTGGTTAATAGTGTTCCGCCTGGAGGTCCCCTAAATATAGAAAATGGAATAGTAATAGAGGATATACCTCCATATGTAAAAGTAACTATATCTTATGGGTACACTACGACCTTAAATGCACCTAATAGTATAGATAATACAGCAAACTTTAATTATAGTTATGTAGTTAGCAATACTATTGTAAACAGTACAAATAATCAAACTACGACATCTACTATAAAGGTAGTTCCAAATACACTTGAGGTAGATAATACAGTAGTACCAGGTGTTGTTTGTCCAGGTCAAACTCTAGCTTATACAGTAGATATTAAAAACTTAGGAAATGATGTTATAAATAATGTAGTATTACAAGATACAATACCAGCTGGAACAACTTTAGTCCCATCTTCATTTACGCTAAACTTTGAACAATTTACTATAAATGGAAATCCTGTAACAAACGACAATTTGGCACAAGGAATTAATATTGGAAGTATAACTATTGGAAATAGTGCTGTGGCACAATTCTTAGTTAGAGTTAATACTACTACTACTATAACTCCAATAGTAAATACTGCTAATGTGGATTATGTAAATGGATCTATACAATCACAAGTATTTAGTTCTACGGCATTGGCAACAATACCAGCGGGATGCCCAATAATACCGTGTCAGCCATGTCCACCATGTCCACCATGTCCACCACCACATCCTTGTAATCAATGTTGTAATAATTGCTACAATAAAGAATGTAATGAATATTGTAATCAAAACTGTAATCAAAACTGTAATGAATGTAATCACCAAAATTGTAATAAGTATTATGGAAAGTATTATAATAAAAACAATGAGAATCGTTGCCCTTATTACAACAAGCCAAGTTGCAAGCCAGGAAAGAGAAGTATGTGCAGACAAATAAGTTGTAGTGTATACAATGATTATTTAAATAATAGATAGGTATAATATGGGTGTCTCAAAATGAAATTTTCATTTACGAGACACTCTTTTTGATATAGATATATGTAATCAAACTTATTAACTTGAGTTAGAAAGGATGTATCTAAATTAAGAAGAAAATACAGGAAATGAAAATAATGTAAAAAAATGTTGGAAAAAAATATATAATGTAGTAATATAACATTAAGAAAAATATAATAGGCAAACTTAGAGAAATCTAAGGACGCAAAGCTAAAGGGGCTAAGGTTATTAAAAACTATGCCAGCCAGTTGCCAATAGAGAATAATCTTTCTCGTTGTATTGTATCTATATATAGATACTTATATTGTTATGGCAACTATCTTATTTTAAGATGGTTTTTTTACGTATAAGGAAATTATTAATTTCCATCCTTACAACTTGAGCGGCTAAGTCGGCGACATGAGCAAAGCTGATTTTTATTTTTCATCATAAAAATTTAATTTGGGGGTATCAAAATATGAAGAGAAAAATGGCAACAATGTTAGCAATTACAGTGTTAGTGTCATCAACTACGCCAGCAATAAATGTATTTGCAAATGATAAAGTAGATGAAGTTATAAACTTTATAAATTCTGAAATAAGTGTTTCTAAATTTGATATACTAAACAACAAAGATTTTGCAAAATATGATAGTGAGTATAAAGTAAAAGTAAAAAATATATCCAATAATGGAGGATACTATGGGAGTAGTACAATAGTAAAAGCTATTGATGGTGATTTAAAAACACATTGGGAAACTGGTAAGCCAAATAGAAATGATTTCAAAAATGAAGTTATAATCGAGTTGGAGGAAGAAGCAAATATAAATAGAATAGTTTATGGTTCTAGACAGGATGGAGCAAAAGGAAAAGGTTTTGCAACTAATATGGAAGTTTATGCAGCACAAACAGGAGATAGTTCTGATTTTACTTTAGTTGGGAATGGAAAGCATGTTGTAACTGGAGATATAGTGGAATTTAAGTTTGATGTAGTAAAAACTAAGAAGTTCAAAATAGTGTTTAGAGAAGCACACCAAGAATGGGCAAGTGCTTCAGAGTTTTGGTTTTATAGAGAAGATAGTATAATAGATAAAATAAAAAACCTATTTACTAACTCTAACAAGAACCAGCTTAGTGAAAAATATAATACAATAGAGAAGTTAACAGCACTAGAGGAAGAAATAAAGACTCATCCTCTTTATGATTTATATAAAGAAGATTTAATAGATGCAAGAGAAATCATAGAAAATAAAGGAATGCCTTATATAGATACTAGAGTTTCTAAGTTTATAGAAATGACTCTTAAACAAAAAGAGGATTATGATAAGTTATTTAAAATGCCAATAAGCAACATAAGCAGAATAACAACTAACGGTGGCCATTATGCAGAGGGTGTTATAGAGTTTGCAGTTGATGGAACGCTGGAGAATAGGTGGCACTCAGGAAAGCAAAATAGTGATACTCATACCAATGAAGTAATAATAACTTTAAAGGATAAAAAAATTATAGACAGAATAAAGTTTGAAGCGGCGAGAGGAACTAATCGAGGATTCCCAGAGCAGTTTGAAATACAAGCATCTACTACAAGTAACGGTGAAACTTTCAAGAAAATATCTAAAGGTTATGCACCGATAACTCATGATGCTTTAGAGTTTAAATTCAACCCAACTGAAGTAAAAAGACTTAAGTTTATATTTACTAAAGGGGTAGAAAATTGGGCAGAGATAGGTGAGATGACTTTATATACTCAAGATAAATTAGCAGATGAAATTAACAATTTATTTACAGATGGAACTCATATCAAAGTTAAAGGTGAGTATGATTTAAGTGATATAGCTAAATTGGAAGATGAGGCTAAGAATCATCCTCTAAAAAATCAATTACAAGAAACTCTAGATGATGCAAAAGAGGCTCTAGAAAATCAAGGAAATGATTCAATTGTAATGGAAGTACCAGCAAGAGGGGATTCTATCGAAGAATCTCAAAAGAGAAAAGTATGGAATTTCCAAGATTGGCAACCAACAGGTTATATTGTAAAACCAGGAGATAAGATAGAAGTATTCGTAGATGTAGAACCAGGTAAACCAACACCTCGTTTAATTTATAAGCAAATGGATGTGCAAAGTAATGGTATAACTGATATACATTTAAGTCCAGGAAAGAATGTTATCATAATACCTAATACTTACACAGATAGTCGTAGACCAAATGTAGTTCCTGGGGGTCCACTATATGTTGTTAACTCTAATAGTAAGGAAGCACAAGGTAGAACACCAAAGATGAGAATAGAAGGTGCAAAGCAATATCCTAATTTTATTAAAGGGAAGGATACAGATGAAAAAGTTCTAATTGAATTAGAAGATTATGTAAATAAAATGAAGATAGACAAAACATTACCTGATGTTTTTGAGGTATTTAGTGATAAAACATTAAGTAATGTTAAAGCTACATATGCTTTAGATTACTACAAGAAAAACACGTCAGAAAAACCATCAAAAACTGCAGATAAACAAGATGATGTTATTAAAAAAACAATGGATTATTGGGGATTTGATGGTTCTAACGAACTAAATAGTGATTTCAACTTTAGATATGTTCAGATGGTTAAGTATCTAGATGGTGGAGGATTTATGAATGCAGGTAACGGTATAACTGGTATAAATAAAAATGAACAAGGTGCTATACTTGGAGTAGATACTGGTTGGGGAACTATGCACGAATTAGGGCATAACTTTGATACTAGAAATAGGACAATAGGTGAAACTACAAATAACATGTTACCTCAATGGTTTCGTTATCTAAAAGGAGAATCTTCTAGAATAACAGAACAAGGATTATGGGAGAGTAAAATATTATCTAAAGTATCTAAGGATGACTATTTAAACAACGAGTGGTACCCAGCTAATGACCAAAGTAGTTTAACTCATTTAACACCATTATGGCAATTACAACTATATGATAATAATTTCTGGCCACAATTTGAGGAAAAGTTCAGAGAAATAAAGTTTAACGGTGGGGATATGAATACAATAGAGAATGCTTGGGTTGCAGTTGCATCTGATGTTATGGGAAAAGATATGGTTGAGTTCTTTGAAAGACATGGTGCTAAACTACATCCTGATACGAAAGCCTATTGTGCTAAATATGAAAAGCCTGCAAATAAATTATGGTATATAAACGATAAGATATATGCAGATAAAGCTTATGAAGGATTTAGTGAAGATGTTAATTACTCTATAAGTAAGGCAGAGTTAAAGGACAATCAAGTTAAGTTATCATTTAATATGGATAAAGAAAACTTAGGAAAAACTTTAGGTTATGAGATTTATAGAGACGGAAAAATAATAGGATTTACAGCAGAACAAAACTATGTAGATAAATTGCCTGTAAGTGGAAAAAATCATGAGTATAAAATAGTAGCTTACGATAAGAAAGTTACACCGGTAAAGGAAGCAAGCATAAAATTATTTACTCCTTCAATAAATGTGCAAGAGGAAATAACTCTAGAATTAAATTCTATATTTAACCCTATTAAATATGCTCTAGCTCAAGGATATGATGCTAGAGATTTAACTTCTGAAATCAAAGTTATAGCTAATAATGTAGACACAAGTACTAAAGGTGAGTACGAGGTAGAGTATGCTATTGAAGCAGAAGGAGTAACTATAACGGATAAAGCAAATGTAAATGTAGCAAGTTCTGTAAGCTATTTATCTGATGAAAAGCCTATAAGCTCTAAAGTTGGTTGGAGTAAAGTTCAAAAGGACTTAGCACCAGATGCAAGTACAATAAAGTTAAATAGAAAAGGTAGTGAAATTGAATATACTAAAGGTGTAGGTGCTCATGCAGAATCTGAATTAGTTTATGATATAGAAAATAAGGGATTTGAATTTTTTGAATCTTATATAGGAATAGATGATTGTGCAAGGGGAACTAAAGCATCTGCTAATTTTGAAATATATGCAAATGGGGAAAAGATTTATGATAGTGGTGTAATGTTAGCAAATGATGAACAAAAGTATGTCAAGGTTTCATTAAAAGGAGTTAGTGAATTAAAATTAATAACTACTGATGGTGGATCTAATGCAACAGCTAGTGATCAAACAGTGTGGTCAGATGCTAAGTTTATAAGTAATGATAGTAAGCCGACATTAACTTTAGATAAATCAGTTGCAACTAAGGTTGGAGAACCTATAGAAGATGTTATAGGTAAAATAATAGCAACTGATAAAGAAGATGGTGATATAAGCTCTAGTGTGAAAGTAACGGGTAATAAGAATATCAATTTCAATAAAAAAGATAAGCATACTATAACATATACAGTTACAGATAGTGATGGTAATACAGTAACTGCAAATAGAACAATATCTGTTGTAGATATGAAAGATTCTAAGGAGTTAACAGACTATGATTATAAATCTGCATCACAATCATATGGTAAAGTGAACATAGATAAATCAGCAAGTGAAAATCCATTAAGATTGACTGGTAAAGATGGACAAGTTGTAGAGTTTGTAAAGGGGATAGGAGCGCACAGTACATCTACTATAATTTATGATATAGAAACGCTAGATGCAGACTATTTCACTGCTAAGGTTGGTGTAGATAGAGCAATGTATGGTACAGTAGGTTCGGTATCATTTGAAGTTTATTTAGATGGAAGTAAGGTATTTGATTCGGGTGTGATGGGTTCTAGAGATTTATACAAAGATGTTGAAGTTTCTTTAGCTGGTTATAAGGAATTAAAATTAATAGTTAAAGATGGCGGAAATGGTGATGGATCTGACCATGCTACATGGGGAGATACTAAATTACACTTTTCAAACCATGTAGTATATGCTGATTTCTCTGAATTAAATAATATTATAGAAAATACAAAATCATTGGAAGGATATCTGTATGAAACAACTAGTTGGAAATTGTTAGAAGATGAAATGAAGAAGGGGATTATTATTTTAGAAAATGAAAATGCAACACAAGAAGAGGTAGATAAATCTGTAAATCATTTAAAAGTAGTTATAGAAAGCTTACAAATATCTGAGGGTAAAGGAAAACTAAAAGATACATTAGATATAGCTAAGTTAAAAAAAGAGGAGGATTATAATTCTAGGGGATGGGAAACTTTCAAAATGGCAAGGGATAAAGCACAAGAAATATATAATGGGTTAGGGTATAGTGAATCTGATTTAGAAAGGTATAATATGTCATTAACAATTTATATGGGTCAATTGACTTTAAAATAATAAGTATGATTCTACACTTTCACTAGCTTTTTAATTAGAAAGTGTATTAGAAGTAAAGGTAGATGAATTATTTATTTGCTAATAGCTTAACTATAGTAAGTACTAGGAGTATTAAAATTTAATGCTCCTTTTTATTGAGTAGATTAAGTGTTGAGTTGGAGTAAAGCCAAAAAAATGATACTCATAATACCCTACATGCTTAGATGAAATATAATTTTAAATGATAAATTATATTTCATCTAAGTCAAAATTGGATGTTCCGCGATTGCTAAGTTAAATAATTATTAACAGGTTTAATTAAAGTATGATACTATAAAAATAAAAGGAGATTTTAATAAAATGTAAAACTCATTAGGATTTAACATATACAGATAAAAATTTTGGAGGATATATGAATTTAAATAAAGTTAAGTTTACAGAAGAACATGCTATAGAAGTTACAAACTGGAAATATGAAGGTGAGTATTCGATATATAATTTACCTTCATGGGATGAAGTTTTAAAAAATAAATTTTCCTTTATTATCGAAGATAAAAAAGCAGAAATGACATCAGTAGTTAAACTTAATCCTAAAGATATGAGTGGGGTAATTACATATGAAGATGGTAAAAAATCATATCTTTCTACAGAAAATGTAAGCCAATAGGAATTAGAATTGGACAAATCTGCAAGTGACTCGTTAGCTAGAGTAAGTTATGATTATAGTTATAAATTAATGCATCGATATGAATTTAAGGTAACTGCAACATCATCAAAAACTAATATAGCGACAGATATTCTAGGTATAGTCGGTATAGCTTATGCAACACTAGGAATCTGTATGTCTGTGGCTGGTGTGGTTATAACACTTTACAATGAACTTATTGTTCCTAAAATAACTAAAGTAAGTTTAAATGCATTATATTCACAAGATGCTCCAACTTATTTACAAATTAAATCTGTATTTAGAATATATAGAAAAACTGGAAGTATGGTAAGAATGTATACAGACTATAAGGCTGTATCAGTATAGTAAGATAATAAAAATAGTACCTACTATTAAAGGTACTATTTTTATTACTTTAATTAGATTTAACCAACAAGGAGACCTCATACTATGAATCATTTAATTTATTTTGTCTATGTAACTTTCGCTATATTTTTTCTTATATATAATATAGTGTGCTTCATCACTAAGAAGCCTATATATTTTATAGGCTATAAGAATAAAAAAACTATCATTTTAAATGATGATTTTTTTAAAATTCAATTAATATTTTCTGCTATTAGCAGTACTTTGCTAATATCTACTAGTACGATATTCGTTGTTCGTTTTTATAAATATATACCAGCGTATGTTTCGATTTTTCTTTTTATATTTATATTAATTAACTATTTAATAAAATTAATATCTATCAAAAAAAAGTATATTAAATTAATCTATTGTGCTAGTTAAAATATTTTTTCAAATAAAGGTATTTAAATTTTGCAAAAAATAACATCCTCTAAAGATTAGTATTTGTAAATTTTAACCAAATACTAATCTTTTTATTTTAGCTAATGAATCATCATTTCCTAATAACTTATTTATTAGAAATGAAATATTGTGAGATAAAACTTTTATTGTAGTTCTATTTATAAATCCCAACATTGATTTACTTTTAACCTTATTTAAATTTAATTGTTCTGTTAATTGAGAAAAGCTAGTTTCTATCCTTCTTCTAACCTTAAATATTAGTTGTCTTATATCTTTAGGATAGTTATCTTTGCTATTTCCTCTTTTTAAAAATAGTAAATTTATATTTCTTTCATTTTTTAATTCAGGCGTTAGCCTTTTGTTAACATATCCTTTATCACCTATGATAGAAACGGAACTATATTTCTCTTTTAACATGTTATTTTATATATTATACAAAAATGAACTCTAGGCATTAGAGTTCATTTTTGTTAGATAATCTTTATCTTATTTTTCATGTGAAAATGGAGAATTTGAATATAGTATAAAATAACCTTGTGGATGAGAACATACAGGACAAGCTTTTGGTGCATCAGTTCCGGTATGTATATGACCACAGTTTAAACAAATCCACTGTGTCTCTTTATTACATTTAAATAGAATACCTGACTCTATTTTTTCTGCAAAATCACCAAATCTATCCCCATGGGTCTTTTCAATTAATGCTATCTTTTCAAAACTATTTGCAACAGCTACAAATCCTTCTTCTCTAGCAGTTTCACCAAAACTTTTATAGACTTCACCCCACTCTTCATATTCATCATGTTGAGCGGCTCTTAGAGTCTGCACAATATTATCAAATATCTCTACTGGATAACCACCATCTATATGTATAGTTTCACCTGAAAGTTCTTTTAAGTGGTTGTAAAATATTTTAGCATGAGCCTTTTCTTGGTCTGCTGTATAAATAAATGCCTGTTCTATTAATGCTAAATTTTGATTCTTAGCTTGGGATGCTCCAAAAGTATACCTATTTCTAGCTTGACTCTCTCCTGCAAAGGCTCTCATTAAATTATCTTTTGTTTTACTATCTTTTAATAATAACGACATAACATCACTCCATATAAATTGTATTTTTATTCATATAAACATATATTAACCTTTAATAAAAGATATATACATTATATATAGTATGACTTAGAATTGCTTTTAAAGCATATATATTTATATATTTAGTTTTAGGAGAGGCTTATGCAAAGAATAGGAATAAATAAATCAAAAAACAATAGTAGAAAATACTTTGAAACAATAACTGAAAATAAAATGATAAACATTGAAGATATAAATGAAATAAACTCTATAATAATAAAGCCTTCTATAATAGAAATTAACCAAATTAAAAACTCTAATAAAATTAGAATCTTTATAAGAATAAACATAAAAATAATCTATTTAAAAGAAAATGAAACAGCATTATATGTATATAATAATAAATATATAAATTGTAAAGTTATGAACCTTCCAAAAATATTAGAAGGACACCTTATAAATAATCAAAGCACTTTAAATAAACTAAAAAAAGAAGTTTATGTTGAAAATATAAACACAAAAATATTAAATAAAGGACTTTTACTTGGATACTTTTTATCTATAGATATTAGCATATCTCCAACTTATTCTATAGGATATATTATCAATAATAGCTTTGGAGATAATGTATTTTTATCTCATATAAATGGACAGGTTTTAACTCAAAAAACATTTAATCAAAATACATATTGTAAGAATATAACTTGGAATAATGATGGAAGTTATTTATGGTTTATATATAGTAGTAATAATAATAGTGATATATTTAATGTTAATATAGAAAATAAAAATGTAAACAAAATTACAAATATAAACGTTTTAAAAAATATAAGCGATTTTTCGTTAGTAAACAAAAACGAAATTTTAATTGAATACTATGATGAAAATGAAGTCGACGTATATAAATTAAACATAAGAAAAAATGAAATGAAAAAAATAGTAAAAGATATTAATACTACAACTAAAAGCCCATACTATAACTCTAGGAACAAGCTGATATATTTTCTTATGAAGGAAGATGAAGACTATTATCTGTACTCTATAGATGAAAGAAATAACCGAGATATAATATTTAATTATGTAAACATATTAGAATATTATGTAAGTTACTATTTAAACAGTATAATAGTAAAAGTTTTTAAAGATAATGAGTTAAGTTTATTTGAAATAAATATCGAATCTAAGTTTGTAAGTCCTATAAGTATTGGCTATAAATATAAAAATATCCTAGATATTAAATATTTATATGATGATGAAAATAGAAAGCAAATTTTAATATTATTAGAAAATATAGATAATAAACAAAATATATATAGAAACTCTTTGATTTTATGTGATTTAAATGAATATACTACAAAAAAAATAATTGAAGATAATATAATAAAATTTGATATAGATTATGATACTCTAGATATTTTTATTGTTAGCAAAAAAAATAATTTAAGCTATGTTCAAAAGATAAATGTGAAAGATTTTAATAAAAACAATTCATTGAATTTGATATTAAAATTGCCAGGAACTATAAATGATATTAGTATTAAGAAGGTTAATTATGAAGAATAATTTAATAGATTTAAATGGGATAGATGATACTAAGGGGTATTATTTTAAGTGGAAACTAGAAGAATGTGTAGAAGGCGAAATAGAATTTTTAAACAAAAAATTAACTGGAGCTACTGTATCTAAAGAAATATTAAATCATAAAATTATAAACAGTTTTGAAGATATTAATAATGATGGATTTGAAATTTTCAATAATATATTAATACTAAATATTAAATTTAACTTAGCGATAGAGTACTGCGAAAATACTAGCTTTGGAAAACTAAATTTATTAAACTTTATTTTTTATAAGACATTTTTTACATCTTTAGAAAACTACAACTTTGATAATTTAGAAAATAATATTTTCATTGAGGATTTTTATTTACTAGAAAATGAAGATATATTAAACTATTACATTAATATTTTAATAGGAACTAATGAAATGTAGGTGGATTATGAGTCTTGTTATTAATGGAATTTATAATATAGATGAAATATGTGAGTATAAAGTAATAGAAAGTATAGATATATTTAGAACTGTAAATGTATACGATGATAGTAACGTAAGTAATAATGTAAACGTAAAAGAAATTAATTTTATTTATGATAATGAAAATATATTTAATAAAAATATTGAAATATTAAGCGTGGATGTGGATTTAAAAAATAATAAAACAAAAAAAATAAGCAATGAAAGTGTATGTATTTATATTGTGAATTTCATCTATATTATAAATATAAAAGTCTATATAGATTCAAAAATAAAAGATATTAAAATAAAAGATATATATTCAAAGTCTATTATTTATAAAAATATAAATGATTTGGATTTAGATGTATATGCGATAAATTTTGATTTGAAAAATATAGATGATAAAATAGCTTTTTCTCTTAACTGTCTAATAATAGATAAAAGTAAAAGTCTAGATATAGAAAATATTCTTGAAGAAAACTATAAAAGAAGTGAAAATATAATTAAGCAAAATTATTCATATATAGATACAAACTTAGAGTTTATATAAAATTAGAAATGAATAGGCTAAAGTTAAAATCAGGAATTTGATAGAAAGGAATTTTTATATGAAAGTAGTATTAGATGGATTGATGTTATTTTTAAATAATGGTCAAGTTGGTAACCACTCTAGATCTATTGTAGATAATTTAATAAAATACTCAAATTTAGATTTAGATATAATAAAAGATTATGAGATAACTTCTAAGGACTATCTTAAAAATAGTGTTGAGCTATTTTTAGATAGAAAATCTAATGATTACTCAAACTTATCTTTTTTATTAAAAAATACTGATTATAATTTATACCATTGTTTAAATAATGGATTTTCTATTCCTAAAAACTTTGATTTTAACTATGTTATGAATGTGAACAATCTTCTTCCAATGTATGATGAAAGTCTTTGTTCTATGAATTATGTATCAAATTTTTTCTCAAAGCTCCCCTATGGGGTTTTAAATAGCTCTTGTATAATATGTCCTAGTGTATCAACTAAAAATTTTTTTTTAGAAAAATTCTCTATAGATGAAGATAAAATTTTTGTTAACTACGGTGTAGTATCAAATTTTTATATGAAAGGCGATAAATTTTTAAGCTCTGTATATATAAAATCTAAGTTTGAGATAGAAGATGAATATATAGTCTTTAGTGGAGATTTTCACGAAAGAAAAAAAATAGAGAAAAGTTTGATTTTATTTTGTGATTTAAAAAAGCAAATATCTAACTTAAAGTTTTTAATATTAAGCCATGATTTTAAAAGTTTAAAGTATTTTGATTTTTTAAAAGATATATCTAAAAAACTAAACATATCTGAAGATATAATATATGTATCAAATCCTTCTATAATGGATAAGGTAAATATTTTTAATAATTGTCTATTTTTTATAGATTTATCAGTTTATGAAGATGTAAATATAGATATTGTAGAAGCATTTAGTTGCAATACTCCAATTATTTGTTCTGAAATTAACTTATATAAAGAGTATTTTGGAGATTTGGTATTTTATTATAATGGCAAGTTAGATTATCTTTCAATTTTAGATTTTGTATATAATTATAGATTACATAATAGCGATTTTGTACTAGATAAGTTTAGAAGTGATATAAGCTTAGCGAGTAATTTAAACGTTTATAATAAATTTAGAGAAAATATTTGGTAAAGGAGAGGATAATATGGAAGATGTATACATTTTAGGAATTTCGCAAGATTATACACCAAATTCATCCTCTTTTTCTATTTTTACAGATGATTTTAAGTTGCAAGTAGAAAAAAATATAGAAAGTATTACCAAAATTTCTTGTTCATCAAATGGATATATTGAAGAGATATTTAAATCATTGGAGAAATTATATGGTACAGTTCATGTAAAAATTAATATAAGAATTGATTATATGTGTAGTGAAAATAATATTAATTTTCATGTTTTTGAAATTGATAAATACATATATATTAATTTGGGAGAGGGGTCAAATAAGAAAGATTTTGATATAGATGTGGAAATTTTAGACCTAGGGGTTTTATTTATTGATAAAAAAACAATAAACTTGTACACTTTAACAAATGCATGTTTATACTAAAATCATATTAAGTTTCACAAGGTATTATAAAGTAATCCAAAGTTTTACAGGTATTTTATTTATATTATGCTATATTATTTTAAATTTAGAGTAATATTTTTTTTACATAAATAGGTTCCTATATTGCAAAAAATAATTATATTAAAGTATATTCAAATAATAAACACAAATTGAAAAAATATCATATATTAGATTAAGCAAATATTGCTATATCATTCTAGGAGGTATTTTTTTTATGTATCAAGACAGTGGATGCGAAAACAGTAACTACAATATAGTGTATGGTAACTCATTAGATTTAAAATTTAATGAGTGTGAATCAGAAATAAAAGCAGATATTACAGTTGAAGAACTACAATCAGTTAGATTATGGGGAAGAATAGTAAATTGTAATGGAGACGCTATTCCTAATGCATTATTAAAATTAGTTAAAGTTGTTACAGATTGTTGTGGTAAAGTTGATTATCTTGGTGTAGCTCATACAGTAAGTGACTGTAATGGATTCTACCAATTTGAACTATGCACATGCCCAAGTGACACTTGCTTCAAGATAATAGTTAGTAAGGCTGCTTATGGAACAGAAAGAATAATAATAAATGATGGTGGAAATTGTAACCCATGTGATCCTTGTGATGGATACCCATTCAACCCATGTGGAGACTATGGTTCTTTCCAAACTGCTCCAGAACATTGCACATGTGCTCCTCAAAAACCATCTTGTGATTGTGGATGCAAAAAAAATAACAAATATATGTAATCAATTTTGAAAAACTAAACAAATTATAATAAATAAGCTATATTGAATATATATTCGATATAGCTTATTTATTATATAAAAATATAAGAAAAATCTAACTCGCAAATTATACCTATGACATCTAAGTCATAGAATATTTAGCAAATTAGATTTTCTTGTAGGGTAGTATAATATTAATAAAGATTATTATCTATAGCATGAAAAATCTTTTGATTCACAGCATGAAGATTTACATGTAGATGGGCATTGACACTTAACGTCTACTACATCCAATGTACTGAAATTACATGATTTACATTGGTTACATTGTTTTAAACAATCAGATAATTCTCTAGATACGTTACTTGCTAAATCTAATAAATAATTTGATTGTTGTTGAGATTGATTAGCCTCTTGGCATTTACAGTTTGCTAATTGAACTAATTCCATTAATTTTTTTTCTAAACATTTAGCCTCAGCTAACATTCTATCAGATTCTGAAAAAGCAACTTTAGCTTTGTCTGCTAAACAAGCAGCCTCAGCATATAGCTTGTCTGCTTCATTTTTATATTGGTGGCAACTAGCCTCGCAAGAATTATTACAGTTACACATAGAATAAGATGATTTACATCCACAATTGTACATAAATTTACACCTCTAAATATTAGTCTTATATTTCTTGTAGAATTTTCATTCTTAATAGTATTCTATTTAAAATAGGTGTATTTTGTTACTATTAAAAATGTAATATATCCTAATATGAGTTAAAATAGACAATTTGTCTATATATTGGCTATTAAACTAAGAATAAGTATAAAGAAATCTTTATAACATGAAGTACATTCTATTCTTATTTGACTTAGAATATATCTTAATATATAAATTTTTTCTTCTTTCATAAGTAATATATTTTATTTTGAATGATGGATTATTTGTACTTCCGCCTTTAATTAAACCTAAATATTAATATTTGATACTATCTTGATATATTTTACACATAACAACCTTCTATAAAAACTATATTTTATTATAAGAAGACTTTTTATAAATTAAGGAGGGTCTCATGGATAATTTTGATTCTTGTAAGTCATGCAAGTTATATACCAGTTGTGAAAATCCAAACAAGGATAAACACAACAATGAAGAATTATATTCTGTTTTACATGAAGAAGAATGTGCTTTTGTAACAAGTGAAGTTAAAGATATAGAATTTAAATCTGGTGCTAATGATGTTAGACTAGATTTTGTTGTTGAAAAAAAAGAGGTATTTAAGCTTTGGGGGCAAGTTAAAGATAAAAATGGACATAGTGTTGATGGAGCATTTGTCACACTTTTAAAACCAGAATATATAAAGGGGAAATTAGATTACACACCAGTCCTTACAACTTATTCTGATTGTCTAGGATTTTACTACTTTAAAAGTGAGGACTTAGAAAGAAATACTAAATATATTGTTACTATTTCTAAGTGATTAAGAAAATATAATTAAAAGGAGAATTAAAGGTGGAGGGGTACATAAATTTAACTAAAACTGTCTCTGATTCAGAGATAGCTGTAAATGATATAATTACATATAAAGTAAGAGTTGTAAATACATCACAAGATAGACTTAAAGACATAATTATTATGGATTTATTACCAAATTACTGTGAGTTTGTATCAGGAAGTATTAAAATAGATAATAAAATGAAAATAGACATAAATATTATATCGGGGGTATATTTACCAACTCTAGCACCAGCTGAGAGCAAGATTATAGCTTTTGATGTTAAGATAATACAAAAGCCTAGTAATATGTCTCTTAGCAAGTCTGTTGCAGAATATAAGGTGTGTAATTACGATGATAAAGAGTCTAGATATTCATATAGTAATACTTGTGAACTAGTTATAAGAGAGCCTTCTTTATTAATTGCTAAAGCTTGCGATAAAGAAGAGGCACTATTAAACAGTATATTAAACTTTACAATAGATATATATAATAATGGAGAATTAGATTTATTAAATTTATTCATGGTAGAAGACACTCCAGCTATCCTAGAAATAGTTCCCAGTAGCTTTATGATAAATGGTATTATCGTAAATAATGTAGACCTTAAACAGGGAGTTTTGATCGGTGATATAGAAAAATCCACACATATAAATATAAAATATAGTCTTAAAGTAGTATCTAGTAGTTTAAAGAGTAGAGTAGAGTGTTCTACAGACATAAATTACAAGTATTTAGCTAGTAATAACACACTAAGAACAAAACAATGTAAGTGTGTTAAGAGTTATTTAAACATACCTATATCAACTTTTAAATCCATAAGTATAGATAATTATTTTGAAATTGAGAGTGGTAAATTTGACATTTTTGAAATAAATGATGTAAAAGCAAGTGCTGTGGTTACAAGTTATCATATTGTAAAAACACCTAAATCAATATCTAATGAGGGGCAGGTTCTAAGTGGCTACAAGCTTATTGTACAAGGGACTGTTACACAGTCATTAGAATATGTTTCTGATTATTTTAATCAAGGTTTAAAGACTAGTACTTTCGAGTCTATTTTTTCATCTTATATTATTTTACCTAAGGATTTCCCAATACATAGTAAACTAGAAGTTGAAGCTATTGTAGAGGATGTTTATTATTATAAAGTAGACTCTAGACGCTTTTTTGAAAATGTATCTATGCTATTAACGGTTAAAATAAGTACCGGAAGTGAAGTATAAAAAGAAATCCCTAAAATTAAAAATTTTAGGGATTTCTTTTTATATATAAGCACATTATAAATTTTAATTCTATAGCTTATAATTAACTACATTAATATATATAAATCCAATACTATCAATAGATAATTTTTTACTGCCAGAAATATTATAAGAAATGTTTTCTATAAATGTATCTGTTTCTATATCTTGACCAAAATTATAACTATTAGGAAGTATAATAAATGTTTCAAACGGGACAATAAAATTAGATTTATAAGTATTTTGACCTTCATCAACAGACTTATAATATACTTCTAACTTAAAAATACCTCTAATAATGAGCTTATATTGTTTTATATTATTATCTTTAAAATTATTTATTGACGGTACTTGAATTACATAAGAAGTGTTTATTTCAATATTTCCAATAATATTGGATACATGCTTTATATCTGGACTCTTAGGCAAAAGCTTAAATTCATCAGATATTTTAATTTCTCTAAAATTAGTAATATTTATATCCAATGTAGATGTAGATTCAATTGTTGGTTTCATATTAATAATACCAAATTCTTTATTAGGAAGATAATAATTAAAGTCTGCATAGGCTGAACTTGTAAGTTTCATAGACATGCTTGGATGAATTAGCTCTACTGTATATTCTATAGTATCTGAAACACCTATAGATATATTTCCAATACTAATGCCTAAGGCTAAATCTAAATTTATTTTCTTTAAAGTTACTCCATTAATTTTTAAACTATAATCAACCAATTTACTCCCAAAAGGTAATTTATCATAAAAAATTACATTTTCAACATCTATATTTCCATTATTAGTAAGCTTAGCAGTATAAGTTACTCTATCCCTAAAAGATAGATTTTTTCTATTAGCTGATTTTGTTATTAATAAACTAGGATTATATATATCGACACTAACGATATTACCTTGATTAACCTTACTAAAGAGGACTTTGTCTACAATATATCCAAATTTAAAAGTTGATAATGTTGTTATCACACCATTTGTTGGAAAACCAGATACTAGAGCATCAAATGATATCACTAAAGTTTTATCTATGGGTAAACTTTCAATATTAATTCCTGTATCTATATTTTGCCTTGATAAAACTCCATTGATTATTAAGTTACCTTTAAATACTAATTCTTTTGGTAATAAGTTTTTAATTATTAGCTTGCTTAGGTCTATTTCTTGGATATTAGTAACTTCAATCATAAACCTAATTGTATCCCCTACCACAGCAATATCTTTATCTGCACTTTCAATTACTAAAATACCAGCATTTAATATATTTATACTCAAACCATTTGTTGAAATTGAATTTTCTATTTGTTGATTATCAGGTTTTTTAATATAAGAATAATCTATTGATATTTTATTTTTTATAGGAGTAGATGTTGTAGATAGTACCTTGACCATAAATAGAACTTTTAATGTAGTCTCTTTTGGTACTGTTTCAATATTTATTTCATTTATAGTAAAGTTCTTTTTGAATGGGGATTTCCTGTTATATGAATATTTGGGTGTATATGAATTTCCTTTTAAAACAAGACTTTCTTGAATAAATTCACATCCATTGGGAATTGGGTTTTTTAAAGTAATATTATTTATATCAACACTTCCTGTATTAGTAATACAAACTGTATAAAGTATAAAATCACCTGGAGTACTGTTTATTTTATTTGAGGATAAAGTCGCACTACCTATTTCTCCATGGTTATATATTGGAGTACTATCTGTTGCCATTGAACTTCCAAGTCCATAATTTGAAATATCTGGGTCTATTGTATAGTCGTAGCTAAGTGTAGAAGTGCTTTCTATTGGATTTGTAGCAGGTTTTGAGATTAGCTTAACCCTAAAATTTATAGTAGCACTTTCATCTGGGAATATTGGATTGGTCAATAATATCCCCTCATTGATGTCATCTCCTAAGAAATCTACATCAGAAGTTATAGAATTTGGAACAAATTCCATCCCTAAAATGATAGAATCATTTATCATTATATTGTTAGCAGGTACATTTCCAGTATTTTTAATGTTAAGTGTATAAGTTATAAATTCACCTATGTCTATATATTCTTTATCAGCAGTTTTTGTAAAGTTTTGTAAACTATTTAAATCAGCATGATTAATAATAATATCTATTGGATTAGGACTTGGTATTTTACTTCCAACTAAGACTTTATAGGTAATTATCAGAGTTTCATTAGGTTCTATTTGGTTTATTATAGATAATCCTAGTGATGGATTATCTCCACTATAATCCATATTAGATGTTATACTTCCAGGTACAAAAGCTATTCCATAGGGTATTTCATCAGTTATAATTATATCTTCAACAGGTATGTCCCCAAGGTTAGTAGCTGTAATAGTATATATTATAAATTCTTCAATATCTGCATATTTTTTATCTGGAAATTTTTCTATTAATATAGAATTTGGATCAGGAAAAGCTCCCCCTACTATTGGAGCTGAATCTGACTTTGGATAAAATAAAATTGCCATTTATTTTCACACTCCTATTATTTTTTATACATTACATATAATATGTAACTTGAGCAAATTTTTTTATTATTTTAGGTGATAGTATATATTATGTTATAAACTTTTGTGCGGTGAATGATTTTTAGTACCTATATGTAACCGATATTTTGCAGATGACATATACTAAAAAGAGGAAATAGAGCCTTAATTTTAATAAGTGAGGGTATAAAACTATGAATAGTTATATTGGAAAATGTGAAGGTGAAAAAATATACACTTGCTGTGATTTTGATATAAGAAATATGTCAGATTGCGACAAGTATAAAAAGAAGTCGGATGAGTTATATCATCAAGCTCAATGTATACATGAAGAGTCTAAAAAATTACTTTGTGAGTCTAAGGAATTATCAGAGGAATCTAAAAGGTTAGACCAAAACTCTAAGCAACTTTGTGCAAAAGCTAATATAGTATGGGATGAGGCTCGTAAGCTTGATGCTGAGGCGAGTAATTTATTAGACCTTGCCAGTTTTTATGGTCAAAAGGCATCTGAGTGTGCAAAAAATACTGCTAATTTCAGATATAAACCAAGTTGTAATGGAGAATGCTACAAGTCTACTTGTGATACAAATCGTCCATTAGATTGTTGTTCAAAATAAAATTAGTGTGGCAATATAATTGTGTATTCTTCAGATTATTTTATGTGTGATAATTAATTTTTGTGAGGGCTATAACTTGATCAAGTTATAGCCCTTTTTTAATTACAAGGGTATTATAATGCTTTTAAATCTGTGGAAAACTTATGTATAATAGTGATATGAGTAGGTACAGAGAATATAAAAGTGATAAAATCATAAATATAATATTAAAAAATCACTTCGAAGAATTCAGAAAAGAGAAGTGGCATAGAGTTAGAAAAGAAATGCGTGAGCATATAATTGATATACTAGGGGTAGCGTCCATAGCCGTCAACCTAAGATATATCAACATATATAAATTGTTTGATTGCTTATTTAATTTGAGTTTTTACAAGAAATTAAATATTATTTTATCATAAATCATCTTGATTATATTTTTAGGTACACTAAAAAGAACTTAAGACTTTTGTTCTTAAATTTAAGGTATATTTGATATTTAATTTATATTAAATTGCAATTTTTTCTATTTCATCAGCCTTTAATTCAATAATTTCTAGGATATCAAAAACTGTTTTTCTATGCTTTTTCCTTGATTTTATACCA
>JAVXJA010000018.1:0-4374 GCA_036648085.1 Terrisporobacter sp.
ATTATTGCTATTTAAATCTGATAATGGAGTTGCTCCTGTATTACTTTCTTGTGATACATTATTGCTATTTAAATCTGATAATGGAGTTGCTCCTGTATTACTTTCTTGTGATACATTATTGCTATTTAAATCTGATGATGGAGTTGCTCCTGTATTGCCCTCTTGTGATGTATTATTAGGTTTCTCGCCTTTATCCTCTTGTGTTGAGTTATTATTTGACATACCTGATAATGGACTTGAATTACCACCATTTGAGTTATTATCTGTCCCCTTATCACTACTTTCTTTAAATCCATCAAGAGCACCCTTAAATCCCGCTGATGCATGTAATGCAGTTTTTCCTATTGCTTTTGATGCTCCTATTGATGCCCTCCCTACTGCTGATGCACTTTTTCCAATAGCACTAGCAAGCATTTTAGCCCCTTTAGCACCTGCTACCATAGACATTACTGATCTTCCAACACTTTTTAAACCTGCATCTATTCCAAATATTTCTTCTATGAAGTTTGGCCCATCTATAACAAGCATACCTGATGCTAAAATCATAATTAGTTGAGTCGGTTTTGAAATCTTAGATGCTGTTACAAAATCTATAAATAAAAGATATATATTTAATAAAAGCATTATTATATATAGAATAATAAAAGTATTTCTTATCTTTTCTATAAGTTTTTTATTTCTTTGCCCTGTTTCAATATCAGTTAAAGCCGTACCTTGTACAATAATTTTAAGTATTCCTAATTCTTGTATTAATTGTGATGTTTTAAAGCATGTGAAAAATAGAACTAGAGCTACAGTACCTAATTCTATAAAAATGAAAAATGGGTGCCACGAATAACGATAATATCCTTCATCTTCATAAACAAGATGCGATTTTAACTCTTCTAATTTATATTCACCTGACGCATCGCTAACTTTATGCTTTAAGATTTTAGACCCATTGTCCGATAATTTTGTAGATGTAAAAATTCCTCCTGTATCCATTTGCTCTGTTATATTTAAAAATGATAAACTAACATCATCTTTTATATAATTCTTAGGTTGGGGATTTTGACTTTTCCATCCGTTTTTATCTACTATATATAAATCGGTTATATTTGAACTAAATATTTTAGTTGATTTACTTATATCTCCATCTAATAAACTAACGCCTGCTTTAACTAAACTTTCACCTTGTTGCATACCCCAAGGCAAAACTACAAATATAGTAACTGCAATTAAAGCATTTGTAATAATCTTATTGTAACTATTTTCTTTTTTTATTATAATTTTCCATCCTAACACTGCTAATGCAAGTGATGCAAAAGCAAAAATTACTACTATGTACTTATCTATAAAATCATTTACATACTTACTATTAAAGAAATTCATTGCACTATAGATTTCACTTAAACTATTCGAAAGTAAATCTACTACTTTTGATAGTCCTAAGTTTAAATACCACATGAAAAATCTAAAAGCATTAGACCATATTGAAGAACTTCCAAGTATATCTTTAAATGATATTAATGTTTCAATGACTTGTGCATCAGACAAATTTTTTCCTCCCCCTTTTTAATTAAGGTGTCTTTCTATTTTTTTATAAATATCTATCTTATCAGGATTATTAAAAAATTCCTGTAATTCTCCTATATATGTTATTTGTGTAAAGTCTTTATAATCTTCATCTGATAAGTATTTTTTTACTATCATTTTTATATAGTCATATTTATCAGATGAAACTAACTCATTAATTAAAGTTTTATATTCAACCTCAATCTTTTCATTTTCATTGCTATTGCAGTCCTCTTTTTGACTATTATAACTTTCTTCTTCAGACTTACTTTCATCATCAAAATTAATAATTAATTTATGTAAGTCTATATATCTATGATCTGATTCAATACCTAACTCTTCAAATGTCATTTTATGATTAAAACGGTGCATTAAATATTCATATCTATGTAACATTTGTGTGCCATTTTTAATTGATGCATAAATAGGATTAGGCTCAACTCTATTTTTCTTTAAATCTTCTCTTTTCTTAGTTCTTAGTACAACCCATTCACCCTTTTTCAACTTTCTAAGTTCATCAGGCATCATTAAATCTCTATTATCTTCTTTTTCTGATATAGTCTTTTCAATGCTTAACTCTTCTCCTTGTCTATCTCTTGTTACAACTGTTTTAGTTCCTAACTTTGCACTAAATGCGTCTGCATCTTCCATTTCATCTGACATAATATAAATTTGATTCCCACAGTTACCCATAAGAGATTTAGTCATTTTTTCTCCGTATTTTTCTTCTAATTGAGCTACATTTTGTATGACTAGTGTATAGACAAGTCCTCTACTTAAACCGACAGCTAAAGCTCTATCTAGTCCCTCAATAGGCGGGATATTGGCTACCTCTTCAAATAGATGTCTTACTCTTCTTGGTAATGTTGATTCCTTAGATAATGTGGCTTTTTCAGAAAGTACGGCTGATACTTGTGATAAAAATGTTGATATAATATTATAATAAGAGTCATCCCAATCAGGATATACTATAAATAAAGCAATCGGTTTTTCTCCATATGCTAATTTCTCTATATCAAAGGTATTAATTGCTGTCATTTTTGCTATAGCATCCGAAGTATAATTTTTTAATTTTCCCATTGCTAATGTGAAAATCCCACCTCTTGTTTTTCCTTGAGCAAATTGAATAGTTGCATATTGTAGCTTTGCAGGACTAGTTGACGGTAATGAATCAAAGAAAGAATCTAACTTACAATACCCATCATCATCAAACTTAGTTCCTAAATCAGTTAGCATCATTATAACTGTATATAGAGTTATTTTTTCAGGTGTATTTTCTTTAATATTGATATCACAAACTGCTAATATCAAAGCATTTACTAAAGCCATTGCACTCTCTTCCCACATTGGGTCTTTTGAATTTGGATTATGAAATATTGAATACGAAAATGTATTACAAAGCATTTGAGCTTTAGCATAATCCCCTTTAATATATGCTTGTTTTACACGCTCAAGTGGGTTGAATCCTATACTTAGGTATGGATTCATTAAATTTAAAACATATACCAGGTAATCATGTTTAATAAACTCTTCTTTAGTATTTTTAAGCATATCTCCTTTTATATCAGTAACTATAATTGAATCTTTTACCTTTGCTCTCATTACTATATCTAAATAAGGGTATGAGTATAACTCGGTTTTACCTGACTGTGTAGATGCAACTACTAATGTATTAGTATTGTTAGTATCTACATAAAGGTTATCTTCATGGTGAACAATTGGTACTCCTGATTCACCTTCATACTCTTCATCATTATCTGGAACCAATTTATAAGTTTCCTTTATTTCTTCTATTGTTGTCCATCTAGCAGTGCCCTTAGTACCTTTGTTTATATCTTTAAATGCTGAATGAACTTTATATAGCTTTAAAAATACAGAAACAGTAATAATAGCAAATGCCAATATGTAAATAAACCAAAATTTCAGTTGAAAAATAAAAATCCACTTCATAGAAACTATTGAAAGAGGATTTACCTGATTCTCTACTGAAAAAGTTTTAAAAGTATTTATTAAAGCCGGAATACTAATAACTGCATTTAAAACAAAGTTAATTGCTAAAGTTGCAGCTATCAATGTAAGAAAGTATAAACTTAATAGTATATACTTATTAGCAAAAATTTTTTTCCATTGGTTATGCTCTATATTCAAATTATCACTCCTATTTACATCTTATTTACAATATAATACCTTCTACATATTCTATAAATTTAATAAGACTACTAAAAAATTTTAGTAGTCTTTTGCTCTAATTAAGTATTATATATTTAATTCCTTCAAATTTATTATTAATTTCACTAACCCAAATAGGTACTTGCCCACCATTTACTATATAAGAATTGTAAAAAGAATACCCTATTAGAAGGAAGCACACTATTAAACACGCTTTAACAAAACTGAATTTATTATTGTGTGTATACCTTGATTTTTTCAAGTTTTCATTTGTTTTAATATACTTTTTTAATAATTTATCTTTATTCAACTCTTTCTTAAAGTCATTCTTAATATCATTAATAAATTCTTTTTTAGCTTTTTCAACTTGCTTTTTTTCTTCTAAGACTTTTAATTCAGCCTGTTGTTTTTCTCTCTTAATTCTTTCTTCTTGTTTAAGTTTCAACTCTGCTTGTTGCTTTCTATCTTCTTCTTCTTGTTTAAGTTTCAACTCTAGTTGTTGCTTTTTATCTTCTTCTTCTTGTTTAAGTTTCAACTCTAGTTGTTGCTTTTTATCTTCCTCTTGTTTAAGTTTCAACTCTAGTTGTTGCTTTTTATCTTCTTCTTGTTTAAGTTTCAACTCTAGTTGTTGCTTTTTATCTTCTTCTTCTT
>JAVXJA010000018.1:4474-47431 GCA_036648085.1 Terrisporobacter sp.
TCAACTCTAGTTGTTGCTTTTTATCTTCTTCTTCTTGTTTAAGTTTCAACTCTAATTGTTGCTTTTTATCTTCTTCCTCTTGTTTAAGTTTCAACTCTAACTGTTGCTTTCTATCTTCTTCTTCTTGTTTAAGTTTCAACTCTAGTTGTTGCTTTTTATCTTCTTCTTCTTGTTTAAGTTTCAACTCTAGTTGTTGCTTTTTATCTTCTTCTTCTTGTTTAAGTTTCAACTCTAACTGTTGCTTTCTATCTTCTTCTTGTTCTAATGTATTTTCAGTTATTGATTTAGCAAGTTTTTCAAGTAATAAATCTTTTTCTACTTGAGGAGAATCTTTAAATACAGTCTTTAAAGTTTCCCTAACAAGCAAAATAATATTAGTAGGTTTTCCTTCTTGAGGCGAATAACTATCTCTAAATAATAAATTATTTTTTTCTAAGATAGAATACTCTATTGCTCCTACATAGTTATTATCTTTAGCATGAATTTCTACTTTGGATAATAAAGCAGATGCTTCTTTCAATGAATATCTTTTATTCGAAGATATAATCTTTTTTAATTTTTTATCTATTTTAAACTTAACATAGATCATCCACTATACTCCTTAAATTAAAAGTTCATTCCACTTTTTAGAAACTGTACTATTGCCTCGCATCCTAAAACAATAATTAAACCGCCAATAACATTTTTTATACCGTCTTTTGCTTCTTCAACTTTTTGAGAATTTTTTCTCATGTATGCAGTACCATATACTGCTAATTTAAATCCAGCCCATGCGACTGCTATTACCTGAATTGCTCTTATACCATAAGAAATAATATTTACTATTTCATTCATAAAAATTACCGCCTTTTCTTTTAATTAAATTTCTGAATCATTTTCTAACTGACTACCTAAAAATGGTTTACTTTCTCCTCTTTGATGAGATAGATAGA
This sequence comes from Terrisporobacter sp., assembly GCA_036648085.1. Classification (GTDB taxonomy): domain Bacteria; phylum Bacillota; class Clostridia; order Peptostreptococcales; family Peptostreptococcaceae; genus Terrisporobacter. The sequence goes on from JAVXJA010000018.1 coordinate 5,407, forward strand.
AGTTCATTGCACTTTCAATAATATCTGCATTTTCACTTTGAACTTTAAGATATTGTTCATATAACCATTCATCAGGGTCTATACCATTTGCTTCTAATAATTTTTCAGCTAAATCCTTAGCTCTTTTTAATTCATTTTTATTTGGTTTTGCCATTATATTAATTCCTTTCTTATATCAATAATTTAAAAAGATAAAATAGAGATTAATTTTAATCTCTATTTTATCTTTTAAATTAATTTTTAATTTATTAACCTACAAATAATGCTTTTATGTTATCTAAAACCATCTTACCTACTTCATTTCCTCCTGCTTTAACTAATACTAATGCAATTCCTGCAAACACTAAAGTTATCATTGCCCAAGAACCCCTATCTGTATTTTGATCTAACATATTTTATCTCTCCTTTTTATTTATATTTAAGAGCCTATTTAAACTCTTACTTTCATTTGCATAAAAATAAGACATATTATTTATGTCTTTAACTCTTTCTTCTTCAAATTAATTTTTAATTTATTAACCTACAAATAATGCTTTTATGTTATCTAAAACCATCTTACCTACTTCATTTCCTCCTGCTTTAACTAATACTAATGCAATTCCTGCAAACACTAAAGTTATCATTGCCCAAGAACCCCTATCTGTATTTTGATCTAACATATTTTATCTCTCCTTTTTATTTATATTTAAGAGCCTATTTAAACTCTTACTTTCATTTGCATAAAAATAAGACATATTATTTATGTCTTTAATATATATCTTTCAAATTAATTTTATTTAACCTACGAATAATCCTACTACTACTACAGTTGTTATTGTTGCTAGACCTAAGGCAATTCCTCCAAGTGTTAAGATTACCTTTGACCAAATATCACTTTCTGTATTATTCCCTAACATATTCCACTTCCTTTTTATTTATATTTAAGAGGTTATTTAACTCTTAATTTACTTGTTTATCGTATAAGTGAAATTGATGATCCATTAATTGGATAGCTTTGAGTATCAAAATTTAAAAATAACAATTTATATTTGCCTATTATTTGATAATTGATAATTGAACCATATCCCAATTTTTGATTTTCCTGATCACTATTTACAGTAAACTTCCCTTTATAATTTTTTTCATTATATGTATTTATATTTGTTATAGCGTTAGCAGTTAGACCTCCATTTCTTTCAATTTGAACATCAACATAACTCCTAAAGCTATTTACTTGATTTACTTCAAAACAGAATATAGATATAGCAACTATAAATGTAATTAAAATAGCAAATATATATAATTTTACACTCGCCATTATACTACCTTCTAACAAAATACCACCTCATTCCAAAATAATATTTTTAATTTTACTATGCACTTCCTAATAAAAAGTCTTTAAATAAATGAATGAATGTTGATATCATATAACCAAAAATAATTATTATACTAAGCATTGTTATTTTAGTAGGAAACATATTAAATTTTCTTAGCTTAAAATCTATGATTTCATCAACTCCATTAAATAGTTGCTCACTAGCCATTCTTCCAAGTTCTGTAATAACAGAGCCATCAAAAGTGTTTTGTTGATAATCATAAAGAGTTGTCATAAATAAAACTGCTTGATCTGTTCCTGATGCAGTTAAAGCAAATTCTTTAAATGGTTGTTCTGAATTTGGATTATCATTCATTTCTAGTATAAGTTTTTCTAAACAACTTTTCACATAACCATCTTCTAGCCTAATTAACATTTTATTAAAAACGTTATATAAAGTTGCATTAGATTGCAATAAATAAGGTATTAACATTCTCGTAAATTTAGAAAAAGTTAATTGCTTTTTAAAAATTGAGTTATTGTAATAACTTTTTAATTTTTTATATTCGCTAGTCCATTGAAATAATGCTAAAATAACACCTATTAAAACTAACTGTATTTTTATAAATCCTAACATAAATCCAGCTATTAAGAATAAAGCACATTTCTTAAATCTATTTTTTTGAAATTTAATAAACATTTCATCAGTATATCTTAGCTCTTTAAATATTTTATATAGGTCTTTCTCTGCTAATTTATGCCATATTATTTTATGTTCTTTTATTTCCATGTTTATATTTTCACCTCCATAACACTATCATCACCCATTCTTTGTAAGAATGTATGATATGTTTTAGCTAATATTAGTAAATAAAGCAAACTAGATACCCAACCAATAGGATTATGTGCATATACTTCTATAAACTGTTTAAACCCAAATGAAATAGTTATAGTAGCAATAAAAAGAACGCCTACTTTACACATAAACTTAAAATCTCGTGCTTTTTGTTGTTTTTGAATAAAGAACTTTTCTTGTCTTTTTTTTATTTCATTATGATATGTCTTAATATCTTTCAATGTTTCTATGTTATTACGTCCTTCAATTACAAGAGTAGTTATTTGCTCTACATATAAAGAAAATATTACATCATCTTCATATTTATTTGCTAACCATTGGAAAGAATCTTGAATATCTTGATTATTCCCATCGACTATTTTAGCTTGCAGTTTTAATAAATCTTCTTTAAATTCTCCATTAGACCTATCTGCAACTGTCTTTAATGCTTGTAATACTGTCTTATCATTATTGGTTAAAATTTGGGTCATATTATTTACAAAATTATTCTTTTCACGAAAAGCATTATTTTCATAAACTCTTTTTACTTGTTGTGGAATAATACATGTATAAGAATATCCCATCGCTACAATACCTACTATAAGTGATAACCACCAACAGTAAAATAAAATAAATGTATAGAAAAATGCTACTGCAAATGGAACTGTAAGAGATAAAAATAATTCATTTCTTTTCATTGGATTTCCATAAGCTATTCTATAAGCATTTAATTCATCTATTGTTAATATTTTTTTCTTTTTGAAAACCACTAAATCGACCTCCTTACATTAAATTTTATTGAAATTTCTCTTTAGGTAATCCTTCATAATCTGAATCAATTTCAATTAATCTATTTTTAAAACTATCACTAAGTACTCCTATTTGTGGTGTAAATTTATCACCCTCAACTTTCATTTCAAATACGGTGTTTGCTTTTTCACCATCTAGGTACTCAACAATTTCTGAAAGATATCTAACCGTTTTGCCATTGATTTTTTTCATTTTTATATGAATCCCAAAATCAAAATACCTATAAATATCACCCCTAAGAGGTGCTTCCTCAACTTGATAACCTTGTTTAGCCATATTAACAAGTCTCGTAGGTATTGCTCTTGCATTTACTGCATGTAATGTTGTTATGATCCTATGTCCTGATAATACAGATTGAATCATTTCATACGCTTCTTTTCCTCTCGTTTCTGATATAATAATCCAAGTTGGGTTATTTCTTAGTGCTGCTTTAATCAAATCAGTAAAAGATATACTGTTTGTAGTAAGCCAACTTATTATATCTTTATCAGGGAATAAAATTTTATAATGTCCTTCTAGTGTATCTTCCATCGTTACAATTTTTTGGTGATCTAAAATAAATCCAACTAGTAGTTTTTGTAACTCCGTTTTACCAGTTCCAGTTTCACCTGATATAGCTATATTACTTCCAACTTCTATAATAGCCTTAAATAAATCCACTATATACATTGGAGCAAAGTTTTCAAAGTTATCTTCATTTAAAGCCAACCGTGGTCTTGTAACCCTTATTGACATTGTCGTTCCATACGGGGAATTGACCTTATGTACTGCATTTATTCTTAAATTACTAAAAGAAGCGTCTAGTATCGGACTTTTAGGTGTAAACTCTTTTCCGACTGCATTTGCAAACTTTTGTATAATTTTAATAACATAATCTTCTTCAACTCCTTCTTCATAAATAAACTTTTCTTCAGGAGTTTCTATCGTTAAATCTGTTGCATTATATGAGATATCTGTAACTAATGGATATTTATTTAAAATATCATCTATTACTCCAAGCCCTACTGTCTCTTGAATTACATATTCTAATCTTTCATCATCACTTAAAAGTGGTTGATGGTTCTTTCTTAACATATCTTTTAATATCTCTCTTGCTTCTATGTTTGAGAAAGCATCTAAATATAACTCAGCGTAGTTATCTTTTAAATCTTTCTTTATACCATCTAAAATACTATCATTTACTAATGCCATACTTATATATCCTTTCTTAATATTTTAATTTTTTATATCCGTTGTGTTTTCTTTTAAAACTGTTTGATATTCTGCATTATTACTATCAGTAATCTTAACCTTTACGGCTTTAATCTTACCGTTTTTATCTCTCAAATACTTATATGAAATATCCTTTATCCCAACTTTTATATTTAAATTTTTATGGAATAACTTTTCAAATCCCTCTTCAAAAGATACATCTGTTATATCTACATAGTTTTCCTCAACTCTAGCACTATCATCTAAATTAACAACACTTGCTATCTTTGCAGATTCAATCATTGTGTGAATAATAGAATCTCTTTTAAAACTTTCTATAGAAATAAACATTTGTGTTACTGTTAAGTAGAAGGCTATAAATATCATAATCATAGTTAAAATAAAACCTCTCACTATATCACCCCTTCCGCTTATTCTCTAAACTTAATAAAACCCAAATAAAAAAGAACTTAAAATTAGTTAATTTCAAGCTCTTTTTTCCATAATATAATTTTATTTAAGCTTATGCTTTATGTTTTTTATTTCTGCTATATGATTTTTATATACTGAATCAAATAATCCAACATTTTTACTATCACTTCTTAATCTTACTAATCTCATAAGTTCCATATCTATTATATGACATATTAAAATTTTTTCTTTATCATTTAGCATACTACTATCCCTTTCAATAAAAATTATATTTATTAAAAATCTATTATTTTTTATGAGTAATATCATCCATTTTTAAATCACCTTTATTAAGTTTTTCATTTAACATTTCTTTTAATGCTTTTATATCTTCACCTGTCCAACCTTTTGGTATTCCATTAGGGAATGGATCATCTGCATTAACAGGCTCTAATATAATTGCATCCTGTGAAATAGTTTCTGAATCCATGTGAGCGTACATATGTGCATAAACATTCACATCATATCCTAACTCTACATTGAATCTATTAACCCCCATAGCTCTAGGACTTTCTACTTTAACCTTATAGTCACCTATTCTTCCCCAAATTGGCAAATAGAATTTTCTATCTCCATTTTTAAGCTCATATTTTATTCTTTCATCTTTATTTTCAACTTGTTCATTACTAAATAAATGTCCTGTTCTTTTTTCAACATTTACATGTTTTAATTCAAATTTTTGTTTTGATGTAGTTAAATTATTATTAGTAGATGAATTGTTATAAGTTTTCTCTAAATTAATATTAGATATATTATCTTTACTTTCATACTCAATGTAACTTTTATCTACTAGCTTATCGGGAACTTTCATTTCTAGTGAAAAGTCTAGGTCAGATGATCCTATCTCATTTGTATAAATTAAATCAACAGGCATCTTAAATCCATAACCTGTTCGCATTCTTTTTATTTTCTCCAAAGGCATGTTTAATGTTTCATAATAAACATTCATAGATTTTCCGACTTCTCTTTCTGTCATTACCACTGCTTTATAATCTAATTTATTTTCCTTTGAAGAATCTACTTTAATTGTTTTTTGACTTGATGTATAACCATCTGTAATTAGACTATCTGCATTTGGTATTACATCTACTGAATTTTTATCATATCCCTCTATTTTTAGAGTATATGATTTCTTTGAATCCTTTTTTAAATTTGCTGAAGGAATAGTCATATCAAGTTTTTCAGGTAATGTCTTAGCAGTATACTCATTTGAAGTTACCTCATTATTCCCATCATATAGGGTTAATTTAATCTTTGATGCCATATCAGCTACGGATTCATCGTATATAAACTTTTTATCTAGTTCCACCTTTACAGGCAATCCCTTACTTGCTAAAGCAGTGTATATTTGAATCTTTTTTAATCCTGTTTGTATTAAAGGTACATCATAGTAAAATTTAATTGTTATATCATCATTACCAACTGTACCTGATTGTACTTCACTTGAAATAGGTCTATATGTAGAGCTCCCTTTTTTCAAATCATTTCTAGGTGAATAACTATATTGTTGTCCTCTAAGTTTCGTATCACTTTCTTGTTTTATTAAACTTCCATCTCTAGCATCTATATGTTGTATATTTATATTTCTTTCTAAGTTATACCAAAAAGTTAAAGTCAAGTCATCATTTGGCATATTACCTGTTTGACTATCAGTTGATTCAGGAATAAATAACTTTCCATCTTTGCTCAATGGATTTTTAGGAGAATAACTATAGTATGAGCCTATATCTTGTTCATTATTTTCTTGCAATAAAAGGCTTCCATCATACCTATCTTTATGTAAAATAGTTACATTTCTTTTTCTAGCTTTAAAATCAATGCTTAATCTTTGCATTGGTGCTGGGTCTGTTTCCATCTTTTTACCTAATCTTTGTAAGCTAGGATTAGATGGTATAAATAACATAGAGTTAAATTCTTTTAAATTAGGTTTAATATTTTCATAAACTACATTATTTGTATAATCTAAAGGAGCAGTAACATAAAATGTTTGTCCACCTTTAATTGTTACACTTCCACTTGTACATGAATGCCCATCGACCACTATAGTAGTGCCTGCATTTATTGGTAAAGTAATAGAGTTTCTATAATCTGCATTAAAAGTTATGGGTTCTGATACTTGCTTGTTACCATCTACATTACTATCTATATTATTTTTACTAAAGCTTGCAATACGACTAGGAGCATCTTGTTTTTTTGCATGTTCTATTAATACAGAATATCCTGGTACTGTGTTCCTACCTGATGAATAATTATTATTCATTACTGAATCTAATGCTAATGTCGTAGCAACCAAAGAAGCATCACTATTTCCTATAATATTACCTGCACCATCATATCCATAGTATAAAATTGTTCTTATAGCTTCATTGTGGTAAACAGCCCCTGAATCAAATGAAGCCCCCGTTGGAGGTGTCGGCTTTATATGATCCATACAAAAAGCCCAATCTCCATTTACTTTAAATCTCCCAACAGTATAGTAACTATATTTTACCTTTCCAAAGTATTCAACTCTAGTATTTCCTTCAAGTGCCATTACCGTATTAAAATTCAATAAAATTACTAACAAAGTGATAAATATTTTTTTGCATATTTTCATATATTTCCTCCATAAATTCTTATAATATATAAAAAAGAGCTATTCATTAAATTGAATAGCTCTTTTTTATATATTATTTTGATTCCCATTGATCATAAGTATTTCCGCCTTTTTCAATTTCCCCTGAACCAACATGCTCCCATTCTGCATTTTCAAAATCATTACCTATCTTGTCCCAATCTACCCCATCTGTATATGAATCATTATTAGATGATTTATTATTACTGCTTGAGATATTTGTATCATTAGATGGCTTATTGTTACTACTTGAGCTACTTGAATCATTTGATGGTGTATATGATTCCTCATTACTACTTGACTTATTTGATGATATAGATTGCTTCTCATTACTGCTTGACTTATTTGATGATGTAGATTGCTTCTCATTACTACTTGACTTATTTGATGATGTAGATTGCTTCTCATTACTACTTGACTTATTTGATGATGTAGATTGCTTCTCATTACTACTTGACTTATTTGTTTTATTATCATTCTTTGAATCATTTATTTGGGTAGCAGTTTTCTTATCACTAATTGAATCACTTGATCCTTTAACTACTTCTTTATCTTTTTTATCTTTACTTTCATCACTTGATGATTTAACATCTTTTTTATTAGTCTTTTCATCGTTTTTCACTTTAGAAACTTGTTTATGTTTTGCTTCTTGAGCTTGTATATGATTATTATAAACGATTCCACTAACCCCACATATTACTGCTAATGCTATACTTCCCGCTATAATCTTTCTTTTCATAATTTTACCCTCCTGTCATTTTCAACCTAATCCTCTATATTTTACCATATTTCTATATTTTTACATTACTATCAATTTATACTATATATCTACTTCTTAATTAGATTGTACTATAAACTGATATCAGTTGCAATAAGTTTTAAAATTTCTTATAATGTTTTTGAGGTGATAAAATGGGTAGAAAAGATTTGAAAAATCGAACTCCAATTGGTTCAGCACTTGATACAGACATATATAAACAACTAAAAGAGTATTCTGCTGAAACTAAAATACCAATATCTAAAATTCTAGATATGGCAATAGAACAATTTTTAGAGTCTACTAAAAAAAAATAGTAGACTTTTTTAATTATTTTCATTTATCCATTTATGAAAATCTGAATCATTTGCCCAATTATAAATTATATACTTTATTAGATTTGATCTAGTTGAATATCCATTTTCTTTTGCATACCTCATTAAGTTATATGCAATATCTGAATCAATATCTGCCGTAACTCTTGATTTAGAATATGAACTTTTAATTCCTTTCAAAGCTTTTTTTATATTTAAAGTCAATGAATTTATTCACCCCCATATAAATTTTTGCAAAATAAAAGAACCATCTTAATTTTATTTTTAATAAAACTAATTGGTTCTCATATATTTACTTGGTAAACCATTTGGTATCGCTCCTCTTTTTTCATTAAAGACTAAATTATAATTTTTATCATAATTATAACTTTGTCTGTTTTGTTTTAGTAATGCACTATCGCTTATAAACTGTTTATATGTTTTTTCAATTAACATTCTATTTTCATGATTAAACTTTTTGTTATTGTCGTGAACTTCTTTAAGATGACTAAAATTCCTACATATAGTTTGCCTTATAGAGCAATCTGTAGATTTTAATATACTAGCAATCTGTTTAGATGTATACCCTTGCTCATAAAGATCACCTATTTTTTGTAATTTTTCTTTTCGTGATAATTTTTTTTTATTTACTAATTCCTCGCCTAACAATCTTAACAACTCCTCATAATTTGGCATTTATTAAATGAAGTCCATGCCTAAGATGATATACTTATACAAATTTTCATTTTTTGTGACATTTCTATTAACTCTCAATTAGATACACTTACACAAATTTTCGATTTTTGTGACATTTCTTTAAACTTTAATTTCACATATATTTGCTAGTGCTTCAAAGTCTATTGAATATAACTTACTCAATTTAGATAAATATTTTATATTTATTCTGTTGACTTTTTCCATATATCCAATTGATTCCGGTGTTACTCCTAAGTGTCTTGATACCTCTACTTTTGAATAACCCTTATTTTCTCTTAATGTTTTTAAATTTTTCATTGATACTTCCTCAGATTTTTTTAGTGAATTTAACAAAAATTTTTTTCATTATTTTTTAACTTAATTAAAATTGTTAAGTTATTCACTCAATTCAATCAAATATTAACATTAATTTACAACTTTTGTAAACTAATTTTTTTTACAATCAGGTGACATGAATGCATTTATTATTACATTTTTTATACCCTACTCCTATATATTACCATTTTTTATTTATTTTTGTCAACCGAACATTTTTTTTTAAAGGTGACAAAGCAAGAATACACACATATTCCATTCATTTTTTTCCAACTTAGTTGTAAAATAAATTAGTAAAAGGTGGTGATTAATTTGAAAGAGAGTAACTTTGCAAGTAATTTAACAAAATTAAGAGAAATGCATGGCTTGACTATGGAAGAATTAAGTTCTCACATAAATGTTTCAAAGCAAAGTATATCTAAGTATGAAAAAGGGTTAATTGAACCAAGTTATCATACTTTAGTTGAAATTTCTCGTGCATTTAACTGTAGCATGGATGAATTAACATTTGGAAATATTACATCTGTTCCAAAAAACCCAATGGAAATAAAGATTTTGATAAATAGGCAGTTTAACGATATAAATCAAAAACTAGATGAAGCAAAAAGAGAGATATTTCATTCAATTGATCAGTATTTTGAATATACTCAAGATGATTTTAAAGAAAAATAATTTATGTCTAAGGTTTAGTATACGGATAATATTAAATATACTAAACCCTTTTTCTTACAAATTTATACATTTTTTTTATTTTTCTAATAAATTTTTTCTAAAAGTTCATTACTGATGCACTGATCTAATAAATATCTTTCTCTAATCTCATCATCAGAAAGCTTTAATATAGGATTTTGGATTTTCTTAGATTCAAAGTGTTTATAATTATAAACACTCACTTCTTGTAAATATTTATCTAGTGTCAAAATATCAGAATGAACTAGTTTGTTCAATTTAGCAATTATATAATTTTCTTTATTTTTAATTTTAATATTGTTGAGGGCATCTACAAGCACTTTATCAAATAAATCAAATTGAATTTTTGATTCTAAAATAGGTAAAACTTTTTCAGCATATGATGACGGATATAAAAAATTTTTATATCTATCTATAAAATTTTTATTTTTTAAATTTTCATTGCATACATACATACTAATAATATTAGTTTTATTAAAATCAGTATTACTATAGTCTGTTTTTTGAACTTCTTGAAGTCTGATTTTAAGACTACCATTGAAATTACTAGGTTTAACTAATTTATATTTTTTAAAATTAGTAATTCCAATGGTAGTCTGTTTTTTGGACTTCAAGAAATTATTTTTCTGTTTATCATAATCTCTTTTATATTCTCTATTTTTATCTCTCAACTTATGATAATTGGATTTATGATTATCTAAAAGTTGATCTAATGTTTCTGATGAAGTATCTACATAAGCTATGTATAGCACATTAACTAAATTTCCATCTTTAGCTTTGATCTTATCTCTTTTCAAAAGATGATATCTTTCAAGCTCTTTAATACACTTAGAAACTTTGTCCCTTGAACACCTAAATAGTACTTGAATTTCATCATAAGTACAAATTATATATGCTCTATTTTTACTATCAAACCAATTTTTACTTATAGACAAGTTAGTTCTTTCATACAAAATTGAATATAAAATTTTTGAGGAATCTTTCATTTTTTTGTATTTATTTTCTAACATAAGCTGTTTAGGTATTTTATAATATAAGTCTTTAGTTTTATCTTTTTTTGTTATGTAATTAAAACCCATTTTACCCTCCAATTAGATTAATTTAAATTTATTGATTAAAAATCAAAATTTCTAAATCATTGTAGTATAATTTGGAAGTTTTTACAAATTATTAAATTAAATAAATATTTTTTTGTTTTGTTTTGAATAGAAAAGTAAAGGAAAGGAAAGAATAATAAGTTTTAGTCTTTTCTAGTCTTTACTTTAGTATTTAAAAAGTATTTAATAGTATTTAATAGTATTTAGACGAGCTGGACATATTGGAATAACTTGGATACAGAGGTTAAACATGGACAAATGGGTACCTTAATATGGACAAATGGGTACTTTAATATGGACAAATGGGTACTTTAATATGGACAAATGGGTACTTAAACATGGACAAATGGGTACCTTAATATGGACAAATGGGTACTTTAATATGGACAAAAAATAAATATTGACCATGTTAAAAACTACTGTTATAATTCAATTGAGGTGAAAAACTATGACAGATAGTACTAGAATTTTAATGAAACATAATGATTTAGTTAATTCTAAATATGAAACAAAATTAATACATAATAAAGTTTTTGTATATTTATTATACAAATTCCAAAAATGCACAGATAAAGATAGATTGGTAGTTGAGATTAGCAGAGAGGAATTAAGCAAACTTGTATTAAAACAAAACGATAGAACCATAAAAGGACTTAATAAAATCTTATCAGATTTAAGACAAAAAGAGTTATTTTTAGTGAAAAATAAGCAGGATGGAAGTCGAGATTATATAGTTGCTGGATTTATAGATAAATCCTCATATAACGATAAAAAAGATACCTTTACAATAACGGCAGATGCAGATGTTCATAGACTGCTACATAAATATTTAGAAGAAGGGTATACTCCTATAAATTTAGTAGTTTGGATGAATCTTAAAAACACATATGCACAAAGATTTTATGATATATTAAGAGCTTGGACAGGAACTAAAGAAGTTATAAACTACAAATTAGATTATATAAAAAGAATTTTGCTTATAGAAAACAAATACAAGGTATATGCTGATTTCAAAAAAAGAGTTTTAATACCTGCTATAGATGAATTAAATTCTACAGGTTATTTTGAAATTACGTTTGAAGAAGTTAGAAAAGGAAGATCTATAGAATCTATAGATTTTCATGTAAAAGATTTGGATAAAAGACAGTACTTTGATAAAAGTGTAGTAAAAGAAATAATACAACCTAATGATAAAAATTTAGATGAAACCAATGCAGAAACTAAACTATTAGAAAATATAGAATTTTATATACCAGATGAAACTGTATTTACTAAAGGGACTTTAAGGTCATTTAAAAAAGATTTTTCTAAATATAACTTTAAAGAGAAACATTACTCAGAAGCCTTTGATGATGCAATTATGATAACATTTGAAAGGGATGAAGTAGAAAATATAAAAGCTAATTCATACAAGTTTTTTAAAGGGACTTTAGAAAATAAGATTAAAGAATATGAGAAAGAATATGAAGAAGAATTGAAACATAAGCAAGAAATTGATATGTTTTGGTAGATAATATGGGGCTACCGCGTTGCGTCGTATTTGTAAAAAGAACAAATACTTTTCTCACTTTGGTACTTTTGGTTTAGGGTATTTAGTACTTGATATTTTCTTTATTAATTATACTTAAGTATTACTAAGGTAATTTACATGTATGAATTACTTTGGTAATATTTAAGTAATTTATATGTTATATATTCTAATTATAGGAGGGGATTATTATTACTAAGGATGAATTTTTAAAGTTAAATATAGCGGATATGATTACATATTTAAATGACAAATTGAATGAAGGTCAGACAGTGATCAGGATAAGAGAAGATTTAGGTATTGGAGAAAAAAGGTTACAAAAAATCATGAAGGAAAATGGTTATAAGTATAATCAGAAATTAAGAAAATATGTATCAAATGACGATAGTATTACCGAAGTCATACTTAATGATGAATTGCATAATAAAGGGATTGTAAGTGGATTAGAACCGAGTACACAAGGTCAAGGTAGTACTTTAGTAATAACTAATGATTTTGAGAGGGAATGGCATGAATTAATTAAGTTTAAAAATAAAATGATGTCTATAGAAGATGATATAAAAGATATGATACAGGCATATAAGCAAGGTTATTACAATGGTAATACAGAAGTAATTGAGGTAATACAACAGGAGGGAATAACTATAAGAGAGTTTAAAGAGGATATTAAACCAACTACTATAAAATTACATAGTGAATCTTTAGATGCTTGGAATGATTTTTGTAATAAGTATAAGCAATATAGTAAGCAAGACCTTATTAGTATGGCATTAGAAGAGTATATAAGTAAATATGATAAATAGTTATATAGAGGGAGTTTTTTATGAAAATAGATTTTAATCCTAGGATTTTAAATAAAAAAATATTTGTAATTGTCTTATCGGTATAGTACCACTTTTATTTATATTGTTTTTACCTTATCAAAGTGATTTAGGTTTTATTATTTATGTGATAGCTATAATTTCATTAATTTTCAACATTTCCTATATAATATTTGAAATTTCAAAAGGGTTTAGGATAATTAGAAATAATCAATATTTAGATGATGTAATTTGGTCTTTAAAAGATGCTAAAATATATAGAGGAAAATTTTACATCATATACAAAGAGATTTTATTATATGCGTTTTTACCGTATAGATTTAAATAGTATAAAAAAAATTGTATCTAAGTTTGACGATATATTAGAGTATGAATTAAATTAATATAGTTGAAAGTACTTCTGCACTTGTATGACAGAGGTACTTTTTTATTTACAGATTTAAAGTTACCCGAGAAGATCACTCTTTAAAAGTTTATATGAAATTTAAAAAGTCTAGGTATTAATACCTAGACTTTTTTGCAAAAGATAAAAGTTTGAGAGAACTTCAAACTTTTAATAAATTATAAGTAGATTATATTATTATATGCAGATATTTTCAATAGTTTTAAACATATATTAAAAAATAATAATTATTATTATAAAAATTATAAATATAATTATAAATATAATGATAATATTAATTATAATAAAAATAATTTCTATAATTTTTATATTTATTATTATATTAATTATAGAAATTATATTAAGATATTAAAATTAAACCTATATAAATACATATTATATTAAAATTAATATAATTATTATTATAAAAAATATGTTTATAATTAATATAAAAAATATAATTTCTATAATTATTATTATAATAATTATATTGACTTTTGGTAAAAAATAACATATAATAGATAGTGTAAAAGATAATAAATGCAAAAGATAAATTATAAAATATGTTGGAGGGAACAATTATGAGTTACGAGTTAAAATTACAAGTAGGAAATGATACAGGGAATAGTGAACATGATATAATAATCAATGATATTCAAATATGCCAACCAAATGTAATATCAAGAGCTAGAAAAACACCAAACCTTGAAGAATTAGACCAAGAATTATTTATTGAGAACATAGAGAGCAATTTAGTTATAAATCTAATATCAAATGAAGTGCCAACAGGAACTTATTACATAGGAGATTATGCACTTAAAAGTGGACTAGCAGTAAAGAGCATAGAAGTTGGTATTGATAATGATAAAGCAGAAAGTGATATCGTATTTATAAATACACTTGCACAAGTTGCAGGATTCGCAGTTAAGCAAGCATATAAAGAGGATAAAATAGATGAAGATATAAAAGTTAAAGTTGATATGACAGGCTCATTACCAATAAGTCAATACACATTAAAAAAAGCTGAAATGTTTGCTGAAAGATTTACAAATGGAGTACACATATTAAATGTTGAAACTCCTAAAAAAAGTGTTAAGGTTGAGATAGATTTTGAATTTGTTAAAATCATACAAGAAGGTGTTACAACAACTTTCGCTTTAGAAAATTTAGATGATAAGGCATTTGAAGCCTATAATAAAAAATTTGAAGAGAATAAAGAAAATCTTGATGCCTATAATGTTAAATTAAACAAAGACTACTTTAAAGGGCAAGAAAGAAGAATATTACATATAGCAATAGGAGAAGGAACAACAGAATATCCAAAGACTATAGGAAAGAAATTCGACCCTAATTTTATACATGGTTCAAATAATGGAGTAGGTATTGGAATAGATAACTCACTTGATGAATTTAAAGAAGAAGTAAGATTATCTACATATTCAAGACAACAATATAGCCAAGTAATAAAGGATAAATCACATAAATTTTATGCAGATGCTATAAATATATTAGATTTTCATTTAGAAGAACAATCATCAGAGATATTAAAAATTTCTAAAAAGCAAATTGAAAGAGCTAACAATGAAATAGACTTAATTTTAGTTTATGGTGGGGGTTCAATCCTTATGAGAAAGACACTTGAAAAGAAATTAGAAGAAGTGTGTAATAAAGGGAAAATGAAGTTACTATACTTAGACTATCCATATGCAGTTACAATTGAGAGTGAAGGGTTATCTGCATTTACAAAGTCTAAAATATTTCAACTTCTTAAGAAGCAAAGTAAATTAGAAAAAAGCAGTAGTAATTAATAGTAACGAAATTAGTATATAAATAAGTTCCTTTTAACTTATTTATATACTAATTCGTTAGAAAACGGATTAAGCCGTTAGGGGGAATCTGTTTATAATCCGAAGGAGGTAAAATTTATGGCAGACGACAAAGTTAAAAGATTGATAGATTATAGAAAACGAACATATGCTTTATTAAGCATGCAAGCAAGCCTTGAAGGTGCTACAATAGTTGATATTGTTGAAAGAGCGGTAGAAGCCTATGCAAATCCAAGTATAAAAGAAATTATAAATGCTGAATACGGAGAATGGGAAGAAAGATCAAAGACTAAAAGAAGTGGCAGACCTAAAATTAAAAAAGAAGAACCTAAAAAAGAAACTGTATCAGAAAACAAGAAATTAGATACTGAAACTAAAAAAGATTCTAAAGAAAAAGTTGAAACTAATATTGAAGAAAAAGTATTAAATAATAATGATGAAGAAGCAATTACTCACATTGCAGATGATTTAACTGATGAAGATGATTTAACTGATGAAGAAAGAGAATTATTAACTAAATTTAGTTGCTATAACGGATAAGTTGGTTTTATATAATTTATATATTTTTTATTATAATAATTATATAAAACTTTAAATAAAAATGGTGTCTATAGAAGAGACCATATAAGGGCTTATAAACAAGAGTATTACAATAGTAATATAGAAGTGATTTAGATAATATAACAATAGAGAATGACCGTATTAGTAGGGTATTAAAAGAATATATAAATAAGTATAAACTTAATATAAAACATATTTTATATTGGATATTAGAAGGAGCATATAAATGAAAATAATTTACAATGAAGATGAAGAAAAAATATTAGTAGATAATACAGATGAAGATTCAGGAGAGTATGAAATAGCAAAAAAACTAAATCAGAAGAAGAATTAAAAGCTAAGAATAAGTAAGAAATTAAGTATTATTTTAATAAAGATGAAGTTTTGCTAAAGCAACCAGGCTTTACGCTCCAATAATAAACATATAAGCACTAATAAAATTAATTAATTTATCTGTTTTCGTACCTCAACCAACTGAATTAATATTTTATTGTACTTATATATATATTATTTCCTCTGCAATCCTTAACTCAAAAAACAAAAACAAAAGGAAGTAAAAAGGAAGTAAATAATAAAAAGAAGGACAATGATCAAGCAAGTTGGTCATTGTCCTTCTTTTTATTATTTACCTAAATTTGAAGTCAAGTTTCTTGCCCCAAATAGCATACCTCTTACTCGCTTACTTTATCAATGTCACTCCATAATTTTTTTTATGATGCATAAACAAGTGATGCAGCATAAAAAAATTTCCTCCGTTTTATTGACAAAGCACTCGCAAAAGGATGCTTTATGGCATCAAGAAACATCACGAGGGAGGGGGCAACCGACCTCTGAAAGTTAAATTTTAGGAGGTTTTTAATTATGGAAAATATAGATATAGTAAGAATAAAAATGATTAAAGATAAGGAAACAGAAAAAAAATATAAAGTTAAAATAAATCACCCTTGGGACTGTTATAAAGTTTTAAGAGATTTATTGGAAGATGAAGATAGGGAATATTTTTTAGCATTAACACTTAATACTAAAAATGAAATAAATAATATAATAACAGTTTCAATTGGAACATTAAATAGTGCAATAGTTCATCCAAGAGAAGTTTTTAAAAGTGCTATTTTGAGTAATGCTAATAAAATTATAATAGCACATAATCACCCATCAGGGCATATAGAACCATCACAAGAGGATAAAAATATAACTGATAGACTTGTAAAAAGTGGTGAGATTTTAGGAATTGGAGTTTTAGACCATATAATAATTGGTGAAGGTTGTTATTTCAGCTTTAAAGAAAATAATATACTTTAGATAATAAAAAAATTTAATTTGCTAATACATAATAAGAGGTTAGGGTATTGCCTTAAAAAATACCCAAATTAATAAATACAAGGACGGTATAAAAATGTTAGAACCTATAAGTATATGTTATAAAATTATGGCATAATAAAAGATTTTTAAAATTAAGATTAATACAAAGCGAGCTAGATGAAGCAATTTCAGATGTTTTAGGTGGTGCAATAGTCTAGTTAATATAAAAGGTTTGAGGTTGCCTATAAAACCCCTTAAAAAGATGATAAAGGCAATAAAATTTAAAATTCATTAGTTTAAAAACAATATAAAAAGGTTGGTAGGGGTAGAATCCTATTTATGCGAATTTACAACGTTAAGCAAAAACAAATAAACCAAGTTCTAAAAAGTATACTTATATGAACTTGGTTTATTTTTATATGAAATATAGCAAAATCAACATGTTCAACTATAATAATACTAATTATTCAGTTCATAAATTAATCTATATATTGTTGAACCATTTGAAGATAATTTGGTTTTTTAAGGAAAATTCTGAAATCGATCAATGTATTGCAAATACTTGATAAAATCGCCTTAGCGTTGTAAATCCGCATTTTTAGGATGCTACCCCTAGTTAGGTATAGTACCATCATAATTTATATTGATATTTTCGAAGTTGAAATTTTTAATATCTAAAGATTTAAATTTATCAGGATTAATATTCTTTAGAATTTCTACATATCTACATATTTTAGATTTAATATCATTTAAAACAAACTCAGAATTTTCATATTTTGAATCAAGAGTTTTACATTTATATGGAGGAAGATAGATTGTTATTTTTCTATTTACTCCTTTTCCTTCTAAAACTTCAATTAAGAATCTTTCTAAAGCATTATCAGAACTAGGAATATCAGAACCTTTTAATATTTTTAATCGTTGTTCATCTTTTTTGTAAAGTCCATAGTTTTGTTCATTATCTTTTCTAGCTGATAAAGTGTACCCAAAAGGTATAGAAATAACATCTATTAAATCATTTTCGCCTAATAAGTCTTTTATATATTTATATCTTGTAGCCATAATGTCACCCCTTTTTTATGTTTATTTACATTATAAATTAAATTAAGTGTATATATAAAATAAAAAAATATTTGGAATTTTTGTTTAATATGGTGGTAATACTTTTGTAATATCATTGTAATTTTAGAAATAGCAAAATTTAAGTGATATTGGGCAACTATATCCTACACCCAAAAAGTAACGCTTAGACAGGGCTATTGATTGAATTAACTCTAGGCGTTTCATCTAGCGAGCAACCACCTACAGTTAAACAATCAATGCCCTCTCGTTGCTATTTTCGGGTACCCGCAGGGTTGCAAAACATTTAAAACATAAAATATAATTTCTCAAAAAACAAAAATATAGGACAATGATCCAAGCAAGTTGTATCATTGTCCTATATTTCTGTTTTTTATATTACAGTTAGTTTCTTGCCACCAAGAGCATATCATTTACTCGCTTACTTTATCAATT
Source organism: Terrisporobacter sp. (assembly GCA_036648085.1). Classification (GTDB taxonomy): domain Bacteria; phylum Bacillota; class Clostridia; order Peptostreptococcales; family Peptostreptococcaceae; genus Terrisporobacter. The sequence continues at coordinate 24,447 of JAVXJA010000018.1, forward strand.
TCATTCCATAATTTTTTTACTGCTGCAAAACAAGTTTAACTGCAGTAAAAAAATTCTTACATTACATTGACAAAGCACTCCCAAATGAATACTTCATGGCATCAAGAAACATTCCGAGGGAGTGGCAATTGACCTTTGGAAGTTAAAATTTTAGGAGGTATTTATTATGGAGACTAAAGATATAGAAATAAAAACTATGAAAGATTGGAAATATGATTTTGGAACAGATTTTAAACCAGGTGACAGAGTAGACAACGAAATTTATGAACATTTCTTAAATGTTTTACCACCATTGGTATATAGAAGCAATATGTTACAAGTATCGGAACCTTATGGCTGGGATTCAAGAGGTGGAAGCACATACACAACTTTTATAAATGATGGAATAAGCTGGGTGTACAAAGGACATTGCTTTAAAAATCAAACTGAACATATACATTAAGTAGCTAAAGGTTTGGGTATTACCTTGCAAAATACCCAAATTTAATAAATTAAAAGGATAATAATAAAATGAACTATAGATGTTGGAAGTGTGAAGAAGAAATAGAAGGTTATTGTTATAGTGCTACAATCTACTTCTTAGATGGTAGAGAAGAAACAATAGAAGAGATAATATATGATATGTCAGGTGAAGATATGGAGAATTACGAAAAAGATATAAAAAAAGAATATGACGATGTAGACTATGTAGGTTTCGGAGAATTTTGTCCTCATTGTCTAGCTAGTATGTAATTAAAAAATAAATTTGTAGAAAAAGTAAAGTTAGAATTGCTATTAGGGGTAGCGTCGGCATTCTGCGGAAAATACACGTTAAGATATAATCTTTTACAATTTGTTTCAATGAAGTCTACTCTATTGGAATATTAACTAAGTTAAGTAAAATCAATACTTTGAGGTGTCCAAATAGACTTGTATCACAACCATTTTTAAAATTTAGCAAATCTATGATTTTGATAGTTTATCAAAGAAACACTAAAATTGCTATGACAATTGGAATTACTGGCTTAATTTTGATTAACGTGTAAAATCCGCATTTTGCCGATGCTACCCCTATTAGGATATTTTGAAGGATATGACTAAAAATTTTAATATTGACTTTCTATCTATAAATGGGTATATTACTTTTATTAACTAATGGAGGAATATCTTATGGTGAAATATATAATATGGATAATGCTTTGTTTAATTGTATTCAAAGTCTGTAGTACGGCTTCAAATTTGATTGTGTTCAAAAATATTAAAGGCTGTTTTGGTATAAATAGGTTTAGTAATAAGATCCAAATGATCGGAGGTAAAAAACTTTCAAGAAAACAATTTATTAAAAATGCAATTGACTATATAGATAGTTTAGAGGTAGGCAAAGAATATGTAACAGTTACACATACAATTTTAAAAGATTATATTATAGAAAATAAATCTAAATATAATTTAAAGGTAGACTGTAATAATAAAATAGTCAAAAGTAGAATTTTAATAGAAAAAATTTGGTTGTTTAATTTCAAAGATTTCCGTGATAAAGTTGATTTTTATGAAGTTCATGTTACTAAATTAAAATAAAAACTTTCAAAAATCATAAAAAGAAGACAATAATACAAGCAAGTTGTTATTGTCCTCTTTTTTTATACTCTTTCAATAATTTATAATATGTAGTTTTCTTAAGTCCTAATATCTCCATAGCCTTAACATTACTTATAACTTTATTATCAACTAATTCTATTGTACTGTCCCACTCTTTAGGATATGCTACTTTATGTCTTCCAAAGCGTACACCTTTTTCTAAAGCTATTTTTATGCCTTCCTTTTGACGTTTTTCTCTTTTATCAATTTCATCTTGAGCCATCATAGTATATAATTCAACAATTATATTATTTATAGTTTCTAGCATTAAATTATCATTTGTATCTAATTGTGTAGTGGGAAGGTTTAATGCTACCAATCTAACTTGAATATCTTTAAAGTATTGAATTTCTTTTAAGGTTAATTTTTTGTTACGACCTAACCTATCAAATTCATGCACTACTAAAGTATCTCCTGATCTAATAGCATCTTTTAGTTTTATATACTCTGGTCTATTAAAATTTTTGCCTGTTGCTTTATCACAGTATATTCTTTCACAACCATATTTTTTTAAACTTTCTATCTGTCTATCTAAGTTTTGTTCACTTGTTGAAACTCTACAATATCCTATTAACATATTTTCATAACCTTTCTATATGATATGTATAATTATATCATAAGGGTTCAATAAACTATAGTTTAATTTACGAACTAAAAAATTAAATTTACTAGAGATTTTTTTATTGATTTTACATGTTTTTACTTGATTTGAATACAGTTCGTTAATTACTACTTTTATGAACGCTTATATATTACTTTTTCTTTGTACAAATTTTGTACTTTTAGCTATTTTATTTTTTCCATCAATGTCAAAGACATCTTTTATATTTTTAATTAAATGTTTAATTCTTTTATGCATAAATTTAAGTCCCACTTTCTGCTATGATTAATTTACAATTATATCATAACTTGAAAATGAGACTTGTTAGGTTGATGAGACGGCTATGGGCGTCCCCCTCTATAACCTGGATTGAGGCTCTTGTGATACATTTTTTGATGAAAAACACAAGTTGGCCTATAAGAAAATGTACGAATTTGTCAAAATCCCCCCTATCCTAACCAATAATAAATATATCATAATTTGAAATTATGGGGGTAAATTTAACTTGTTTTGTCGAAGCCGTTGTTTTTTATAGTTGAATTTGTTAACCTTATGGTGTCATTATTTATTAGTGACACATCAATTAGGTATAAATACATAATTATGGGGAAAGGGGAAATAAAAAGATGAAAAAAAAAATAATGTCAGTAGCTTGCGCAGCCTTTGTAGGTTTTAGTATTGCTGGAGCAAGTCTTTCTGTTTCTAATGCAGATGAAATAGAAAAAACAAGTGGTAGCGTTAAGCTATTACAGGATGATTATCAACGTACACAGGTAAATGTTGGCGGTGGAGTTTGGAGTTATGGAACTAATACAGAGAGTAATCCTGGTCAAAAGTATGTTTGGTCAAATTACACACATAAAACTAAAAATCATGGATCATCTGCCACTCTTGGTGACAGAACAAATAGTTCTTGTGAAGTTAAGGGGAAAACTTCTTACGCGTCAGTTGTCGGAGCAAAACATCATGTAGGAAAGTCTAACTGGAATACTAGTTGTACACCTTAATCTATTTATAAAGGGAATTTATAAAGGGAAAAACTAAATAGTTTTTCCTTTTTATGTTTCATAAAAGGAGATTATAAAATGAAGAAAATAATAAATATATTTTTGTGTTTATTATCTATATTTTCATTTTTTATTTGTTACAATTATTTTAATGTAAAAGAAAATAATTTTATTTCAAATATTGAAAAAGATATAGGGGAAGGTTTTGAAATACCATATGACAGTGTACTATCCGATCCAAATGGTGTCTATTCCATTCTATTAAATGCATCTAATAAATTGAATGGAAATATATTTAGACAAATAGTAACAACTAATAAAAATGGTGACCTAGAAATACAAAAATACATATTAATAAAAAATGACACTAAATTTTTTAGTAAATTAAATTTAGATAAAAATAATGAAATTAAAAATTTAGAAGAAAATGAATTTATATCAAGTGAATTTTGTAACAATGAAAACCAAGTTTCTACAGCGAAATTATTCTCTAATAATTTATACATAGGACATTTAAAAAAATCTTTTGAGCATACCTCAGCTCCAGGCACCTATTTCGTTGAACTTAATGGAGTTAGTTATAATGAATTTCTAGAAGTCCTTGCATCTGAAGTTAATGAAAAATATGCACATTTATTAAAAGAGAAATATAAAGCAAGTGACTTTGAAACAGATTTAAGAAATACAACTAGTACAAAAGATATAAATAAAGAGCTATATCTTTATAGCCTATCTTTATTAATTGCAACAACTATACTTATGTGTTATTACGTTTTAAATAATTCAAAAAAAATAAGTATATTAAAACTTTTTGGTTTTTCAAATACAAAAATATGGTTAAATGTTTTTCAAAAAAATATAACAAATATTTTTTCATTAATGACTCTGTTTTTTTGTATTATATTATTATTCATAAATTTTAATATTAAATTTATATTATATGTTATTTTATATCAACTAATATATTACATTATAATTACAATAACATCTTTAATACCTTTAGTATTACTATTAAAAACTAATATATCTATTAATATAAAAAATAAAGATAATAAAAATGTATTATTTTTTATAAATATTTTTACTAAAATATTAATTTCTTCAATTACGATATTAGTATTTGTATTTTTATTTGATAATTTCAAATTATTAAATAGAGAAACAAATAATTTAAATGACTGGAAAAAAGGTAATACCTATGGAGTCTTTTACCCTATCTATTTAGGTGATGATAAAACAGAAAAAAATATGATTAATACATATATGGATACAGTTAAGTTATATAAAGAAATTTTAAATAAAAATGGAGCTTTATATATAAATGCAAAGCAATATGAAGAAGCATATGAATATTTAAATAAAGATTCTCTTGAAAAAGAAGAGCCATATGAGCGTTCTTTGATAATCAACCCTAACTATCTTAAGGTCTTTAAAATTAAAGATGACAAAGATAATACTATAAATATTTCTGAAAACGAAAAAGATTTAATATTATTAGTTCCTGAAATATATAAAGGACATGAGGAAAAAATAAAAAAAGTTTATAAGGATCTCCAATATTATTATACAGAAAGTTGGATTAAAAATGAAACAGCACTTAAAAGAAATGTTGATTTTGTTAAAAATCAAAAAATAAAAATAATATGGACTAGAAAAGATCAAGATATATTTTCATTTAATCCAGAAGTAAATAAAAAAGAAAATGGTTATATTAGAAACCCTGTAATTACAGTATTCACTGAGAATAACTCTTTAGATATAAATCTTTGGGGAATCAATGGTGGAGGTGGTACTGATGCTATGAAGATTAGTTTGGTTAATAATAATTTGAAGTCAACATATGATGATTTGAAACCTTATTTAATCAAATATAATTTACAAGATAATTTAAGATACCTAATAAAATCAAACGAAAAAGAAGAATGGAAGATATACAATTTAGATGAAGAAATTAAAACTTTATCTATTCTATTTATAATATCTTTTTCATTTTATTTTATAATATTATTTCAAAATAGTATAATTGTATTTAATAAATATAAGAAGCAAATAGTAATAAGAAGAACTTTAGGTCTAGGTTTCCTAAAATCATATAAAGAATTTTGGATTATTTATATGATAAATTGCATACTCATGACAATCGTTTCTGGTATATTTAGAAATTATTTCTTTACTATAAATAATAATTTTTTTGAAACAATAATTTTAATATCTTTTTTAGATTTTATATATTCTTTTATAAGTATAATTAAAATTGAGAAAAAAAACAAAATAGAGGTTTTAAAAGGAGAGTAAATCTATGGAGGTAATTTGTAAGCTTAATAATATAGTAAAAACATATGGTAATCGTAAAATTTTAAATGATTTTAACCTAGAGATTAATAAAGGTGAACTTGTAGCAATAAAGGGAAAAAGTGGAGTTGGAAAAACAACCTTATTGAATATAATGGGATTAATTGAAAAAATAGATAATGGAAAAATTATACTTTTTGGAGAAGATGTAACTAAAATAACTAATAATCAATTAAATAAATTGCTTAGAAATAAAATATCTTATTTATTCCAAAACTATGCATTAATAGATTCTGAAAGTATTGATAAAAACTTAGATATAGCTTTAACATATTCAAAGCAGAATAAAAAAGAAAAAAAGATATTAAAGGAAAATGCTTTAAAAAAAGTTGGTTTAAATATAAGTACTAAATCTAAGATATATGAGTTATCGGGTGGGGAGCAACAAAGAGTTGCTATAGCAAGAATCATGGTAAAACCATCTGATATAATATTAGCTGATGAACCAACTGGTTCACTAGACTCAAATACAAAACATGAAATAATTCAACTCTTGAAAACAATGAATGCTGAAGGAAAAACTATCATAATAGTTACTCATGATGATGAAGTTTCTGATTATTGCGATAGAATTATAGAATTATAACTTCATTTATCTAGATAAGCTATTATTAGAAATATTTGATTATCAAATCATGTTATTTTTAAAATTAAAGCAAGGAAACTAAAAATATTAAATTAAATCAACCATAATATGTAATGGGAGTAGAGGAGAAATATGAGAATAAGTAAAAAAAATTTTTATTCAATATTTATAATAGTCATAATTAGTTTTGTTTTAATTACAACGTTAAATAAAACTAATTATAAATTGGGGGCAGAATTAATAAATATAGATAATCTATCTATATTTGAAGATTCAAAAGATAAAGTAATTTATTTTGCTAGAGATACATGTCCAAGTTGTAAAGAAATTAAACCTTTATTGTCCGAAACAGTTAAAAATAGTGATAAAGACATTTATTATTTTGATACTGATAAATGGAGAAATAATAAAGAATTCGATAGAATTTTAAAAGATTATAGTGTAGAGAGTGTACCTTACTTTGTTAAGTTAAAAAATGATAAAGTTACTAATAAATTTAATCCTGAGGATATAGGTTTTGAAAATAAAGAAATTCTCCATAATGAACTGAATGAATTTCTGAAATAAAAGTAATATAGGGGTAGCGTCCAATGAACTGCTCCCTGTCAAGTGGACAGTTTAAATAATCAAACTATGGACTTAACCCGACTAAGTAGACACTCTAAATAGTCTACTTAGTCGGAATTAAATTTTCAAACTCTACAGGTGATATATATCCATAGCAGGTAGGACACCGAGCTACGTGTAAAAACCGGAAGTATCTTTTCTGGAAGTGTTGGTATAACTATGGTTCAGTATTAAAAAACAGTATTCTAAATAAAGTTACTTTAAGTTTTGCAATTAACTTGCTATAAAACACAGTAATTTCAATATTTTATCTAGTTATTTCAATATGTGTAGAATTATTTTGCAATATTTCAAAATCTAATTTGTTGTAGTTTTGAAATGTAAAATAAGCAGATTTCTATACTTTTCAAAAATCCTACTTTTTGAAACTAAACTTTAGTCATTGCAACAGTTATAAAACTTATACTTCCACTTTTTACACGTATCTCGTTCTGTACCCCTTTACAAATAATAAATAAGATTAATAGGAGGATTTCCTTGGCAAGCTTTATATAATTGTATCTAAAAGCTAAAAAACTAGGATATTATACTAGTTTTTTTTGTTTCTTTTACATTTTTCTCTTATTAAAATAAATATAGTTTCTTTTTTCTAATTTTAATTAAAGTAAAATATAAAACTTATATAGTACTTACAAAATTTACTAAGTTTCCAAACTTATTTGATTCATCTATACTCGAAGTATGATGTAAAAATACTTTATTTTCTTCTTCTGATTTATTAATTAATTTTGCAAATAACTTTATATTTTTTAATTGTATTGGGTCTAATTGATTAATTCTAGTATATATTTCGTTCATAGAGTGTTTATTTAAGAATAAAAATAACCTTCCTAGAAAACCTACTATTACATCTGATACTTGTATAAAAAACTCTTGTTTCGAATCTTCAAATCTAAAGTTAGTAATTTTTTCATTTTTATAAATTATTTCAATTCCATCTATTATTTTTTCAACCTCTGTTTCTCTATCAAAAATATGTTCTGAATTAATTAGCATAGATGGCTTATGCATATATAGATTAGAGTAATCCTTTACAAATAATAAATTTTCATTTCCTTCTAGTAAAATAAGCTCATTTTTACGCTTTGAATATTTTATACCTTGTCTTAAAGTTTCTATCAAAAATTCATCTTCAATATTATCACAGTTTATATTTTCACACCATTCTATAATAGTATTGCAAAAATTAATTATTTCAGACGCTTCTATATTAGGATAATTAAATTCTTCTGATATTTTGTAAACAAAATCAATATCTCTTTTAAAATATTTAAAAAGAACATTTTTCATTTCATAAGAAAATTGAAGTGGTATCTCTTCTATAGAATCTATAATATCTACAATTCCCCAATATAAATTATTAAAAGTTGAAAAGTGAATAAAAATATTATTTTCATCAATCCATTTCAATAAGCTATTTAATCGTTTAGATTTTAAATTATCAAAAAAATCACCTTTGCAATTTCCAATAATATTTTTATATTTAAATTCTTCTGCATTTTTTTCTAAATTTAATTCTTTTAAAAGATCTTCTGGTGAAATTTTAATTTGAGATGCTAATACAACTCCTCCAAGAATAAAATTTTCATCTACATCTGAATTAAAATCACCTTTATCTTTTTTAAATCTAAATTTTCTTGGATTAAAAGTTTCATCATAATAAAGCTTATAATTTTTATCCATATTCATTAATTTATGCATTTCTATTTGCATATCTCTAAGTTGTGTTACATCCATTTCAGTCATAAAAAAACCCCTTTATTATTAAATTTAAACTAAAATTATTGCTATTAAGTAAATATTTACCAAAATCAGTATAACATACTGCTTTTCACTTGCGATAAATTAATAATAAAAAAAGACTGCTATAAATAGGCAGCCTTTTTTATTTTAAAGTTTATTTATGTAAGAATCAATAAATTGTGTAGTTTCATTTAATAATTGGTTAACTTGATTATATTTTAATTGTACATAATCTAAATTACTACTACCCCTATAACAGGTACAACAAAATTGCGTTTAATTTGCGTGACAATTGAAGTTTGTTTTTTAACTTTAATTGTTTAGTAGATTAATAAGCAATGCGTTAGTAATTAGGTCTTATAAGTTACTTGTTCTTATTTAATATTTCATTGATACCTAACACTTCTTTAAGCCATCTATTAACCAGTAAAACACCATAGAACAACCATAATCCTAAAGCTATATTAGCTAATCCAAATACAATTAATTGAATTTTGGAAATATAAATCACCGCCTTATATATGGATCATTGACAGTTTAAATAGTATGTAAACAATTGAAATAATAGATTAAATAATTATATTAATAAAATTTAAAATATATAAGATTAATATGTACTAAAAAAGCTAGTAAATATTATTTTTATTATTTATAACTCGGCTTATAGTTGCCTTGCTCCACCCTGTTTCATTCGCAATGTAACTATAAGTTTTACCTTTGTTTTTTAATTTTCTTATTTTTAGAATATCTTGATCTGAAATTTGCTTTGTTTTCGATTGTAACTTAGTAGAGCTTTTTAGTTTGAGATTTTCACTTTTTAATAATTCTATAGTTTTATTTTTTTCCTCTAATTGTTTTTCATAGTGTGCGATCATTTGATTGTATTCTTTTATATATTGAAAAGTCCAATTATAGTTATTTTTCTTTAGTTTCTTAATCAATTAAACCACTCCTAAATACTGTTTCTTAATAAGAAACTAATTCTACATGTAGGTACGATAACCTTTTAGATACTTCATATAAATAATTTAAAAACTTTGGGCAACTATATCCTACACCCAAAAAGTAACGCTTAGACAGGGCTATTGATTGAATTAACTCTAGGCGTTTCATCTAGCGAGCAACCACCTACAGTTAAACAATCAATGCCCTCTCGTTGCTATTTTCGGGTACCCGCAGGGTTGCAAAACATTTAAAACATAAAATATAATTTCTCAAAAAACAGAAATATAGGACAATGATCCAAGCAAGTTGTATCATTGTCCTATATTTTTGTTTTTTATATTACAGTTTAGTTTCTTGCCTCCAAGAGCATATCATTTGCTCGCTTACTTTATCAATTCCACTCCATAAAATTTTTTTATGGGCCAAGCAAGTTAGCCAATAAAAAATTTTTACTCCATTACATTGACAAAGCACTCCCAAACGAATGCTTCATGGCAACAAGAAACATTCCGAGGGAGGGCAACCGACCTTTGGAAGTTAAAATTTTAGGAGGTATTTATTATGAATATGTATTCAGAATTAAAAAAACAACATCAAAATGAAGTAAATAAGTTCCCATTTATATTTGCTTTTAGCAATAAGCAATTAGCAGAAGGTATGGCAAAGTTAGGATTAAAAGAAGATGAAACAAAGAAACTTATATCTATTGGAAATGGTGGATTTATCAGAAAAACAGATAAGGAAGCATTTAACGAAATGTTTAATAGACATGAAGAAGAATTAAAAAACGCTATAGATGAAGATTCAACAGGCGAAAGCTTTATATATCAAATGTTTGACTATGAATTAAATAATCACGAATACTGTATAACTTATGAAATAGATGATACGCTTGATGCTTTAGGTCTTACAATTGATGAAATCAATAATAATGATAAGTTATTACATGGACTAAGAAAGGCTATAGGGAATCAAAAGTCATGTTTTTAGAAAGGTTAAAAAATAAAATGAATTTAAATATAAAAAAAGTGTTATAAATCGGCTAATTTATAACACTCCATATACGAGTATACGTATACTTCACAACTTATGTATAAGTATACTCCAAAAATTTTAAAAATACAAGGAGATGCTAAAAATGTTAGTAAGTTTATTAGAACAATTAGAAAAATTTGAGAAGGAGCAAGGAATGTTAGGAACAATAATAGGTGTTTTAGTATTAGCTGTAATTACATTATTTGCATTAGCTATGATTATGTTAATAGCTAAATGGTGGATTTCAGCATCTAGCTGGGTTATAGAATATATTATAGGGATTAAAATTATTTAGGTAATATAAAAAAGCCAATGTCTTAAGATTAAGTCATTGGCTTTTTTAGTGTAATCTTATTATATTTTATATAAAAAAATAATAAGGAGGTAACTAATAATATAAGCACCATGACCAAGCAAGTAGGTCATGGTACTTATATTATTAGTTACTTTACTTTTTAAGAACACAGAAAAATTACTCAAAAATAGATAAGTTAGACTATGATCCAAGCAAGTAGTATCATAGTCTAACTTATCTATTTTTATATTACAGTCTAGTTTCTTGCCCCCAAAAGCTTATCATTTTTGAGCTTACTTTATCAACTACGTAAATAAAAAATTTTTATTGATGCTAAAAACAAGTTTAGCAGCAATAAAATTTTTTTATTTACTGCATTGACAAAGCACTCAAAAACGAACGCTCTATGGCAACAAGAAACAACCCGACAGGGGGGCATCTTTTCCTAGTCAGTTTCTTAAAAAATTATAATCAATAGATTGGAGAAAAAATTATGTTAAAAGTAATCGAGAAAAAAGCAGAAATATTAAATGAGGATTTCAAAAACCAAATTATAAGAGATATAAAAAAAGTTTTAAATAATGTAAATGAAAATACAGAATCATTAGTTTATAAAAAAGACTATGCTAGTACAGAAGGTAAAGAAATGTGTATTTGTCTATACTTTGAAAGTCATAGTAAGAACGTAAGCAAAAATATGTTAGATACAAAAGGATTTATAAAAGGTCTTAAAAAAATGAATTTTAATAAAGAAGTAACTCTATTTAATGAATTTATTGAATTTCACTTTGAAGAAAAAAACTAAATAGGAGGAAATATTATGAATACAGTTTCATTAGAAAGTTATAAAAAGGTAATAGCATTAGAAAAATATTTCAATTTTAAGGAAAATAATATACAACTATGGTATATAGAACGCATTAAGAAGGGTAAATATACTTTTTTTGCAGAAGGAGATTCAAACTGGGATTACTATAAAGATGAAAACAACTATATATATTCTATTTCGAAGGTAGAAGGGGCATCTAGTTCACATTTTGGAGATTTAAATTACTATAATAAAAGAATGTTAGAAAGAAGTAAAAATTTGCTATTAACAAAAAAATTAGAAAATAAAAAAGTGATATAGAACTGGCATTCTATATCACTCCCAACATAAATGAAAATCACTTATGTATAAACGTTACAACATTTATACATAAGTATACCCTAAAAAAATTTAAAATACAAGGAGATACTTAAAATGAATATTAACCCAAGATTAATTTCAGAAGATAAAAATAAAGAAGGTGTTTACCACAAATCAAATACAGGAGCAATTTACATTTTCTATAACCAATTAGGGGGAGAAAAATTAAGATTAGATATATATGAAAGTAAGAAAATAACAGATGTTGAAGAATTTAAAAATTATAATATAATAAGTTGTTCTGATAAATATAATCCTAAAAGTAAAGTAACAACTTATTACATTTCTCCAAAAAAAGAATACTATACTGATACAACAGGAACTACATATAAAACTACAAGTATAAATGTACTTGTAGATGAAAATGGAGATTATAGAAGTTTATCCGATTATACAAAAAAGCATTTAGATTTCTATGATGAAATGTTGGATCGAAAGAAAAAGGAATTAAAAAAGGTATTAAAATTGAAAAAAGAAACTGATATTGAACGTTGCGAAGAAACTATCAAACGTTATGAAAAAACTGTTTCTAAATTAAAAAAAGAATTATCAAGAGGTATGTAGAGTAGCCAATATTTCTAATTAGGAATATTGGCTATTTATTTTTTATTAATATATTTTAATGATTTAAAGCTATAGGTAAGTTTTTAATGCCTTTGTTTTATAATCAAGTATACTTCATTATTGAGTTTTTATAAGCTCTTTAAATCGGATTTGAGAAGGTCTTTTTTAATTTTTTTCTTAGGGCAACTATATCCTGCACCCAAAAAGTAACGCTTAGAGAGGGCTATTGATTGAATTAACTCTAGGCGTTTCATCTAGCGAGCAACCACCTACAGTTAAACAATCAATGCCCTCTCGTTGCTATTTTCGGGTACCCGCAGGGTTGCAAAACATTTAAAACATAAAATATAATTTCTCAAAAAACAGAAATATAGGACAATGATCCAAGCAAGTTGTATCATTGTCCTATATTTTTGTTTTTTATATTACAGTTTAGTTTCTTGCCCCCAAAAGCTTATCATTTTTGAGCTTACTTTATCAACTCCGCAAATAAAAAAATTTTATTGATGCTAAAAACAAGTTTAGCAGCAATAAAATTTTTTTATTTACTACATTGACAAAGCACTCAAAAACGAACGCTCTATGGCAACAAGAAACAACCCGATAGGGGGGCATAGTTTCCTCCCAAGTTTCTTGAATAAAACCGAAAGGAGGATATTTATGGATATAATTATATCAGCCTTTAAAGTAGTAAAAGAAATTTTAGACTTTGTGGTAATTTTGATTAACATATCAATGTATTTAGAACTTAGAGCAGAAAAAAAATGTCTAAACTCTAAAATAAACCACAAATATAAAAAAAGAGTGCCTTCACGAAGAAAGCACCACTAATCCTAATCTTTTATTATTTTATAATTTTATGTAAGGTAGTGTGACGACTACCTTACAGATATAATTATACTATAAATTATTTAAAAATGAAAAGAAAAATTTTATATTTTATATTTATTACTTTATATCTATTAACTTTAGATTTCAGGTCGTTAAACTTAATTAAAATCATTAACTTACTAAGCATAATCGCTATATTAGCCTTTATGGTTCGCCTTTATATTTTGACTAAAAAAGATAAGTAAGCTATTAGATTATCTAATAGCTTACTATAAAAAATACTGAACATTAAAGGGAGATTAAAAAATGACAATTAATAATATAGAAAAAATTTACTACATACAAAAAGAAGAATTTCAATTAGGTACAACTACTGTTTATGCACCTCTACTTTATACAAATTATAAACTCGCAAAGGAAGAATTTATAAAACTTATTAAATTAGAAAAAGAAAGTTTATATTATTTAGAAAAAGAAATAGAAGCACATGATTGTATAGCGTTGGAGGGGATTGATAAATGGGGAGCAACAAAAATAGACATATATTTAAGGTCTGGAAAAGTAGATGAACGATTAATAATTTAGCATGGTTATACCATGCTTTTTTATTTGATATTTTAAATTTTAAAAAGGTAAATATCTCAAAAAATAAAAAGAGTATCTAATGCTCCAACTTGCTTGGAGCATTAGATACTCTTTTTATTTTTTATATTACAGTTATAAGAACTTTAGATATATTTATTATTATTGATTTATCAGAAAGGTTAAACATTTTTATAACTTGTCATAGATAATTTTATTTATATCAATAAAATTTTTCTTTTACTTTCTTTTTTTATTTTTAAATTCAACTTTTTACTTCATATCAAAATCTTTAAAATCCTAATTCGAGCAACTATATCCTCCACCCAAAAATCACGCTTAGATAGGTCTATTGATTAAATTAACTTCAAACGTTTCATCTGCGAGCAAACGCTTGAAATTAAATAATCAATGACCTCTCAGTGCTATTTTCGTGTACCCGGAGGGTTGCAAGAGCCAAAACCTAAAAACATTAAAATATATCAAAAAGGAAGTTTATTCATATTCCATTTCATATTCCATTTGTTTATGTTTTTGTCTGTTTTTTATGCTTTGATAATCGGTATCGAAAGCCTTTTTAATTTTAGTTAAACTAGCTTTATTTATTAAAAACCGACCTTTCTTAAAATTATTTTGATTAAAAGAAGTTTCTTTATTTTTTTCAACTTCTTTTTCATTAATTAGTTTATTTTCTGAATCAATATTATAACTATCTTGTCCAAAAATACTATTACTATCTTTTTCTAAATCTATATTCTCATTATCAACAATCTCTTTAAAATCCTTATTAATTTGATTGTTAGTGTTAGATATATTTTCTTTGATTGTATTATCGTTATTTATACTTTCTAAGTCTTTGCTATAGATACTCTTTTGTATATGTTCCTTTCTAACTTCTTTCATTTCTCTTAGCATAGCATTACCTAGTTTAGAGTACAATTCTTGATGCTTATTGATACGATAATCTTCATATCGTTTATAGTCTTTTTCACCCGTACCATATACATCTTCTCTAAACTTCATTTCTTCAATTAATGCTTTATCTAACTCTTTAAAATCTTCGGGATGATTATTTTTTAAATACATATCTATGACAGAATTAAGTTGTGGTCGTAATTGTGCTATAGCATTATTATTATATTTCCATAACCTCGTATCATGAGGTAGGTTTTTATAAATTTCATTATAAACTTTTAACATATTCATATCTAAAGAAGGTTTTAGTTTTAAAGTTTTTGGTGCAATTGTTTTATGAATTAATTCAGAAATCTTTGCTAGTTCTTTATCTCTTTCTAGCAAATTATTTGCTACTTTACTTTTAAATTTATCTAATGTTTTTAGTTTTCTATTTCCAACTCTAGCCGTATATTCTTTACCCGTTTTTTTATCAGTAAATCTTTTATAGGGTTTTGTGGGGTAAGGTTCAACTGATGCTATATGAATATGAATATTATCAGTATTAAAATGGATTGATGCTGACCAAACTCCACTCTGTTCCATACTCTCTTCTTTAAAAACAAGAGCCATACCTTTTCTAACTGAATCTTGAATAGCTCCTTCATTGATCCATCCCGTTTCAGATTTATATAAACTATTTTTTTCAAGCCATTCATTATTAAAAGTAACAACATCTTGCCACATAATCGAATTATTTTCTTGTGCAATAGAGAATATATTTTTTAATTCTTCTCTTTCCGTTTTTGTTAGTTCTGATTTGTTTTGAGTGAAGATCCCGCTACTTTTTTCAGGATTTCCCATGTAGTTATTATATCCATCAAGTTTATTAATATTAAATACCTCAAAGTACTTTGTTCTTACTGCTTCTTCACGATTAATATAATCAATATAGTTTCCAAATGCAGAAGATTTTCCACCTACATATTGTGATACTAAAACAACTCCTGGTGATGTTTTATCCATTTATTTTATTATCTCCATTTATTTTCATTAAGTTTTTTTTGTCTATAACCTGAAACTTCACTATTAACTTTTTCTGTAGCCTTTTTTAGAGGAGTAGAAATAAATTCATCCGTAGTTACATATTCCTCTTGATTGTTAGCAAAGGCATAACCATTCCACATTTCAAGAACTATACTAGAATTTTTTACTGTATGACCTGTCCTAGCCATAATAGTACTTATATCTTTTTTAAATCTATCATATATTTCTTCTACTAATGAATTTCTATCTACTATTAATTGCTTTAATTGTTCATGTTCTTTAAAGATTTTTTCAATAGTTTTTGAAGCACTTTTATTTGTAATTTGCATTTCTTTATCTAGATAATCTGCTGAATAATCATATAATTTAATTTGTTTTGTATACATAAAAGCTACCCCTCAATCGTTTCAATAATCTGTTGCATTACTTCGGTATTTTTGTTAAGAGCAACAAGCGTATGTTTTAATATTTCTTCATAACTGTTTTTTACTTGTTCTATTTCATCAATCATTACATGAGTATTTAATAAATTAACTATATATTCATTCCTAGATAGATTTGATTTTTTTGCTTTTGACTTTAAAATTAAATCTGTATTTTCAGGAACATCCCTTACTAATATATCTGTACATATTTTCATTTTGTTACCTCAACTTTCTAATAATATTATTAAGTAAAAAAATTATTTAAGTAGTTAAATTGAATTTTTACTTAATAATTTTAGAGATGAATCTTCACAAATATGAAGCTACCTCTCTAAAATTAAGAGCATAAGGGGAAACTGATATCATTGCATGCTATAAGTCGCAGTGCGACTTGTTTTAAGGCGATATCAGTTTTTACTAGCAATGAACCATTTTTTAGGCTTTTTGAACCACTTTTTTAAATCATTTTTTATAAAAATCTTAATTGATTTATAAATTTTTTTGCTTTAATTTTAAATTTTCTATTCTATCTTTTAACTCTTTTATTTCTTTTTCTTTTTCACAAATTTCCTTATTTAAATTATCAACTTTAGAATTTTTTTCATTGATTTCTTGATTAGTAACCTTTTGTTCTTGGTCTGTTTCATAATCTAAATTAGTTTTTAAGCTACTAATTTTTTGTTTAATTTTATCTATATCTTTGTTATTATTTTTGATTAAATCTTCATTAGATTTAATATTCTTTTGAGTATCTTCTATCAAAATATTTATATATTCTGATTCATAAACACTTAAACTTTGTTTTGTAAAACTATTTTTAACCTCTGATTTTTCATTTGCAACATACAACTTGCTATTTAAATTTGATGTTGATTGGTTTGCATTTTTATTTATTACTTCTATTGATACACTCTTCCATTTTTTAGGTAGGTCATGTATAAATATTACATAATATTCATCAACTATTTTTACTATTTTCGTTTTGAATTTTTTATCCGTATTACTTTTTTCTTTTATAATAACTTCAATATTAGAAGGGATATCTGTGTTGTTTTCTTTTACAATTAAACCTATTTGAAGTAATTTTTTATCTCCAAAAAATCTTTTGTTTGCAATTTCTGCTGTTAAATTTTCAAAAGATACAGGCTTTCTTAAAGGTGTATCTTCATTATTTTGTGGTGCATTAAATATAATCCTACTTGATAAAAAAAATAAAAAAACAAATGATAATATATATACCATTTGTTTATATTTTTTTCCTTTTTTATTATTAATTTTTGATTTTTTAAACATTATTTTATCACCCTTTTTATTCAATTACTCTAACCATTAATCCTTTAAAAACACGTTTCCAATATGGGTTAGACAGACTAGAAATATTTACACCTTTTGAATCAGAGCATTGTAAAAATTGTCCATTTCCTAAATAAATACCTACATGTCCATTGGTTTTATAAGTATCAAAAAATACTAAATCTCCTTTTTTTGCTTGTGAAACATCTACTCTTTTTCCTTTGGTTACGAGAGTATCAGTATTTGTACTCCCAACATTTCCTAAAGAAAATCCTGCTTGATTAAAAGCATAATGAACAAAACTACTACAATCAAATCGACCATTCGCTATATCATTTTGATTACGTCCCCACCCCATACCATAAGAAGATTTCCCTATCCAACTTGATCCTGATTTTATTGCTTTTTCTATAACTAAATTGCCACTAGGTGATCCTGAATTGCCTCCATTACTAGCAGTACCACCCTCATTTGGAGCTAAATATCTTTTTACATGCTGAACATAAAGTTGATCTCCATACTTATAAGTTCCATTTTCTCTTTGATTCCCATTACTATGAATACGAGAGAATTCTATAGCATTTTCTTGCGTCCATCCACCATTTTTTTTTATAGACCAATTTACAAATCCTTTTCCAAAATTATACCCTTGAAGTGTTGTTTCAATTACATTCTTAGTTGCTTTTTCCTTTGCTTCTTTATAAACTCCAGCAACATAATTCACTCCAAGTTTTATTGATAAATTAGGGTCTGTTATTGTACCAGGAGGTAGTCCTTGTGATTCGCTAGACTGCATAATATCAGCTAATCTACCATAGCTTTCTTGTGTAATTAATGCTAAAATTATATCTACTAATTCAGGTATTCCATTATTATTACATTCTATCTGAACTACTGATCTATACTTTTCAACTTCGGGTGGTATGTTTAAACTTGGTATGTAATCTATCTCATTACTTGCACTACTACTGCTACTAATAATGCCTACTACTATAGTTAAAAGCAATATTAAAAGTATAAAGGTTAAACCAAAAGAAGATAAGATAATAGTTAGCAACTTTTTATTTAATTTACCTCTAACATGACCTTGTATTAATGAATGTACACTACTCATACTTTTGTATTCCTTTGCCTATTAAAGTAAAATAAGGTATCTTCCATGTATCATTTACTTTCGTTAAATCAATACAAAATTCAACTCTCAAGTTGCTAATTTTATTATTATTCTTATCTAATAAATCACATTCAACTAAAGCCGTATATCTAAAAATTTCATCTTCTTTTTCAAAATTAGTTATTTCAATATTCTTTACTTTACGATATGAATATGTTGGAACTTTAGTATTTTCATCATCAACTGATAATAACTCTTTATAGAAATCTTCAGTTAAATACTTTTGTGAATCTGTTATATTTATTTGCATATTAGTTTTATCATAAGAATAATATGTATTTATAAATTCTTTAACTATATTTTTCAGGTTTTCTTGTTCTTTATCATCAAAATCAACTAAATTATGATTTGATTTTATACTATCTTTTAATATTAAAGTATTATCCTCATTAGGTTTATGAACATTATGAAACTTATTAAAAATAAAAATAGTACCAGCAATTAGGAATACTGATACTATTAAAAAATATATCTTTTTCTGTATTTTAAAATTATCATCTTTCATTTTATGCACCACCTTTAAATAACTTCAATTCATCTTCTGTTACCTCAACGTGCATAACTAAATTTTTATCTCCTGAAATAGAAAGTAGGCAATCACCTTGGTTAAAATTTGGTATTATTGAATATTCATTATCTGTCATTTGTTTTCCAAAAATACTTTTAATTAAATCCATAGATGTTTGATCTTGTTTAAATATTGCTTTATATTGGGTTAGTCCAAAAATTTCAGATAACTTGTTAGCCGCTAATACCATTTTAGGATCAGAAACATTAGTAGCTTTTGGAAACATTCGTTCTAAACGTTGTGTAGCTAATACTAACCCACCGAAAAACTTTCTTGCTTCTGACATAAACGTTACGAAATAATCTGCTGAAAAAGCCTTTTGTATGTTCAATATATTATGACATTCATCAACCATTACTAAAAATCTTTTAATGTCCCACCAATGCTTTAATCCATTATCAAAGGCTTCCTTTTCTTTCCTTCCGAGAACCATCATGTTAGCCCAAATTTGAGTTAAAGCATTGAAAACTTGAATATCAAATATCTCTGATTTTAACTGTGAAAGATTACCTATATCATAAAATACTATTTGTTCATTTCCAAGGTCAGGAATCGTTGTAATACCGTCAAACATCTCACTATATTGTCTAACTAAGTTACCAATAGATTTAGAAATATCTCCAATCCTTCCTTTAAACCTTTCATCTTTTTCATTGTTATATTTTTTAATACAATAATCATAAAACTCTGAAAGTATTGGATAATCTTCTACATTTAAATTAGTAATATTTTTAGTTCCTGAATAATCCCATAATTCTTTTTCTATATAAAAATCATACACTAATTCATCAAATTGTTGATGTTCTGAATCAGAACAATTCGGATTTAATATCCTATAACACATATTTAATTTTGATACATGTTGTCTAAATGAAGCCGATTCATCAACATCAACTTCATTTTCACCTTCTTTTGTAACAGTTGGAAATACTTGCAATAAATTTATTCTTCCATTTGTACCATCTAAATTTATAGTCTTTCCACCTTGATCTTTGATAACTGAAAAAAATTCTCCTGATTTATCAAATCCTCGAATAAAGTTTCCTTTTGAAGCATTATCTCTTAATAATCTTTTTAATAAAGTAGATTTACCTGATCCCATATCCCCTGACACAAATAAATTATAATATAGCCTTTTTGCTGTTTTATGAAATAAATCCCAATATACAGTACCTCTTGTTCTTGTATAGCCATAATATGCTCCTGTAGGGTCTTTAAGACTTGTTTGATTATGTGCAAACCCTAATCCTATTGCTTCTGATGGCAGTTCATTTCCTTCTCTTTTATTTTGTAGTTTACTTTGAGTTTTATAATCTAAAAACTTAGATTGCCATTCTTCTTTTTGTTCATCAAGATATACAGTACTTTTATAACCATCACTATCAATTTCTTTTTTTATTTCACTAATTCTAGTTTCTAATTCAACTTGAGTTTTAGAACTTACAAATATCCTTACATGAATTTTTTTTATTACTTCTCCCTCTTTATTTAATGCAAATCCTAACTCTCTTAATGTTTGATACTCTGTCATGGCAATATCTGCTTCACTAGTATTTTGAGCACTATTTATCCTTTGTTTCATTTCCTCTGTAGAGTTTTTTATTTGTTCTCCATATTCTATATCTTGAGAAGTAAAAGTATCAACCATTACAATCGTATTTTCTAAGCTAGTTATTCTGTCTAACCAAAATGTAGTAAGAACATTTGGAAATCTATAGATATGTAAGCAGGCTTCGTATCCATCCCCTTTTCTATTGTAAAATTCATCTTTAAATGAAATACCACCTATAGGTTGAGTATCATTTATAAATATTAAATCTTTATTTAAAGTCATTAAAAATCTCCCCCTAATCTCTATTATTTAATTTATTAAGTATCTTTTTCTTTTTATCTAATGATATTTTTTTCAATTCTAAAAAGTTGTTAAATCTAAATAATGTATCAATTTTCTTATTTAAATCTAGTACATTATCTCCAAAAACAAATATATAGGTATCTCGCATTTCATAAGTTTTTTCAATAAATTTAAGTTTCTCTAGTTCATTGTTTAACACTTCTAGTTGACTTAAAGATGTAGCTTTTTCTATTTTATATTTAAAATATTCTTGTTGTTCTTTGTTTTCCTCTTGAAAATTCATATATACTTCTTTTAATGGAAATGGATATAATTTTTGCATTCTCCAATTATTTTCACTAACAAAATCAATTTCTGAATCATCCAATAAAAATAAATCATACTTTTTCACATCAAATATTTCAAATACGGCTTCGTATAGTCCAATTTTTGTTTTTATATATCCATCATCGGTTGTACCAACTATTGGATAAACTTTATTAATTCTATTAATTTGTTTTTCAATTTTTTTGTTTTTTCTTGATTTCTTTTGATTATTTTTTGTTTTTACTTTAATAGCATCAAATTGCATTTTTTTCACCCTCTGTTTCATTAAGACTGTTATTTATATCGATTGATCTATATATGTTTCTATCTTTTTTTAATACAGTTAATGCAACTTGGTAGTTTTTCCTACCAGGAACATCTATGCTCGGTAATAATAATATGTACAATGAAATAGGAAATAAAGCAACATAAGGAATTTGTAGCAAAGGGAATACAATCCCTTTACTAAAAAATCCTATACCAAAGCTACATGTGATAATAATTCCGTCTAAAACAGTTAATTTAGACCATTTTGCAGTTGCTTGTATCTCTTCTGGTACTCTAATCTCTCTTCTCATTGTTATTCTCCTTTTTTAAAGCACTTGCAGAGTTTTTAGATACATGATATGTGTTTCTTGCACTTTTCAATGTAGGTGAATTATATACTTGTTGAGCCATTTCTGCATATTTTGAAACTGCAATATCCACAATTGTATTACTTGTAGTTGGTTCTTTTTCTATCGTCTTAATATCTATATTTTTTGGCAATCTAATTTTATTTGGTTTATATATATCTTTAGGTTTAGTTCTAAATACATTAGTTCTTGATGAACTTGATAATGGAGCATTTGCTCCTATATTACCTGTAGGTGTATTAGTTCTTGATGAACTTGATAATGGAGCATTTGCTCCTGTATTACCTGTAGGTGTATTAGTTCTTGATGAACTTGATAGTGGAGCATTTGCTCCTATATTACCTGTAGGTGTATTAGTTCTTGATGAACTTGATAATGGAACATTTGCTCCTGTATTACCTGTAGGTGTATTAGTTCTTGATGAACTTGATAGTGGAGCATTTGCTCCTATATTACCTGTAGGTGTATTAGTTCTTGATGAACTTGATAATGGAACATTTGCTCCTGTATTACCTGTAGGTGTATTAGTTCTTGATGAACTTGATAGTGGAGCATTTGCTCCTATATTACCTGTAGGTGTATTAGTTCTTGATGAACTTGATAATGGAACATTTGCTCCTGTATTACCTGTAGGTGTATTAGTTCTTGATGAACTTGATAGTGGAGCATTTGCTCCTATATTACCTGTAGGTGTATTAGTTCTTGATGAACTTGATAATGGAGTTGCTCCTGTATTACCTGTAGGTGTATTAGTTCTTGATGGAGTTGCTCCTGTATTACTTCCTTGTGATGCATTATTGCTATTTAAATCTGA
>JAVXJA010000019.1:0-37223 GCA_036648085.1 Terrisporobacter sp.
GATGATATATAGTTTTATTGTTATATATAATAACTGGTGATACACTTAATTTAATAGGATTTACTGTAGTATTTGCTATATTAAATATATTAACATTGAAAAAACATAGAATATTTTAATTGTAGCAGTAGAACTTATTAGTGAAAAAGGATATGAAAAAGAAAAGGAAATAGTTATTCAATTAATTATAAAATCATTAATAAAAAAATAACGAACTCTCAGGAGTTCGTTATTTTATTATGTCACCACAACTTATAAGTCTTATTGATATAATAATTGTAATACATATAATTACCTTTAAATCCAAGAATAATAGCGAATATTAGTGAAAATACAGGATGTACATATCTTATTAACCATCCAACTAAACATATGTATACAACACCGCCTACATACATTCTCTTAGCCATCATCCATATCCAACTGAAAAGAAAGGCAAATACATTAAATCTACCTTTATATTCAGGCGAATTTTCCATTTGTGTAAATTCCATCTGATAGTAGGTTTTAAGATTAGAAAATTTATTACAATTCATAGAACCACCTCCTATAATTTATATTATTCAAGAGAAGTAGAATAAATTAGTTTATATACAAAGTTTACAAAAGTGAAAAGTATTTTAGAAAATAGATTAAGTTTAAACAATTAAATACGATTGTTTAGTTTAAGCAAAGGCTTAGACGTTGGCAACATGAAGTGTTTCAACCACACGTCGCTCAAGCAAAGCGAATTTTAATCACAAATATATGTACCTCAATAAAATGAAGCATGTATTTCATCGTAAATTCGAGGGTTAAATAAAATATATAAAGTTTTAAAATTTCATGTGCCCAGAGGGTAGCTTAAAACTATCAAAGGATAGAAAAAGCGCGAATTATCTAGAAGATTATATTAAATTGCTTAATATGAGTACATTTGTATATATTTTTAGAACCAGATGATCCTAATAATATTTATACTCAAACAAGACTAGTTTATAGTGAAGAAACTTTGATTTTAAATTGTGAGTACAATGAAATTTCTATAAATGATTTAAGGGTAGGAGATTTTATAGTGGCTTATCATTCAAATGCCATGACCATGAGTATACCACCACAAACTAGTGTCTATATTATAGAAGTAAAGTAAAAACTAGTTAGATATGGAAAGTGATGGATATTAAATGTTATAATAAAATTTATAAAGATAAATATAAGACAAGGGAATTAAGGAGGGGCAATAATGGCTAAAAAACAACCAAAGACAAATGCCATGAGAATTTTAGATTCAAAGAAAATTGAATACAATATGTATACTTATGAAGCTGATGATAATCATATAGATGGAATTAGTGTGGCGCAAAAACTAAATCAAGATGAAAAAATAGTATTTAAAACTTTAGTAGCCCAAGGAGCTAGTAAGAATTTTTATGTATTTGTAATACCTGTGGCAGAAAGTTTAGATATGAAAAAAGCAGCTAAAGCAGCTGGGGAAAAGAACGTGGAAATGATTCATGTTAAAGATATAAATAAAGTTACTGGATATATAAGAGGAGGGTGCTCTCCTGTGGGAATGAAGAAATTATATCCCACATTTGTACATGAAAGTGGTAAAGATTTAGAAAGAATCATTGTAAGTGGTGGAAAAATAGGATTCCAAATAGAATTAAAACCTGATGATTTACAAGAATCAATTAATTTTAAATACGCTGATATAATAAAATAAGGTGTTGTGGCAGAATCAATAAAAATTTGATGAGCCACACTCCTTTTTTACTTGCTATTATTTGAGCAACGGGATAAGTATGAAGCGATAGCAAAATGTTTCGCCGACGCAGTCGCTCAAGGGTCGCGAATTTTTTAAAACCTTTTTGTTCTATAAAATCTATAAAGAAAATCCTTCTCCAAAGACTTGCTCAAAGTAGCAGTTTCTTGGAAGTTAATAAACCTTATTTCAAGAGAAGATTTATTAACAGGAATAACTTTATAAATTAATTTTAAATTAACTATATATTGCTTATGTGTGGCAAAAAAGTTTGGTGGAAGTCTTTTTTCTAAATCTTCAAAGCCTTCATAAAACTTTATAACATCATGGTCTTTAGTGTATAAATTAATAGCTCTAGAATTTTTTTCAAACATAACTATATCATCAAAATTAATCATATGAATTTGCTTTCTAACTTTATAAACGAATAAAGTATCTTCAATAATATTAGATTTAGCCAGCTTATGAGAGTTTATATGATCTATAGCTATATTAATAGAATCTAAAATCTTTTCCTTTGTAAAAGGCTTAACTATAAAATCTACAGGATGTACTTTAAAACTTTCTAAACTATAATCAGCAAATCCAGTAACAAATATAATATGTACATCAGAATCTATTTTACTGATTTCTTTAGCACACTCAATACCATTTTTATAAGGCATATCTATATCAATTATAAGCAAATCTATTTTCTCACTTTTGATAAATTCTATTGCTTCTAAGCCATTTTTCACTTTTTTTACATAATCAGCATAACCAGAATTTTTTATAGTACTTTCTATATCATCTCTTACAGCTTTATCATCATCACATATTAAAACTTTTATCATAAGAATGCCTCCTCTTAGCAGTATTTCGGTATTAAAATTGTAAACTCAGTTAAAAATTCATCGCTACTAGCGAAAATATGATAGTCATATTTATCTAAAATATCTTTAACCAAGTAAAGCCCATATCCTCTGTTATCACCATCTTTAGTAGAGAACCCTTCTTCAAATATACTTTCAGTATTATGTATCTTAGGTCCATTGTTTTTTATGGAGATAACATATTGAAACTCATCTTCATAGACATACAGCTTTATATATTTGTTGTCTTTGTTAATTGTAGATAAGGAGTCTATGGCATTGTCTATTATATTTAGTAATACAGAACTCATTTCACTTGGTTCTATAACTAGATTATCTATAAAATCTTGTATGTAGACATCGAAAGTAATATTTTTCATAAGACATTCTTCGTATTTCAAAGAAGCTATGGCATCTAAATAAGAGACTTTTCCATATCTAGAAGTTTTTGATCTAAAACTATTAGATATATTTGTGATGTAGTCCTTTGCATCATTAGACAGCCCATTGTTAAGTAGAGAGTAGACTACTTGTAAATGTTTTAGATAATCATGCTTTTGGCTTCTTAGCTTGCTTATTATATTGTCTTTATGTTCAATTTTATTACTTATTTTGTGCAATTCATCTTTATATTCATAGTTATTATTAAGTATTTGTGAAAATAGATATCCTATATAAATACATATTACAATAAAGATAAAGAAAACTATGGATGTAAATACACCTTTCTTTAATAAACTACTTTCAAATATATTGAGTATATTTTTAAATATATTTGATATTAATATAAAGGATATTATGGAGATAAAAAGGCTGGTTATGTTCCTTTTCGATAAACTTATCTTTTTATAAAACTCATATTTATGCAAAATAAGGTTACTACCTATAAATAATGTTAATATTCCAATTGGAAATATAAAAATATTGTCCATGATTCACCCCTAATTTTAAGTTTGTACTATTATTATAACATTTATAAAAAAATATTCAAAAAGTAAAAAACTACATAAATAACAACTAATATTGTATATAGAAGCAAAATAACATACAAATAAGCAGTGAAAATTTGCAAAAACTCAATTTGATTCATTTATTTCTAATAGATATAATGAACTTATTCAGGGAAAGGAAGTGGTATATATGAGAGATGACTTAAATATGGTAATAAAATATATAAAAAGTTATAAATCAAGGTCAATAGCAATAATACTTAGTATAGTTTTGGGAACTGCATTAATAGTAGGAGTAGGAACATTATCTAGAGGTGCACAGCAAGCAGATGTAAATAGAATGAAAAGGGAAATGGGAACTTATCACACATATTATAAAGATATAGATAAGAATCAGCTAGAAATAGTAAAAAAGGGTAAGGATATAAAAAATATTGGTATAACTTCTTATTATGCATCTACTGATGTAAATGAGAAATTGCCAATTAACATACTTTATGCTGATAAGAACTATTTAAATGATGAATCACAAATTATAGATGGTAGATTGCCAAAGGAAGAAAATGAAGTTGTATTAGAAGCTTGGATATTAAATAGTATGGGTCTTAAACCGAAAGTTGGGCAAGAATTAACTTTTAAACTTTACAACAAAGATAAAGCTGAAACTTTTAAAGTTGTAGGAATTCTTAAAGATAGATATAAAGATAAAAGTGTTGGAAGATGTGAAATGTTTTTACATCTTAATGAGAGCAATGTTAATAAATTTACTGCAAATGTGGAATTTGATGAAGGTATTGATATAAGTGGTGAAATACAAGCTATTGCAAAAGAAGGTAAGATTGATTTAGAAAATCAAGTTGGAGTAAATAAGTCTCTTGTGGAATCTGTGCAAGCAAATGGAGTATTAGATGCTACGAGTAGAAATACTGCCATAGCAATGAGTGCTTTTGCTGGACTTGTAATTTACAGTATTTATTCCATATCTGTTTACCAAAGAATTAGAGAATATGGAATGTTAAGAGCTGTTGGAGCAACTAACTTTAGAATATTTAAACTTATGTTATATGAATTATTAATAATTTCGCTACTATCAATGCCAATAGGAATATTACTTGGTATGGGTGGAGCACAGGTCTTTAATAAGATGGGTGGAAATGTTGCAGTGGAAGGTAAATTAGAATCAACACCTTTTGTTATGCCAAGTGAAGTAATTTTATTATCCATAGTATGTACTTTAGTTGTAACATTGATGATTAGCATATTTACTTATTTAAAGATAAGAAAAATATCACCTATTGAGGCTATAAAGAAAAACTTTGGCTCAGGAAGTAAAGTAAAGAAAAGTAATTTTATTATAGCTAAAATAAGTAATCATATCTCTGCAACAAAAGCAATTTCAATGAAGAACATTTTTAGAAATAAAAAAGCTTTTATCCTTATAATGTTATCCATGAGTATAGGTGGAGTGTTAGTAATAAAAAATAATTATTCATACACAATATCGGATACTATGTATGAGCAACAAACTAAGGGAATGTATTTGAATGGAGATTTTATAATGCAGGTAAATGCATCTAGTGATGAAAAAGTTGGTTTAAGTAAGAAAGATATAAATGAAATTAAAAATATAGATGGCATAAAAGAAGTAAAGACAGCGAGAGTAATACAAAGTAGATTAGTTTTACCTAAAAAAGATCTGCTAGAGAAGGATTTTATTAAACAACTTGATGAGGGAACATATGTTAAGGATGTTTTAAATGGTAGCTTAATAAATGATAAAGTAAATGATAATTATTTAATGAAACAGAAATTAAAAGGATATAATGATGAGATGTTAAAGTCATTAGATGATTATTTAGTAAGTGGAAAAATTGATATAGATAAAATGAAAGAAGAGAATTTAGCAGTAGTATATATGCCATATATATATGATGACAATGGTAGAAAAGATCAACTTTTAGGAAGAACTACTGATTTCCCTCTTGCGAATATCAAGGTGGGAGATACTGTTACAGTAAAATATCCTAAGGGCAAAATAGAAGATGGACAGGTCTATTGGCAAGGAAAAGATAATTATGAATACGAAGACTATACATTTAAAGTAGGAGCTATTGTAAATTATCCTTTTGCAGATGATAATATGTACACTGGTGACTCTGGAATAGATGTTATAGCAAGTGATAAGTATTTAGATGAATTGCTTGGCAATAGTAATTATGATGTAGTTTATGCAGATATGAATAAAAATGCAAACCACAAAGCTATAAATGAAAAATTAGGTGAAATAGGAAGTACAGTACCAGGAACTATAACTACAGATATGACAGAAGACAAAGCAATGAATGAACAGAATCTTAAGCAGAGTAAACTTTTAAATTTCGGTGTAGTAGCAGTTATGTTTGCTATAAGTGTATTTAATATAATTAACAATGTAAGTTATAATTTAACTTCAAGAACTAGTGAATTTGGAATGCTTAGAGCAATTGGTATAACAGATAAAGACTTAAGGAAAATGGTAACTTATGAAGGATTATTCTACGGAGTGCTTTCAAGTTTAATCGTAGTTGTAATATCTTTATTAATGCAAATAAGAATGTATAAAACATTTGGATTTGAAGCTTATGGTATGGATTTTGAAATAAACTATATGCTCTATATCTTAATTGTATTAGCAAATATTATAGTTGGATTATCAGCGACATACTTACCAGCAAGAAAAATAAAAGAAAGCAATATAGTTGAAGCTATAAATATTATAGAATAGAGGGATTGTTATGGTGATATTAGAGACTATTAATTTAGGTAAAATATATGGAAAAAAACAAACAAGCGTAAATGCATTAAAAGATGTTAACTTGAAAATAAATAAAGGTGAGTTTGTAGCAATAGTAGGTCCAAGTGGAAGTGGAAAAAGTACTTTTTTACACTTAATAGGAGGTCTAGAGAGACCTAGTAATGGAACTATAAAAGTAGATGGAAAAGATATATGTTGTTTATCTGATGGTGAGCTAGCTAAATATAGAAGACAGAAAGTAGGATTTGTATTTCAACAATACAATTTAATACCAGTACTTAATGTAAAGGAAAATATAGAGCTACCATTAAAGTTAGATAATCAGAAAATAGATAAAGCTTATATAAATGATTTGATGAAATTACTAGGAATAGAAGAAAGAAAAGATCATTTACCAAACCAATTATCAGGAGGTCAGCAACAGCGTGTTGCTATAGCAAGAGCCTTAGCTGCAAAGCCAAGTATTATTTTAGCAGATGAACCTACTGGAAATCTAGATACTAAGACTACGGAAGAAGTAATGGATTTGCTTAAAGTATCTATAAAAAAATATAATCAGACTCTTGTAATGATTACTCATAATAATGAAATCGCAAAGAAAGCAGATAGAGTTATATCCATAGTAGATGGTAAATTACAATGTATAGATAGATAAGAGCTGTAGACCTTATTTATTTGTAATCCTAAAAAGCTATGAAATTTAGAGAAAGAGCTCTATTTTCATAGCTTTTACTATGTAATTATCTATGAATTCAAGTAGCTTTAATAAAGATATATATAAATTATTACAGATTTATAACGAAAAGTATACTTTACTAAAACTTTATAACGAAGAACGTACAATACTTCTAAATGTGGTTTTTTAATGAATTTTTAAGATATATTTAGATTAAAGAAAAATGATTTTAGTATAAAAAAGTTATAAAGGAAAAAGATATTAAAGAAAAAAGTAATTTATAAAAGGGAGGGAAAAATCAATTTTCAACATGAAAATTGAATAATAATTATGATTTTTAGCAGCTTAGTATTTTTATTTGCATTTTTACCAGTAGTACTTATATTTTATTATTTATGCAATGACAAACTGAAGAACGTGGTGTTATTACTTGCCAGTTTATTTTTTTATGCTTGGGGAGAACCGCAATATGTGTTTTTAATGATTGGATCCATAGCTTGCAATTATATATTTGGTCTTAAAGTAGATTCAAACAATATAAAAGAAAAGAAGTTATGGCTTATAGCATCAGTAATTTTTAATATATCATTGCTGGGTATTTTTAAATACAGCAATTTTTTTGTATATAACATTAATAATATTTTTAATATAAATTTAAATATACCAGAAATACCATTACCTCTTGGAATATCATTTTTCACATTCCAAACCATGAGTTATGTAATTGACGTATATAGAAAACAAGGAAGAGCACAAAAAAATATTTTGGACTTGGCTTTATATATAAGTTTATTTCCACAGCTTGTAGCTGGACCTATTGTTAGATATGAAACGGTAGATGAGCAAATAAGTACAAGAACACATTCCATGAACAAATTTTCAGATGGTGTTAATAGATTTATCATAGGTCTTGGTAAAAAAGTTATTTTTTCAAATCAATTAGGATTAATTGCAGATGGAGTATTTGCAGCTCAAGTGTCAAATTTATCTACTTTAGAAGCTTGGTTAGGAATAATCTGTTATACACTTCAAATATATTTTGATTTTAGTGGATATAGTGATATGGCCATAGGTCTAGGCAAAATGTTTGGATTTGAGTTCTTAGAGAACTTTAACTATCCATATATTTCTCAAAGTGTATCGGAGTTTTGGAGGAGATGGCATATATCACTAGGAAGCTGGTTTAGAGATTATGTGTATATTCCTTTAGGAGGAAATAGGGTAAGTCCTTTTAAACAATATAGAAACTTATTTATAGTTTGGTCATTAACGGGAATATGGCATGGAGCTAACTGGACATTTATGGCCTGGGGATTATACTACGGGATATTAATTGCTTTAGAAAAAGCATTTTTAGATAAGTTACTAAAAAAATTACCTAAAGTATTTAGACATATATATTTAGTATTAATAGTAATGATAGGATGGGTATTTTTTAGGGATGAAAATATAGTACAGGCAAGTGAATTTATAAAGGTTTTAGGTGGAATAGGCTCACACCCAATATACAATAATTCTTTTGTGAGTTATATAAGTGAATCTGGATATATAGTGGTTTTAGCAATTATTTTTGCAACTCCAATAGTACCTAAGATTAAATCTGTATTGGAATTAAATTACAAGAAATTAGTTGAAAGTAGATTTGCATATTTACTTCATTCACTTTTTTTGATGATAATAATGTTTGTTATTGTTGTAATATTAGTAAATTCCACATACAATCCATTTTTATATTTTAGATTCTAAGGAGGAAATCATAATGAATAATAAAAAAGCAAAATATATAGTTATTCCTTTTATTATTGTAATAATATCCATGCTATTTATACATGTAATAATTAAAGATAAAGAAGCAAGTGTATCGGAAAATAGAACATTGGCTCAGAAGCCAACTATTGAAGATGTGGGAAAAGAAGATTTTACAAGTAAATTTGAAAGCTACTTTACGGATCAATTTCCTTTTAGAGAAGAATTATCAGAACTATATTCAAAAGTACAATTAATGCTTGGTAAAAATAAAATCAAAAGTTATTATGTGCTAGATAATAATTGGATTATGCCAACACCGGCAAAAAAATTGCCAGATAAGGATATAAAGGATACTGTAAGAGAAATAAATGAATTATCCAAGGTGGCAGTAGATTCAAATAAGAAAGTTTATTATGCATCTACACCACATAAAGAAAGTATGTTAACTCATTTATATCCTAAATATACAGATGGATTAGATAATGCTACTAATAATCAGAATAAATTTAAAAGTTATTTAGATAAAAATAACATTAAATTTATAGATACAGGGGAAGACTTTTTAGATAAATTTAGTGAAAAAGAAAGAGAAGAATTATATTTTAAAACAGATCATCACTGGAACGGAATAGGTGCTTATGAAGGTTTTAAATCTGTTATAGAAAATATGGATGAGATAAAGAATGTTAATTGGAATAATTATACAAAGACAGTGTTTGATAAGGGTTATTTTTTAGGTAGTTATAATATGAACTTAAATAAATTAGTTAAAGTAGATGAAGATATTCCTTATATGCATCTTAAAAATAAGCCTAATTATGAGTATTTTAAATATGATGGTAAGAAAGAAACTAAAGTAAAAGAAGAAGATGTTATAGCTACTCGTAGGAATGAGGATGAAATTCTATATGGTGGAGCATATATGTTTGGAAATGCATGTAATATATTAAAAATTAGAAATGAAGATGCATTATCAGATAAAAAAATACTTATTTTAAAAGATTCATATCAAGGCCCTACAGCCTGGTTATTTTCTGATATATTTGCTGAAGTTCAATTAGTAGATCCTAGATATACGGAAAAGTTAGATTTATCTATGGATGATATTATAAGAGATAGTGATGCAGATATAGTCATGTTTATGTACAATTCAACGGATTTCAAATCGATGATAGATGTAATAAAAGAACAAAGAGAGAAGAATTAATCTTCTCTCTTTTCTATATATTTAATAAAAATCTATACATTTTTTCAGATATTCTTTTATATCCTTCATCATTTAGATGAAGCCCATCGTTGGTAAATGAACTTATATTTTCTTTTGTTATTCCACCTTCAGAGTATAAATCAAGAACAGATAATGAATATATTTCTCCCAAATCTTTTATAACAGATACATAATCTACAAGTTTACTTCCCGTTTTATTAGTAAAGTTAATATCATATCCATCTTTAATTCTTTGAGTAGGTGTAATTAAAACTAAGTTTATATTAGGATTTGATTTTAAAATACTTTCTATTAATAATTGATATGAACCTGTAAAAGTATTTTCATCAAAATCTTTACTGTTACTAGTTTTAATTTCTCCTAATTTTTTATTATATCTAAAATCATTAGTTCCAATAAAAATTGTAGCTAAGTCATATTTACTATAGTCAATATCTTTTCCAAGAGTATAAGTAGAATTATGACTAAGCCCAGATGTCATAGTTTGTCCGCTTTTACCCATATTATCAATAATAGAAAAGCCTAAGATATCCTTAAGATTATTTTGATATGCGCCAGGTTTTGTTATACTATCGCCTAATGATATCCATGATTTATCTTTCCACTTATTGAAATACATATCTTGTAACCTTACATCTTCTTTAGTACTACAAAATACAGAAGATACTTTATTTAGAGTTAATTCATAATAGATTCCCATACATAATACTAAAAATACTAATGCCAAAGAAACGGCTTTTCTTTTCATAACATATGCCGTTGCCAAAACTTTATAAAACTTTATAAAGATGTTTAATTTCTTTTTTAACGTATCTGCTTTTCAAGTTTTATAATGTTGCTAGTTTTGACATACTCCTTTCCTTTTTTATTTTTTTCATATTTACGAGAAACTTGACGTTGCAACCTACGAAGTTTCTTCTCTATTTTTCTAACTATATAAGTCTTATTAATATTTTTATAAACCTTGCCATCAGAACATATTGCAAGGTCTTTTAATCCCAAATCAACACCTAATGATACACCTGTTTCTTGGCTTTATTACTTCTCTTACCTTGAAGTCTACAGTTATCTAACATCCTATAAATATTAGTAATATAAAAAGTATAGATAAATTACTTATTGTAATTCTATGTAATATATATTATGTATAAATGCAGTAAAATAATATAATACAGAAAAAAGATAGCATGAAAATATAATTTCCATGCTATTTTTTTTGTTTTGTGAATGCAATGAATCCGCAATTTGTAGGATGATCAACCAAAAGAGCATCTCTATACTTAAGTAAAAGTATAGTAATAGTAGTATCCCCGCCCGCACTTAAAATATTTATTAAACTTAGAATTAATATAAGGGAATTGACGGTAAAAAGAGAAACTGCAAACGTTAATTTTTGCAGAAAAAATTTTATTTAAAAATAAAAAAAGATGCTTTAATTAGCATCTTTCTTCTATCCATTTAGAAATTTCATTTATTATATCATCTTTAATTAATTCGTCTAATAATTTGTGATAAAGACCATTGAGGATTTTAAGTTCTTTATCATTAGAAAGTATATTATTAAATAAAAATCTACTGTCTTCGCAATCAGTTATTGAATCCATAGAACCATGGAAAATTAAGCAAGGATACTTAAAGTCATGTAAAGATGACTTTATATTAGAAGTACTTTCTTTTAGTGCATTATAAATACCTACTGTAACTTGCTTTAAGACTAGTTCATCATCTTCGTAGGATTGAATAAATTCATAATCGTGACTTAAGTTGTGAACATTGGCAACAGATACAAAGTCAAACTCACTGTCGTAGCCATCTTCATCACAAATTGTATAATTACTAAAATCACAAACTAATGGACTACAGAAAATCATTCCATTAGCTAAATTAGAATATTCAGCGCCTAATCTTAGCATAAGATGTCCACCCATACCTTGACCTAAAATAAATAAAGGTGAGGTTGGATTTTCATTTTTTATTAAGTCTATAATTGTTTTTAAATCTTTTGTAAAGGTATCTACATCATCAACATAGCCTCTTTTACCATCAGAATCACCATGTCCTCTATGATCATATCTATAAACACTAAATCCATAGGAATTTAATTTATTAGATACGTAGTCATATCTTTTATAGTGTTCAGCAAGTCCATGGATGATTAATACCACAGCCTTTGAGTCTTCTATAGGATCACTAACGCACTTTAAATGAATATTATCAAAGGATTTAACCCAAATATCTTTCGTTGAATTATACATATTTTTCACTCCCCAATTAAAAAAATGCACAGGAATCTCCATGTATTATTATTCGACATGGAAAATAAATATCCTTTTTTTAATTTAATATTTTAATTGGTAAAATTTGAAAAAATGTTACAAGTAAAAACAGAAAATCTCTATTGTTAAGAATGGAAAATAGTGATAAAGTTAAATTGTAAATACGAATATTAGGTAAGTAAATGGGAGGTATGTTCGTTTGAGGAAAATTAATTCAGTGGAAATAACTAAAGAAGTTAAGAAGCTTTGTATAGAAGGAAATATCTTTCTAGGGGATGACGTAATTAAATCATTTGAAGAAAACTTACAAAAAGAAGAAAGCCACAGAGGAAAAGATATATTAAACATCTTAATAGAAAACGCTAAAATAGCTAAAGAAAAAGAAGTTCCTCTTTGCCAAGATACTGGCATGGCAGTGTTTTTTGTAAAGGTTGGTCAAAATGTTATAGTTGATGGTCTTACTTTAACACAGGCTATTAATAAAGGTGTAAGTGAAGGATATACTGAAGGATATTTAAGAAAATCAGTAGTAAGTCCACTTACAAGAGTGAATACTCAGGATAATACTCCAGCTATTATTCATTATGATATGGTTGAAGGAGATAAAATTGATATAGAGTACGCTCCAAAGGGATTTGGTAGTGAAAATATGAGCAAAAGTAAAATGTTAAAACCTTCTGATGGTATTGAGGGAGTGAAAGAATTTATTTTAGATACAGTAAGTGAAGCAGGCCCTAACCCATGTCCACCAATAGTTGTAGGAGTAGGAATTGGAGGGACTTTAGATAAATGTGCTCAAATTGCTAAAAAAGCTTTATTTAGAAATGTTGGGGAACATAGTGAAGATAAATTAATAGCAGATTTAGAAAAAGAAATGTTGATTAAAATAAATAATTTGGGAATAGGACCTCAAGGCCTTGGTGGAAATACTACAGCTTTAGCTATTAATATAGAAACTTTCCCAACTCATATAGCAGGTCTTCCAGTAGTAGTAAATATAAATTGCCATGCTGCAAGACATAAAAGAGTAATTATATAGAGGGGGAAAAATAAAATGATTGAGTTAAAATCACCTTTTAAAAAAGAAGATTTAGAAAAATTAGTATGTGGAGACACAGTAAGTATTAGTGGAATAATTTACACTGGTAGAGATGCTGCTCACAAAAGAATGGTAGAAGCAATAAATCATAATAAAGAATTACCTTTTGATGTAGAAAATCAAGGTATTTATTATGTGGGACCAACTCCTAGCAAGCCAGGAGAAATTATAGGCTCTGCTGGACCTACTACTAGTTATAGAATGGACGACTTAACAGTTCCTTTATTAGAAAAAGGGTTAAAAGTTATGATAGGTAAGGGAAAAAGAAGTGAAAGAGTTATAGAAGGCATGAAAAAATATGGAGCAGTTTATTTTGCAGCCATAGGAGGAGCTGGAGCATATATTTCTTCTGCCATAAAAAAATGTGAGATTATTGCTTATGAAGATCTAGGGGCAGAAGCAGTAAGAAGATTAGAAGTAGAAAATCTACAACTAATAGTAGCTATAGATTCTTATGGTAACAATGTTTATGAACAAGGTAGAGCACAATTTGCTAAGTCTTGTGAGTAATTAATTATAAAAGTAAATGACAATAGATTTTAAAGGAGAATAGTAATGGGAAGTAAAGATTTTGCAAAATTAGCATTAGAAATGCATGAAGAAAATGGTGGGAAAGTAAGTATAGCAAGTAAGGTAAAAGTGGAGTGCAAAGATGATTTATCTACAGCTTATACTCCAGGTGTAGCTGAACCTTGTTTAAGAATAAAAGAAAATAAAGAAGATGTATACAAATATACTTGTAAAAGTAACATGGTGGCAGTAGTTAGTGATGGAACTGCAGTATTAGGTCTAGGAAATATAGGGGCAAGTGCATCAATACCTGTTATGGAAGGAAAATCTATTTTATTTAAAGAGTTTGGTAATGTAGATGCTTTTCCTATTTGTATAGATACTATGGATATAGATGATATAGTTAAAACAGTAAAATTATTAGAGCCTGTATTTGGCGGAATAAATTTAGAAGATATAAACTCTCCTAGGTGTATAGAAATAGAGAATAGATTAAAAGATGAGATGGATATACCAGTATTCCATGATGATCAACATGGTACAGCAATAATAGTTTCTGCAGGAATTTTAAATGCAGTTAAATTAGCTAAAAAAAGAATAGAAGATTTAGAGATAGTTATAAATGGAGCAGGTTCTGCAGGAATGGCTATAGCTAAAATGTTATTAAATTTAAATGTAAAAAATATAGTTTTATGTGATAGAAAAGGTGCCATACATAAGAACTCAGAACATATTAACTGGGCACAACAAGAAATGCTAGAAGTTACTAATAAAAATAATGAAGTAGGCACACTTGTAGACATTATAAAAAATAAGGATGTATTTATAGGAGTTTCTGGACCAAAGATGGTTACTAAAGAAATGGTAGCAACTATGGCTAATAAACCTATAGTATTTGCAATGGCTAATCCTACTCCAGAGATATTCCCTGATGAAGCTAAGGCAGGAGGAGCATTTATAGTGGGAACTGGTCGTTCAGATTTCCCTAACCAAGTAAATAACGTTCTTGCTTTCCCTGGAATATTCAGAGGGGCTTTAGATGTTAGAGCTAGAGAAATAAATGAAGAAATGAAAGTTGCAGCAGCTTATGCCATAGCTAATGTAGTTAAAGAAGAAGAATTAACACCAGAATATGTACTCCCAGATGCTTTTAATAAAAATGTAGTGGAAAATGTGGCTAAGGCAGTAAGAGAAGCTGCTATAAAAACTGGTGTAGCTAGAATAGAATTTTAGCTATTATGAGTGATAAGGTTGTAAATTATATAGTTACAATAATATATATACAAAAAATATAATTTGTAAAATTAAAATTTATTGACTATAATTAAATTAATTAAAAAGAATTACCTAGGGGTGCCCCTAAAAAGGCTGAGAGATGGAAACATTAACCCTTATACCTGATCTGGATAATACCAGCGTAGGAAAGTGTAGTATATTATACATGAACTAAGGTTCATAAAAATAATGACTATAAGCTTTGCCTTCGGGTGAAGCTTTTTTTAATAGAAAAATATAGAGGGGGTGAAAAGATGAAGGTAAATGGAAAAGAAATTGAATTTCAAAGTGATAAAACTATACTAGATTTATTAAATGATTACAACCTTAATAAAGATAGAGTAGTTGTAGAGATAAATTTAGAAATAGTAGAAAATGAAAAATATGAGACATATGTACTAAAAGAGCATGATGCAATAGAAATTATTAGTTTTATTGGTGGTGGTTAATTTGAAAATTTTTGTTAATGAAATAGAAAAAAAAGTTGAAAATAACCTTAGTGCATTTCAACTTAGAGATAATATAAATAAAAAATGTGATGTAGTAGTTTTAAATGGATTTCCTATAAAAGAAGATATTTTACTTAAAGAAGAGGATAGACTTACCTTAATTGAAAAGGGAAAGAAACCTTCTTTAGAAGATCTAGAAAGCTTAATGATTGCAAGACACACGCCAAGAGTATATGAAAAGTTAAAAAGAGGAAAAGTAGCCATATTAGGACTGGGAGGTCTTGGTTCTAATATTGCAATCTCTTTATCTAGAATTGGTGTAGGTAAGCTTGTTTTAGTAGATTATGATGTAATAGAACCTTCAAATTTAAATAGACAACAATATTATATTGAGGATATTGGAAAATTTAAAACAGAGGGAATGAAAGAGCATATAGAAAAAATAAATCCTTTTATACAAATAAAAACTTATAACACATATATAACAAAAGAAAATATGAATCTTTTAGACGAGGTAGATATAATAATAGAAGCTTTTGATGATCCTGCTTGCAAAGCAGAAATAAGCAATTATGTATTACTTCGTATGAGGGATAAATATTTAATAGCATCTTCTGGTATGGCAGGATATTATGATTCAAACATAATAGAAACAAAGAAAATTAGAGAAAAATTTTATATATGTGGTGATTTTACTCATGAAGCTAAAGATGGAGAGGGCTTAATGGCACCTCGAGTAGCTATCTGTGCAAACCACATGGCTAATTTAGCAAGTCAAATTCTTATAGAGCATATTTAAGGGGGTAAAATAATGGACAAATTAATTTTAGGTGGACACGAATTTAATAGTAGACTTTTAATTGGAACTGGAAAATACGGTTCAAATGATATATTACCAAAAGTTATAGAGGAAAGTAGTAGTGAAATAATAACAATGGCTCTAAGAAGAGTTGATTTGGATAATACAAATGAAAATATTCTTACATATATACCAAAAAATATGACGATTCTACCAAACACATCAGGAGCAACAACTGCAGAAGAAGCAGTAAGAATTGCTAGAATATCTCGTAAAATGGGATGTGGAGATTTTATAAAAATAGAAGTTATTTCAGATACTAGATACTTATTACCAGACAATGAAGAAACAATAAAAGCTACTAAAATCCTTGCAGATGAAGGATTTGTAGTACTTCCATACATGACTCCAGATTTATATGCAGGAAGAAGATTAATAGAAGCTGGAGCAGCAGCAGTTATGCCACTGGGAGCTCCAATTGGTTCGAATAGAGGTCTGCAAATGAAAGAAATGATAAGAATAATGATAGAAGAACTTGATATTCCAATAATAGTTGATGCAGGAATAGGGAAACCATCACAAGCAATGGAAGCTATGGAAATGGGTGCAGCTGCAGTTTTAGTTAATACTGCCATAGCGTCATCAGGAGACCCAATAGCAATGGGTAGAGCGTTTAAATTAGCGGTAGAAGGTGGAAGAGAAGCCTTCCTTGCAAAAACTGGTTCTGTTTCAGAATATGCAAATGCATCTTCTCCTCTTACTGGATTTTTAAATCTTTAGGAAAATATAGGGGGATTATGAGATGAGTTTTTATGAAGTTATAGAAAAATATAGAGATTTTGATTTTGATGGATATTTTGAAAAAGTAAGTGATAATGATGTGTTAAGAAGTATAGAAAAGGATAAATTAAGTCATACAGATGTACTTAATTTACTTTCACCAAAAGCTAGGAAACATTTAGAACATATGGCACAAAAAGCTAGTAAATTAGCTTTACAATATTGTGGTAAAACAGCTTGTTTATACACTCCTATTTATATAGCAAATTACTGTGAAAATCATTGTGTTTACTGTGGTTATAACTGTCATAGTGGTATAAAGAGAAAGAAATTATCTCTAGCAGAAGTAGAAAAAGAAGGAGAATGTGTTGCAGAAAAAGGCTTTAAGCATATTATTGTTTTAACTGGAGAAAGTGAAATAAAATCAAGTATAGAATATATAGGTGATTCTGTAGAACTTTTATCTAAAAAATTCTCGTCTATAGGTATAGAAGTATATCCTATGGAAGTGGAAGGATATAAACATTTAGTAAGCAAGGGAGCAGATTCTTTAACTGTTTACCAAGAAACTTATAACGAAGAAGTTTATAAAAAAGTTCATATAAAAGGACCAAAGGCTGATTATAGGTTTAGATTAGATGCACCAGAAAGAGGTGCAATAGCTGGTATGAGATCTCTATCAATAGGTGCATTACTTGGACTTAGTGATTTTAGGAGAGATGCATTCTTCTCGATTTTACATGGAGAATACTTAAAAACTAAGTATCCACATATAGAGTTAGCTTATTCAGCACCAAGAATGAGACCTTTTAAAGGAAGTTTCCATGACATAGTAGATGTGGATGATGCAACAGAATTTCAAATACTTACTGTCATGAGATTATTTGATCCTCATGCAGCTCTTAATGTTTCAAGTAGAGAAACTTTAGATATGAGAAAAAATTTAATGCCTTTAGGTATTACAAAATTAAGTGCTGATGTATCTACAGATGTGGGGGGGCATTCTCAAGGAGAAAGAGACACGGCTCAATTTAATACAAATGAAGATAATACTATAGAGGAAGTGGCAGATATGCTGAAATCTGTAGGATATCAACACGTATTTAAGGACTGGGAAAGATTTTAATGTATCTTATAACTAATAGACATCTATGTGATGAAAATCATTATTTAAAGGTAATTGATGAAGCTGTAGATAATGGAGTGAAAAATATTATATTAAGAGAAAAAGACATGAAAGATGAGGACTTAATTACTTTATATAATAAAATAGTGAAGAAAACAAATTGGACTAAAGAGAAGTTTAATTTAATTATAAATAGTAACTTAAATTTATATGAAAATCTGGATTTCAGCGGAATTCATCTTCCTTTTAAAAGGTTTTTAGAATTAATAGATAAAGGATATTATTTTGATAAAAATAAAATACTCGGATTATCTCTTCACGAAATAAAGGAAGTAGAACTTTTAAATCAGATTATAAGAAATAAAGATATAAACGTAGATTATATAACTTTGTCTCATATATACCAAACTAAATGCAAGGAAAATCTTAAACCAAAGGGTCTTATGCTTTTAGAAGAAAGTAAGAAAGTTACAGATATAAGGATTGTGGCTTTAGGTGGTATTTTACCTTCTAATGTGAAAGAAGTATTGAGATACTCTAATGATTTTGCTGTAATGAGTACTTTATTTAATTGTGAAAGTATAAAAAGTAAGATAGAAGAATATGAAATTAAATAGTAACGTTAATCCCAAAAAGACTAGATTAAAATTCTAGTCTTTTTTAATTTTTAGAAAATTATATTTGACTTAAATATGAGGGTCGCGAATTTTTCATTAAAAAAAAGGAAATTTACTTAAATTGTATAAGTATATTACATAGATTATAAATTATATTTTTATTTAGAAGGATTTTATATTAGCCTAAAATTTGTGGGGAAATATATATATAGATTATATCAATGGATATGTAAGATAAAAAACATAATAAAGGGGAGAAGTTAATGAAAAAAAGTGGGATACTTATGATATTAATATCCATAATATTTT
This sequence comes from Terrisporobacter sp., assembly GCA_036648085.1. Lineage (GTDB taxonomy): Bacteria > Bacillota > Clostridia > Peptostreptococcales > Peptostreptococcaceae > Terrisporobacter. The sequence goes on from JAVXJA010000019.1 coordinate 19,233, forward strand.
TATTCTGTGTAAATGAATACTACAGATATGATGGATACCAAGAAATAGATATACCAGATATAGGGGTTGTAAGAGTTCCAGAAGACTGGTATTGTTCAAAAACTGAAGATGGATTAGTTTATTTTGCAAATATGCCAATTGATAAAAAAGGATGTAAGGTTTATTTTGTTCAGTATTCAGTAAATGACAATTCATCAAAGATAAATACAAACTCCCAATGGGAAAACTATTATTTAGGAAATATTCTTTCTTTAGAGAATATTAAGATATCTGAAAATGGGGATAGTAATGCATATTCAAATGGTTCTAGTTATATAGGTTGTTCTTTTTATTTGAATGAAATTAAGGTAGATAGCTACTATGTAAAGTTTAAAGGTAGAGAGAAAAGTAGTATATTTTTCGTTGTTGATGATTCTATAGATATGAAGACCTTGGAAGATATGACTCAGTGGTTTAAAATGTATTAATATATAAGATTAGTTAGAAATCTACAATTTATTATTTCTTGAATTTTTTTGAAAAATAAGTTATTATATAAAATATTATTTTAATTTACCTGTTAAGTACTTCTTAGCAGGTTTTAATTTTTTTGAGAAATACATAATTTTTAATAATTATAAATTAGTAGCAAGTTAAATAACTTTGGAATTGTAATATTTATTTCAATGGCATAACCTAATTGAATTATATTGCAAACGAACATGAATTAGGAGGTATTAATTAATGAAAGTAGAAAAAGTAGCCATATTAGGTGGAGGCAATGGTGGAATCACTGCTGCAGCTGACCTTTCAAGTAGAGGATTTGAAGTGACTATGTTTCAATCATCTAAATTCTGTAAGGATTTAGATGTGATAAAAGAAAAAGGAGAAATTTTACTTCAGACATTAGATAATGAACGTACTGCCAAAGTACATTTAGTAACAGATGATATAAAACAAGCAATTTTAGGGGCTCAAATAATAATGTTAGCAATACCAGGAATGGCAGTTGAATATTTTGCAGAACTCTTAGCTCCAGTAGTAAATGAAAATCAAATAATTTATATAAATAGTGCGGCCGCAATGGGATGTATAAGATTTGCAAATAAAGCTAAAGCCATGGGAATAAATAAGAAATTTAAAATTTGTGAATCAAATTCACTAACATATGGATGTAGAGCTTTTGCTGATGAATGCAGAGTAGAAATGTCTTTACAAGTTAAAAAATTATTTTTAGGATCTTATCCAGCATCTGATATAGATGAAATAATGGAAGCTTTATTACAAATATATGACTGTTTCGTGCCAGCAGCGAATATTTGGCAAGTTACACTAGAAAACGGAAATCCAGAAGTTCATCCAGGACCAGCTTTACTTAATGCAGGTAGAATAGATTATTCTAATGGTGAGTTCTGGTTATACAAAGAAGGAATAACAAAACATACAATAAACGTACTTGAAGCTGTGGAAAGAGAAAGAAAAGCCTTAGGAAGAGCCTTAGGTTTTGAAGTTGAAGGAGCTAGAGAAAGTCGTATAAATAGAGGATACTTAGTTGAAGATAAAAATAAAACACTTCAAGAATTATTTAATACAAGTGAAGTGTTTGGATCAATAAAAGGGCCTACAAGTGTTGAAAATAGATATATAACAGAAGATATATCTACTGGACTTGTACTTTGGTCAAGTCTTGGAAAAATACTTAATGTTCCAACTCCAAATATAGATGCAATTATAGTACTTGGTTCAACACTTTTACAAAAAGATTTCTATAAAGAAGGATTAACAGTAGAGAAACTAGGAATTACAGATGTTCATAATAAACAAGATTTAATATATGCAGTTTAATATAAACAAAAGAAGTGCTACAGAAATAGTAAATTTCAGGCACTTCTTTTTTTATTGTTTGAAGAAAGTGTTTAGCAAACACGTCGCTCAAGCGAAGCGAATTTTTTATGTAAAAAATAAGGTTATAATAATTATATATAATATAAAAATTTTATGACTATTCATATGTTATTATTAATATGAATGAAAAATAAAAAATTATGCAAAATTTTAAAAAATTAAATTACAATAATTATTATTATTGACAAAAATCAGAGGGGAATTAATTGGATGAAAATTGAAAAAGTAGCGATAATAGGAGCTGGAAATGGTGGGATTACAGCAGCAGCAGATCTTACAGAAAAAGGATTTAAGGTAAATATTTTCGAATCGGAGAGATTTTGCAAGAAATTAGATGTTATTAAGCAAAATAATGAAATAACTATTGAATTTAAAGGAAATAGTAGTATTCAAAATATAAATTTAATAACGAGGGATATAAAAGAAGCTATAAAAGATTGTGAAATAGTTATGATTACTGTACCGGGAATGGGAATTGAATATTTCGCAGAAATTATTGCACCAGTAGTTGAAGAAAATCAAATAATTTTAATTAATGGAGCACCAGCCATGTCTGCTGTAAGATTTATCAATAAAGCAAAAGAAATGGGAATAGATAAAAACTTCAAAGTTGGAGAAACGAATTCTTTAACATATGCAACAAGAGCTCTTGTGGAAGAAGCAAAGGTAGATATATCATTAAAAGCAGGGAAAGTACATTTAGCAGCATATCCAAGCTGTAACACGGATGAAGTTTATGATGCTTGTGTTCAAATTTATGATTGTTTTGTAAAATCTGCAAACGTTATACAAGTAAACTTGGAAAATCCAAATCCTTTAGTTCATCCAGGACCAACATTATTAAATGCTGGAAGAATAGATTACACTAAGGGTGAGTTTTGGTTATATAAAGAAGGAATAACTGAGCATACAATAAATATTGTAAAAGCTGTAGAAGAAGAAAGAGAAGCTGTGGCTAATGCTTTAGATATAAAATTAGAAGATGTAAATCAAGGACGTATAAATAGAGGGTATTTTGTTGACGAAGATAAACCTATGCATGAATTATTTAATACGAGCCCAGTATTTAAAAATATAAAAGGACCTGCTACAGTAACAGGACGCTATATAGTTGAAGATATTTCTACAGGCCTTGTGCTTTGGTCAGATCTAGGCAAAGCATTAGATGTAAAAACACCTAATATAGATTCAATAATTGTTTTAGGTGGAACATTAATACAAAGAGATTTTTATGAAGAAGGCTTAACTTTAGAGAGTCTAGGTCTAGGTAATTTACGAGGCAAAGAAGAATTATTAGCTAACATTTAAAAAATACTATATTTCTATATGAAAAAGGAGTAATAATGTAAAAATTATTACTCCTTTATTTAAATCATTATATTTAATAATTAATTATTTTAAGCAAGGCAGTTAAGTTTATTTTCAGCAATGGATTTGCCTATTTTAGGAAAGTTCCTTCTTCATTTTGTATAAGTAATCCTTTTTTCATAAGAACACCTAATGCTCTTTTAAAGTTTTTCTTACTTGAATTAAATACAGTAGCTATATCTTCTGGAGCAGATTTATCATTAAATCTCATGAATCCATCATTTCCTTCTATATAACTCATTATAGCTCTTTCTAAAACATCTAACTCGTCTTTTCTTTCAGCTCTAGGAGTAAGACCTATTCTGCCATCTTCATAAAGTTTTATAACTTTAAGACCTTCTAATTTATCACCGATATTTAATTCAGTGAAGTATTCATTATGTAGAATAACAGCATCATACTTATTGTCTACACATATTGAAGCACTTTTATTTGTTTGGAATCCATAAACAACACCGTCAACAGTATCTCCAATGTTGTACGAATGTTCAACAGATAAATAAGGGAAGATATCTGTAGTAGCAGCAAGTCTACCAGATTTATCTTCATATATATAGAATAAATATCTATTTCCTTTAGTCATTTCATATTTTTGAGCTTTAAAAGGAACTAAGATATCTTTTGGAAGACCAATATCTATAAAACTTCCTATTTTAGTATGTGCAACAACTTTTAGATAAGCTATCTCTCCAAGTTGCGCTTTTGGATAATCCATAGTAGCAGCAAGTCTACCTTCAGAGTCTTTATAGATGAAGACTTTAACCTCATCTCCAACTTCTATTATATTTTTTGCTGTTAATCTATTATGAAGAAGGACATCATCACTAGATTGATCAGTTCCTCCATCTAAAAAATATCCGAATTCTGCTTTTCTCTTAACTTTAAGCGTATTATATTCTCCTAATTTAATCAAATTATCATCTCCTTAATATTTTATGTAAAATTGTACATCATAATTAAATATAATAACATATTTACACTTATTTATACTTAAAACTTACTATTATTTAATAAATTTATTTTATCATAAAAAAAATTTAAAATTAATATTGCATAACCATTTAACTTTATTATAAAATTAACTTCTGTAAGTAATTATTATTAATGGGACCAAGGATGAAGAGGAGGACTATAATGAACGCAAGAATACGTTTAGCAACAGTAAAAGACTTAGGGAGAATCCAAGAAATATATAGGCCCTACGTAGAAGATACTGTTCTAAATTCAGAGCATAGAGTACCGACTATGGATGAATTATTAGAAAGGTTTGAATTAGTGACAGAAGACTTTCCTTGGGTAGTGTGTGAAATAGACGGTGAGGTTGCAGCTTATGCTTATGCATCAAGACCTTTCAAAAGAGAAGGGTACAAATGGAATGCAGAATTATCAGTTTATACAGATAGCAAATATCATGGAAGAAGATTGGCATCTGCGCTATATGAATGTATTTTAGAAATATTAGTTTTACAAGGGTATTATAATGTTTATGCTTGTGTATTATCTGTAAATGAAAAAAGTATGAAATTCCATGAAAAATATGGATTTAAGGTTATAGGAACTTTTCCAAATATAGTTAATAAACATAATCAATGGATAGACTTAATGTGGATGGGCAAAAGTTTGCAAACTTATATAAATAATCCAGAGCCACCAGTTTCAATTTGTGATATAGATAAAGAAAAATTAGAAGATGTATTTAAAAAGAATAAAGGAGTAATCAAAGGTATATAATTATGGACACCAATCGGTTAGAAGATTATAGTGAAAAAGAGCTATCTTGATAAATGATAAATAATCATTTATGTGAAGATAGCTCTTTTTTACGTTAAGATAAATGATACATTGCATTTCACAGCTTTATGGGGGAGCCGTGTATTTGTTATAAATATAAATTCTATTAACCAGATAAAAATCCTTTATTAATATTATAATTCATATGTTTTGTAGAAGAATTATAATATCCAATTTATAAACAAAAGTGTTTCGCCGACACGTAGATGAAGCAAAGCATATTTTGAAATGAAAAAAATGGTAAGAAATATACTTATTATGCTATAATGTGTAAGATAATAATTTTCACAAACAAAAGTAAACATAATAACTAACTTTATCTGATAAAACACTTATCAGATTTTATAATTCTGATAAGAATATTGTTAATATTATAAAATACATATTTTTGTCAGGATTATAATAAAACATAAAAGAGAATTTAAATAAAATTCTTTGAGATACATAACATATATAAGACAATGAATAAAAAAATCATGTGGTTATTTTTGCCATGATTTTTGGGTGCAAAAATATGATAAAATATTTCAGATATATATAACGGACTTGATTTGTTTTATATACAAAACAAGTGAATTTTTACGCATAATAATTAAGCAATTAAGAAAAAATTTAAGTAGGTGGAATATAAGATGAAACAAGTAAGTGTTGTTGGTATAGCAGGTGGTACTGCATCAGGAAAATCGACTATAGTAAACTATATAAAAGAGTTTTTTAAAGATGATATAGAATTAATATGTCATGATAGTTATTACAAAGCTAATGATGATAAAACCATAGAAGAAAGAAAAAATTTAAATTATGATCATCCATCATCTTTTGAAACAGCAAGAATGATAGAAGACATAAAAACTTTAAAATCAGGACAAGAAGTAGAAGTTCCTGTTTATGATTACACTAAGCATACTAGAGCACAAGATACAGTTCTTGCTCATCCTAAAAAAGTAATAATTGTAGAAGGTATATTAATATTTGAAGATCCTAGGCTTAGAGATCTTATGGATATTAAGGTATTCGTAGATACAGATGCAGATGAACGTTTAATGCGTCGTATATTAAGGGACACAAAAGAAAGAGGCAGAAGTGTTGAATCAGTATTAGCACAATATGTGACGACTGTAAAACCAATGCACGAGCAATTTGTTGAGCCTTCTAAGAAACATGCAGATATAATTATACCAAGAGGTGGAGAAAACACTACAGGTATACATATATTACAAGAGCATTTAAAATTAATTTTAAAATAATATGTTATTTAAATCCCAATGGAGTAATACTCTAGAGGGATTTTTTAATTGTAAGGATTTTACATTACCGAAGATAGACTATATAATATAATGCAAGACAAACTCATATAATACTGGCCTTTTTTACTTCTATGGAAACTTTAAGTATAAATTCATCCATATTTTTTACGGCAACTTCATCAATTAATACATCTTCATAAGAACAACCTATTATAATTAGATTATTAGATTTTATGAATTCTAATAGCTTACTATATAAACTAGGTGCTTTATCGTAGTATCCTTTTAAATACCCTACTACATAAGTACCCTTAGGTTTAATTACTATATTTTTATTCTTGGAATTTTTATTTACCTTAGTATAATAATAGGAATATTCAAATATATTTCCATTTTCTAAAACATCTTTAGTTTTAATAGAGCCAATAGGATAGCCTATATATAAATTATTATTATAGCAGTAATCTAAATGAGATAAATATGTATCTATATCGTAAGGCGATTTTAAAATATCAATGGAATTGCTTAATATAATATAGTCATCTTCTTGTTCTTCTATAAAAATATTATTGTAATTAACTTGGCCTTCTTTTATAACTTTTATCTTATTAGAAATTATCTCTTGCATTTTTCTTAGCTTAGTTATTTCTTTTTCTATTTCTAAAGTTTCATATTCAAATAGTTCTACAGTGTTTTGGGGATTTCTTCTATTCATAAAGTCTTTAATCTCTTTAAGAGGCATACCTAGACCTTTTAAAGTATAAATAACATTAAAGGATTCTAATTGATATTCTGAATAATATCTATATCCATTTTCCATAACTTTTTCAGGTTTAAATAAATCTATATCATCATAATGAAATAAAGTCTTTTTATGAACTTTACATAATTTTGCAAATTCACCAGTTGAAAAATATTTTGTGGCAATTTCTTTCATATTTTTTAATTCCTTTCACTTGACTATCCTGTTACAGGATAGCTTATTATATATTAAATAAAAGTAAAGTTCAAGGAGGTTGAGATGGATAATTCATTAGAAAAAAGAGTCAGCTTATTATCTCTTTTAAAATATACATTGCCAACTGTTGTGATGATGGTGTTTTTCTCTTTTTATACAATAGTAGATGGAATGTTTATAGCTAAGTTTGTTGGATCAAATGCCTTATCAGCAACAAATATAGTTTTTCCTGTAATTAATATTATTATAGGTATAGGGATTATGTTCGCCACAGGGGGAAGTGCCATAGTGGCAAAAAAAATGGGTGAAGGTAAAAATCAAGAGGCAAAGGAAAATTTTACACTTATAACATTAAGTGCATTAGTTACATCATGTGTTATAGCTATTATAAGTATTATTTTTATGAAAGATATTATATATGCTTTAGGTTCAACAGAATCACTTTATTATAATTGTAAAGAATACTTATTTTATATGTTAATATTTACACCTTTTGTAGTTTTAAAATTATATTTTGATTATTTCTTAATTACAGCAGGAGCACCAATACTAGGTCTTATGAGTTCTATAGCTGGTGGAATAGTAAATATGGTACTAGATTATGTATTTATAGTTCCTCTTAATATGGGAGTTAAAGGAGCTGCTTTAGCAACATGTATAGGATATATACTACCTTCTTTAGTCGGAATATTATATTTTATGAATAAGAAAAATACACTTCATTTTGTTAAGCCTAAGTTTAGTTTTAATGTAATAATAAAAAGTTGTTTAAACGGATCATCAGAAATGGTAACGCAACTTGCATCGGCAGTTACTACATTCTTGTTTAATATAGTTATGATAAATATGTTAGGTGAAGACGGGGTAGCAGCTATTACAATTATGTTATATATGCAAATGTTATTAAATGCTGCTTATTTAGGATTTACAGGAGGAGTACAACCTCGTATAAGTTATAATTACGGTAGTCAAAATGAGGAACAACTTGAAAAATTAATAAAATATAGCTTAATAATTATTAGTATATTTGGAGTTATTACATTTGTATCGTCTAGAGTTTTTGCAGAAGTGCTAATATCAATGTTTACTACTAGGGGAACTGATTTATTTAATATTAGTTTAAATGGATTTATTTTATTCTCTACAGGTTTCTTAGTGGGAGGGATAAATATATTTTCATCAGGAATGTTTACAGCTTATTCCAATGGGAAAATATCTGCTTTGTTATCTTTACTAAGAACTTTTGTATTCTTTGGATTAGGAATAATTACCCTACCAAGATTTTTAGGTGTGGATGGTGTTTGGTTAGTAATTCCTTTTGCTGAAGTAATAACTTTATTAGTATCAGGAATTTATGTATTTAAATATAGAAAAGAGTATATGTATGAAAATATATTTAAAATGGTAGGTACTGTAAAAGTAGAATCTTAAAAATAGAATATTATTAAAATTTGAAAATGTCTTCTTAAAAAGGAGGCATTTTTTTGTGAATAGATATATAAGGAGAAAAACATACATTACAAAATAAAAAAATGTAAAAACATAATATTTAATTTATAAAAGAGTCGTAAAATGTTACAATATAAGCTGATATATTCTATAATTTAGCATTATGGCTTAATTAGTAAAGGAGCAATATTTAAAAAAGAATATTATTAAATTTGGGGGATAAATGAAAAGATATACAAAACTTATTATAACAATAGGGGCTATATTGTTTATAGCTATGGGGGCGACATTTTATATAGTTAATAAGGATAACAATATAACTCAAGACAAAATAGATTATCTAGATAAAGTAGTTACATATGTATTGAAAGATGAAATAGAAAATTTCGATCAAGACAAAATAGATTTAATAAAGCATAAGGTAGAGCAAATTTCAAAAAAATCCAAAGATAAAGCAAAGTTATCACAAGTACATTTTGTTCTTGGAAATATTTATGCTGTGGAGAAGGAAAATAAAAAAGCAATAATTGAACTTAACAAATCTGTAGATAATTTTGATAAATTAAGTAATACTGAGATTAAAGTTAAAACATATTATGAACTTAGTAAGATGTATTTATATGAAGAAGAATATTCAAAATCAGAAGCAATTTACAAAAAAGTAAAAGCATTATCACAAAAGGATGATAAAAGAGAATTAGTTATAAAATATAATTTAGATAGAGCTCATGATTTATACTATGTGGAAGATAGCAAAAAGAAAACAATTGAACTATTAGAAGAAGCACTGAAAATTGCAGAAGAAATAGATTATGATAATATAGAAGATATTTATTTTGAGTTGGGCAGAGCATATTGGTCTGATGATAGAAGTATAGAAGGTGTTAATACAAAATTAGAAGCTCTAAGTATTTCTCAAAGCAAAAATTTAAAGGTGAAAATATCTAAGATATCTATAGATATTGGAATAGATTATCTATATTCCCAAAATTATAACGAAGCAATTGTATATTTATCACGAGTGTTATATTATAATCTTGATGATAAGATAGAGGATGCAGAAATTAAAGCTTATGCTTTAATAAATTTGTGTGATGCCTATACTAAAGTAGGGCAATATGATGATGCAAAAGATAGTTTTAAGTTATTGGAAAAAAACATTAAAAAATTAAATAATTCCTCAATTAAAGAAGATTTTAAAACTTGTATGTATGTTGCTAAGGCAGATTTAGAAACAAAATTAGAAAATCCAAAACAAGCTTTAATATATTTAGATTTAGCTAAATCTAGATATAAAAAAAGTACTGATTTTAATTTTTATGATTTAGATGAAAGACTAATACAAGGATATGGAGATGCTTATTATAAATTAGGTGATTACAAAAAAGCTTTAGCTTATCATAAAGATGGAGAAGCATTAGTTAAAAAAAGAAAAATATCTTATTTAGAAGAAGATTATAATCAAAAGTTGTATTTAGATTATAAGGCGCTAGAAGATAATAAAAATACTATTAAGTATTTAGAAAAAAATAATGAATTAAAAACTATTCAAAGTAATGATATAGATAGGCAGTATTCTCATTATTTAATTAGTAAGTTTGAAAATGAAAAAAAAGTAGATGAAATATCTAAATTACAAAAGTATAAAGAGACTATGAGGCTTATCTTAATAATATTGTGCTTAGTAACAGGTATTATTATGGTATTTACTTACACTATATACAAGAAAAATAAAGAAATTAACAGATTAAATAAATTATTTAAAAGTTTAAGCATTACAGATTCATTGACAAAAATACAAAATAGAAGAGCTTTAGATGAGTATTTAGCAGGTAATTTGGCTTTATACAAAGAAACACAGATGCCTATTTCTTTTATGATGATAGATATAGATTTCTTTAAGAAATATAATGATAACTATGGTCATCCAGAAGGAGATAAAGTACTTGAAAAAGTGGCTAGCTCTATTAAAAAATCATCTAGAAATTCAGATTTTGTAGCTAGATACGGTGGAGAAGAGTTCATAGTAATTATGTTAAATACAGATGAGAAGGAAGGTATTAACCTAGTAAATAGGATAATAAAAAATATCTATAATCTTAATATAGAACATAAATATTCAGAAGTGAGTGATAGAATAAGTTTAAGTATTGGTTTAACTACATCTTACATAGGAAATCATAATGATTGTGATGATTATATAAAAAAAGCAGATAATGCATTATATGAAGCAAAACAAAGTGGAAGAAATAAATATGTATATTTACCTTAAGATTGAAAAAGTTGTCTCTAATGGAGGCAACTTTTTTAATTCTGTCACAAGATTGTCAGAAGTAAAAAGTATTATATAAGTATAAAGATTAAAAATATGACGACGAGATATCTTTACTATATATACAAGTAACTCGATTGTTCAAAATAAATAAGATGAGGTGGAAGAGATGAGTATATTAAGAGGAGAAAATTTAGTAAAAATATATGGGGAAGGACCAAATATAGTAAGAGCATTAGATAATGTTAATATGGAAATAAAAGAAGGGGAATTTGTTGCCATAGTAGGCACATCAGGAAGCGGTAAATCTACATTATTAAATATGTTAGGTGGGTTAGACAAGTTAACTTCTGGTGAAGTAATTATAAATAATAAGAAATTAAGTAATATGAATGATGAAGAAATAACAATTTTCAGAAGAAGAAACATAGGATTTATTTTTCAAAATTATAATCTAGTACCAATTTTAAATGTATATGAAAATATAGTACTTCCAATAGAGCTTGATGGAATGAAAATAGATGAAGAATTTGTGGACTCAATAGTAAATACCTTAGGATTAAAAGAAAAATTAAATAACATGCCAAATAATTTATCTGGTGGCCAACAACAACGTGTTGCCATAGCAAGAGCATTAGCTACTAAACCAGCAATAATATTAGCAGATGAGCCAACAGGAAATCTTGATAGCAAGACAAGTATGGATGTTATAGGACTTTTAAAAATGACTTCTCAAAAGTTTAATCAAACTATGGTTATGATTACACATAATGAAGAAATAGCACAGTTGGCAGATAGAGTAATAAGAATCGAAGATGGTAAAGTAATTAGAAAGTAGTGGGGGAATAGATAATGAAATTAGAAAATAATAATAAAAATATAATAAAAAGAATAACTAATTCTTCACTTAAGTCTAATAAAGGCAGAAATATATTTGCAGTTCTTGCCATAGTACTTACTACTTTTATGATATCATCTGTGTTTAGTATAGGAGTTAGTTTTATCAAAAATTATCAAACTATGAGTGTAAGGATGGAAGGAAGTACTGCTAATGTATTTTTACCTAATCCAAAAGAAGATCAAATAAAGGCTATAGAAAATTTAGGAATAAGTAATTCAATTGGTGAGGAAATTATAGTAGGCCAAATTACCTCAAAAGATATAGAAAAAAATAAAGCTAAGATTTTTCTGAAATATTATGATAAAGAGAGTTGGGAAAAACAAATAACACCAGGTATAGGTGATGTAAAAGGTGATTACCCAGTTGAAGAAAATGAAGTGATGATGTCTCAAAAGTCATTAGAATTATTAGGAAAAGAAAAGGCTAAAATTGGAGATTCAATAGAAGTTTCTTATAATGATGCTAAAGGAAATACAATAAAAAAAGACTTTATATTAAGTGGTACTTATAGGACTTATGGATTTATAGTTGATACAGGATATTTATTAGTATCAGAAAAATATATCAAAAATAATGATTTAAGTGTATCTGACAATGGAATGTTATCTCTTGCATTAAAAAATAATAAAAAAAATGAAGCACCTGATTTATTAAAATCAGAAGTAAATTTAAATAAAACACAGAAGTTTGAATATAATTACGATGTAAATAGTGATTCACAGGAAGTAACAATGATTTCTGTAGGAACTATAGGAATGATCGGGTTATTTATAGTACTTAGTGGTTATTTATTAATATATAACATTATGTATATAGCAGTAACTAAGGATATACATTTCTATGGATTAATGAAAACTATAGGAACATCTCCTAAACAAATTAAAAAGATAGTAAAGGGACAGGCTTTTAGACTTTCTATAATAGGAATACCCATAGGTTTAATATTAGGAGCAATAGTATCATTTGCACTAGTACCTATGGCAATGAGTACCTTCTCATCAGGAACTTATGCAAATGCTATGCCGTCAAATATATCATTTAATCCATTAATATTTATAGGAGCTACATTATTTTCGCTATTTACAGTTAGTTTAAGTTGTAGAAAACCAGCTAAAATAGCAAGTAGTATATCCCCTACAGAAGCTCTTAGATATAGTGGGACAAAAGTGAAAAAACAAAAGAAAGATAGAAAAAGTACTAAAGGTGGAAAGCTTTATAAAATGGCTTGGTACAATGTATTTAGAGATAAAAAACGTGCCATATTAGTGTTTATGTCCTTATTTATGGGAATCATGACATACTTAAGTGTTAATACCTTCTTAGACAGTATGAGTGTGGATAATTATATTGATAGATATATGAATAATGATTTTGAAATACAAAATATAGAAGCTATAGATGGGAAAATAAATGATAAATTTATTAAAGAGATAAGAAATATAGATGGAGTAAAGACTATTAGTAATTTTGAAATATCAAATATACAAATGGATATGAATGAAAAATTAATTTTACCTTCATTAAAGAGTGCATATGAAAGATTTGGAGAAAGTGAAGAAGATTTACAAAGTTTCTTAGATGATATAAAGAAAAATCCATCTACTTTAGCACCTTTAGTTGTAGGTGTAGATGATTTATCCATAGAAAGATTTAATGAGAAAAATAAAGTGAAAATAGATGTAAAAGCTTTTAAATCAGGAAAACTAGCATTATTAGATGATTGGTACTATTCAGAAGATAATAAACCTACTAGTGAAGAAAGTATTACACTTAGAGGCAAGAATAACAAAGCTATAATATTTAATGGTAAAACATTTACAAATGAATCACATCTATTACCAGATGGACCAAGTAGTTTATTAGGAGTGCCTACTATTTATATTAGTTCATCTCAGTTGAAAAAATTAGATGAGAACCCTATTGGTTATCTGTTACACATTAATGTGGATGAGAAATACGAGGGAGCTATAAATTCAAAGCTTAACAAAATGGCTGGTTCTAAAGGTTTATTTATAGAATCTAGGAGTGAAAAAACTAAGGAATTTAATAATAGCTCCATGGTTATGAATATTATAGGTGGAGGAATGTCTATCATATTAATCTTAATAGGTTTATTAAACTTTATTAATGTTATGATTACAGGAATTAACGTAAGATTAAAAGAATTAGCTGTAATGGAAAGTATAGGAATGACTAGGAAACAAATTAAGAAGATGCTAACTTTTGAAGGCTTATATTATGGTGGAATTACTACTTTACTTGTATCAACTTTAGGTATGGGAATAGTATTTATGATTGGTGAGATGACTAAGATGATGGCTGATTATGCTAAGTTTGTATTCCCTACAGTTCCTTTAATATCTCTGACGATTTTAATATTTGCAGTATGTTTAATAACTCCTGGTGTAGTTTATAAATATTCTAGTAAAAGAAGTGTAACGGAAAGACTTAGAGAAATAGAAAAATAAAAATATAAATTTATTGTAGTGGTAGATTTTAAAAGTCTACCACTATTGTTATAATTAGACATATATTTAATAAAATAGGAGGAGTAGAGAATTGAAGACTATTTTAATAGTGGAAGACGACAAAATATTGAACAGGGGAGTATCTTTTACTTTGAAAAAAGAAGGATATAATGTTATTAGCAATTATACAATAGGAGAAGGTAAAGCATCTATTATGCAAAATGATATAGATTTTTTACTTTTAGATATAAACCTGCCTGATGGAAGTGGGCTGGATTTATGTGAACAAATTAGTGATAAGATGAATTTTCCTATAGTATTTTTCACAGCCAATGATACGGAAGAAGATATGATTAAAGGTTTTGAGAGAGGCTGTGATGATTATATTGCAAAACCTTTTTCTATAGATATTTTAAAGTTTAAGATTAATGCTATTTTAAAAAGAAGTATGGAAACAGAAAAAGATGTTTTTAAATATAAAAACTTAAAAATAGATTTTGAAAGTAGAAAAGTATTTATAAATGGGGAGGAAGTTAGTTTAACAGTGACAGAATATAAACTTTTAGAATTGCTTTCTAAAAACAAGGGAAGGGCTATTACGAAGGAAATAATCTTAGATAAACTGTGGGATAGTAAGGGGAATTATGTAGATGAAAATGCTATTAGTGTTAACATTAGAAGACTTCGTAAAAAAATAGAAGAGGATCCTAAGAATCCACAGTATATAATTACCTTATTCGGTATTGGCTATATTATAGGAGAATAGACTATGGGTGAAAAATATAAAGAAAAAGATGTACTAAAAGATTTTAATAGATTGAATATATTTTTTAGAATTGTAATGATAACTTTATGTATAATATTCAACCTTGTAATAGTATTTGTAAGTAAGGATTTTAAAATTACTTTTATATGTTTAGGTTTTACAATGCTTATCTTATTAGGGTTTTATGTTTATGAAAAACTATTTGAAAATCATATGAGCAATATTTTGATAAAATTATCAGAGATGATAGCTACAATTTCAGATATGAAAGAAACAGAAGTATTTTCTCAAATGGATGATTCCCTATTTTCTAAATTGCAATATCAAACTATTAAATTAACTAAGCTATTGAAGTCACAAAATATGAAGATAGAGGAAGATAAGGAAGAAATAAAATCTTTAATTTCTGATATAGCTCATCAGTTAAAAACACCTTTAACTAATATGAAAATGTATAGTGAGTTTTTACAAGATGAAAACTTAACTAAGGAAGAAAGAAATGAATTTAATAAGGTGATTTTAATATCTTTGCAGAAGCTATGTTTTTTAGTGGAGAGTATGATAAAAATGTCTCGATTAGAAAGTTCTGTTATAAAGTTAAAACCTAAAAAAAATAGTATAAACGAGACTATATTAATGGCTATTACACAATTACATAAAAAGGCTGAGATAAAAAATATTAATATAAAATTTGATTATAAAGAAGAGATATGTATAGTTCATGATAAAAATTGGACAACAGAAGCTATATTTAACATGATAGAAAATGCTATAAAATATTCACCAAAAGAAAGTCATATAAATATTACTTTGCAAAATTATGAAATGTTTACACGTATAGATATTACAGATGAAGGAATCGGCATAAAAGAAGAGGAAATACCGAAAATCTTCTCTAGATTTTATAGAGGCGAAAATGCTTATGAAGAAGAAGGAATCGGCATAGGACTTTATCTAAGTAGAGAAATCATCACAAATGAAAATGGATATATAAAAGTAAATTCAAGTGAGAAAGGTAGTACTTTTTCTGTATTTTTACAAAATAATAAAAAAGCCCTTTACTAGGGCTAACTAGTAAGGGGCTGCTTTTTTTAATCTATATAACTTTACAAAAGTTGGTATATTAAAGATTAAAATAGATATAGCAATAAGAATCTCCAACACAGAAAAAACTATATCTCCAGAATTTGGTGGAGATAATAATATATTAGAAAAACCAAGAAATAATAATAGAGAAATAACAAATATTCTAAAAGCTACAATTCTTTTGAAATAAGAAATTTTAGTATTCATGGTTGAAAATAAAGAAAATCTTCCACCAATTTCTTTTCTTCTAAAAACTGCCCAGTTACAATTAGATGCCACATACTCTATTTTCCATTCATCTCTTAGAAAATTAATATAGTCTTGGTTCTCAGGATTAGAAGGTAAATTTTCTAATAGCTCTAAACAGTAGTAATATTCTCCTGGAGGGCATTTTTCAAATTCATACTTAAACATGCCTAAATCTTTTAATGCGTATCCTTTTTTGCACATTTCATTTATCCATTTTTCTCTTTTATCATATTCACCAGCAGTGAATAATCTATACACCATCATTTTTATCACCTAACCATAAAATATTTTAATTACAACTCATCTTGTTGGAACAATGGATATACCTAAAATTCTTCCTCAAAATAATGATTCAAAGTAGCAAGGAAGTGAATTTTTTTATTAAGGTTATACAATAAAGTATATTACCATTTTGCATTTATAGGAACTGTTATTTAAAAAAAATAAGGGAATTAATGTTAATTATATTTAATAAAGACTTTTAATTAATATAAGGAATTTAATTTTAGTTTTGACAGTTTAATTTATTTTAGGTGATTTTTTAATTGATATTATAATTTATGAATTTTATAAAATACTATAGGTAATGATAAAATAATTGATTTTATTAATGATTTCAAACTATTCTTCTATTAAATAAATTAATTCTTAATATTAGTATATTTTATTAAGAGAAATCATACTAGAATAAAATTAAGTTACACATACTAAACTTTAAAACGATTAATATAAACTAATTGAAAATGAAATTGATAATAAGCTAGTTAAATGCTGTGTTTGGTTAAATACTAACTTAAATGAAAAAAATGAAAAAAACTATTGAATTATTTGGTGGAATTTTATATAATAGCTATTGTTGTTTAGAAATTTTAAACTTATAGTTTACATATAATAACATTAAAGTTAAAAAATAAACTTGAATACTAAACAGAAAATTTACTTATATTGAAACTAAAACATAAGTTAATGCATAATATATAAAATCGAAAGTGTATGAGGAGGTGTGGTTATGGATATTGGTGGAAAGATAAAAAGAATGAGAATAGAGAAACAACTGACCCAGGAAGAGTTAGCCAACAGATGTGAATTATCTAAAGGATTTATATCTCAATTAGAAAATAACTTAACGTCACCATCTATTGCAACATTAATTGACATATTAGACATCTTAGGAACGAATTTAAGAGAATTTTTTAATGAAATAAGCGATGAAAAAATTACTTTTACTAAAGACGATATGTTTGAAACAGAAGATGAAGATTTAAAATATACATTAAAATGGCTAGTTCCAAATTCACAAAAGAATGAAATGGAACCAATTATAATAACTTTACAACCTGGTGGACAATATAAAGAAGAAAAACCTCATGTAGGTGAAGAATTCGGATATGTCCTTGCAGGGTCAATAGTCCTACATTTAGGCGATAAGAGAAGTAAGGTTAGAAAGGGAGAGAGCTTCTACTTCAAACCTAGAGCTAATCATTATATTTCTAATCCAGGTAAAAAAGAAGCAAAGGTGGTTTGGGTAAGTACGCCACCGTCATTTTAGACG
>JAVXJA010000019.1:37323-46623 GCA_036648085.1 Terrisporobacter sp.
TTAGACGTTGGCGTTATGAACGAAGTGAATTTTATAGAGAAGAGGTGTTTATTTTTGAAGCAAGAAAACATAATTGAATTAAATAATATTTCAAAACAATACGAAGATAATGTGGTTTTAGAAAACCTAAATTTAGATATAAAGAAAAATGAATTTTTAACATTATTAGGGCCGAGTGGATGTGGAAAGACAACTACTTTAAAAATAATAGCAGGATTTGAGTTTGCAGATGATGGAAAAGTTTTATTCCAAGGAAAAGATGTAAATGAAATACCTCCATATGAAAGACCTGTAAATACAGTATTCCAAAAATATGCTTTATTCCCTCATATGGACGTATATGAAAATATAGCTTTTGGATTAAAAATTAAAAAAGTAGATAAAAAGACTATAGATGAAAAAGTTAAAAAAATGCTTAAACTTGTTGCTCTTCCAGGATTTGAAAAAAGAAGTGTAGACTCTTTAAGTGGTGGTCAACAACAACGTATTGCCATAGCTAGAGCTTTAGTTAATGAGCCAAAAGTTCTTTTACTTGATGAGCCTTTAGGAGCGTTAGACTTAAAATTAAGACAAGAAATGCAAAGAGAGCTTAAGAATATACAACAACAATTAGGAATAACATTTATATTTGTTACTCATGACCAAGAGGAAGCATTATCAATGTCAGACACAATTGTTATTATGAATAAAGGTAAAATACAACAAATGGGAACACCTCAAGATATATACAATGAACCAGAAAATGCTTTTGTTGCTAGATTCATAGGTGAAAGTAATATAATGGATGGAATTATGCATGAAGATTTCTTAGTTGAATTCTGCGGTATAAACTTTGAATGTGTTGATAAAGGATTTAAGAAAAATGAAGAAATCCAAGTTGTAATAAGACCAGAAGATATAAAAATGGTAAAACCAGAAGATGGAATGATAAGAGGAGAAGTTACATCATGTGTGTTTAAAGGTGTTCACTATGAAATGACTGTAGAAGCTTGTGGATTAACTTGGTTACTTCACAATACAAAATCAGCAGAAGTTGGAACAGACTTAGGTATGGATATTTATCCAGAAGACATACATATAATGACAAAGACAAGGGATGATGAGTCAGATGAACAACAGTAAAAATAAACTAGGCTTAAAAATATCATCTCCATACATCTTGTGGAGTGGTTTGTTCATAGTAATTCCTTTATTCTTAATTATATTTTTTGCTTTTACAAAAAGTGATAACGGAGCATATGTATTTACTTTAGATAACTTTAAAGAATTAATGCAACCAATGTACTTTAGAATTTTCTTCAGATCAATAAGACTTGCAATAATATCAACAATTTTATGTTTATTAATAGGATATCCAACAGCTTATATTATTGCTAAAAGTAAAGCTAGTAGACAAGGTACTTTATTAATGCTTGCAATAATTCCAATGTGGATGAACTTCCTTCTTAGAACTTATGCTTGGTCAGCAATTCTAGGAAGAAACGGGATAATAAATACAATATTAACGGCTATAAATTTACCAGCAATTAATATTTTATATACAGATTCTGCAGTACTTTTAGGTATGGTTTATAACTTCTTACCATTTATGATAATACCAATATATACAATATTATCAAAAATGGATCAAGACTTAGTAAATGCAGCAAAGGACTTAGGAGCTAATAGTAGACAGGTATTTTTCAAAATAATATTCCCTCTTAGTATGCCAGGTGTGGCATCAGGGATAACAATGGTATTTATGCCAGCAGTATCTACCTTCGTAATTTCAAAATTACTAGGTGGAGGACAATTCATGTTAATTGGTAACTTAATAGAGCAACAATTTATGTCAGTAGGTAACTGGCACTTTGGTTCAGCAATATCAATCTTCATGATGATAGTCATACTGATTTCAATGGCATTAATGAATAAATTTAGTGACGATTCAGATAAGGAAGGCGGTGGATTACTATTATAAAGAAATTTACCTCAAATATATATTTAACTCTTGTGTATATATTTTTATATGCACCAATAATATCACTAGCAGTATTTTCTTTTAATGATTCTAAATCCATGGCTAAGTGGAATGGATTTAGTTTAAGATGGTATGAAGAGCTATTTCAAAATGAAAGAATACTAGATGCACTTTATTATACTTTATTTATAGCAATAATAGCATCAGTAATAGCTACTATAGTAGGAACAATTACTGCTATAGGTATTCATAAGATGAGACAAGGAAAATTCAAAGGTTTACTTTTAAATATAAACTATTTACCAGTATTAAACCCTGATATAGTAACAGGGGTGGCGTTAATGTCACTATTTGTTTTTATTAGATTAGAATTTGGTTTTAACACAATGTTATTATCACATATAGTGTTTGATATACCTTATGTAATATTATCAGTTTTACCAAAATTAAAGCAATTACCTTCAAATATTGAAGATGCGTCAATGGATTTAGGAGCTACTCCTTGGTACACTCTTAGAAAAGTTGTACTTCCTCAAATAAAACCAGGTATAGTATCAGGAATGCTTTTAGCATTTACTATGTCTATAGATGACTTTGTAATCAGTTTCTTTACAACAGGAAACGGTGTGTCAAACTTAGCTATAGAAGTTTACTCAATGACTAGAAGAGGTTTAACTCCTGAAATAAATGCTTTATCTACATTAATGTTTGCTTCTGTATTAATATTATTAATATTATCTAATATCTCAGCAAACAAAAAATCTACACAGAGAAGATAAGGAGGGTCACATAATGAAACTTAATAAAATAATAGCACTTGCATTAACAGTTATGATGACATCTGCTTTATTAGTAGGTTGTGGTCAGTCTAAAAAATCTTCAGAAGCATTAAACATTTATAATGTGGGAGATTATATAGACGAAGAATTAATAAAAAAGTTTGAAGCTGAAACAGGAATAACTGTAGTATATGAAACTTACGACACTAATGAGTCCATGTATCAAAAACTTAAAAGTGGTAGTACAAAATATGACTTAATTTTCCCATCTGATTATATGGTTGAAAAATTAGTATCAGAAGATATGGTATCTGAAATAGACTATAAAAACATTCCTAATTATAAATATATAATGAAAGACTTTAAAGACCCTGCTTATGACCCGGGAAATAAGCATAGTGTGCCATATATGTGGGGAACTTTTGGAATAATATATAACAAAACTATGGTAGATGAAAAAGATGTTGATTCTTGGGATGTACTTTGGAATCCTAAATACAAAGGTGAAATCCAAATGTTAGACTCAGTTAGAGATACTATGGGAATAGCTTTAATGAAACTTGGATATCCAATTAATACAGAAAAAACATCTGAAATAGAAGCAGCTAAAAAAGAATTAATTAAACAATTACCTTTAGTTCAAGCTTATGTAAATGATGACGGAAAAGATAGACTTATAGTTGGAGATGCAGCTATGGGTATAGTATATAATGGAGATGCCTTAGTTTTAATGGATGAAAATCCAGACTTAGCATATTCTATACCTAAAGAAGGAACTAACCAATGGATAGATGCTATATCTATTCCTAAAATATCAGAAAATAAAGATTATGCAGAGATGTTTATAAACTTTATGCTAGAACCAGAGAATGCCCTTCAAAATGTAGAATATATAGAGTATTCAACTCCACATGAAAAAGCATATGAGATGTTAGATGAAGAAGTTAAAAATGATCCGACATCTTATCCAAGTGAAGAAATCTTAGATAAATCAGATGTATTTTTAAATTTACCTAAAGATGTATTAAAGAAATATGAAGATGCTTGGACTGAAATAAAATCACAATAGTATATAAAAAAGGTGTGACCCAAAATATAAATTATTTAGAGGGTAACACCTTTTTATTTTTTATCGTGAGGATTTTTTATTAAAGACTATGTATTATTTTGCTAATAATTCACATATTTCTTCTGGTGTAGAGAAATATTTATTACACATTTCTTTACATTTTTCATGAGCACCCCATAATGCCAATCCAAAATCAATATCTGCATTTCTAGCGCATTCAATATCAAAAGAAGTATCACCTAAAAATAAAGCTTCGTTATTACTTAAGTTAGCTTCATTTAATATTTTTAACAAAGGTTCACCATGAGGCTTAGGATTTGAAACCTCGTCAATACATACTACATGATCAAAATAATCATTAATACCAAAAGACTTGACTGTAGTATCATATTCATATCTAGTTTTAGAAGTAGCAATACCAAGAGTGATATTTTTATTCTTTAAACATTGTAAAGTTTCTTCAATTCCGTTAAATAAATTAATCTCATCTCTGAAGTCATCAACATATTTAATCCATTTACTATAACTAAATCCATCATCATTAATACCGAAATTAGCAAAAACTTCATCACCAGGCATACCAATGGCAAATTCTAAATCCTTTAATTCCACATTAATATTGTGGTGGTCATTTAAGCATTTTTTTAATCCTTTTAAAACGGCAACCTCAGTATCTAAGAGAGTACCATCAATATCAAAAACTATTAATTTATACATACTAATCTCCTTTGTGTCCATATTACTGGAAAATTTAACATTAATTGAAATTATATCTTACTTTAGAATGAAAAAGATAGTATATTTTTTAAAGTGAATTTTGAAATGTATTATACTAGATTATTTTGAGGATGATTCTAATAAGCAAATAGACTACATTTTTTGACATTTTATGATATATTATTATATAAGTATGAATAAAATTTAAGTATATTAATTTATAATATTTTAAGGGGTGAGGACATGTTAATAGAAATAAATAATGATATTATACAAAGTCTAACAAAGACCGAATATGAAATAATAAAATTTATAAACAAAAATGAGGATAGATTGTCAGCCTTGTCTATTGTAGATATAGCTTTTGATACTTATTCTTCACCAGCTACAGTATCTAGGGCTATAAGGAAATGTGGAGTAAACGGTTTCAATGAACTTAGATATCGTCTTACATCGAAAAATAAAGATGATGAAATTCATAATATGGGAGAAATAATAAACAAATCATTTGTAGAAGCTAGACAAGTTGTAGATAGAATTTCTGTATCAAATGTGTTAAATATAATTAATTGCCTTGTTGATGCTAAGCGAATTTATGTATTAGCAAGAGGCCTTACTGAATACGTAGGACAAGAGTTTACATTAAAACTTCAATTGTTGGGATGCAATGTAATATTTATTGATGATCCAAATATAATGCAAATAAAAACAAAACAGCTAAGTGATAATGATGTAGTTTTCATATTTTCATTAAATGGTGAAACTTATGAACTTGTTGAATCTGCAAAGAATGGGAATTTATGTGGAGCTAAAGTTATAACCTGTTGTTGTAGTGAGACATCATCACTATTGGAATACTCTCATTATAATCTAATAGGATTTAAGCATAATCATGTTTCAATAAAGAAATTCGAAGTGTCTTCCAGGGTATCTTTATCTATGATGTCTAGAATTATAATTGATTATATGGCAGCTCATTTAGATTTATAAAAAATTCGCTTCAGACTTATCCCGTTGTTAAAAAATAAAAATAGGATAGAAAACATTTTCACAACGTGAAAAGATTTTCATCCTATTTTTTTTTATAATATGAATATAAGGTAAAGGGAGGAAGAAAAAATGATTTATACGTTAACTACAAATCCTGCCATAGACATGAATATATGTACTAACTCAATAGAGAGAAAACTTGTAAATAGAACTCATGACGCTGTATATTCGGCAAATGGGAAGGGGTTAAATGTAAGTTTTGTACTTAAACACTTTGGAGTAGATTCTAAAGTACTTGGTTTTTTCGGAGGATTTTCAGGAAAATATATAGTGGAAGAAACAAAGAAAAAAGATATAGAAATACTTCCAGTAGAAGTTGAAGATACAACAAGGATTAACATATTTTTAAATGATGGTGAAGGTGAATTTAAATTTGTTAACTCAGGATCTTTTGTAGATCAAGAGGCACAACAGGAAATGTTAGAAAAAATTCATGGATTGGAAGATTTAAATTATCTATCTATAAGTGGAAGTCTTCCACCAGGAATAGAAACCTCATACTACGAAGATATATTTAAAATTTGCCAGAAAAAAAGTACTAAGGTAATTTTAGACATAAGTTCTCCAAAACTAAAATGTCTATTAAAATACAAACCATTTTTAATTAAACCAAATGATGAAGAAATAGCAGATATTTTTGGAATTATTGTTAGAGATGAAGAAGATATTAAAGACGTTCTAAAGTATTTACATGAACAAGGAGCGCAAAATATTTTGCTAACTCTAGGTGAAAAAGGTTCTTACTTCTATAATGGCAAGAATATTTACTATGCAAGTGCACATGAAATCAAACTTTTAAGTTCAGCTTGTGCTGGAGATTCAGCCTTAGCAGCATTTTTAAGTTTATGGCTACAAGATATGGAAAATGAAAAAAACATTGAGCATGCACTTAAAAGAGCATCAGCAACGGGAGCAAATGTTGCTGAAAGTAATGCGCTAGGGGATTTTAAAAAGGTTAAAGAATATATGAATGAAATAAAAGTGAGAAGGGTGGAGTAATCAATGAGTAAAAAGATTTTAGCAGTTACAGGATGTCCAACAGGGATTGCGCATACTTTTATGGCTGAAAAAGCATTAAAATTAGCAGCTAAAGAATTGGGTTGTGAAATAAAAGTTGAAACAAATGGGGCAATAGGTGTAGAGAATGCATTAACAGCTAATGAAATAAGAGAAGCTGATGCAATAATAGTAGCATGTGATAAAAACGTTGATATGGAAAGATTTAATGGTAAGCCAGTAATAGAAGTTCCGGTAACAGATGGAATGAATAAGTCCCATGAACTTATACAAAGATGTTTAGATAATAAAGTGTCGGTTAGACAAGGTAATGTAAGAACAAATAATAATGGTGCTGAAGAAAAAGTTTCTTTAGGTCATCAAATATATAAACACTTAATGAATGGTGTATCTCACATGTTACCTCTTGTAGTAGCAGGAGGTGTACTTACAGCAATATCATTCTTATGGGGAATATTCTCATTTGATCCAACACATGAACAATATAACATAGTAGCAGCAACTATTAAGTCAATTGGTGGCTACTCAATGGGTCTTATGGTTCCAGTACTTACAGCTTTTATAGCTCAATCAATATCTGGTAGACCGGGTATGCTTGCAGGTTTTGTGGCAGGTATGATGGCTAATGATAATGGATCAGGATTTATCGGTGGTATAATCGGTGGTTTCTTCGCAGGTTATTTCACTTTAGTAGTTATTAATAGTTTAAGAAAACTTCCTAGACAATTAGAAGGTTTAAAATCAATATTCATAGTTCCGATAATAACAGTATTTGCATCAGGATTACTAATGTTTGCATTAGGAGGGCCTTGTGCATCACTTAATAATTCAATGATGGAATTCTTAGCAGGAGTACAAGAATCAAGTCCTATAGTATTGGGATTAATAATTGGATGTATGTCAGCATTTGATATGGGTGGACCAGTTAACAAAGCAGCTTATGTAACAGGTACAATGTTATTAGCTCAAGGTAACTACTTATTTATGGCTGGTGTATCAGCAGCTTGTATAACACCACCACTTGTAATAGCAATAGCAGCAACATTTAAAAAAGATCGTTTCACAGAAGATGACCGTACAGCTGGTTTATTAAACTACGTACTTGGATGTACTCATATAACAGAAGGAGCAATACCATTTGCAGCTAAAAATCCTTTAAAAGTTATACCAGTATTAATGGTAGGTTCATCTATATCAGCAATATTAACTTATATGATGAAAATAGAAGTTCCAGCACCTCATGGTGGCTTCTTAATACTAAAGTTAGTAAATCAACCATTACTATGGGTAGGTTGTATATTAGCAGGTTCAGCAGTAGGTGCATTATTATACGTAATGGTTACACCAAAGGTTAAGATAGAAGAAAAAGTTGGAAATGAAGATTTATCAGAAGTAGCAGTTACAACAGATGTATTAAGTAATTTATATAATGAAAATACAATAACTTTAGAAGTAAAAGGAAGCACTAAAGATGAAGTTCTAAAAGAAATGACTGAATTATTATACCAAGATGGTGTTTTATCAGATAAAGAAGAGTTTCTAGCAGAAATAAATAAAAGAGAAGCAGTATCTTCAACAGGATTTGGAAATGGTGTAGCTATACCTCATGCAAAAACTAAATCAGTAGTAAAACCAAGAGTAGCAGTAGGTATATCTAAAAAAGGATTTGAATTTGATTCAGCTGATGGACTTCCAGTACATTTAATATTTATGATAGCAGCAGGTAAAGGAGATAATGATTTACACTTAAAAACTTTATCTACTTTAGCTCAGAACTTAATGGAAGAAGAATACGTAAAAAATATATTAAACAGCAAAAACGAAGAAGAAATCGTAAGTATATTAGCATAAAGGAGGCATAAATATGTCATTAGTTACAACTAAAAAAATGTTATTAGATGCTCAGGAAAAGGGATATGCAGTAGGGGCATTTAATGTGGAAAATATGGAAATGGTAATGGCAGTAGTTGGTGCAGCAGAAGAATTAAACTCTCCAGTTATAATGCAAACTACACCATCAACAGTAAAATATGCAGATTTTGATTACTTTTATGCAAATGTAAAAGTAGCTGCAGATAAAGCAAGTGTTCCAGTTGCAATACATTTAGACCATGGAAATAACTTTGATTTAGCAATGCAAGCTTTTAGAGCTGGATATACATCAATAATGATAGATGGTTCACATGATGGATTTGAAGAAAACATAGCTTTAACAAAATCAGTAGTAGCTGTTTGCAAAAATGGTAATATTCCTGTAGAAGCAGAACTTGGAAAAGTTGGTGGAAAAGAAGATGATTTAGATGGTGGAGATGGAGGATATACAAATCCATTAGAAGCTAAAGCGTTTGTTGAAAGAACAGGCGTTGATTCATTAGCAGTTGCTATAGGTACTGCTCATGGAGTTTACGAAGGAGAGCCTAAATTAGATTTAGATAGATTATCACAAATAAGAGAAGTAGTAGATATTCCTTTAGTACTTCATGGAACATCAGGAGTTCCAGATGATGTGGTTACAGAATGTGTAAATAGAGGAATCTGTAAAGTTAACTATGCAACAGATTTAAGAATAGCATTTACAAAAGGAGTAAAAAAAGTATTTGAAGAAAACGCTGATACAATGGATCCTAAAAAGTACAATGCTCAAGGTAGAGAAGAAGTAAAAGCATATGTTAAAGAAAGAATGTTTGCCTGTAAAAGTGTAGGACAAG
>JAVXJA010000020.1:0-45098 GCA_036648085.1 Terrisporobacter sp.
AACTTCTACACTTTTTTCAATTTCATATCTATATTCTACAAATATCAATAACACCTTTAATTATACTATAAGTCAACTGCGCAATTTCTTCTGGTGATTCTTCACATCCGCCATTCATCCAATTCTTTAAAATTCCAATATATCCACTTTTAAAAAATGCATACATGTAAGGAAGATGATTCATCTTACCTTCAAATTTTTCTTTAAGTTGGTCTTTGATATGATTTTCAACTAACTCTTCTAATTTAAATAAGAAATTAATATCTCCATTTTTACTAAAAATACATCTGCAAAATTCATAATTATTTTTTATTACATTACACATATCTTCAATAAACCCATGAACCTCTTTTGTAATATCTATATCTTTAGAATTTTTACATATATGCATCTCAATTGTATGTAGAAATTCATTATAAAGTTCTTCTTCTAACTTAGATAACATATCTGGTATATCTTCATAATAATTGTAAAATGTTGATCTATTTAAATCAGCAGTAGAAACTAATTCTTTTACAGTAATATTATTAACTGGCTTTTTACTCATTATCTCTATTAAGCTATTTTTTAATGATTCTTTTGACTTTCTAATTCTACGATCTTGTTTTGTGCTCAAAATTTTTGCTCCTTTTTATCACAATAACCAACATTTCATCATGAAATGTCGTTTATCATACATTTTTGATTTTTTTAATGATTGTATAACTACTCACATGTAATTATAATTCATATAGTAACATAAAAACAACATCATGTTGTTTAAAAACAATTAAATATAGAAAAAGGTGAAACATATGCTAAAAAAAGAATGGAAAAATTTACTTAACAACAAATTTCTTATTGTAGCTCTTATAGCTATTATTACTATCCCAACTATTTACACTACCTTATTTTTAGGTTCAATGTGGGATCCTTATGGTAAAATTGACAATCTTCCCGTTGCAGTAGTTAATAATGATGTTGCTGTAAATTACGAAGACATTGACGTAAATGTAGGAGAAAGATTAGTTGATTCTTTAAAAGAAAATGACTCTTTAGCTTTTAACTTTGTGGATAATGATGATGCAAAAAAAGGATTAGAAAATGGTACTTACTATATGGTAATTACTATACCTAAAGACTTTTCAAAAAATGCTACTACTTTATTAGATAAAAAGCCTAAAAAAATGGTTTTAGATTATGCTACAAACCCAGGTAAAAACTATATTGCTAGTAAGATGGGTCAAACTGCTCTTTCTAAAGTTCAAAATACTATTGCCAAAAAAGTAACTGAAACTTATGCAGATACGGTATTTGCACAATTTGAAGTATTAGGTGATGGGCTTAGGGAGGCATCTGATGGTAGTTTAGAGCTTAAAGGTGGACTTGGTAAATTACAAGATGGTAGTCTTAAAATTAATGATGGTTTAGATACTCTTTCAAGCAGTATGTTAACTTTCACTGATGGTACTACAACTTTATCTCAAGGACTTGATACTTATTTAACTGGTGTAGAATCTTTAAATTCAGCGTCTAAAGAATTAGCTGCTGGTGCTTCTAAGTTAGCTACTGGTGCTAATCAATTAAACTCCGCTGTTGCAAATATTTCTATTCCAAATATTTCTTTAAGTGATGAACAGAAAAATACCTTAAAAGATACTGCTGTTTCTTCTGTTGCTGGTCCTTCTAATCAATTATCTGATGGTATAGGTAATGCTGTTAGTAGCAAAATAAATTCTACCCTAACTTCAGACAAAACATTAGGAGCTGTTTCTACTGCTATATTAAATAACAGTGATATAGTTCAAATGGTAGGTGCTCTTCAAAGTGTAGGATATACAAAAGAGCAAGCTGAAGGTTTAGTAGTTGGAATTGTATCTAATAGTTTAAAAGGTGCATCTTCTAATATTACTAGTGATTCTATTACAAATTCAATTTCACCAACAGTTTCTAAAACTATAGGCCAAATTGCTGGAAAAGCTGCAGAAAGTGGAGCACAAGCAGTTGTAAAAGAAGTAAATTCAAATCTTTCAACTTATGAAGAAATGTTTGGTTCTTTAAAAGCTTCTACTAAAACACTGTCTCAAGGTTTAGATACTTTAAGTAGTGGTGCTAGTAGACTTAATGAAGGTGCTAATAAACTTGTATCTAATAACTCTTCTTTAAAAAATGGAGTAAGTTCACTTTCAGCTGGTTCTAATAAAATATCTACTGGTGTTAATGACTTATTAAAGGGTTCATTAAGCTTAACAGATGGTTTAGGCACTGCTTTAGATGGTACTAATACACTACAAACAAGCCTTGATGATGGAGCTAAAGATGTAAAGAAAACTACTTCTACTATAGATAATGATACATTAGATATGTTTGCATCTCCTGTAGATAGTTCTGAAACTCAAATAACTACTGTATTAGACAATGGTCATGCTATGGCTGCATATATGATGGTAGTTGGTCTTTGGGTTGGAGCTATGGGATTCTGTACAATATATCCATTAACTGCACATGATGGTAAAATAAAATCAGGCTTTAGATTATGGTTAAGTAAATCAACTATAATGTATCCTGTGGCAATTTTATCTTCAATGACAATGATTGCTGCACTAAGTTACTTTAATGGATTTAATCCTGTAGATTTAAACAAAACAATGCTTGTAGCTGCAACGGCTGCAGTAACATTTATGAGTATGGTCTATTTACTAAATGTGGCCTTTGGAAAAGTAGGTAAATTCTTAGTCTTAGTATTAATGGTAATCCAGTTATCTGGTTCAACTGGTACTTATCCTTTAGAATTATCTGGTGATTTTGTAGCTAAAATTACAAATTACCTTCCATTTACTCATGTAGTAAAAGCCTTTAGAAATACAATTTCTGGTGGACCTAGTATAGAAAATAATTTAATTTTCCTTGGTTCTGTTGCTTTAGTTTGTATTATATTAACAATTCTTGTTTTAGAATTAAGAATTAGATTTAATTTAAATAAAGATAATTTTGCAGATAGCAATTTAGATGACCAATTAGTTGGTTAAATTTAATAGATACAACAAAAGAGAGTTTATATATTATTTATAAGCTCTCTTTTAATATATTTTTTTATTACATTAATCATCTTCTTTTCTAAATAACAATTTTCTAAGAATTAAAAAAGCAGCCCCAAGGGGCTACTTTCTTAATCTCCTACTCCAAAGTCTGTATTATTAAACAGTACCTCTATCTTTGAATTATCTATTAAAAACTTATACTTGTCTTCAAACCAAGAAACAAGTTCTTCATCTCTCTTAACATCTGAACTATTATCAATAAATACGTTTATAGTTGCATGATTAAAATTATTCAGAACTATCTCCATATCTTTATCAATCATGTCTCTACTCTGACCCTTAATCCCAACCATAATACAAGGAGAATCAAAATACTCTTTAAGTTCCTCTACACTTTTAAACTTAGCATTTTTATTTAAATAATTATTTCTAAAATCATAGTCAAAAGTCTCCACACCAATTTTAAAAGTTATAGGTATTTCAAAGAAATCTCTCATCTCTTTAATTTTCTTCTTATATGACCAGTGACTTTCTAAAAATAGTCTCTCTATCTTTTTCTCTTTTATTATTTCCTTTATTTTTAACAATGAATCTTGTGGAATTTCAAAGCAACTTCCAGAGTTTATTACTTCTAATACTTTATATTTTCCAGTAACATTCTCCAATACCTGAAAATTAAGCTTATTTATCTCATCTTCTTCATTTGAATTATCTAATATATAATCACAAAAACTACATTTCCCCCATTTACAAGGAAAAGATTTAAGTAGTACTATTTCACGCTGATTTTTATTTGTCACTTCGCTATATCTATCCATGTTGTCTATTCACCTTCTGTTTAAATAATAATTTATAATTACTCGGTAGAGCCGCTACACATAAAGCCACCAAAGCTACAGCTAAAAATTTATCTGCATAGTCAGTGCATACTTGTGTTATAAATACACTAACTACCATTGGAATATTAAAATGGCTCAATATTTGTACTATATATGAAGAACCTGATGATGTAACCCCACCAAATAAATAAGCTGCTATCATAGCACTTATAATACTAGTTGGTAATGTAAATATAAATACTCCCAGTGGTGTTTTCCTACCATTTAAAAATCCTTTATTGTACATGATTCCAGCTACCAGCCCCGTACTTATTTGTACTGGTGCAAAATATAGTGAATATGGATCAAAAGTCATACCACTTACTAAACTGCCACAAACACCTGTCATTACTGCAAATTTCGGTCCAAGTAAAGCTGCTACAAGTATTGTACCTATAGAATCTAAATAAATAGGAAGTCTAAAAGTTAAAGCTATTAATGCTCCTATTATATTTAAAGCAACACCCATTGACATTAAAGTTAATTTTTTTGAATTCATACTATTATTCATTTTTATATTACCCCCTCTATGTTATCTATAACATCTTCATAGCCTTTAAATATTCTTTTTAAGAACATCTTCATAAAAGTTTTTTCATCTGTATGTGTTAATACATGAGCATTTGGTTTGTTTTTATAAAAATCAAATGAGTCTACTATAGATTGCCCTATAGCAATCCCGTCATGCACTACTTCCACATAAGAATCAAAACCCTTACATAAATTTCTGTCTATGAAATATGCCACAGCTAGGGGGTCATTAATTACACATCCTATGATGCCTTCTTGATCCCAATGGAAATCAATATAAAACCTGGTTATTTCAGTTATAAATTTTGACTTTTCCTTATCAAGTCTATTAATAAACTCAATTATATTTGGTGTCAATACTATTTTTCTAGTTACATCTAGTCCTACCATATGAATTTTTTTAGGTAAGTGCTTGTAAACATAATCTGCCCCTTCAGGGTCTACCCAATAATTAAATTCTGCTACAGGTGAGCAATTTCCATGAATTCTAAAAGCGCCTCCCATAGATACAAATTCATCAAGGTTTGCGAAAGCTTCTTTATCTTTCATTAACGCCTTTGCAATGTTTGTTAATGGCCCTAGTGCTATTATAGATACGTCTTTGTTATTTTTAAGTGTATCAATAATAAAATCTACCCCATTATCTAGTATAGTTCCTTCTACTTCTTCGTAGAAGTTTTCACCCATGCCATCGTCTCCATGAGTATCTTGAGCTGTTACAAGTTCTCTTTTAAGTGGAAGTTCTTCTCCCACATATACAGGTATGTCTAGCCTACCACATATTTGAAGTGTTTTTAGAGCATTTTTTGCTCCTATTCTAGCTGGTACATTACCACTAGTAACTGTTAATCCTAGTATTTCTAATTCCTCTGAGTTCAATGCTAGCAGTATTGCTAAAGCATCATCTATACCTGGATCACAATCAATTATTATCTTTCTTTTTTTCATTTTTTTATCTCCTCCTAAAATTTCTAAAGGAGATCCTATACGCTTTTTTACATAAAAATTCGCTGTGCTCATAATGCTAACCTCAGTTGCTCCGTTAAGCAGTTAGAAAATAAATTTTCCTGCAAATTAAAAAAAGCCGTATCTAAGGTTACAACTCAAATACTGCCACTAATTAAGCCAACCTAGTTTTTTATACTTGGAGGATCTCGAACAAGTCCTAGGAATTACCTAGAGTTTTTATTATTATATTCTAATAATAAAATTATTATACCATAAAAAAAGAAGGGGATAAACCCCCTTCTCCTATTATAAATTATTTGGCCCAAAACCTAGTGGTAATAATTCTTCTAATGTATATTCTAAATAATCACTTACATCATTTTTATTTTTTGCTAAGTATATTTTAAATTCTTTAGGATTACAAAACTCCATCATTACTTGTCTGCATACTCCACAGGGTGAACAAAACTCACCGTTTTCATCTTTTTTACTACCTACTATTGCTATAGCATCAAATTCCATTTGACCTTCTGAAATGGCTTTAAAAAAAGCTGTTCTCTCTGCACAGTTTGTTGGTGTATATGATGCATTTTCTATGTTACATCCTTCATATATTTCTCCGTTTTTTCCAAGTAACGCTGCTCCTACTTGAAAATTAGAATAAGGCGAATAACTTCTGTCTTGAGCCTCAAAAGCTTTTTGTATAAGTAATTTTATTTGATTCATAAATATTAATTTCCTTCCTATGAAAATTTCTCTTTGTATTATTATATATCTTCTTTAGAAATACATAAAGGATAATTATTATAACACCTAGTATTTGAAAAGCACATACTTTTGTCTAATCTTTTTTAATATCAGACATATATAATTCCATTAATATTATATGTTTTCTTATATGATATTATCTATTATTTCATCAACTCTTTTTGCTAATCCTAGCCATGTTTTATCTTCCATATTTACTATATCATTACAACCTTTTGTAAATATTTTATTTATTTTTTTATCTATAGTGTAGTACAGTTCCTCTTCAAATTCATTCAATTCACTTTTTATTGGAACACCAGCACTTTTCATATTAGGTAATTTAATATAATCAATGTTTCCTGATTTATTTATTTTATTACCCATCCATTTTTTCACTCCACTTATGTCACTTACAATTACTTCACATCCACAAGCTAAAGCTTCTAACACAACTACTGGTAGACCTTCATAAAAAGATGGTAATATAAATAATTGACTTTTATTAAAAAGTTCTGATAAATCTTCATGATTTAATCTACCAAGAAAATTCACCTTGTACTTACATTCTTCTGATATTTGTAGCATTTCCTCATAAATTACATAATCACTACCGCTACCTGCTATATTAAGTACTATTGATTTATTAGGATATTTTAATTTATTAAGTGATAATAATAAAGATTTTAATCCCTTACTTTTACAAACTTTCCCTGCAAAAGTAATATTTATTACATTATTACTTTTTTTATAATTTTTAAAGTAAAATATATCATTATCATATCCACTACCAATAACTATTACTTTTTCTTCTTTCAAATTAAATAAATTTATTACATCTTCTCTCTGAGCTTCTTGTAATACAAATATTTTATCTAATTTTCTTATATTTGATATTATATATTCTTTTTCTAAATCTATATTTTTTAATTGTCTAAGACATGTTCCATGACATAAACCAATTACCTTTATATCTTTTACACTTTCTACAACAAAAGCTGTTATTAAATATAAATGATTAGAAATTATTATATCTGGCTTAAATTCATCTATTACCTTTTTTAAAAGTGATATAAACTCTTTTTTCAAGGCTTGCATCATTTCTTTATTTAAATCTTTATATTTAGTGCTTTCATAAGGCATAATATCACTCATTCCTAACACTGAAAAAGGTATTTTATCACTGTTGTACATCAATGGATAACACTTAATTTCCTTTTCAAAACATTTTCTTTCGTCTTTTATATCCATTCCAGCTATTACACATTGACTGTGCCCCAAATTTCTTAAATTGTCTATTAAGCCACTAATGTATACTCCACTTCCCGTACTGTTTGGCTTTTGTCCCGTTATGTGCAAAATTCTCAAAATAATTTCCCCTCAATTATTAATTTTTATAAATATCTAAATATATACAAGATGAATCATCAGATATTTTAAATCTTGGAAACTCAACTGCTTTCTTATCTTTATTTTCTATCTCCCTAATTTTATTATAAATATATTCTATGCCTTGTTTTTTAGCTATATTTATAATCTCTTCTTTTTCAAATATATTGTATCTATCAAAAGCACTAGAAAAACCATCACTAGTTAACATTATCTTCATGTCTTTCCCTATATTTATATATCCATGTAAACCATTATCAACGGCTTTCTTAGAAAACTCTAAAATCCAGTATCCTTTAAAAGTATTTTTCTTAATCCTATTATCAATTATAATGGGCATGACTTCATTTTTCTTTTCTTCCAAAGTAAGTTTTTTCAAACTACTTACTTTTTCCATATATTCAAATACTCTTTCATCTAAAACAGAAACACTTTCATCTTTTATAAAATTAGCTCTCTCATTATCACTATAAATAAGTGTACAGTCACCTAAAAGCAGATATTCTATTTTATCTTTATGAAATTTAATAAATAGCCCCGAACTTGAAGGTGTATCAATTTTATCAAGTTTTACATTATTTATCTTTCTTTCATATTCATCTTTAATTTTTCCTAACCCCTCTTTGATTATATTTTTTAATGATTTCTCTTTACTTATATTTTGATGTAAAAAATTATTCCACCAACTTACATACCATTTGGCATCACTTTCTTTTGAAACTAAATTTTTATTATTTAGGCCTGTTGCTCCATCTAATACCCATGCTCCAAAAGGTGTAAAACCTATAATATCTTCATTATATTCACCACTTCCTTTATTACATAACATTTTATAATTATTTACACCAAGTACCATATTTTTATCCTCCAGTTTACAACCCCTAAGTCCTTTAATAAAAATTATACCTTATTTTGTAAATTTTTCAACACTGCAACATGACAAAAGCACTGCCTTTTATATAGACAGTGCTTTTATATTAAATAGATTCTATTATTTTATTTTTTAATGTGAAAGTAATAGTTGTCCCTACATCTTTTTCACTTTCTATTATCATTTTTCCACCATGTAGTTTTACTATTTCTTGACTTATAGCAAGCCCTAATCCACTACCTGATTTATTATAATCTTCTTGGAAGAATTTATCTAAAACCTTAGTTAAATTTTCTTTTTTAATACCTACACCATTATCTGTTACTGTAAGTGTTGTGAATTCTTCACCTTGAGAAACTATTACTACTACATATCCACCTTCAGCAGTGAACTTAAGAGCATTTTGAACCAAGTTTATTAAAACTTGTCTTAATCTGTTTTTATCACCTTGTATATCTTCAATATGACTAGTTTTAAATTCTGTTAACAAAGTTATATTTTTTTCATTTGCTTTCACTGCTAATTGAGCAACTACTCCCTTAGCTAACTTACTGACATCAACCATATCTATTTGTAATCTAATTCTATCTGATGACAATCTAGAGAAGTCTAGTAAGTCTTCAACTAAAGAAATCATTCTTTCTGTTTCATCTTGTATTATACCAAGACCTAAGTCTAACTCTTCCTTACCTATGCCTTCATAACCTAAAGTCTCACTCCATCCTTTAATAGACGTTAATGGAGTTCTAAGTTCATGAGATACAGAAGATATAAACTCTTCTTTTAATTTTCTACTTTTATCAATTTCCACAGCCATATGTTCAAAAGTTCTAACTAAGTCTGCTATTTCATCATCATGTAATTCTTCTTTTTTTAATTTAATATTATAATTCCCTTGTGCCAATTCGTTTGCAAATTGTTTAAGGTTTTTAAGTGGTCTAATAAGTGACTCAGCAAATCTTAGACTAAGTAGTAATGCAATAATTAATATAATCACACCTGCTGTTATAAAGAAAAATACTAGCTTAATTATTGTATTATCTATATTTCTAAGAGATAAACTGTATCTAACTACACCTTCTATTTGGCTATTAACCTTAATAGGAACTGAAATACTCATAATATGTTCCTTAGTACCTAAGATATTATAAGTATAAGGTACTAAATTACTACTTCCTTTAAGTGCTTTATTTACATCATCATATTCGTACTTATCGTTTGTTTTTATACCATACTTGTCCAGAATAACATTTTTATTTTTATCAATTATCTCTACAGAAAAGTTTGTATTGCTAGTAATATTTTCTTTCTCAAAAATATTACTAATCTTATCTTCAAAACTAGTAGATTCCATTCCTGCATTATCATATATATCTATTGTGTAATTAGCTTGAGATATTAAAGATTGTTTTGCAGAATTATAATAAAAGTTTTGAATATAAAACATAAATAAGCCTTCAAATAATGCAACTGTAATTATAATCATAATAAAATAATATTTTATTACTCTCTTTCTAAGGCCTTCTAAATGTAACAACTATTATTCATCCTTTCTGAAACAATATCCATATCCCCAAACAGTTTGGATAAATTTTGGTTTTGATGGGTCGTCTTCTATTTTATTTCTAATTCTTCTGATGTTGACATCCACTATTTTAAAATCATATAAGTAGTTACTTCCCCAAACTTCATTTAATATTTGGTCTCTACTTAAAGATTTCTTTGCATTAACCATTAAATATTTTACAATAGAAAACTCTGTTGGAGTTAATTCTATTTCTATTCCATTTTTATATAGTTTTCTTTTATCTATATTTAATATAAATGGATCTGATAATATTTCATTGCTTTGTACTTTATTTTCATCCTTTTTAACTCTTCTTATAAGAGCAGAAACTCTAACTAATAATTCTTTTATACTAAATGGCTTTATGATATAATCATCAGCACCTGATATGAAACCTTCTAATTTATCTTCTTCTTGACCTTTAGCTGTAAGCATGATAATTCCTATTTGATCAAATTGTTGTCTTATGAATTTACACACTTCTATACCACTCATATCAGGTAGCATTACATCTAGTAAAGCTATTGATATATCTGGATTATTAGATATTGCTTCTATTGCTTCTGATCCTGTACCAGCTTCTATTATTTCATAACCTTCTCTTTTTAAATTTATACTTACGAAACTTCTAATTCCGATTTCATCTTCTAAGACTAATATTTTTTCCTTCATTTCTTAAAATTCCTCCCAATTTTTCCTTTATTTATAAATTAATGAAAAATACTCTTTAATATTATCAACTGTTAAATTATATTTTTCAAAAACTTCTTTATCATTTACAATTAGCTGGTAATAATTATTTTCTGTTTCAGCTAATATAGTTTCTAGTTTTGGTGTTGCCTTGGCATCTTCTACTAAATTCTTAGGTGATATACCTATTTGGAAAATTTCCACTGGTTGTTTATCGTCTTTTTCATAGTAGTTAAATGTATAATAAGTAGCATCACCAATTACATTCTTTTTAATGTATAACTTATTTGCTAAAGTATTAGGTATAAAGAATCTAAAATTATTTTTATAGTTGTAATAAACTTGACTAATAAATATTGTTCCTGCATCATTATCTTCTTTATTATTCCATTTTTTCCAATTCACAAGAGCAGATGTAGTAGGAATAGATGCGCTAGTTCCCACAAAACTATCTATCATTGTATTATTTAAAACAGGAATTTCTAAGACTCCATCTAAATCCATATCTCTAATTGGTACGTAATAACTATTTTTAATCATATTATCTTCATTAAATGCTACTGTAATTTTATTATTTTTAAAAGTAATAATTTGGGTAATATACATATTATCTTTATTAGTAGGAATACTTAAAATTATTCCTTTTTTGTTATTAAACACTTTTCCAGATACAATATATAAATCCTTACTAGAGTTTACATCTTTAAATTCTATAGCATTACTTTTCTTAACTTTATTATCATTATCTAAATTTAAAATTGTAGCAAACATAGTATTATTTTTATTATCTATATTCATCATTAGAATATCTAGTTTTAAATCATCATCAAAGAAACCGATTTTGATTTTTGTATTTGTATAATTTAAGTAGTTATCTAACCAAGTAGGCTGTACTTTTGATATTAACTCAATTTCACTATCAACCACTGAATATACATACATTGTAGTTCCTTTTTCTGTATTAATAAGAAGTACGACTTCATCATTACCATCATTATTTAAATCATAAAAATTAGCATATTCTATGTCTTTTCCATCTAATAAAATATTATCCTTTAACTTAAAATTATCCTTATCTTTGGAAATAAGTATAAATCCAACCTTACTACTATTGTCATTTACATCTTGCTTTTTTTGAAAAGCAATTATATTAGATCCTAATTCATTAATTTCACCAACCTCAGATGAATTTTCTGGTAGTAACAGAGTTGTTCCATCTAATGACTGGTTTACAAAAGTATATAGTTTATTTTTGCTTTCACTGTAAACTATATCATCATTAAGTAGATTTTCTGGGGAATCACTACTTATATCGCAGCCTGTTGTCATAAAACAAATAACGAATATTAAAGCTGCCATCTTAAATAACTTCATATATTTCCTCCTATTTATATTTGTCTGCAAAGTAATTTTTAAAATTATTTATTCTTTTTTCTTCGCTTTTTATTTTTTCTGTGCATAAATTGCCTCTTCCCAATCTGTCTGCTAATGAAAGAAGAGCTATTTCCTCGTAATCACCTTCATTTATAATCTCTTTTTCTTTAAAAAATATAAGTTTTTTATCATAAAACAAAGGTTGCATATGATATTTTACTAATACACAAACATTATTTATAAATTCCTCATCAGTTGTAAGTTGATGTAGAAATTGTCTTGCTAATATTTCGCCTTGTAAATCATGACCATAGGCTGTGATTTTACCTTTTCTTTCTCTTGTAGTGGTTAATTTTCCTACATCATGTAATAATGCCGCCCACATAAATACAGATTTATTTGTAGATAACTCCTTGTATTCACTAGCTTTATCTACAACTAGTAGAGTATGATTTAAAACATTTCCCTCTGGATGATGCATTAAATTTTGTTCAATATTCTCAAGTTTTTTAATCTTAAGAAATGGCTTTTGATCAAACTCTCCTTCATCTATTAATTGCTTAATTTTCATTGATGGTTCATTGCAATTAATTAGTATTTCATCTACTTTTAAAAATAATTCTTCACAAGTCATAAAATCACTCTTTCTATATTATTATACATGAAATTTATTAAATTAAAAGATATGTCTCTTAACTAAATCTTATTATATTCTAACACAAGAAGGGTACTATTATTTATGTAAAATTCTTACCTTTCAAAATTGTTATTTTAAATTAACAAAAGCTGAATCGACAGATATTTAGTAGTTAACTATATATCCATTAATTCAGCTTTTATATATTATTTACTAATTTTTAGGAAATTTATCATCTGACCAAATTATATCTTCAAATTTGCTAGTAGTACTCTTCTTTTCTAATTCAACTTCATCACTTTCTTCTTCTATTTCATTATTCATGTTTCTAAAAACCTTACTATCTACTATTTCATTATCTTCTACATATTCATTACTTTCTTCTATATAATTAACAGACTTTGTTCCAACTTTATCTTCTTTACTTTTAACACTCTTTTTCGTTTTCTTAGTTTTCCCTTCATTTTTATCTTCTGGTTTTTGTTTGAATTTTTTTGTTTTACTTTTTGAATTGGATTTTTTGTTATCACTTGTGCTTTCATCAGAAGGCTTCTTACTAGACTTTTTATTTTGAGATGATTTTTTACTACTTTTTTCAGATTTCTTACTACTTTCATTCTTAGTAGATTTTTTATTACTATCAACTTCCATTGATTCATTTGAATGGTCTTTTTTATTACTTTGCTTTTTATTTTCAACTGATTCCTTGATATCTGATTCTTGTTTTGAACTATTTTTTTTATTATTACCTAGACCAAAACTAATTGCTTTTCTTCTTTTTCTACTTTTCTTTTCTGATTCTACCTCAACTTCATCATTTCTATTTTCATCAACTAAGTCATTTAATATGACTTCATTATAATCTTCCACATATTGAGGAGTTTTCTTTGAGTTATTATGTTGTTTTTTTCTCATATTTTTTGCTTTATTACTTCTTAACAAGTTTACACCCCCTTAAATTAAAACTACTTTATTATCATGTATATTCAATTCAAGGGAATATATTTACTTTTTAAAAATTATTTATTATTTTTAGGTGGTCTTGGTCCTATATATTGGTATAAATTACTTTTTAACATACCATTATATAATTTTCTTCTTCTAGTTGCTTCTTCTCCAAATTCATTTTCGAAATCTTCATAAGAAGTAATTAGATAATATGACCATTTTTTAAGTTTTCTTAAAACATAACCTAATTGCTTATAAAGCATTTTTACAGTCTCTGTATCTTCTAATCTTTCTCCATAAGGTGGATTCGTTACAATAAATCCGTATTCTTCATCACTAGTCAAATCTAGTGCATTTTTATGTTCAAATATTATATAATCTTCTACACCTGCTATTTCAGCATTTTCTCTTGCTATTTCTAATGCTTCTTCGTCTATATCGTAACCATAAATTTTAAATTCTAAATCATCATTTATTTGATCATACGCTTCTCTTCTTGCATCCCACCAAATTTGCTTATCTATAGTTCTCCATTTTTCAGAAATAAAGTTTCTATTTAATCCTGGAGCCATGTTAAGTCCTTTCATAGCTGCTTCTATTAAAAGAGTACCAGAACCACACATTGGATCTATTAATGTTCTACCTGGAGTCCAAGGAACTAAATACATTATAGCAGCTGCTAGAGTTTCTCTTATTGGAGCTTTATTTGCTTTTTCTCTGTATCCTCTTTTATGAAGTGCATCTCCTGATGTATCTATTGTTAATGTAACTTTATCTTTATGTATAAATACATAGATAGGATACTTTTCTTTATCTTCTTTTATCATTCCAGTTTCTAAATAACTTTTCTTTAAACTTTCAACTACAGCTTTTTTTACTATAGATTGTATATCCGAAGTAGAAAATAATTTAGACTTTATAGATGATGCCTTTGATACTGGGAACTCTCCTCCAAAAGGAATATATTGTGCCCAGTTTATTTTTTTTGTATTTTCAAATAACTCGTCGAAAGTTCTAGCTTCAAATTCTGCTATTTTTAAATGTACTCTTTCTGCACATCTTAAGTAAAGGTTTGATTTTGCTATACCATATTCATCTGTGCTATAAGTAACCCTTCCGTCTTCTGTTTTGATTATTTCATAACCTAAATTTTGTATTTCTCTACCTAACATTTTTTCCACACCAAAGAAACATGGTGCTACTAAAGTATAATTTTTCATTTGTGCCTCCTATATTAGTTCATGCTTCCCATTTGATAACCTTCAAGGTCTAAGGTAACATACTTAAAGCCTATTTCTTTAAACTTTACATTTATTTTATTTATCATCTCTTTATCAAAAAATTTATTTATTTCTTTTTTCTCCACTTCTATTCTTACAATATCATCGTGAAGTCTTACTCTATATTGGTTGAAATTATTATCTTGTAAAAAATTTTCACCTTCTTCTATCATTCTTAGCTTTTCTTCTGTGATTTTATTATTCACAGGTATTCTCGTTGCTAAACATGAAAATGAAGGTTTATTATATGTATCTACATTTAATTCCTTCGATAATATCCTAATTTCTTCTTTAGTGAGTTTACTATTTTTTAAAGGGCTTACAACATTTATTTCTTCTAATGCTTTAAGTCCTGGTCTATAGTCATCTAAATCACTTAAATTAGTTCCATCAAGAATATATTTAATATTATGTTCACTAGCTATTTCTTTTATTGTGCTAAAAATAAATTTTTTACAATAATAACATCTAAGAGGTCCATTGTCTGTAAATTCCTTTAAATCAAATTTATCAATCTCATGGATTATATGATTTACTCCATAGTATTTCGCATATTGTTTTGCTTCTTCAATTTCTCTTTTAGAATGCATCATTGCGCATATTGTTACAGCTAATACATTATCTCCTAAAGTATCTTTTGCAACCTTTAATAAAAAATTGCTATCCACACCACCAGAATATGCAATAACTACTTTTTCCATATCACTTATATGTTTTTTCAAATTTTCAAGTTTATTTTCTAATATTGCTTTCATAGTATCCCCACCTATTTAAATTAATTTATCTACTCTAGTATATCTAAATAAGTAATATAAATCAATTTTTGTTATAATTTTAATCTAACAAATAGTTTACATTGTATTCCTTCTTATTTTCTTTGTAAAATATTTTTACTCTTCTATTAATCATACATAATATTTCATAATTTATAGTTTCATTTCTATAAGC
The DNA here is from genome assembly GCA_036648085.1 of Terrisporobacter sp. Taxonomy (GTDB): domain Bacteria; phylum Bacillota; class Clostridia; order Peptostreptococcales; family Peptostreptococcaceae; genus Terrisporobacter. Next base: position 15,829 of record JAVXJA010000020.1, read on the forward strand.
ATTTGTTTCTAAACTTACTTCTTTAATATTATTATCTGCATATCCTATAGATATTGTAACTATTTTAGCTTTCTTAGAAGTCAAATATTTATTACCATAACTAACCCCTACATTTTCATCAAGTATTGCTGCGCTATTAGCACAATGTTTTATTTCAATATTTATATTTAACTCTTCTAATATGTCTATAATACCTTTGAATTTTTTAAATTGATCAATGGTAGTACTTTTATATTTTCTATGACTTCAGAATGTATAAATCCTAGTCTACTCATTCCTGTATCAATTTTTATATGTAGTTGTAGATATGTTATGTTCTATAGCTAGCAACTGATAAAAATCTATATTTTGCTTTTCTAAATATTTTGCAACAACCACAACACCACAACCATAGGCATTGGCTTTAACTACACAACAAATTTTTGTTTCTTTAGGGGATAATACTTTTTTATTTCATTTAAGTTATCTCCTGTTTTATCTAAATTAATTTCAACTCAACTTCCTGTTTTCATGTCTATTTTTCCCTCCGTGGAATATAATATATTTTTATTATATCCAGGAGCATAATATTTTACAATATTTGAAAATAATCACTAATATTTTAGCTCTTTACATTTTTTTCTATCCTTGTTAATTTTCTACACATGCATAAATATGCTGCTTTTAAATATATTAATTACTATACAAAGCCTTTGTTTTACTAGTGTGTACCCTTCATAACTAATATTTTATTTATAAAAAAAAGTATTGTCTGAATTTGTCGATAAAGTTATAATGAATAAGTATTCTTTTAGAAAATAGCGTTTTAAAATTTAAATCGCAAAAACTTAATTTAACTTACAAAAAACTATTTGAAAGGAAATCGTAATTATGAATCAAAAATTACAAAAAAACTTAGGACTTGCTGCTGCATTATCTACTGTTATAGGTATGGTAATAGGTGGTGGTGTGTTCTTTAAACCTCAAGCTGTTTATACTTTAACAGGAGGAGCACCAGGGCTTGGTATGCTTGCTTGGGTAATAGCAGGTATACTTACAATAACCGCTGGATTAACTGCTGCGGAGGTTTCTGCTGCAATACCTAAAACTGGTGGTATGATGGTTTACATCGAAGAAATCTACGGAAAGAAATTAGGTATGTTAACAGGTTGGATGCAATCGGTTTTATTCTTCCCTGCTACAATAGCTGCTATAGCAGTTATGTTTGGTAGTCAAACAGTATTATTACTAGGTTTAAATGAAAACCTTGTTATTCCAATAACTGTTGCAACTGTTTTATTCATAAGTGTTTTAAATACTTTCGGTTCTAAAACTAGTGGTACTATACAAACTGTAGCTACAATAGCTAAATTAGTTCCTCTTATAATAATAATCGTATTTGGATTTATAAAAGGTGGAGGAAACAACGCTATAACTACTCCTTTAGTTGCTGAAGGTTTATCTCCAGTATCTGTAATAGGACAAGTATTAATAGCAATATTATTTGCTTATGATGGATGGATAAATGTTGGTGCTATAGCTGGTGAAATGAAAGACCCTGGAAATGATTTACCAAAAGCTATCGTTGGTGGTTTATCTTTAGTAATGGCAGTTTATATAGCTATAAACTTAGCTTATCTATGGGTATTACCTGCAAACGAAATAGCAACTTATGCTAACCCTGCTTCAGCAGTTGCAGAAGTCATATTTGGTTCTATGGGTGGTAAAGTTGTTACTGTAGGTATATTAATATCAGTATTCGGTTGTATAAATGGTTATTTATTAACTGGACCTAGAGTACTTTATACTTTAGGACAACAAAAATCAATACCAGGATACAAAGTTGTAGGTTCTTTAAATAAAAATAACGTTCCTGCTAATGCTACATTATTAATGGGTGTTTTATCATCATTATATGCATTATCTGGACAATTCAACTTATTAAGTGATTTATCAATGTTTGCTGTATGGTCATTCTACGTATTAACATTTATCGGTGTTATGATACTTAGAAAGAAGCAACCAAACTTACACAGACCTTACAAAGTTCCAATGTATCCAATTGTACCATTAATAGCAATAACTGGTGGATTATTCGTTGTATTAAACCAATTACTATTTGCTGGTATGACTAATACATTAGTATCTTTAGGCGGAGTTGTTGTAACATTAATAGGATTACCTCTTTATAGTATTGCTCAAAAGCAGGCTGCTAAAGAAGAACTTTCTAATATAGACAAAATAGCATAATTAAAATAAAAATAGCATTATGAATAATTTATAAATTATTCATAATGCTATTTTTTATATTCATTAGTACATAAAAAATTTTCTTTTACAAATATTAATATATATCATTGTATATTATTTACTTGCAAAAACATATTTGAAAGGAAAACAAATTTATGAGTCAAAAATTACAAAAGAATTTAGGACTTTCTACTGCCTTATCTACTGTAGTAGGTATGGTAATAGGCGGTGGTGTATTTTTTAAACCACAAGCTGTTTATACATTAACCGGTGGGGCTCCAGGACTCGGTATGATAGCTTGGGTGGTTGCCGGAATTATAACAATAGCTGCTGGTTTAACTGCTGCTGAAGTATCTGCAGCCATACCAAAAACTGGTGGTATGATGGTTTATATCGAAGAGATTTACGGTAAAAAACTTGGTGTTTTAACTGGATGGATGCAATGCGTTTTATTTTTCCCTGCTACAATAGCAGCCCTAGCTGTTATGTTTGGTAACCAAAGTTCAGTACTTCTAGGGAACAAAAGCCTTATAGTTCCTATTACCTTAGGAACTATACTCCTTATAAGTATTTTAAATACTTTGGGTTCTAAAACCAGTGCCCTTATACAAACCTTATCTACAATAGGTAAATTAGTGCCTTTGGTTTTAATAGTAATATTTGGTTTTCTAAATGGAAGTGGAACAAACTCCATAACTACGCCTTTAGTTGGAGTAAATGTTTCCATTGGGGCTATTATTGGTCAATTATTGATAGCCATACTATTTGCCTATGATGGCTGGATAAATGTTGGTGCTTTGGCTGGAGAAATGAAAGATCCAGGTAAAGATTTACCAAAAGCAATAGTTGGTGGTTTAACATTTGTAATGGCTGTTTATATTATAATTAATGTTGCTTATCTCTGGGTATTACCTGCAAGCGAATTAGCTAAATATGAATCACCGGCCTCAGCAGTTGCAGAAGCAATATTTGGTCCTATGGGTGGGAAAATTATAACTGTTGGTATATTAATTTCAGTATTTGGTACAATGAATGGTTATTTATTAACTGGACCTAGAATTCTTTATACTTTAGGTCAACAAAAGTCTATACCAGGATATAAGTATTATGGCAATTTAAATAAAAATTCTGTACCAGCTAGCGCAACTTTAATAATGGGTGTTTTTTCTGCATTATATGCCTTATCTGGACAATTTAACTTGTTAACAGATTTATCAATGTTTGCCATATGGGCTTTCTATGTATTAACCTTTATTGGTGTTATTACACTTAGAAAAAAACAACCTGATTTATATAGACCTTATAAAGTACCTTTATACCCTTTTATACCAATAGTCGCTATTGCTGGTGGATTGTTTGTAGTTATTAATCAATTATTATTTGCTGGTATGAATAATACTCTAATTTCCTTAGGTGGAGTGCTTATAACTTTAATCGGTCTTCCTCTTTATTCTTTAGCTCAAAAGCAAGTAGATAGAGATGAAAACAATAAAAGAAATATATCATAAGATAAAAAGGAGTTGTATTAAAATGATTTTTTAATCATAAATAGCAACTCCTTTTTATATTCTATATATTATTCCTTTATTTCCTTTTTCAAATATAACGTATTACTTACTACATAAGATATTGATAATATAACAGCTACAAAAATAAGTAATACTAAATTTGAGTTCATATTTCCAATTGTATCAATTATTTTTCTAATAGTTTCACTTTCTTCAGCAGACATTACTCCCATAGATGGTATCATTACAACTATCATAAATATAACGGTCATAGCCATCCTTGCTTTTTTTATACCTAAATATAATAAAACAGGTATTGAAATAGAAATTAAAACAACTGATATTACTATTCCTAAGGATAAATTTGTTTTATAATCAATAATTCTATACTCCATAAGATTAAACTTAAATGAAATAAAATATACTAGTGAAAATACAATACAAGCTACTATTGTCATCAGTATTCCAAATAAATATCTTGAAGCCACATATTCTTTTCTAGTTACTGGTGCATATGCTATAAAATAATCAATACCATAAGTGTCTTCATATGCCATAGTTTGATATGCCGTTACAAAAGTTATCATTCCTATAAGCATAACTGAAAACGTAGGGTTGAAAATTGATGATAAACAAAATATAGATACAATAAATATGGGAAACTTCTTTATTGCAAGTAAGTTATTATAACTTAGTTTTACTAATTTAATTATATTATTCATTATCTATTCCCCCTTGTATAGTAAGTTAAAATATCTTCTAAATTAGGCTTATCATAAACTACTTCTTCTCCAAATATTTCATAAGCTTTTTCTTTATCTTTTATCATACCTTCAAAACCAAATGAATTTTCATATACAGAAATAAACACATGTTTACTATCCTTAGTCAATAATTCTTTTTTACCCTTCACTATAACGTGATTTTGTAAAATATTATCTTTATCACCTGCTAAGAATATTTTTCCTTTATAAATAAAAATAAGATAATCTCCAATTTTATCTAAATCACTAGTTATATGAGTTGAGAAAAATACAGTTGCATTGTCTTCTTCAATTCTTTCTTGTAATATATCTAATACACTATTTCTAACTAATGGATCTAGATTTGCAGTTGGCTCATCCATTATTATTAATTTAGGGTGATGACATATGGACATTACTATTTCAAACTTTTTTTGTTGTCCCTTTGATAAATCCTTATATACTTTATCTCCAGTTAATCCAAACGCTTCCATATATTTGTTATATAGTTTTTCATCCCAATCTTTATAAAAAGAAGATATAGACTTTTTAATTACACTTATCTTTGATTCTTGTAAATATCCATTAAAATCTCCAACATATCCTATATTTTCTTTTATGCCTAAATCATCAATCTTAGATTCTTTTCCCCATAATTTTATACTACCCTCATCTTTTCTTAACATGTTCATAATTAATTTTATAGTAGTTGTTTTTCCAGAGCCATTAGGTCCTATAAACCCAGTTACAAAACCTTCTGGTATTTTTAAATCTTCTATTTTTAAAGAAAAATCACCTAAATCTTTTAGTAAATTTTTAATTTCAATGCATTCCATTTCTATACCTCCATATAAATACTTTTAAATATTTCTGTAAATTCTTCTAAACTTATTCCCATTTTCTTAGCCTGTAAAATTATTTCTTCCAACTTACTTTCCATTTCATATAAAGCTGCTTCTTTTAACCTTTCATTACTTTGACTACATACAAAGCTGCCTTTTCCAGCAACAGTAATTATATAGCCTTCTTTTTCCAATTCTTCATAAGCTCTTTTTGTAGTAATTATGCTCACTTTCAACTCTTTCGCTAATGACCTTATGGACGGCAGAGATTGATCACTTAAAAGATTTCCACTTAGTATTTGTGATTTAATCTGGTTTTGTATTTGTTCATAAAGAGGAACCGCAGAAGAGTTGCTTATTATAATATCCAAATATTTTTCCTCCTTTTCAAATTGTTTATATCTGTTTATATCTGTATATACGTTATATATACATATAGTAACTGTTTTCTTATTTCATGTCAAGGAAGCTTTAAATATTTTCTCACTACTAAAATAACTTTTCCTATTTTCTTATATAAGATATAAAATTATTATTATAAGAAATTTGTGTACAACAAAAAAAGCCTTCTTATGAAGACTTTACCTTTAAAATATCTCTCTAATTTTTGAATAATCATCACCAAGTTCTTTTTGCATTTCTTCTTGGAATATATTTGCACTTTTATAAAAGTATATATCATGACGAACACATTCCGCTGCCATAGAGATCATAGGTCTAGATTTTGTCCAAATAACTTCAGCTACATTTTCGCTTAATATTTGTCCAAATACTACTTCTTTTTTATCTGAAACTAAAGTAATAAATCTACCTCCCATTTCTTCATACTTCTGTTTTAACATTCCATGTCTTACACAATTTCTAAAAGGAAGAGTGATATCTTCACTTTCACTAAAATAAACTATACCAACTTGTATTCCTTTTTCCTCTAACTCTTTTAGTTCTTCAATTATTTGTGGTAAATCAGCTTCCCAAATTTGAAGTAGTAATTCATCTGTTGTCTTTTTTATAAGGTTTCTACACTTGGCTATAACGTTTTTGTATTCTTTAATATGCCATATATAATCCAAATCCGTAACTGCTCCAAAATCCTTCAGTTGAAGTTCTAATTCATCTAGAGTATCAGTTGTTTCATGTTTAATTTGTGCTGATATTTCTTCCATTGGTACTGGTGCATATTTTATACTTCCATCATGATCTGAAAATAAAGCAAACCCTTTTCTAGTAAGAGATTCTAATGTATTATATATTTTAGATCTAGGCACTCCTGAAAGTTTACTCCCTTCATACCCAGATAAACTACCATGTTTAACTAAGGTTAAATATACTTTTGCTTCAGCATCTGTTAAGCCAACTCTATTTAATAAGCTTATTTTTTCATCTAACATAGATTACCGCCCTTATTTTTATATAAATATTTTCCTGTTTTTAATTGGTATTTTATCATACTTAATATTATAAGTAAACAAGGCAACCACAATACCCTTTTACTCTTAAAGATACTGTGATTGCCTTGTTAATTATATTTAGACTAAAATTTATTAATCATTATTTATCTTTATAACTTTAATAAACTCTTTAACTTTACCAAGGTTGCATTGCTCCGCCTTCTTCTGCCGGTCTACAGTTTTTAGCAAATAAAGCAAGCGCTCCCTTTTGTTCTTTTAAAGGAGGACAAACCCAGTTTTCTCTTCTTATTGCTAATTCTTCATCCGATACATCAAGTGTTACTTCACCTTTTATTGTATCAACTATTATAATATCTCCATTTTCTACTAATGCTATTGTTCCTCCATCGTAAGCCTCTGGTGAAACATGACCTACTATAGCTCCATAGTTAAATCCAGAGAATCTTGCATCCGTTACGAGTCCAACACTCTTATGTAATCCATAACCAACTAATGCATCAGTAGTAAGCATCATTTCCTTCATCCCTGGAGATCCTTTGCATCCCTCGTAACGAATTACTATTACATCTCCTGGAACTATTTCACCTTTTTCTATAGCAGCTAAAGATTCGAAGTCATTTGAATATACTTTTGCTTCACCTTTAAAATATTTCATTTCTTCTGGAACTCCTGTTGGTCTAACTATTGCACCATTTGGAGATAAGTTTCCTCTAAGTACTTGTAATCCTGGCTCATTAAATAAAGGATCATCTAAACTTCTTATTATATCTGAACTTTCTACTTTTACGTTATTTAATATATCTTTCCATGTTCCTCCTGTCATAGTTGGAACATCAGTGAATAATTTATCTTCTATCATTTTCATAACAGCTTTAACTCCACCTGCATAATGGAAATCTACAACTGTGTATGGTCCACTTGGTATTACACCTGTAATACATGGAATTTCTTTAGCATATTTTTCAAAGTCTTCCATAGTTACTTTTATTCCAAGTTCATAACCAATTGCAAGTATATGAAGTACTGCATTTGTAGAGCCTGCAACTGCCATATCAAACATTATTGCGTTCATTAATGTTTCTCTAGTTATTAAATCAGATGGCTTACGACCTGATTTTACAAGTTCAACTGCAAAACTTCCTGCTTCTCTTGATTTTCTTATTCTCATATTATCAGATGCTGGAATTGTTCCTGTTCCCGGTAATACCAAGTTCATTACTTCACCTAGCATTTGCATAGTATTTGCTGTACCCATTGATGGACATGCTCCAAATGATGGACAAACATGCTCTTCCATATCAGATAAAATTGCTTCGTCTTCACCTGCTAAAACAGCAACATCTAATTCAGCTTCAACAACTTGCTTTCCACAGTAGTTACCAGGTTGCATAGAACCTCCTGTTACTACCATTGCTGGTATATCAAGTCTTGCTGCTGCTAAATATGTACCTGCTATTATATTGTCACAAGAAGCTACCATAACTATCCCATCAAAATGATGAACTTTAGATACGAATTCTACTGACATACAAACTATATCTCTACCTACTTGTTCATATTTTAATTCTTCGGCTCCATTAGCCACGTTACCACAAGTTGCTGGTATTCCAAACTCTACAGGTATTCCTCCTGCTGCCCATATTCCTTGCTTAACAGCTTCTGTTATTTGACGAAGATGTGCACTTCCTGGAGATCCTTCCATAAAAGAGTTAGCTACACCTATATGTGGTTTTTTCTTTATATCCTTATCTGTATATCCTGCCGCTTTTAACATAACACGTCTGTGAGTTGCCTTAGGCCCATTCCAATACGCTCCGTTTGTTGTCATAATATTCTCCTCCCTAATATTAATTATTATTTATATTTTTTCTAGAAATTTGGTTCTATTATTAAATCTTCAGGTCTTATTTTTTCTACAACTTCTTCTTTCCAATTTTCTTGTGCTATATCTTCTACTGATACAGATACATGTCCTGGTTGACACCCAAATTCTTCTACCGTTAATTTTTGTACCTTTTTAGCAAAATCTTCTTTAATTTCATTGCTTCTTCCTGGATACATTTGTACTACTATATGTGGCATGATTTAAATCCCCTTATTTTTTTATTTGAGCAAGGAACTAAGTCGTTGGCGACATTAAGTTATTCCCCACGCAGTTTATCAAGACTAGCAAGTTTTTATTCCCAATCAGTTCCTACATTTGCTTCTTTAGCTTTTAAATATATAGCTCTTGCAGTCATTAAGTCTAACAATCCTATACCAACGTTTTCATAAACTATAATCTCATCATCAGATTCACGCCCTACTATCTTTCCAAGTAATAAATCTCCTATATCACCTGTAAAATCTTCTTTTGTTATTATTCCTTCTTCAAGTGGTATTAAGATATCACCAGATTCTGATAAAACAGCTTCTTCCGAGTCAAAGTATATTTTTGATGCCCTAGGAAGTATAGCTGGATCCATTTCTTGCATATGATGTTGGTATGCTCCTACACAGCTTACAGTTGCTCCTTTTTTTACTTTAGTTCCATCAAATACTGGTTTACTTGATGGTGTAACTGTTACTATAATATCTGCATTATCTATCGCATCATCTGAAGATGATGCTGCTACTATTTCAGTTCTATAATCCTTAAGTTCTTCTTTCATTTTATTTACAAATGTTTCTCTTCTATCTTTATCTAAATCAAATACCCTTATTTCATTTAAATCACGAGCTACCATCATAGCCTCTAATTGTGTTGCTGCTTGACCACCAGTACCTATTAAAGCCCCTATTTTAGAGTCTTTTGTAGCAAGTAAATCAAATGCAGCTCCTGAAGATGCTCCTGTACGTAATTGAGTTACATAGGTCCCATCTAATATTGAACTTACTATTCCTGTTTTTCCATCTATTAAAAGTACCTGTGCTGGTGCAGTTGGTAAATTTTCTTTAGCATTTTCAGGGAATATATTAACTACTTTTAATCCAGCAGCATCTAACTCTTCCACATAAGCTGGCATAAATAAAAATACGCCATTTTGATTAGGCGCTTGTATTGTTGTTCTTAGCGGTACTTCACTTTTCCCCTGTGAGAATAATTTGAAAGATTCTTTATTTGTTTCTATTGCATCTCTCATTGTAAAGACCTTTTTAATATCACTTCTTGATAATAATAACATTTTGTCCTCCCCTATTTACATTTTAATAATTAAATAAATCACATTAGTATACCCTCTTAGTAACTACTAACTTTAATATAATTGTAACAATTTTTTTAACAATGTCAACTAATAAAAATACATTTTATTGGTTTGTCATGCCATTTCTTTTTATTTTTATATATTTTTTCTCTTTTAGTTATGCTTTTTTACTTATTTGAAACTTATAATTTTTTTATACATAATATTTTATTCAGATTTCGTTTATTTATTAACATGATTTTATATTGTAAATAAACCTTCTAGTAAACATTCACTTTTCAAATAAATAAAAAAATACCATAATTAGATTATGTTAATTACATCTAATTATGGTATTTTATTTTTATATCCCTTACTCCCAATTAGTACCTATTCCATTTTCATTAGCTTTTAAATATACTGCCCTTGCAGTTATCAAATCAAGGACTCCTATGCCTACATTTTTGAAAACAATTATTTCATCATCATTTTCACGACCTACTATTTTATCTAGAAGAATTTCTCCTATTTCTCCTGTAAAGTCATCTTTTGATATAATCCCTTCTTTTAAAGGAATAGTAATATCTCCTGATTCTGCTAATACTGCATCTTGTGAATCAAAGTATATTTTTGAAGCTCTTTTAAGAATAACTGGATCCATCTCCTGCATATCATGTTGATATGAACCAACACAACTTATCGTTGCACCTTTTTTAACTTTACTTCCGTCAAATACTGGTGTGTTTGATGGTGTTACAGTTACAATTATATCTGCATCTTCTATCGCTTCATCACAAGAATCTGTCCCTATTATCTCAGTATTGTATAATTTAAATACTTCTTTCATTTCATTTACAAAAGCTTCTTTTCTATCTTTATTTCTACTGTATACTTTTACAATATCCAAGTCACAAGCTGTAATCATTGCTTCTAACTGACACTCTGCTTGACTACCAGTACCAATTAATGCTCCTATCTTTGAACCCTTTGTTGCTAATACATCAAATGCTACACCAGAAGCCGCTCCTGTACGTAATTGTGTTACATATGTACCATCTAATATTGCATTTATTATACCATTTTTTCCATCTATTAATAATACTTGTGCAGGTGCTGTGGGTAAATTTTCCTTTATATTTTCAGGGAAAATATTAACAACCTTTAATCCTGCTACATCTAATTCTTCCACATAAGATGGCATAAAAAGAAAGGTACCTTTTTCCTTTGGTGCTGGTATTACAGTCCTTAGTGGTACTTCACTTTTTCCCTGAGAAAATAATTTATAAGCCACTTTATTAGCTTCTATTGAATCCTTCATTGTAAACACTTTTTTTATATCATTTTTCGTTAATAATAACATTTTGTCCCCCCCATGTATTTTCAGATACTTTGTAAATTAAATATATTCCTACTCTTCAATTATAACAATTTTTATAATTTATGTAAAAAAATATCTCCTTTATTCTAGATAAAGGAGATATTTAATACTTATAATAAATTTTCTTTGTAATCATTTTCTTTAAAACCAATTAAAACTTTTTTATCATCAACTAAAAATGGTCTTTTAATTAGTTTTCCATCACTAACAAGTAAAGTTAATAATTCATCTTCACTTGCAGTCTTAACTACGTCTTTTAATCCTAATTCTCTATATTTAACACCACTCGTATTGAAGAATTTTATTAAATCATGTTCACTTTCTTCATAAATCTTCTTCATTTCTTCTTTAGTTGGTGGTGTATCTATTAAATCTATTTCTTCAAATTTAATATTATTGTCAATAAGCCAATTCTTGGCTTTCCTTGCAGTTGTTCATTTTTTGTATCCATAAAACTTCATTGTCATAATCCTTTCTCAATCTTGTTTATAGTAATTCCAAGGTACTAACTCCACTTCGCCATAAGATCTATCATTTAGTCTATTGGAGTATTCACCTTTATATCCTATTATATGTAGTATTACCAGTTCCACATATCTTATTGCGATTTGAATTATATTCCACATATCCTCCACATGTAATGTAGCTCTATTTCTTTTTCTACTTGGGTGAACTATTTTATTTCTGAAATAAATAATAAGGTCCACTCCATCTATGAATTTATGCTGAATATATTCATCAAATAAATGTAATTCTTCTTTTCCTATAGGAATTTTACAACTATTTAAAAGCATTCTAATATTAGTAGAAGATAAATTCCCATCAAATTCCTCATCAGTTAAAACTTTATTTTGCTCTACTATCACTACATAAGATAATGTTTCTAGTGCTATTTGCATGGAAATTATATTGTTTTCTATAGTAGTATTACCCAAAGATTCTATATACCAATCAATAACTTGTCTAATTGCATGACCATAATATAAATCATTTAACTTTTTACACATTAAAGTCATGTATTTTTCAATATTATGATTATTTGATATAGTATCTTTCCAATTGGGCACAAACCTAAAAGGAGTTACTATACATTCCCTACAAAGTCTAAATATATTGTTTTCTAATTCATAACCCTTTACTATACATATATCTACATATCTACCGCACATAAAACTAAGAGACATTGCTAAATTATCTAAAACATCATTTAAGTTGTTAGTCTTAAATAAACTACCATCTTTTTTTCTCATTCTTCCTATATGGGTAATTATACTACCAGATTTATCTCTTAGAGTATGATTTAATTCTTTTGTGAAGTCATATCTCTTGTCAATAGTTACATCATAATCATTTATATTAAATTCCATTCTCCCAGCAAATAATTTGTCTTCGTGCATTATAAGCTTTCCTGAATATCTATCAAGATTTACTATATAAAAATCTATGCTATCAACAAAATAATTTTTTGATTTTATATATCCATCATTAATATAACCTTCTAATACTAAATCACTTGAAACAATTACTGTTACGTTTATAGGCTTAAAACCATATACCTCAAGTATAGCGTTATCATGATCTAGGGTTATATCCACATCATAATCTTTTCTAGATAATACTTTTCCTTTGAAATTTATAGTCATAGGAGTGGTCATTTTATAAAATACTTTTCCGTAGCATTTATATTTTTTATTATATAAGTAAACACAAAATCTTCCTTCATGGATACTAACATCTTCGTTTACATCATAATCTAAATAATCTAAAGATATAGCATCTTTAAGTGATTTCATAACTACTCCACCTTTTCTTTTATTGTAGATTTTATTATATCATAAGTAATAATATTGTTGTTGATAAAATTCTTATTTCATATTTAAAAAGCAGATTAGAAATCATTCTAACCTGCTTGGTTTATTAGCATTTAGCTAGACATTCTTCTTTCTTTTCTTCCTTTTCTTTAGCTGTATATTCATTAAGTTTTATATAAGTGATTTCATCATTCTCCATAGTTTTAAATGCCTTTGATAACATTAATTTTATTCTATTTATTTGGTTAACTTCACTTGCTGATGGATCATAATCTATGGGAATTATGTTAGCATTTTTATATATTCTTTTTAATTCCTTAATAGAACCTTTCCCAATTATATGATTTGGTAAACATCCAAAAGGTTGCATACAAATTACATTTTCTACTCCATCTTCAATTAACTCTATCATTTCTCCTGTAAGTAACCATCCTTCTCCTGTTTGATTACCAATAGATACTACTTTTTCTGTATCTTTAGCCAATTTTCTTATATCCCTTGGAGGACTAAATCTATTACTTTTCTTCAATTCCTTTACATAAGCACTTTGATAAAGATTTGCTACAGTTATAAATAATTTAGCTGATATTTTAGATTTTTTACTTCCTTCTAAATTATCACTTTTAAAAACAGTATTTACAGACCAAGCAGTAAAAAAGTTTACAAGTTCTGGCATTACAGCTTCTGCTCCTTCTTTTTCTATGACATCTACCACATTATTATTTGCAGTTGGATGAAATTTAACTAATATTTCTCCTACTAAGCCTACTCTTGGTTTTTTTATATTTAAAATTGGTAAGTTATCAAATTCACTTATTATGTCTTTTATATTTTTCTTAAATTCACTAATTTTTCCTTTAATAATAGATTCTTTACAAATATTAACCCATTTATCATAAAGTTTATTTGCACTTTCACTTTCAGCTTCATAAGGTCTTACTCTATATAATACCTTCATTAATAAATCTCCATATATAATACTCATAATGGCTCTATGAATTAATCCAAAAGATATAAGATTTTTTACACCGTTATTTTCTATGTTATTAGCACTTAAAGATATAACGGGTATATCTTTAAATCCAGCTTGATATAAAGCTTTTCTTAAGAAACCTATATAATTTGTTGCTCTACATCCTCCACCTGTTTGAGTTATTGCTACTGAAGTATTATTTAAATCATACTTACCTGATTTTAGAGCACTTATAATCTGACCTATAACAATAATTGCTGGATAACAAGCATCGTTATGAACATATTTTAATCCTTCTTCTATAACTTTTCTATCCGTCTCTTGTAATATTACTACATTCCATCCACATGCATTAAATGCTTCTTGTAAAAATTGAAAATGAATAGGAGACATTTGTGGAGCTAATAATGTATGTTTTATATTTAATCTACTATTTTTCACATAAGGAATTTTAACTTTATCAATATTTTTAACACTAATGTTATTTTGCTCTCTTTCTTTCATAGCTGCCTTTAAAGATCTTAATCTTATTTTTGCAGCGCCTAAGTTATTACCTTCATCTATTTTTATAACTGTGTATATTTTGGATTTTTCACTTAAAATCTCTTCTACTTGCTCTGTAGTTACTGCATCTAAACCACAACCAAAAGAATTTAACTGAACTAGCTCTATATTATCAAATTCTCTTACAAAATTGGCTGCTTTATATAATCTTGAATGATATACCCATTGATCTACTACTCTAAGTGGTCTTTCTAGTTTAGTAAGATGACAAATACTGTCTTCAGTTAAAACTGCCATATCTAAAGAATTAATAAGTTCTGGTATTCCATGGTTTATTTCCGGATCTAAATGATAAGGTCTCCCTGCAAGTACTATTGCCTTAAGCTCTTTTTCATTTATTATTTTCAATGAATCTTCTCCAGATTTTCTTATTTCTTCTTTAAATAAATCTTCTTCTTTAGTTGCCAAATATACTGCCTTGTTTATTTCATTTTTAGAAATATCACTAAATTCCTTTGATAATACTTCATATAATCTATGTTTTAACTTATCCTTATTATTTAAACTTATAAATGGATTTAAAAACTTAATATTCTTAGTTCTCAAGTCTTCTAAATTGTTTTTTATAACTTCAGAATAAGAAATTACTACAGGACAATTATAATTATTATCTGCACTTGAGTCTTCCTTCCTTTCGTGAGTAACTGCTGGATAAAAAATTGTATTTATATCCCTATCTATTAAACTTTGGATATGTCCGTGTACCATTTTCCCCGGATAACAAATTGTTTCAGAGGCAATAGAATCAATTCCTTTTTCATATATTTTCGTAGAGGATCTTTCTGATAAAACAACTCTAAATCCTAATGATGTGAAAAAAGTAAACCAAAATGGATAATCTTCATACATATTTAAAACTCTTGGAATTCCAATATCGCCTCTTTTGCTTTCTTCTAAAGAAATAGGTTTATAATATTTAAATAATCTATCATATTTATATTTAAATAAGTTTATCGGTTTATATTTTTGTATTTTAATACTTTTATCTCCATTTAATAAAGCCCCATTTTCACATCTATTTCCACATATAAATATTTCATTTTCTGAAAACTTATTTATAGTCAGCAAGCATTTATTTGAACATCCTCCACATCTTTTAACCGTTGCATCCAATGAAATGTTATCTAATTCCTCTATATCTAATAAAGTACTGTTATTACCTTCTATATATTGATTCTTTCCAATAAGTGCTGAACCAAAAGCTCCCATTATTCCAGAAATATCAGGTCTTACTACATTTTTACCAGTTAATTGTTCAAAAGCTCTAAGAACTAAATCATTATAAAACGTACCACCTTGAACTACTATATTTTTTCCTAACTGTTCAAAATCTCTTATTTTTATTACTTTAAATAAAGCATTTTTTATAACAGAGTAAGAAAGACCAGCTGAAATATCTGCAACTGTAGCACCTTCTTTTTGTGCTTGTTTAACCTTTGAATTCATAAATACTGTACATCTTGAACCTAAGTCCACTGGATGTCTAGATTGAATTCCTCTCTTTGCAAAACCTTCTATATCCATAGAAAGAGATGTTGCAAATGTTTCTAAAAACGAACCACAACCTGAAGAACAAGCTTCATTTAATATAATACTATCTATTACACCATTTTTTATCTCAAGGCACTTCATATCCTGACCACCAATATCAAGAATAAAGTCTACATTCTTATTAAAATATTTTGCAGCTTTGTAATGGGCTATTGTCTCAATTTCTCCCATATCTACTTTTAAAGCTTTTTTTAGTAAGCTTTCTCCGTATCCAGTTACACAAGAATATAGAATTTTACAATCTTTTGGAAGTATATTATAAATTTCCTTTAATACTCTTATGGACGTCTGTAAAGGGCTACCTTCATTACTACTGTAATATGTATATACCAAATTACAGTTTTCGTCTATTAAAGCAGCTTTTGTAGTTGTAGATCCTGCATCAATTCCTAAATAAACATTACCTTGTAATTCTTTTATATCCTTAGATTTAACTTTATGTTTATTATGTCTTTTTAAAAATTCCTCATATTCTTCTTTATCCTTAAATAAAGGCTCTAAACCTTTATTACTACTTAAATCCATATGTTCTACTTCTTCACATCTATTTAATATATCATGTAAAATTAACTCATCTTCTTCCTTAGATAAAAGACTTGCTCCCATAGCTATATAAAGCTGTGCATCATTGGGAAATACTATTTCATCATCTTTTAATTCTAATACATTTTTAAATGCTATTCTTAATTCAGACAAGAAATGTAAAGGTCCACCTAAGAAAGCTACCTTTCCCTTTATCTTTCTACCACATGATAGTACACTTACTGTTTGAACTACGACAGCATTAAAAATACTCATTGCAATATCAGATTTTTTTGCACCATCATTTATTAGGGGTTGAATATCTGTTTTAGCAAAAACGCCACACCTTGAAGCTATTGGGTAAATAACAGAATAGTCCTTAGCCATTTCATTTAATCCTTTTGCATCAGTTTTTAATAAAGTTGCCATTTGGTCAATAAATGCTCCAGTACCACCTGCACAAATACCGTTCATTCTTTGATCTATACCACCACTTAAATACGTAATTTTTGCATCTTCTCCACCTAATTCTATTACAACATCTGTTTCTGGATTAAAAGTCTCTATTGCCTTAGTAGAAGATATTACTTCTTGTATAAATTTTAATTTTAAATGTGTCGAAATATCTATTCCTCCTGATCCTGTAACAACTACAGAAACTCTTATATCTCCCAGTTCATTATAAACATCTTGTAATATTTCTCTTACTGCTTTTTTTACATCCGAAAAATGCCTTTTATATTCTTTATATATGAGCACGTCTTCATACATTATTGCAACTTTTACTGTAGTTGATCCTACATCTATTCCCATGTTATATGTCTTCTTCATAATACTCCCCCCACGACCATAAAACATTTTCCCATTCTTCTCTACAAAATAAATTATAAATTCCTTCAATGTGAAAAGTTCCACACTCTTAACTAATAATATAACTTATTTATTTTTACGTATATTTAATAATGATAGTTATATTTAAGTATATTTTCAACAGTAAATTAATATAAAAATGTAGAAGCCTCTTTATTAAATTTATTATATATTTTTTAAACTAGTTATACTTTTCTTTCCTATATATATAAAATTCTACTTTTATTTTTTTTTACCTTTAATCAGTTACAAGTTTATACTTATACTCTTTACTTTACTGTCTCATAAATGAAAGGAGGTAACAAATTGATAGATGATGAAATAACCTTAGATAAGGCAACTTACAAGAATAGATGGGTGATTTTATGTGTTTTAATTACGCTTCCCTTTATGTCAAATTTAGACGTGAGTATAATAAATATCGCCCTCCCTACTCTTAGAAAAAGTCTTGATATTAACATGTTTAAGTCTAGTTGGATTGTAAGCTCTTATTTGATTTCTATTTCTGCTTTTATTATTATTTTTGGCAAACTGGGTGATTCTATAGGAAAGGAAAAAGTATTTTTAAGAGGATTAATTGTTTTTACTGCTGGATCTTTTTTTTGTGGTATTTCACCTAGTATAACTATATTAATACTTTCCAGAATTATTCAAGGTATTGGAGCATCCATGTTGATGGCCAACAATCAAGGCATAATAGTTCAAATATTTCCTGAAAAAGAAAGAGGCATTGCCCTTGGTGTATCTAGTGCCTGTGTTGCAGTTGGCGCTATATTTGGTCCTCCCATTGGTGGATTTATAATCACTTATTTGTCTTGGCACTATATTTTTTTGATAAATGTACCTCTAGGATTAATCGCCATTGTCGTTGGTTATAAAACACTGCCTTCTAGTAAAATCAAAAAAGTTGATACTTTTAATAAACTTAATGTATTCTTACTATCTGCTTCCATAGTATTTTTCTTTTTAGGCCTTTTAATAAGCCAGAACCTTGGATTAAGTAATATTATTGTTTTAACTTTTATGATTGGTGGCATACTTCTATTTTTATTATTTGTATATGTAGAATTAAATTCTAATGATCCTTTAATAGATTTTACTATATTTAAAAATCAATCCTTTTCAATTTGTTTAATATGCGCTTTTACCTTTGCATTTGTAACAAATTCTATTAATATTATGTTACCTTTTTATTTGGCAGATGCATTGAAGTTAAGTCCTAGTATTATGTCACTTATATTACTAATAAGCCCTACCTTAATGTTTATTACTTCTCCCCTAGCAGGAAATATTTCCGGTAAAGTAGGAATTAAAAGGGTTACGATTTTTGGTCTATCTTTACTCCTAATAACTTTATTTTTCATGCAATTTTTAGGATTAAAGAGTTCTATTATATACTTAATTATACTCTTAATATTATTTGGTATTTCTAGTGGGTTATTTCATTGTACAAATACTAACTTAATAATGAGTTATGCTCCAAAAGAAAAGTTAGGTATTGCTGGAAGTTGCAATGCTCTTATAAGAAATCTAGGATATACTTGTGGTACTAGTATATCTACTTCTATTTTTTATTTTGCCATGAGTTCAAAGGTTGGATATAAAGTTATTGATAGTGCTTTAGAAAGTGGAGATACCTTTGTATATGGTATGAGGATAGTATTTATAGTAATCATTATAATGACAGTTATTTCTCTATCTCTATCATTATTAAATTATTGTAAATCAAAATAACACCTGTAAAATACAGGTGTTATTTTGTATATATCTATATATTATTTTCTTATACTTTCATTTTATTAGCAACAAAGTTTACTAAATCAACTGTTCTTGAAGAATATCCCCATTCATTATCATACCAAGAAACAATTTTAAACATTTTGTCTCCCATTGCCATAGTAGATAAACCATCTACTATAGAAGAACGAGAATCTCCTCTATAATCTATTGAAACTAATGGTAAATCCGAATATCCAAGTATTCCTTTTAATTCACCTTCAGCAGCTTTTTTAAATGCATTGTTTATTTCGTCTATATTAGTTTCTTTTTTTAGTATACAAACTAAATCTACTAATGATACTGTTGGAGTTGGAACTCTTACTGCAAATCCATTTAATTTTCCTTCTAATTGTGGTAAAACCTTAGCAACTGCTTTTGCAGCTCCTGTTGTCGTTGGTATCATAGATTCACCAGCTGCTCTAGCTCTTCTTAAATCTTTATGTGTTTTGTCTAATATTTGTTGGTCATTTGTGTAAGCATGTATAGTCGTCATTAAACCTTGCTCTATTCCAAATACATCATCAAGTACTTTTGCAAAAGGTGCTAAACAGTTAGTTGTACAAGATGCATTAGATATTATATTATGAATATTATTGTCATATTCATTTTCATTAACACCCATAACTATAGTCTTGTCTTCATTTTTACCTGGTGCAGTTATAATTACTTTCTTAGCTCCTGCATTTATATGTTTTTCACAATCTTCTTTTTTTACAAATTTACCAGTAGATTCTATTACTATGTCAACTGACATCTCTCCCCAAGGAATTTCTTCAGGACTAGAATGTCTTGTTATTTTAATTTCTTTATTATTTATTAATATAGTATCTTCACTTTTAACTTCTACTTCACCTTTAAATATTCCATAACATGAATCATATTTAAATAAATGTGCAAGTGTAGCAGCATCTGCTCTAGCATTTATAGCCACAACATCAAAATCATAGTTGTTACTTTCCATCGCTATTCTAAGTACATTTCTTCCTATTCTACCAAATCCATTTATACCAACTTTAGTTTTCAAATCAATTCCTCCCATATATCCGTTTTCTACAATTATTGTATACTATATATTTGAATTGTGCAACACTTTTTCTTTTTTGAGTCTTATTTATCATATTTTTTGTTAGTTTATAAGGTTTTTATTTAATTTCAACGTATGTTTTTTTCATTTAGTATAGCACTTATTAATTATATAGTATGTGTTATTTTGTCATTTTTTTCATACCCTTTACTAAAATAATATTCTTAATTTAAATTCTTATTCCTACTTATTTCAAAAACAAACACTTGAACCTCAAAGAACGTGCCACTATAGAAATAAGATTACATGATGGACTTTCACCATACAAAATTTCGAAAGAACTTTGTAGACCTATAAATACAATTATAAATGAGATTAAAAGAGGTACTACTACGCAAATTAAACAAGGGAAGAATGTAGTGAGTTTATCAGCTACGCTATAGATCAAATAAAAAAATAGTTCAATTTGTTATTGCAATTGAGCGTCATCAATTATTTATCCAACTTAATTACTCGCATTTTTTACCCTTGTTTTCTATTAAAAATAATCATCTATACTTTTTCATATTATGTCAATAATTATATTGTTTTTTAGTACTTATTCTAATCATTTCAAAATATAATTACATTTTATATTTTTTAGCATAAGATGTAATTATATTTATTTTTATTTAATAGTATATAGTAATAGAACATAGCTATATTTAAGAAAATCTTAACAAAGGGGAATGTATATATGGTCGAAGATTTGTATGGAGAAGCTCATCGTATAACAAAAAAAATTTGCGGACAATATTATGATATTGACTACAAAACACAATTTAAGCTATGCTTATCTTATCTTTGCGATAAAAATATAAATAAACGTATAGAAGAAATTATGAATGAAGTAAAAGTTAGTAAAGATGAAGCTAGATTATTAGATCAAGTAGAATATTACTATCAAAATACCCTAAATGATAATGTTAAGCTAAATTTCAGATTATGGAAAAAGCTAGAAAAAAGAAGAATTTATATTACTTCAGAATATCTACAAGTTAAAACTTATGTAGATTTAGTGTCTAAAGAATTACATGATAAAAACTTAATTAAAACATTTTAAAAGAAAAATGCCTGATATTATTTCAGGCATTTTTCTTTTAGATAATCTTAAGCAATTTGCTAATTTCCCTACAATATCCTTTATCTCTAATTAAGCAAAGCATATTATTTATTTCATATTCTGAATCAGCATAAACCATTATAACTAACTCATCATTGTTATTAATCACCTTATAAGATTTTACACACTCATCTATTAAGTTAAGTATTTGTGTTTTTTTAGGATCCTTAAATCTAATTAATATCTGACATTCATTATTAATAGTTTTTTCTACTTCTATTTTATCTTTAGTAAATGAATCTATATTTGAATATCTATTATCAAATATATCTACTACATCTGAATATACTGCACTTCCTGTAGGGTCTTTTCCCGCACCTTTTCCTACAAAAGAAACTTCTCCAACAGAATCTCCATTTAAAACTACAATATTGTATTCATTGTCTACTTTTGATAATAAACTATTATCATCTACTAAAACAGGTCTTACAAAACCACTCACTATTTTATCATTTAACTTGCTTTGACCTACTAATTTTATCTTACATCCTATTTTTTTAGCATAAGCTATATCTTTCATATCTATATTTGATATACCCTCTAAATAAAAATCTTTCCAATAAACTCTACGATTATAAGCTAAAGTTGATAAGATGGATAATTTTCTAGCTGCATCATATCCTTCTACATCTGCTTCTGGATTAGCTTCTGCAAATCCTAATTCTTGTGCTTCTTTTAATACATCATCATATGATAAACCTTCATCATACATTTTACTAAGTATGAAGTTTGTAGTTCCATTTAAGATAGCATACATACTATCAATAGAATTACCTTCTAAAGATTCCGTTAAAGGTTTTACTACAGGTATTCCTCCTCCAACGGAAGCTTCAAACTTAAGACTTACGTTATTATCATTTGCTATTTTTGCCAGCTTATCACCGTATTCAGCTAGCATATCTTTATTTGCAGTTACCACATTAATTTTATTTTCTAAAGCTCTTTTTATATGCTCATAAGCTGGATGTAATCCACCCATTAGTTCTACTAAAATATCTAAATCCTTATTAAATACTTCCTCAATATCTTCTGTGATTTTGTCTCCATATTTATGAGTTTTATACTTATCTTTGTTTCTAACTAATATACTTTCAATTTGTATATCTCTTTTATTTTTATTATTGTCAATAACATTAATTAGTCCACTTCCAACTGTTCCATAACCTAATATACCTATTTTCATAATTTATCCTCCTATAATAATTTCACTTTTTCATTTATATTTTTAATCAAAAAGAGACTAATCCCAATAAAGGGACGAGTCTCTCGCGGTTCCACCCATTTTAGTTTTATAATATATAAAACTCACTTTAGTCTTTAACGCAGTTAACGGTAAATCTTACTGAAATCACATGGATTCCTTCAGACAACAGCTCCTAGGTAGTTTTCAATTTCTCTAACTTGGAAAACTTTTCAGCCTATGAGTTTTCCTCTCTGATAGTCGAATTAAATTTACTTCTCCTATTCATAGCTTTTATTTTTATATTTTATTTTTGAAATCAAAAAAATCGCCCTTATAAATAAGGACGAGATATATTCCCGCGGTTCCACCTAAATTGATTTAAAATCCACTTAATACTTTAACGCAGTTAACGGTAAATCTTACTAAAATCACATGGATTCCTTCAGACAACAGCTCCTAGGTAGTTTTCAACCTCTCTAATTTAGAAAACCTTACAGCCTATGGGCTTTCCTCTCTGATAATCGAATTAGATTTACTTTTCCTATTCATAGCTTTTATTTTTATATTTAAAAGTAATGTTATTAGAAACATACCAATTTGTCAATTACTTTCTTACATATATTATTTATATTACTAGTATATCTATATTATTATATATTTTATATTTTTTTATGTGCACATTTTATCTAATTTTTCTTCTATATAATCTAGCATTAATTTCACACCCTATTAATATAGTCCAACTACTTAAATATACCCAAGTAATTAATACTATTATTCCACCTATACTGCCATATATCATATCATAGCTTGCAATATTCGCTGAATAATAAGAATAGCATACAGAAACAATTAACCAACATAATGCAGAAACTATAGCTCCTGGCATAACTTGTTTAAAAGATAATCTTTTATTTGGAGTAAATTTATATAAGTTCATTAAAATTATTATTACTGTTGAAATTCCTACAGCATATCTACAAACATTCCATATATTCATAAAATATTGATCTAAGCCAATAAGATTAAAAATAAAGGAACCTAAGGTTTCACCAAAAACTAATAATATCATTGTAGAAAATAATAATACTACTAACATAATTACAAAAACTAAAGATATAAATAAAAGTTCAAAATAAGGTCTTGTTTCTCTTATATTAAAAGACTTATTCATTCCTCTAATTAAAGCTAATAAAGCTCTAGACATAGTATACATGGCTAATGCAAAACTAAGTACTAAAAAATTAAAACTTCTGTTTTCTATAGCTGAGGTTACTAATGATGATACAATATAAAAAGCACTTTGCGGCATAATTTTTTCTAATACAAATATATATCTACTAATCTTTATAATAGGAGTGTAAACTACTAAACTTATAGTAAATATCAAGAAAGGAAAAAATGATAATAATAAGTAAAAGGATACTTCAGCAGCCTTAGAGTTAATTTCTCTGTAATTAGAATATTCCATCAAAAACCTTATTTTCTTGTTATAATACTGAAATTTTTCTCTTAGTTTATCTTTCATTATATTCCTCCTTTCTCTTTAATTATAAGTTATTTATACGAGTTATACACAAGATTAAGAAAAAATAAAAGTAGTAAGACTTTTTATTTGACTTACTACTTTTAAATATATAAATTACATTAACTGTTCTAATATTTCATTTATGTTTTTCTTAATACCTAAAAGTTTTTCATTACTTTCTTTTTCGTCTTTTCCTTTTACTGCAATATAGAACTTTAACTTAGGCTCTGTACCTGATGGCCTTATTGCAATCCAAGATTCATCTTCTAAGAAATATTTTAATACATTTGCTCTAGGTAAATTATCTATTCCTTTTTCGTAATCTTTCACATCAACTACTTTTTTATTATTTAAAGATGTTAATGGATTAGATCTAAAGTGAGATATTATGTTTTTTATTTTTTCTAAACCTTCTATCCCTGCTAATGTTATAGATATAGTTTCTTCTTTGAAATATGCGTATTTTTTATATAATTCTTGTAATCCTTCATATAAACTCATATTTTTTGAATAATAATATGCAGCCATTTCAGATATTAATACAGATGCAACTACTCCGTCTTTATCTCTTGCATGTGTACCTACTAAATAGCCATAACTTTCTTCATATCCAAATAGATAAGATTTATCTTTATTTTCTTCAAAAGATTTTATTTTTTCACCTATAAACTTAAATCCTGTAAGTACATTCATAACTTCTAAGTTATTTGCTTTTGCAATATCTGCACCAAATTCAGAAGTTACTATTGTTTTTATAAGTACTGAATTGTCTTTTAATTTATTTTCTTCTTTTAAACCTTCTATTATGTAATCCGTTAACATTCCACCTATTTGATTTCCTGTAAGTAAGGCATAATCTCCACTTGTAGTTTTTACTGCCACACCTACTCTATCGCAGTCAGGGTCAGTTGCTATTACTAAATCAGCACCTTCACATTTAGCAAGCTCTATTCCTCTAGCTAATGCTCTTTGATCTTCTGGATTTGGATATTCTATACCTGCAAAGTTTGGATCTGGATTTTCTTCTTCTTGTACAGATAGAACATGTTTAAATCCAGCTTCTTTTAATACTCTTCTTACTGGAACATTGCCTGTACCACAAAGAGGCGTATAAACTATTTTAAATTCTTTTCCAACTGATTTTATTAATTCTTTTCTTATAACTTGTGATTTTACTTTTTCTATAAACTCAGTATCTTGATTATCTCCTAATAAAATTACTAAATCTTTATTTTCATCAGTTAATACAGGTATTGTAGAATAATCTTCTATTTGATTAATCTCATCAGTTATAGCATTTGCTATTTCTGGCATAACTTGTGCTCCGTCTTCCCAGTAAACTTTATATCCATTGTATTCTGGTGGATTATGGCTTGCTGTTATTACTATACCTGCTATACAGTTTAAGTTTCTAACTGCAAAAGAAAGTTCTGGTGTAGTTCTAAGTCCATCAAATATATAAGTTTTTATTCCACAACCTGCTAATGTATTTGCTGATTCTATACAAAACTCTCTTGACATAAATCTATTATCATGAGCTATAACTACACCTCTATTTTTTTCTTCTTCTGTAGTGCTTTTTAATATGTAATTTGCTAAACCAAAAGTTGCTCTTCTTACTGTATAAACATTAATTCTGTTAGTTCCCGCTGCTATTATCCCTCTAAGTCCTGCTGTTCCAAACTCTAGGTTCTTATAAAATCTATCTTCTATCTCTTTCTCATTATCTCTTATGCTAAGTAATTCTTCTCTTGTTTTTTTATCGAAATATTCGTTTTCAGACCAGCTTTTATACGTTCTATTGTATGCCATTCACTATACCCCTTTACATATATTAATATAATTATTTTTAAAATTGTCTTCATTTAATTGATATATTCTATATTTTATCCTTATTTTTCTAAATAGTAAATAATTAGATAATATTTTACTATAAAAATTATTATTTTTTATAACTATATTAAAATGCACTGAATCAATTTTTTTATACTTTTAATTTAAATTTATCCTAAAACATAAATATCTATACTTCTTACACCCCAATTATAACATTGTGATTCGCTGCCCATAAATATATCAATTCTGTTTCCTTTAATTCCTCCACCACAGTCTTCTGCCACAAAAGTCATATTAAATTTAGGTATATATACTTTTGTACCATATGGTATAATTCTTGGATCAACAGCAATTGTGCCCCATCTTGGACGTGTTCCAGTTGCAGTTATAGTATCTCCACTATATGCTGTAGCTGATACCATCATGCGGCTTCCATTATCACTATAACTACTTGTACTTAATAATTTATCACTAGATTTAGCTACAGTAGTTTTAGCATAATCACTTGTACTAGTTCCTTTGGTAACTACCTTGTCAACAGGCTTTTCTCTTATCATTTCTTTTTCAACAGTTTTAGAAATTAACTTATCATCATGATATATTTCTTCATAAACTATAGTTTTTCTGCCTGCTTTTCCACTTGTAGTCACAACTTCTACTCCCTTAGCTAATGTATTATCTTTTACTGTTTTTCTTTTATAATCTATTCTCTCATGCTCACTTACCATACATTGTTGAACATATGTAATCTTAACATCCATATAATCATTTAATTTAGTATCTAATTTAGGACTTATTATATCATCCTCATCATAAACAATATTATTTTCTTCTAATAAATCTTTAACTGTTTTTTTATAAGAATCGACTACTGTCTCTTTTCCCTTAACAGTTAATTTAACTTCTTCTTTTTTAATAGTCCAATATCCAACCAATACTATGCACAATGATAGTGACAGACACATAAACCTTATAAGTAAATTTTTCTCTTTGCACTTTTTTTTCAATTTCATAATTTTACCCCCTATTAAATATTCAATATATTAAACTCGTTAATTCACACCTTTAACTTAATGCTTGTTTATATATTTATATTAAATAGGCTTGTAATTTATGTAACTAATTTGTAACTAATATTAAGTTATTTATATTACTTTTGTTATAATTTAGTAACCATCTATATTTTATAAGGAATTTTTAAGCAACGTAATAAGTCTAAAGTGTGGCGCCCACACAGTGGCTTAAAGCAGTAGCAAAACTTTTATCTTGCATCCTTTATCATATTATAAATTTTCACGTATGTTTCACCTATTTCTTCTGGTGATTTCGCTTCTTCTTTAGATACTCTATAATATAATTCTGTAAGTTCTATTGCCACATCCTTTGCATTTCTTTGTGATGAACCTGTTAATTTATTTTCAGCCATTTTATACCTCCTAATTTCTTTAATTTATTTTTATTTAATATGACTTAACCTATAACTTTTTACTTATTCTATATTTTTATCTACACTTTAGTAGTATACCAAAGGGTAAGTATCTTGTCTTATATTAAAACAAAAAAAGCACGACTTATATCGTGCAAGGTGGGTTAAATTACTTGAGCTATTATTTAATTACTTGTATCTATAAGTGAACTACACGCTTAGCTAAAGACTAAGTGGCTTCCTTGTCAAGATAACTACTGTTATCAGTATCTCAAGGCTAACAAGGTCGCACCGACCTCTATATACAATCTTGTTTACTAGTTTTCGTTCTTAGCAGAACCCACCCTCATTGGATTGTGAATGAACTAAGTCTATACACTTCATGGCTTGGTTTTCGCTCCATGTATAGTTGGCGATTGATTGAATATTTTACGTTGCTAATCATTTCTAGCAACAACTCCATGTATTCAGTTTTGAAAGTTCTAAACGTATTTCTAGTGTATCAAAAAAATAGCCTATCGGCAAGGCTTACATTCACTAGACTAAAGACCTAGTGGATTTACGCCTTAATTCTTTAAATAATAAACTAACAATCTTTTGTAATCAATTATATATATTCATTTATTATTCCATAAATGAATTATGTACTTCTTTTCTTTCCCTTATATCTTCTTTTTTTAGGTTTACCTTTTCTAGATCTAGACACAGATGTAATTGCTTCTTCAGGCTCTAAATCTTCTTCTAAATCTTCTTCTAAGTCCTCTTCTTCACTCTCACCTTGGTTTTGTCCACAATGAGCTCGTATAATAGCCCTTTGTGATATAAGTACTTGCAAATCTGATATAACTAAATATAAAAATACAATAAACATTCCTAAATCATCTTCATCTAACTCTTTAAAAAGACTGTAGGCTAATGTAGATGCCAATAAAATATAATCCGCATAACTCATGGAAGCTAAACCTAAATCGTCTTCACATTTTTTATTAAATTCATCATTACAATTATTATTTTGTTTTTTATTTTCTGATTTTTGTTTATTAGTATTATTATAATTCATTAATAGACAATAGCCTCCTCTTTAAGTTTATTAACTATTAAAGTCTATGATTAAGATAATAATAAATATTAACATATTCCATATATAAATATGAAAAAAGCCAACTTAAAACCCCCATTTTAAGATGACTTCTTTTACATTTTATTTTTTCTATAAATCCGCACAATTCATTCCCCAAAAAAGATTTTCCCGATTAAAGTTTAGTTTTTTTAATTATTCCTAATGTTAAAGATATATTCCCAAAAACCTACTACAATATAATATTTTCCCATTTCTTATTGCTTTTTTATTATAAAACATTTACTAAACATATTACAATAGTTTTTTCATGTATACAATGGTGTTTTTTTACGCAAATAAAAAACTGCAATGAAATATTTATTTCATTACAGTTTTTTATTTTTAAGTTTATTTGTTTTCAACCTTATTTTTCACTATATCTGCTACAAAAGATTTACATCTTCCACAGCCTTTAGTTGCTTTTGTTTCTTGTACTACTTCTTCTAATGTACTAGCTCCATTATTTATTGCTTCTTCTATTTTTTCAAAAGATACACTTCTGCAACTACATACATTTTTATTGAATTTTTCCATTTGTCTTCCTTTCATTATGCTAAATTTATTATATTGTTTTCATATTTAGTAATTTTATAATAGATATATGCCCAAAATAAATAGTATATAAACATTTTTCTTTATTTTATAATA
>JAVXJA010000021.1:0-44222 GCA_036648085.1 Terrisporobacter sp.
ACGAGGTATGGCAATTATTAAGTGTGAACAATGCCAAAGAGAAATTTCAGACAAGGCAAAAAAATGTATTCACTGTGGAAAAGTATTTGTGGAAGAAGTAGAAGATATTAAATGTAGTGAATGTGATACTATTTTATCTAAGGCAGATGAAATATGTCCTAATTGTGGCTGTCCAGTTGAGTATGAGTCAAAGGAAATAAAACCACAATCAGTACAAGTAGATAGAATTAATGTTACATCTCAAATGAAGAAAATAATTATTGGAATTATTGTAGCAGTACTAGTATGTGTTGGTGGTGGTACTTGGTTTAAAGCATATTCAAATAATAAAGCAGAACAGGAATATGTGGCATCTTATAATACATACATTGATAATTTGAAAAATGCACAATCACTTATGATATCGGGAGGTAGCGATGCAGAATATCTTTGTAATTTAACTCAAGATGTATGGTCAAATGCAATTTATGAAAAGAGCAGCTCTACAACAGATAAGTATACAAAAACTGATGGCAAGTTTGTTGATGATTTTAATACTGCATTGATGCTATTATTTATAGATTCAGATACAACATCAACTGTAACTAATATAGAAGATAATCAGTCAGATGTAACAGCAGTAATGAAGCAATTACAAAATGTTCCTGAGGGACTAGATAAATGTTATGATACAATTTGTGAATTAAATAGTGCATATAATGTTTTAACAGATTTAGCAATTGATCCAACTGGAAGTTATACTAGTTTTAGTTCTAGTAAAAATGACGCTATATCTAATTTTACATCTTGTTATGATAAATTGGAAACACAGATACCTGAAAAAATCACAGAAAAATAAGATTTGATTCACCGATTTTATATCATAAATTTAGCAAAGCAAGTCATTTAACACCAGATTATCTTAGAGCATAATATTAGTAAGAAATTGATTTTATTAATATAGTTTATTATTTGAGTTGGAGTTATTAAAAAAACCGTAGCACTTATTTACTACATCATCTTAATTTAATAATTTAGGTGTAGTACATTTGTGCTACGGTTATCTAAACATTAATAATCCTGATATTATAAGTATTATATATATAAATTTAGAAAAAGATTTAGAATCAATCTTTGAATGAATCTTATTACTAAATATAGTAGTTATAAATACAAAAGGTACTGTTATAGAAATCAGTAATATTATATTTATATTTATTGCTCCAAAAGCAATATTTTTCAATGTCATAAATGCATTTAAGGTCACCCAGCATAAGGCTAATGTAGCTCTAAAAGTATGCTTATTCTTAAGCTTTGAAGAAGCATATATAATTACAAAAGGACCTCCTGATGCAAAAGCTCCATGCATTACTCCGCCTAAAAATAATATTATTTTATCTTTAAAACCATTATTTTCTGTGACCTCTAAAGAATTATCATCTATAGTTTTTTTATTTAATACATATAATTCTTTTACTGATATGAGAATCATAAATAAACCTAGTAAAATTTTTAAAGTTTTTTCTGGTAAATAACTAAACATTAAAATACCAAATGGTAAACCTAAAAACATAGGTATTATCATCTTTTTATAGACTTTAAAATTAATATATTGTCGATTTTCTAAAGAAATTTTTGAAGCTGCGAAAAACACTATCGCTGTAATTGCTGGTACTGCAACTTTTACACTAAATATTGATGTTATAAAAGGAATTGCTATAATTGTTGCTCCAAACCCAATTATCCCCTCTATGAAATAAGCAGCACATACTACTAAAATAAATAAAGTATTATTTAATAACATTATGAATTATACCTTTCTGATTTTTATTAAATAATTATATCATATTTTAATAATATTGGGTATTGTAACTTTTCAAAGATAAATAGTACGCATGAAAGTTATGCCATAGAGAGTATCACTACTATCATTGTTGATTTGTAACTTCCATTCTTAGATGAAATTGCAATATATTTTTGTAAAGTTTCATATTCCATTTTATGTGCATTTATATATTATCATTTACAATAGTATTAATTTCTTTTATATTCCTAAGCCTTATAATATAAACCTAAGTACTTTCAGTATTTTTTTCATATAACATATACATATTAAGGAACATATATATTATAATATAGTAAATCTAATGAAAAATCATGATTAAGAAAAATTTTTCATGTAGCATATAGCAAGGAGAATAAAGTATGAAATTAATAGGGAAAGAATGGATATCATGTTAAAAATAAGGCCACATCATATCCTATGTATGAAGGCATATATAGGCAAGGGATATAGTGAAGAGTTTAATATAAATATTAAAAATATTATTAATGAGTTAAAATATGAGCCTCAAATGGTTGAAATAACATTTGGATTAGATAGTATTTGCAAAAAGTGCCCTTTTAATATGGAAGATGAGGTATGCAAAAGTGAAGAAAAAGTAAATACTATGGACTTGAAAATAAGGGAATACTATGGTATTAATGAGGAGATTTATTCATATAAGGATATTAAGGAATTGGTATATTCGAGAATTAATGAAAGTGAAGTTGATGATATTTGTGGCAATTGTGAGTGGTACAATATTACCAACTGTAAAGAACTAATTCTAAAATAAGCTATATAACTTAATATGACTTATTTTATTGGACATTTAATTTTAACTTATTTAGTTTAGAATCATTCTCATTTGGGGATTAATATATCAAATAACTCTTAGGAGAAATAAGACAATGGAAAAATTAATACAAAACCAGAAAAGCTTAGTAATAAGCTCATTAAATATAAATAATATACCAGAAGCAAGTTATGCACCATATATGAAATACATAGGTGGATAATGATTTCTACGGTTGGGCTATAAACAATTTCATTTTTTTATTCCAAGATAAAGAAGATATGGAGATAGAAAATGGATTTAGAAATGGACCTATCTATGTCTTAGAAATTGATTTTATCCAAGAAAGTTTGCCGACTGTGTATTTATCAAAGTATAAATATGCAAAACTTGATGAGTGGAGTAACCAGTTTGTTTTACCTTCAGATCACTTGCGTTTTCACTGGCCATCTAGAAAGAATATTTTAAAATGAATAAGATAGATGAATATAAAGTTTATACTCAAGAGATAAATAGTGAACAAGTAAGAAATAAGCCTTATTGGGGACTAGAGCGAATGGTTAGACATTCAGAAGAATTAACTGAAATAAATGTTAATAATATGGATGAAAAAATATTCAAAAGATTTAATTTATCAAAAAATATATATAAATTAATAACCATATGATTTATTCTAAATTGGTAAATGTATTTGTACATAGAGAGTTTATCATTAGGTTGTTATTTTTATTCATAGCAAATTACAAAAAATCCCCTTACGTGAAAATAGACGTAAGGGGGATTTTATTTTCTATAAAGAGGTTTCTCTTAAAGCTATACCTTCATTTCTCTCAGTTAGAGTTCTGATAGACCATTCATTTCCGAATAATACTGCTGGATTTCTATCTTTATCTTCAACTAATAATGTATCCATTGGCATTGAAAGCTTACCAAATTTAGAAAGATCATTTTCAATCCAACGTACATGGCAGTAAGGTAGTGGGTTCATTAATATATCAACGCCATATTCTTGCTTTAGACGATATTCTAAAACTTCAAACTGAAGCACACCAACTACTCCTACGATAAGTTCTTCCATACCCCAGTTAGGTTGTTTATATATTTGTATAGCACCTTCTTCTGATAATTGTGTAAGACCCTTTACAAATTGTTTTCTTTTAAGAGCATTTTTTGTAGATACTCTCATAAAATGTTCAGGAGCAAATTGTGGTATACCAGTGTACTCTAGATTTGATTGTTTTTCACTTAATGTATCACCAATATTAAATATACCTGGGTCATGTATACCTATAATGTCACCTGGGTATGCTTTATCTATAATAACACGGTCTTGAGCCACAAACTGTTGAGGTTGTGAAAGTTTAACCTTTTTATTTCTTTGTACATGATTTACTGTCATACCTTTTTCAAATTCACCAGAGCAAATTCTAAGGAAGGCGATTCTATCTCTATGATTTTTATCCATATTAGCTTGAATTTTAAATATAAATCCTGAGAAATTATTAGAGATAGGATCAATCTCACCTAAATTACTGCTACGAGGACTTGGTGGTGCTGTTATTTCTAGGAATGATTCTAAAAATGGCTCTACACCAAAGTTAGTAAGTGCACTTCCAAAGAATACAGGTGACAATTCACCATTTAATATTCCATCTAAATCAAAATCATCTCCAGCAATATCTAAAAGTTCAATATCTTCTAGTAGTTTTTCATGAAGAGCATCACCTAATAATTCATTAAATTTTTCATCAGATGGATCTCCAGTTATAGAATTAGCAATAGCTTGTCCATGGTTACCATCATTAAATACTTCAACTTTATTTTTATGACGGTTAAACACACCTTTGAACTCCTTACCAGAACCAATTGGCCAGTTTACTGGACAAGAACGAATTCCTAAAACATTTTCAATATCTTCAAGTAGTTCAAAAGGATCCTTTCCTTGACGGTCCATTTTATTGATAAAAGTGAAAATTGGAATACCTCTCATTTTACAAACTTGGAATAATTTCTTCGTTTGATCCTCAACACCTTTAGCAGAGTCAATAACCATTACAGCAGAGTCTGCTGCCATAAGAGTTCTATAAGTATCCTCACTGAAATCTTGATGCCCTGGAGTATCAAGAATATTTATGCAAAAGTTATCATATTCAAATTGAAGAACACTTGATGCAACAGAGATACCTCTTTGTTTTTCTATTTCCATCCAGTCAGAAACTGCATGTTTTTGAGATCTTCTTGATTTAACTGAACCAGCTTCACGGATTGCTCCTCCGTATAATAGAAACTTTTCAGTTAATGTAGTTTTTCCTGCATCGGGATGGGAAATGATTGCAAAGGTTCTTCTTCTTTTAACCTCATCAATCAAGTTTATATTTTGTTCTGTCATTTTTTATCATCCTTTATTTTAAATTTATGATTATGCAAATATAAAAAATTATATTTATTAGTAGTTTTAAAATGAACATAATTTTGATCAACGTGATAAATCTGAAGCGAAGCAAAGACTTAGACGTTTAAGCGATGGATGTATCCCAAGCATGAGCAAGGATATGTCATTGGCGCTATGCTTATCAATTTTTGCGACATGAGAGTCGCGAATTTTTATGTTCTATAAAAATTACAATCCTAATTGATATTATAACTTTAATCAAAAACTGTCAATATAGAAATAGAGGTAAATCTATTTTCTAGATAATAAGTTCCAACAGTTTTATGTAAATCTTCACCATAAGGATTATCTACATTTATATGATATTTAAATTACATGCTTTGAATAAGTAATAATTAGTAAACTATATGTAATTTCAATCATATAGATTACCAACGTATAATTTTTTGGGGGATATTATAATTAATAAAATTGAGCCCTTAGGATTAATATAAGGAGGGTTTTTATATGAAGAAAATATTAAATTTAATGCTATGTTTAATTGTATCAATTACCATGACTGCATGTAGCAATAAATCAAAAGTTGAAGAAATTAAAGACTTAGGATTAGGAATAAAAGAAAAGGGGAATTGTACATTTTATATTGAAACAGAAGGTGTTACATCAGAAAATAATGCTATTCCATATATTTATTCAAAAGATGAAAATACAATGAAGCAAATTGGATACACTGCCAAAAAATTTGATGAAACCAAATTATCTTACATTTATATTGATGGAAAATTACAAGAAAATTTAAAGCTTAATCAAGATTATCAAGGAACCTTAACACTACAAAAGGATACTATGAAATTTGGAAAACATAAAATTGAAGTAGTTCAATATGAAAATACTGAAAGTAAAGATAAAAATGACATTATAACTTATAAATTATGTGAATATGTAATTACCAATAATAATAAAGAATTTACAGAAGGAAATGAGAAGGTAAAGAAAATACAGTCTGAAAGTGAAAATAAAGAAGATGCTAAGGTAATTGATACTATTGAAGATAAAGATGCAAATAGCAAGAGTGATAATTCAAATAACAATTCAAATAATAATTCAAATGGTAGTAATAATGGTGATGGAGAGCTGCCACCAGGAGGATACTATGTAACTTGTAGTAATTGCGGAAAAAAATGTTACACTATTAACGGTGATTATGATTGTGATTGCAGTGGAGGAACTGTAGAACCAACACCAGACCCAAACCCAGATCCTAATCCAAACCCAGAGCCAAACCCAGAGCCTAATCCAGATCCTAATCCTGAACCAGCTCCTGAATTTGAATAGATAATAATGGGGACTGAAAATAATCAGTCCTTTTTTCTTTCATCTCAAAACATCAAATATATTGCACCTTATTTAATCTCTATTGAAT
This sequence comes from Terrisporobacter sp., assembly GCA_036648085.1. GTDB lineage: Bacteria > Bacillota > Clostridia > Peptostreptococcales > Peptostreptococcaceae > Terrisporobacter. The sequence continues at coordinate 6,413 of JAVXJA010000021.1, forward strand.
AATCAGCACTAAAAGTTTCACTTATATTTAATTTATTAATATACTTCTTATCCTTATAAATATTATTAGAATCAACACCATCAGCTAATCCATACCAAGGCTCAATACATATAAATGGAGCAGTAGAATTACTCTCTTTATAATAAGGTGTCCAAATCCCAACTAGAGGAAAATCTTTTATTAATACATTTATAGATAAATTACTTTCTTTATTTTTCAATGAAATCTCATCTATATCTGTATATATTAAAGCATCATTTTCAAAAATATTTGGATATAAATTTAAGTTATTTAAACTTTTAACACTTTTAAATTTATCATGATAAGGACCAACTAAAGATATATGTTTTACATTTTCTCGGCATTTAAACCCCATAGAGTACTTGTCCAAATCGTCTGCACTAGATATATTAAATGCTGGATGAGCTCCTATGGAGAAGTATATTTCCTTGGAGTCAGTATTCTTTACTTCCCACTTTATATTCACCTTATCACATAGTAGAGTATATGTTATATATAACTCAAAATCATAAGGGTATATATTTTTATCAACATTAGCAGAAGTTAATTTGTAAGTTATAGATTCTTGTGAAGTACTTAATAATTCGAAATTCATATCTCTAGCAAAACCATGCTGTCCCATTTTACATAAAGAATCTTCTATTATAGTTTCATTATTTTTTAATCTACCTACTATAGGAAATAACACTGGAGACTGTCTACCCCAATGTTTAGCATCTCCATCCCAAAGTATTTCTTTCTTGTATTTTTTCGAGTAAATCCTAGTTAACTCAGCCCCTGATGATTTACTCTCTATTATTAAATAATCATTTTCTAAAGTATACATATATCCTCCATTAATCCTTTTTATAATTTTAAATATTCCTCTATAATCTATATTAAACTATTTAATATTTTTTTACTATTAGTAATTATCTTTTTACTTAGCTTAGGAGTATAGAGTTATCAATGAATATACAATATTTGACATATAACTCCATGAGAATTAAAATTTATTAAGGAAGGTTAATATAAATGGGGGAGTCAGTAATATGAAAATAAAAAAATTGATATGTATGATATTAGTAATAACAATACTATTTATTTCAAGTGGTGCTTCAAATTTGGCACAAGCAGCCACTTCTATGCCAACAGTATCATCACATGCTTATGTAATAATGGACTCAAATTCAGGAAATATACTTTACTCATCAGATCCAGATAAGAAGATATATCCGGCAAGTACAGTAAAACTACTTACAGCACTAGTTGCTATGGAAAATTGTGATTTATCTAAAAAAATGACTATAGATAAAAATATTTTAAGTAAAATACCATATGGTGCTTACGTAGTAGATTTAAAAGCAGGCTATACATATACATTAGAAGAGCTTTTAAATATGCTTTTAGTATCTTCTGCAGCAGATGCAGCAGATACTATAGCAGTGGGAGTTGCAGGTTCAAAAGAGAAATTCGCAATGATGATGAATAAAAGAGCCAAATCTCTTGGTCTAGAAAATAGTAGCTTTGATAATGCTATAGGAAGAGATGGGGAAAACTATCCAAATACATATTCAACAGCTCATGATATAGCTAAATTAACAAGATACACAATGACAATACCTTTAATAAGAGAAATTGTTACTAAACCAGAATATATGATTAAAAAATATGATGGTAATGATTCAAAGACTATACTAAATTCAAATAGATTTTTAAGAGGTCAGCCTTATGATAAAAAATCATATAAAATCATAGGTGGAAAAACAGGAACAACACTTCTATGTGGCAATTCACTAACTGTTTCAGCAACGACTAAAGATAAAAGAGAAGTAATATGCTCTTTCTTTGGTAACGATGGTAAAGAAAATATGTATATAGATATAGAAAAACTATTAACTGCTACTTTTAAAAATTATAAAAAAGGCAAAATAGAACTTGAAAAAGGATATGTGGATACCAGGTATTCAGATTCGAGAGAAATTATAAATAAGTATATTGATAAAAATATATTAAAAACAAACTCATTACTTACTTTTAATCCAGAGAAAAAAGCAAGTAAAAAAACTTTCATCAAATTATGCAATGAGATTTTAGATACTTCTTATGAAGAAAGTAAAAGTAAAGAGGATATTACACTTTTAGATATGGCTAAATTATTATCAAACTATAAAGTAGAGAAATATAGCATTAGAACTAAGCTTAAGTATTGGATAAAGCTTTCACATACTAATGAACACTTTACAGACATGGTTCATTTATATGAACTAGATGTACTACCTAGTGATTATTCATATAAAGAGAAATCCACTATAACTAGAGCTGAGATGATGGAGATTTTAGATAGTTTAAGTAAAATAAGTTAAGCAGCTTTAATTGGCATATTTGAAGATATACTTTTATAAGATTTCTGGAGAGCAAAACTGAAAAGGATTAAGTTGAAATTTAGATATTCAATAAGTTATAATACTATTAAATCACAATTAAAAGGATAAGATTATTAATATGAATATTTGTGGAAAGTTATGGTTTAAAAGAAGAACAATTAGACGAAGCAGGAAGTCTTTGGACTCCTGAACAAATAAAAAATAAAACTATACCTGCTATGTTTGAAGGTATGGCAGAACTGTTTCATAAGTTGAAGCCTATAAAAAATGGCACGTTTATTTATATAGGTGATCATAGTGAAGATATAGTATTTGGTAAAAATGCACAGTTGGCATTAAAGGAAGAAAATATAAATGTTATATGTATTACTGTTCATTATTTAAATTTAAATGTAAATACATATAAAAAATGGTCAAAACAACCGGATTATTTTGTTCAAACAGTATCTGAATTAGATAATCTATTAAATTAAGATATTTTAATGACATGAAGTCAAGTTATTTAACTTCTATAGTTTTTATGAATTTTACCTTATAACGTTTACATAAAAGAGAAAAGAGGTTTTAAATGAAAAAAATTAGTACATTTATTTTAACCTTGTTAATAGTAGCCATAACATCTATTAACAGTGTAGCCAGTGGGTTAAACAATACAAGTGACATTCAAAACATAATAGGTCAGTCAGCAATAGTTATGGACATGGATACTGGTGAAATCATTGCATCAAAAAATGCAGATGTACAAAGGCCTATGGCTAGTACAGTAAAATTATTAACATCATTAATTTTTGCAGAAAATACTTCAAATACCCAAATGATTCCTTTTACTAGTGAAGCACTTAAAACTACTCAAACATCATTAAATAATTTAAAAAGAATTAATGTAGGTGAGGAAATTTCTTCTAATGATCTTATGAAAGCAGTGTTGAAATATTCTGCCAATGATGCATCATATTTAATGGCAGATTCTGTAGCTGGTAATTATATTGATTTCGTAAAAATGATGAATGATAGAGCTAAATCTCTAGGACTTAAAAATACACATATAGTAAATCCATGTGGATTAGAAAGCAATGCTGTAGATCCAAGTGATACAGAAATTAACTTATCTACTGCTTATGACATGGCAATAATAGCAAAAGAAGCTTATAAAAATCAATGGATAAGAGAAACTGTATCAGACAAAAGTGAAAACCTAGTTATTAATATAGGAGGACAGCCTGTAACTATTAAATCAAGAAATAAAATTATTGGGCAAGATGGAAATATAGGTGGAAAGACAGGTAACGAAAGTCAAGCAGGACATTGTTTCGTTGGTTTCTTTGAAAGAGACGGAAGAAAACTAGTTACGGTAGTTCTTAATTCTATCTATGGAATAGATGGTACAAATGTATTTAAGGATACAAAACAAATTGCCGACTATGGTTATGGAGCTAAGAAAGAAGTATTTAAAAAAGCAGGAGAAGAAATTTGTAAAGTTGACTTAGAATATAGAATATTTGGCTTTATTGGACCAAAAAAGAAGATAGAAGTACCTGTTATAGCATCAAAAGATATAATGTATTATAAAAATAATATTAATGATAAAAATGCAAAGATAGAGTATAAAGAGGAAAAGAAAAGTCCATGGAGATTAGTAAATAAAGAAATAGAATTAAATTTATCTCTTCCTAATTATGAATCAAAAGTTCTTGGAAAAGCAGATTTATCTTTATTTGATTTAATTAAAATTAGTATATTACCTTTTATTTTAATGGTTATTGAAATTATTATTGTATTAGTTGTAGTAGCGTGTATTCTTAGATTTATAAATATAAGAAAAAAAAGAAATGAAAGACAAAGAAAGAGAAGACGTAGATAGGAAAAGATTAAAATCCTGTTATTGTTAAGATTATCTTAATTATAACAGGATTTTATTTTGTAAAAAATTACTTATAGAAAAATGAAATAAATAGTACAAGTACTTTTAAATTTATAATAAATATAAAAATAAGGAATATTATTCCAAAATTAGTATATAATATATAGTGTAAGATTTGGCTCATTAGCTCAGTTGGTAGAGCACCTGACTCTTAATCAGGGTGTCCCGGGTTCGAGCCCCGGATGGGTCACTAAGGCGGAGATTAAATATCCTTATATAGAAGAGAACCTAGATATTAAAACTCTAGGTTATTTTTTGTTTAACAAAAATATTAATATTGTCACATAAGTTATAAGTATGCTATTTAAATAAAATTTTATATTGATAAAATAAGTACCAAAATCTTGTGCTACTATAATAATATAGATAATTAATTAAGAGGTGGTATATTATGAATGAAACATTAAAAACTTTAAAAGAAAGAAGAAGTATAAGAAAATACAAGGATGAACAAATAAGTGATGATAAGCTAAATTTAATACTAGAAGCAGGAACTTTTGCACCAACAGGAATGGGAGCACAATCACCTATTATGGTAGTGATTCAAGACAAAGAAACTATAGAAGAATTATCAAAAATGAATGCAGAAATAATGGGAACTAATACAGATCCTTTCTATGGAGCCCTAACAGTAATAGTTGTGCTAGCTGACAAAAGTGTAAGACCTACTTATGTAGAAGATGGTTCATTAGTTATGGGTAATCTTATGAATGCAGCTTATTCCATAGGAGTTGACTCTTGTTGGATACATAGAGCAAAAGAAGTATTTGCTAGTGAAAAAGGTCAGGGACTTCTTAGGAAATGGGGAATAGAAGGAGATTTTGTAGGGGTAGGTAATTGCATACTTGGATATAGAGATTGTGATTATCCTCAGGCTAAGCTTAGAAAAGCTGGATATATAGTTAGAGTTTAATGAAGAGATAATAAACAAAAACTATTTAAGTTTTATTTAAAAGCAATATTAATATATGTAAAAAAGTGCCCCTTAAAGTTAACAAATATATCAACTATAAGGGGCTTATTATAAAGATTAAATCAGCTAAATTGACTTAATCAGATCTTCTAATCCTTCAGATAAAGTTCTTGCACGTTCAAAATCAGTATCTGATAAAGCAGATGCTATTTCAATTTCCATTGATTTTTTCTTTTGCTCAATTTCTAAATAGTTTCTATCAAAATGATTAGCATAAATCATTCTTCTAAATTTCTTCATACTCATTTTTCTAATTGTCTTATTTTCAATAAACAAAACATAATCCATAGAGTTAACTATAAAGTGGTAATCATGAGAAATCATTAAGATTCCACCCTTATAATTTTTTATAGCTTCTTCCAGTGCTATTTGTGAATATAAATCTAAGTGACTAGTAGGCTCATCCATTAACAACATATTTGCTTTACTAGCAGATATTTTAGCCAATTGAAGTATATTTTTTTCTCCACCAGATAAAGATGCTATACTTTGTGTAAGTATATCTGCATCAAAACCATATTTTCCAACATATCTTCTAATTTCACCATAAGTTTCAAATCCTACATCATAGAACTCTTGAAGTATGGTATTAGATTCATTTAAGGCTTCTCCTTGCATTTGAGACAAATAAGCCATTTCAATCTCATTATTTATTTCAATGCAATCATGATTATTTTTAAATATTTCTTTTAATAAAGTAGTTTTTCCCACGCCGTTTGTACCAATGATAGCTACTTTATCAGTAGATTTAATCTCAAAATTAACATTTTTTAAAAGTACTTCATCAAATGACATATCAAAGTCATTAACCTTTAAAGCGATAGTTTCTTCGATTTGGTTATTAGTGATTAAATTGATATATGGTTGTTTAATCTCCACAAATGGAGCTTTAATTCTACGTGCTTCTAATCTTTCTTGTATTTTAACTCTAGCTTTTAGAGCTCTTCCCCTTGAAGCTTCAGTATTATAAGTTGCTTTTTCTCTTAATATATTAATTAAAGCTTCGTTTCTCTCAATTTCTTCATCATCAGCAACAGCAAGTTCTTGTAACTCAATCTTAGTTTGAAGTAATGATAAGTTATAATCAATATATCTTCCATCAAATTCTTGAATTTCCATATTCTCCAGATGTACAATTTTATTAAAACAATGATTTAACAGATATCTGTTGTGTGTAATAACTAAGATTGTTTTCTTGTAAGAATTTATTAGATTTTTAAGAGCATTAAGGTTCTCAAAATCTAAGAACACATCTGGCTCATCCATAATCATTAAGTCTTGATTATTCAGCATTTCCTTAATAACTTGAATAAGCTTAAATTCTCCACCACTAAGTTCACATATCATTCTATCTCTATGTTTGTTTAAATTTGCAAGATTTAATTTCTTATTAATATTGATTTCGTAATCATCTCCATCAATTGCTTCAAAGGCATCTAAAGCTTCTTGATATTTCTCTAATAAAGTTTCAATATCATTAGAAGTTCCCATTTTTTCACAAAGAGATGATATTTCATTTTCTAGCTTAATAAATTCTTCAGCTATATACTCAAAAACTGTAAGTTCCTTTGTTTTGTTAATTTGTGAGAACTGACTTACATATCCAATTCTACAATTTGGCTCCGTTTCTAATGTTCCATCAAACATATATTTTTCTGGATCCATTATTATATCTATAAGTGTACTTTTTCCGCTACCACTAGCTCCTATAAAAGCACAGTGTTGATTTTCTTCTAATGTGAATGAAATCTTGTTATATATATCTTTTTGCGGAAACGAGTAAGACAAGTTGTCAATTTTTATCATATTATTACCTCTCTTTATCATGTAAAAAGAGCCTATAAAAATAAGCTCTTCAATATATTATCTTCTTAATTGCTATTTTGCAATTCATAGTGTATATAGTAACGACATTTTTTGATTTACTTTTGATAGCATAACATTTTTTAGGATTAATTTCAATTATTTTAAATTGGATTTTTTATATCATAACGATCTGCATACATTACTTTACTCCAAGCAGATATAAAGTCTTTCAAAAACTTAATCTGAGAGCCTTCGCTTGCATAAACTTCACAAATAGCACGAAGCTGAGCATTAGATCCAAATAAAAGGTCAACCCTTGTACCTTCCCACTTTAATTTACCACTTGTTCTGTCATGTCCTTCAAATACTTGTGCATTCTCTGAAGTAGGTTTCCAAACTGTATTCATATCTAAAAGATTTACAAAAAAATCATTTGTAAGAGTTTCTGGTCTATCTGTAAAAACACCATACTTGGATTTTTTGTAGTTTGTATTTAATACACGCATACCACCTATTAAAACTGTCATTTCAGGAGCAGTCAAATTTAAAAGTTGTGCACGGTCAACTAATAATTCTTCACTACACTCTAAATAATCTGATTTCACATAATTTCTAAATCCATCTGCCTTTGGCTCAAGAACAGAAAATGATTTAACATCAGTTTCTTCTTGTGATGCATCAGTGCGACCTGGAGTAAAAGGAACCTTGATTTTATATCCAGCTTTTTTAGCTGCTCTCTCAATACCTACACATCCACCAAGAACAATTAAATCTGCCAAAGATACTTTCTTATTATTTTTTAAGTTTAAACAGTCAAAGTCTTCTTTTATTGTTTCAAATATCTGTAAAATACTATCTAACTGTTGTGGTTCATTAACTTCCCAAGACCTCTGTGGTAGAAGACGAATTCTGCCTCCATTTGCACCACCACGTTTATCAGAAATTCTAAATGTAGATGCAGATGACCAAGCTGTATAAACAAGTTCTGATACTGATAAATTAGAATCTGAAATTTTTTCTTTAAGATATTTAATATCTTCTTTATTAATCATTTCATAATTAGCTTTTGGAACAGGATCTTGCCATATAAGTTGCTCTTTAGGAACTTCTGGGCCAAGATATCTAGAAATAGGACCCATATCACGATGTGTTAATTTAAACCAAGCACGGGCGAAATCATCAGTAAATTTATGTGGATTTTTCAAATAATTTTGAGCAATTTGTTTATATATTGGATCATAGCGAAGTCCTAAATCAGCAGTTGTCATCATAGGAGGATGTTTTATAGATGGGTCATGTGCGTCTATTATCATATCTTCTTCATCAACATCTTTAGCCACCCATTGATATGCTCCAGCAGGACTTTTAACTAACTCATACTCGTATTTAAACAATACTTCAAAATATCCCATAGTCCATTTTGTTGGATTTGGTTTCCATGCACCTTCAATCCCACTACTGATAGTATCTATACCTTTACCACTCTTATAACTATTTTTCCAACCAAGGCCTTGTTCACAAAGACTAGCAGTCACAGGTGGAGGACCTACATATGTAGGTGAAGCTGCTCCATGACATTTACCAAATGTATGACCACCAGCTATAAGGGCAACAGTTTCTTCATCATTCATGGCCATACGAGCAAATGTTTCTCTAATATCTTTTGCAGATCCAACTGGATCAGGCTTTCCATCAGGTCCTTCAGGATTTACATAAATTAATCCCATCTGAACTGCAGCAAGAGGATTTTCAATGTTATTTGTGCCAGGAATTTTATTACTTCCAAGCATCTCAGCAGGTGAACCCCAGTAAATATCTTGTGGTTCCCATACATCTTTGCGTCCACCACCATATCCAAATGTTTTAAGTCCCATTGATTCAAAAGCACAATTGCCTGTTAATATCATAAGATCTGCCCATGAAATTTTATCACCATATTTCTGCTTGATTGGCCAAAGTAGCCTACGAGCTTTATCTAAGTTAATATTATCCGGCCAACTATTTAATGGTGGAAATCTTTGCAGACCATCACCTGCGCCACCTCGACCATCACCTATCCTATAAGTTCCTGCACTATGCCATGCCATACGAATAAATAGTGGTCCATAATGACCAAAATCTGCTGGCCACCAATCTTTTGAATCTGTCATTAAATCATACAAATCTTTTTTTAATGCATAAAAATCAAGTTTCTCAAACTCCTTAGCATAATCAAATTTACATCCCATTGGATTACTTAAATCTGAGTTTTGACTAAGAATATTTAAGTTTAATTCATTAGTACATAAATTCTTATTTAAGGCCCTACCTTCTAATATATTACTACTTGATATGCCTGTAAATGGACATCTCATTTCTCCCATAGGACTATACACCTCCTTTACTTTAATAATGTTTTAAATATAAATGAAAAATTAACAAGTAAAATTTTATAAAATTCAAATATGAACTTCTTAAGTACTACATATTTAATTACATAATATGTAAATACATTTTTGATTATGCTAATATGATATTATAAGATTACTAACAAAGGAGGCATATATGAAGATGAATTTAGTTAAACCTATGAAAAGCCCTAATAAGATAATTAACTATTGGAAAAAAGAAAAGCTAATCATTTTATTATTATCTATATTTGGAATTTTGTATAATGTAGGAATGGTTATTCGCCCCATATATCAAGGGAAGTTAATAGATGCCTTAGTGAAAAAAGATAATTTATATAACCTTCTAAAATTAGCGGCTTTATACGTTTTCTTAATTGGCTTAGTACAAATTTTTAGATATTTTAAAAGGTATTACGTAAGACAGTTTGCCAATAGAACAACAGTAACCATGCGTTTTATGCTAAACAATAATATATTACATAAAAAAGAAAAAGATCTAAATAATGAAAACATGGGTAGCCTTATGACAAAGGCAATCTCAGATGTGGATGTTTGTGTTGAGGGAATGAGGAAAGTAACCACAGAAATTTTTGACACAGGTGTATTACTTATAACATATATTGTCACACTTTTAAAATATGATGTGAAAATAACTCTTATTGCATGTACTTTTATACCAGTAGCAATTTTAATAGCAGAAAAATTAAAAAGAATAATATTTAAATATACAAGAGAATATAGAGAAAAAATATCTCAAGTATCAGATATTACCTACGATAGAATAGATAATGCTATTTTATATAGACTTTATGGTAGAGAAAGAGATAATAGAAAAATATATGAAGAAGAGTTAGAAGATTTTGAGAAAAAAGCAATTATAGCTAATATTTGGGAAAATGCCATGCAACCTATATATAATGTAATTGCTATGAGTGGAATAGTTTTTGTAATAATAATGGTGGGACAAAAAGTAATAGAAGGAACTTTTACCATAGGAATATTTTCTACTTATATATCCATATTTTCTGTTATGGCTGTTAAGGCAAGTAGAGTAGCAAAATTATTTAATACAATACAAAAATCTAGCATATCTTGGAAGAGAATCAAACCCTATCTAAACGAATACGAAGAAGTAGATACTACCTTAAATACAATCAATAAATACACAAGTCTTAATATGGAAAAAGTGAATTTTGCTTATACAAGTAAAGAATACATTATTAAAAATATAAATATAAAATGCAAAAGTGGAGATATCATCGGTGTGACAGGTCCCATAGGTTGTGGGAAATCCACATTAGGCAAAATATTCTTAGGAGAGTACCCTTATGAAGGTAATATAGAAATAGATGAAAAACAATTTAAAAACTATTCTCCCTATGAAAGAAGTAAAATTATCTCTTATTTAGGTCATGAGCCCCATTTAATTTCAGACACCATATATAATAATATAACTTTAGGTGATGAGGGGGATATATCTCATGTATTAGAGATGGTATGTTTTAATGAGGATTTAAAACACATGGAAAAAGAAATAAATACCTCAGTAGGTAATGGAGGAGTTAGATTAAGTGGAGGACAACAGTCAAGAATAGCACTTGCCAGATCTTTATATCATAAAAATAAAATATTAATATTAGATGATCCATTCTCAGCAGTAGATATGAATACAGAAGAAAAGATTATTTCTAACTTAAGAAATAATTATAAGGATTGTTTAATAATACTTATATCTCATAGATTATCTATTTTTAAGCATTTAAATCAAATCATATTAATGAAGGAAGATAAAACTTGTGATTATGGTAATCATGAGGAATTATTAATAAATTCTAAATTGTATCAACAGTTATATGGTTTACAGCAAAGAAAGGAAAGTGAAGACAATGAGAAATAATGTGGTAAAAATAATACTACAAGTATTTAATAAATTTAAAGCACTTACCTTTTTATTAGTATTTATAATTATTGGTGCCATATTATTAAGCTTAGCAACACCTCAAATACTAAAATATATTATTGATGATTACTTATCTCTTGGAAAAGAAAATGAGTTACTTATACCTGCACTTTTATATTTTGCTTCTTTAATATTAGTAGGTATATTTAATTTTGCTAAAGAGGGTCTAATTACTGTTTTTGGTCAAAAAATAATAAGAAAGACAAAAGCAGTAATGATGGAAAAATTAGAAAAAATACCAATAGGATATTTATCAACTAATGAAAGTGGAATAATAGTTTCTAGATTCTCCAATGATGTGGAAGCAGTAGGTTCACTTTTTACAAACGGTATAGTTAGTATGATAGTAGATGCTTTTAAAATAGTAGGAATTGTAGTATCTATTTATTTTTTCAGCTACAAGTTAGCATTATTAGTAATTTTAATAATACCAATAATTTATATACTAACAGTAACTTTTCAAAGGAAAATGTTAAGTGCTCAACGAAAATATAGAGTACTTACAGGAAAAGTTAATAATCACATACCAGAAAGCATTAATAATATACAAATGATAAAATCCTTCTGCAAAGAAAAATATATGGAAGATAAGTACGTTGAATATTTAAATGATAGTTACGAAGCTATGAATAAGATAAATTTTTATGATTCAATTTTCTCACCAATAATACTTATAATAAGATCGATGGTTATTGCCACAGTTGTAATATTATCAAGTGATAAACTGGGTGTTCTTGGAATGTCCATAGGTAGTGTTGCAGCTGCCATAGAACTTATAACAAATATATTTTCACCCATAGAAAATCTAGGTATGGAGCTTCAAAACATTCAACAATCTATTGCAGGCATATATAGAGTAAATGAATTTTTAAATGAAAAAGAAGAAATAGAAAAAGATGAAAAATTAACTTTTGAATATTTAAATAAATATAATAGAAATTTAAATATTAAATTTGAACATGTGGATTTCTTTTATGATGAAAACCAACAAATATTATGTGATATATCATTAGAAATTAAAAATAAAGAAAATGTTACTTTTGCAGGTAGAACAGGAGCAGGGAAGACAACTATTTTCAAATTAATACTAGGACTTTTAGAACCTACAAGGGGTGAAATTACCTTAGGCGATGTAAAAATATGCAAAATTCCAAATCATGAAAAACGAAAAATATTTGGATATGTAGAGCAAAGTTTTAGATTTATAAAAGGAAGTGTAGGAGAACAAATTAGTTTAGGTGATGAAAGTATTACTAATGAAGAAATTATAGAAGCTATGAAGTTTGTAGGTCTACATGAATATGTCATTAATTTAGAAGAGGGATATGATACTTTTGCCAGTGAGTTTCTATTTTCCAAGGGACAATGTCAACTGCTATCTATTGCAAGAGCCATAGTAACAAATCCACCTATTATGCTTTTAGATGAGATGACAGCTAATTTAGACTCTGATACAGAAGAAAGAATAATAAATATACTTAGAGATGCTTCTAGTGAAAGAACAGTCCTTTGTATATCTCATAGACTATCATCTCTTTTGACCTGTGATAGGATAATACGATTGGAAGACAAAGGTATAGTATATAATAATTAAAATTTTAATGAAAAGTTGTTTTAAAGTAATGGTAATAAAACTTTAAAACAACTTTTTTATTATCTTTCTTAGTAATAAAACCAAGGAAATCTAAATAAATAATAAGATAGAGTATATTAGATTTATTAGAGGAGGAAGATGAATGGATCAGGATAATAAGAAAGTTATAATGGATGTAATATCAGGTAGTATAACTAATGAAAATTCAGAGGACAAAGCAATACTATTTGGAGTTTACCCTTTTGAAGGAAGTAATTATGCAGATAAATTAGAACTTGTATTAAATCGTGAAAATGACATACCTATTACAATTACTTTTCCTTACAGTGGATATGATATGCAATTATTTGTAGGAGACTTTACTAGAGATAAAAGAGATGACATAATGGTTAGAGGAAGCTATGGTGGCTCTGGTGGATTTGAAATTGGTGTGATTTATAGATATGATGATGGGAAATTAATAGAGATATTTAATCAAGAAAAATATGAAGAAAATAATACATGTAGTGCAAAATACAAAGATAATTATAAAGTATTAATAAACTGTGGAAATAAAAGATATTTAATTGATATATCTTCTAGACCTAAAGATTATTTAAATATAATTTATGATGATAATAAAAAAGTCAAGTATTTGATAGAACCCTATGTAGATGCTCCGAATGGAATATTTCCTATAAAACAAGTATTTAATGATTACAATAATTTACTAATTCAACAGCGAATAGTAGGTGAAGTTAATGCTGATACCCTAGGTGTTATTCAAACGCTAGTTGATTTACATAATAATAATTTTAATACAATCTATAAAGGTTTACTATCATTTCCTTATGAAGACGTAAAAAAAATAGAAAATGAAAAAAGAATGAAAGTTAGAAAAAGAAGACATATATTAGAAGGTAGTAAAATTATAACAACTAGTTTATTGAATAGAAATGAAATATACTATGGCAATGAATTTACTGTTCAAAGAGATAACTTAAATTTAATAGTAAATTCAATAAATGAAGATAGAAATACTTTATATGTAGATGCATATATTATGAATCTAAAATCTTATGAAATTAATCAAATAAATAATTTTAATTTAGTATTAAAAGACAGTAAAGGTAGAGTTTTTGGCAGAAAAACTTTTGATTCTATAGATATTGGTGGAAAAATAAATCCTAATGAAGGTAAAAGATTATTTCTATCATTCTTTTCAAATGAATATAGTTTATTTGATATAGATACTAATAACTTAACATGGAATTTCACATATGATTGTAGAAGCTAGTTTTAAATATATAATCTTGATTAAATCATAAAATGTAATTGTTATAATATACAGTGAGGATTAACCTATGATAAAATAATAATTAATTAGTAAACAAAAATATATTTTAATAATAAATAAAATGATAGAAAAAGCAAACAATTGGGAGGATAACTTATGAAAAAATGTATGGATTCAGATAATATACATAGAAGAATGAAAAAAATTATGGGGCAATTAAATGCCATTGATAGAATGGTTGATGAGGATATACCATGTGAAGATATATTAATGCAAATTAATGCAGCAAAATCAGCCCTTCATAAAATAGGTCAAATAGTTTTAGAAGGTCATTTACATCATTGTGTTAAAGAGGGTATAGAACATGGAGATTCAGATAAAACTATAGAGGATTTTGCTAAGGCAATTGAATATTTCTCGCGAATGAGTTAAAAAATACATAATAATATATATCTTAAATCAATAATTTTAAAATATATATTATTAATTCATATTAAAAACGACAATTACAATTATTTTTGTATATAATTTAAGTATAAAAATACAAGGGGGATTGTAATGGAAAAGGAAATAGTATACAAAAGATCAAGAAGAGATATTGTTATGTATTTGCTACTAGCCATAATGGCTGATTTAGGATGTATGTACGCAATTCAGTCAAATTCAGTAATTTTAGGAAGTATAGGTATTATAATATTTGGTGTTTCTACTTTATATTTATTTGTAAGACTTATAGTTCCTAATGCTATTTTAACAGTAAATAGTCAAGGAATTATGACTAAGTATACAAAAGGACAATACATAGATTGGAATGACATATATGAAATATATATAGATATGGATACATATAAAAATAAACCTGTAAATGTTCTTGCTATAAAGCTAAGAAATGAAGAAGAGCCTAAGAAAAATATTAAATTTTCAAAGCCAAAATCTCAAGTTAGAGGAGATCATAATATTAACTTACAATATTCAGATGGAAGCTTAGAAGAAGCTATTAAAGAAATTCGTGAATTTTATAGGAAAAATATTAGATAATTTTATAAAAAAATATTGGGGCTGTCGCACGAACAATAAAAAATTGTTCTGTGAAGGCTCCTTTTTCTTATTTTTTTAGTATAATTAAATTTAAAATAATGAATTTAAGATATTTTTTTCAATTTATGAAGGTGTACACCTGATTTATTATTCATTCTCATAAAAGTTGCATCATTATCTGTTTTAGAGTAACTATTTCTAGCTCCCATTATATGAAGATCTTTTGTATATCTTTTTAACCTATCAATATATTCAGTTAACTGCTTTATAGATTTTCTTTTTCCATGCACAAACATAATCCATTCTTCTTTTACAATTCTTTTTAACTTTGTAAGAAATTTTTTTATACATCTATTGTACAATATCCCAAGTTATTTTTAGATTGGGATTTATTTTTTTGTATAAAAAAAGGCATCGCACTATTTTTAGTGCGACAACCCCATAAGGATTTATTGTATATTTAATGAATTTATAATTAAAGATCTTCAAGTTGTTTTATTACTCTGGCATATTCATATCCTTTACTAGTTAAGAAGTATTCTACTCTAGGTGGATATTCATAAAAAATTTCTTTAGAAATAAGTCCATCTACTTCTAATTCTTTTAATTTTTCATTTAGCACTTTATGACTAATACCAGTTGTGATTTTTTGTAATTCAGTAAATCTTTTTCTACCAGTAGACAAATTACAAATTACAATAGATTTCCATTTACCTCTAACAGGTTCAAAAGCCATATCTACCTTACATACGTATTTTCTTTCAGTATTATTAGTCAAGTTAATCATCCCTTTTTGTAAAAATTATTAATCTAAGTATAGTTTAATCAATTTAAGAAATATGATACTAACCTTTTAGTAACTATTAAGAAGAAAATAATAAAAGAATTTAGTGAAGGTTATAGAAAAGGAAATTTTCCAAGTTGAATCTAATTTTATCTTAACCAACCATACTATCTAAATCTACATAATTGCGTAATGATTCTATACATTTCCATCCTTTTGAAGTTAAAGAATACTCTACTTTTGCAGGATATGAATAATTAACATGTTTTGTAATTAAGTTTATAACTTCATAGCTTACACCAGGCACAAGTCTTTGTAATTCGAAAACTGTTTTTCTACTAAATTGTAAATTGCACATTATACTGTCATAGCGCTTATAATATGCAACTCCATTGCAACCTTAGCACCTTCTGCATTTCTCTTATTAATGAAATCTATAAGTATTCTATGATCTCTTAAAGTTACTTCACTTACTTCCTCAAATTCTTTAGATAAGGAGATACACTGATATGAGAGAAATGCTAAATCCTATTTCCACCATAGCTGGAATGGGATTGGAATCAAGTGTAGCATCTATAGGTCATGTATCTCCAGAGGCTACTGTTGGTGTATCAATAGCATTAGTCAAAGAAGGAGATATGGTCAAGATAAATATAAATATAAAAGATAAAACTTTAGACATGGATGTATCTGATGAAGAATTAGAAGAAAGAAGAAAATTATGGGTACCAAGAGAACCTAAAATAACTACAGGATATCTAAGAAGATATTCTAAATTAGTAACCTCTAGGGATAGAGGTGCAGTACTCCAAGTATAAAAAGAATAGTAGTGAAAATTATGATAAGTGATATTAGATAATATATTTTTGTTATTTTATGTCACTTATTATTTTTTTATAAGATGTAATTCATATATATTGTGCAAGGAAGTATAGTTTATAATTCAAAAAAAATATAAAAATCTCAAAAATGGATTGATTTATGACCAAAAACGCCTAGGAAAACGTTATCTTTATTAAAATAACTTTTAAAATGAAATTTCAATAATCAAATTTGCAAAAACATATTGAAAAATGTAAAAAGATAGCATATAATTAGTATTAAATGAATGATAAATAAAAAATTATTCATTTATTTGATTTATTACACAAAACAAAATTTATAATATAAAACACATGGAGGAGAATATATGGAATTATTAAATAACTTAGTTTTAAATGTAAATGACTTTTTATGGTCAAAAATATTAATAGTAATGTTAATAGTACTTGGACTTTACTTTACTTTTAGGACGAAATTTGTACAGTTTAAATACATAGGAGAAATGTTTAGACTTTTAGGCGATGGAGCAAAAGGTGAGAAAAAAGAAGGGGCAGTATCATCTTTCCAAGCATTTTGTATAAGTACAGCATCACGTGTAGGCACAGGGAATATTGCAGGTATAGCAATGGCAGTTGTAGCTGGGGGACCAGGATCAGTATTTTGGATGTGGTTAATAGCACTAATAGGTTCTGCATCAAGTTTTGTAGAAAGTACTTTAGCACAAATATTTAAAATTAAAGATGGTGAAGGATATAGAGGTGGTCCTGCATATTATATGGAACAAGGCCTAGGAAATAAGAAAATGGGTATTTTATTCTCAGTTCTAATAACTATATGTTTTGGATTTATATTTAATGCAGTTCAAGCAAATACTATATCAGCAGCATTTAGCAATGCTTTTGGAGTAGATAAATTAGTAGTTGGAGTTGTTCTTGCAATACTAACAGGTATAATAATATTTGGTGGAGTTCAAAGAGTTGCAAAGGTTTCTGAAATAATAGTTCCAATATTTGCAGTAATGTACATATTAGTAGCACTATTTGTAGTAGCTATAAACATAACTGAAATACCAGGAATAATAAAAACAATATTTGAAAGTGCTTTTGGTTTTAGGGAAATGTCTGTAGGTACTTTTGGTGGTATGATGTTAGTTGGTATAAAAAGAGGATTATTCTCAAATGAGGCAGGTATGGGTTCTGCACCAAATGCAGCTGCTACAGCTCATGTAACTCATCCAGTAAAACAAGGTTTAATTCAAACTTTAGGCGTATTTACGGATACTATAGTAATTTGTTCTTGTACAGCTTTTATGATACTTCTGTATTCTGATTACGCAACTGCAGGTTTGGATGGTATAGAATTAACTCAAGCTGCTTTAAGCTCTCAAATAGGTTCATTTGGTAATATATTTATAGCTATATGCATACTATTATTTGCTTTCAGTTCTATAGTTGGAAATTATTATTATGGACAATCGAATATAGAGTTTATGAGTGATAATAAAACTGTTTTAAATGTATTTAGAGCCATGGTAGTTGGTATGGTATTATTTGGGTCAGTTACAGCAGTAGACATAGTATGGAATTTAGCAGATGTATTTATGGGATTAATGGCTATAATAAATTTAATTGCCATAGCCTTACTTGGTAAATATGCATTTATAGCTTTAAAAGACTATACAGACCAAAAGAAGGCAGGTATAAAAGATCCTATATTTGATGCAAGTGGAATTAAAGGATTAGAAAATATATCTGAGTGGAAAAATAATAAAGACGAAAAGAAAGCTATATAATAAAATTATAATATGAAAAGAGAGTGTCTCGAAATGATTTTTTAATCATAAAAAGAGACACTCTCTCTTTATATTATATGTGAAAAATATTTGTTGCAAAATACTACGTTCTATTTTACTATTTTAGATATAGTTACAATATTGAAACTGTAACAAGAAATTCAAAAACTTATTACAAGAATACTTTTTCAAAGACTTACATACCAAACAAATAAATTTAAAATGTAGTTTTTTATGTTTAAAAATTGAAAATTGTCAAAACATATATTAATGTCTACAATGATTACAGTTATCGTATGTGCATTATCTCTTATAATAATTAACCCATTAAATGCAAGTGAAATTGTACTTATGCTAACCAATGGAAAAAGTATATCTTTAAATATGCAGCTAGTTTATGTTGTCATTATAACATGTATAACAATGTTGTTATCGATGTGTAGTTACATTATTATTCGAAATAAAAATAAAAATGTATAATAGAATTTTTAATATTTATCCATTTTAGAATATTAAATTTTATGTAGATACAGAATATATCATATTAATATGAAGATTACTATTTTCACAAAATTAAAGGCAATCACAAAGGGTTTTTATTACTCCTGTGATTGCCTTTTTTAACCATATTATTATTTTCAAATATTTCTTTTTATTTAAAAAGATATTAGCTAACTTTAGATTGAATTAAACTTATTTTAACCTTTTCGATTCTATTATCTTCAACTTGTAGCACTTTAAGATTATATCTATCAAATGTTAAATCGATGTCTTCTTCTTTACCAGGAATCCTATCTAAATTAGAAATGATAAATCCATTTATAGTATCAAAGTCCTCAGATTTAATTTTTGTATTAAATGCAGCATTAAAATCTAAAATAGACATATTTCCTTTAATAATAAAGGTATCATTTCCTATAGATTTCATTTTACCATTATCAAAATCATATTCATCATCAATATCACCCATTATTTCTTCTATTATATCTTCCATAGTTACTATTCCAGAGAAGCCACCATATTCATCAATTAAAATAGACATATGATTTTTACTTTGTTTTAATAAAAGAAATAGCTCATCAATTTTTTTTGTTTCAGGTATAAAACAAGGTGGATGTAAAATTTTATTAAAATTAACGTCTTCCAAGTTATTGTTAACTAAATATGAAATTAAATCTTTAACATATAGAATACCGATTATATTATCAATTGAATCATTATAAACAGGTATTCTAGAATATTTACAATTTAGTAGAGTATTAAGCTTACATTCTTTAGAGTCATTAATATCTATTAATATTGTATCTGTTCGAGATGTCATAATTTCTTTAGACATTTTATCGGAAAAATCAAAGACTTTATCAATCATTTCTTTTTCCATACTTTTAATAACACCATTTTTCTCAGATTGTGTTATTAAAAGTTTTATTTCTTCGGCAGAAATATTATCATCTTCTTCAATATCATTATTACCAGTCATTTTTAAGATAACTCTTGTAGACAAGGTTAGTACCTTAATAAATGGTTTAGCTAATATAGATAAGATATGGACCGGTTTAACTGAAGATAAGGCAATAAATTCACATTTTCTTAATGCAATTCTCTTTGGAACTAACTCTCCAAATATTAGAGTTAGAAAAGAAAGTATAAGAGTTATTGCTATCATAGATATTTGCATAGCATAAGGAACATTCAATGGTGAAATTTTCTCGTAAAGTCTGCTAGATAAGGTAGTGGCAGCAGAGGCACTGGAAAAAAATCCTGCCAGCGTAATTCCTATTTGCATAGTTGAAAGAAAATTACTAGGATCTTGCAATAGTTTATCTAACAAAATTGCTTTCTTATTACCTTTTTCACTTAGTGATTTTACCTTATGTTTATTTACAGACACAAAAGCCATTTCTGCAGAAGCAAAAAATGCATTTATAAGTGTAAGTATGACGATTAAGAATAATTGAGGAATAATACTCCTCGAGAGGTCATCAAGACTACTCATTATCAAACTCCTCCTAAAGTTATTTTCTATAATATATTAATATACTATATTAATATATTATAGATAAATTATATTAAAATAGTGTTAAATTATTACATTTGTTTATATTAAATTAAGATATAAATGTCCTAATTAATTAAAAATAGATTAATTTCTATAAAAATACAGATAATTTATAATGAAGCCAACGATTATATTGAAAAACTAGGTAGAAAATGCATATTAGTGAGGGGAGATTTGAAAGAAGAGTCCATGTGTAAAGAGGTAATAGAAAAAACTATTAATGGGTTTGGTAAAATAGACATCTTAGTTAATAATCATGCTTTACAGTATGTTCAAAAGAGTATATTAGATATTACAGAGGAACAATTAGACAAAACCTTTAGAACTAATATATATAGAAGTAGAAACCTTTGGTAGCTTAAAAAGTAAAGTTCCTATGGATAGAGCAGGTCAGCCCTATGAAGTGGCAAATGTATATGTATTTTTAGGTAGTGATGATTCTAGCTATATGTCTGGTCAAGTATTACATATTAATGGTGGGAATATTGTAGGATAAATTAAATTAATAAAAAGTACTTCTTTATAAAAATAGAGCTGCAAAACAACAATTATAAATTGATTGTACTACAGCTCTACTTTTAAAATAAAAATTCAACCATGGTAGACAAGTTAAATTCTTTGCAAATTCCTTTAATACCTTCGCTAATTTCTTCTCTAGAAAAATCATTTTTTTCTAAAAAATCATCTCCAAAATCATTAAGATGTAAATAAAATGACATAGCCATTTCAAATTGTCTCATATCTGAAGTATTAATTTCATCAAATAAAAGATTTTCAGCCTCATTTATATGACCATTATTTGACATTTCTAATAATCTCACATATAGATAATCAACTTTATCGTATTCATTTTTATCAGGTAGTGCATATTCAATTTCGCTTTTACCAAGAATGATGTGAGCAATTGATTTTACTAAATCATTTACCATTCTTAAAATATAATCTTTATCTAATTTCATTTTGTTCACTCCTTATATGTATTAAGTTAATATTTTTACTTTAATTATATTATCCATATTTTGAATTAAATTGTACCATATTATAAGTAAACCTTCAAACCACAATATATATACTTTGTAAAAATAAATTAATATGTTATGGTGAAAATTTGATCATCATATAAAAGAATACTATTAATATTTAAAGCAAAAATAAGATTAAACAATTTTAAAGGAGAAAATCATGATAGTAAGATTAGGATACGTAGCAATTGCTTTAAATTTAAAAAATGTAACTACTTCTAGTACTGTTACTTTTACAAATTACTCAAAAATAAAAAGTGATGAAGAAAAAATTAAGAAATTGAAATCAGTTACTTATTCAAATATAGAGGATTTAGAAACTATTTTAAAATACAATATAAAAAATAATATTCATTTTTATAGATTAACATCTAAGCTTATTCCTTTGTACACACATCCAGAAGTTGCATGGGAATATGATAAGTATTTTAAAAAGGAATTATTAAGAATAGGAAAGATAGTTAAAGAAAGTAACATGAGAATAGACTTTCATCCAGACCAATTTAATGTAATAAATAGTGTAAAAGATAAAGTAGTACAAGATACTATAAGAAATTTAAATCATGCAGTTGATTTGTACGATTTAATGGATTATGAACAAGGTAAATTAGTAATTCATATTGGAAGTTCTGCTAATGGTAAAGAAGAAAGTATTAATAGATTTATAGATAATTTAAATGATTTTCCATCAAGAATAAGAAAAAGATTAATATTTGAAAATGATGATAAAGTATTTACTGCAACAGATGTGCTGAATATATGTGAAAAAGTAAAACTACCTATGGTATTAGATCTTCATCATCATAAGTGTAAGAACAATGGGGAAGATATAGAGAACATATTAAAAGGTGCCTTTAATACATGGAATGAAGAAACATTACCACCAAAAGTTCATTACTCTAGCCCTAAAGAAGGTGAATTTGATAGAAGACATTCTGATTATATAGATTGTAAAGAGTTTATGGAATTTTTAGATATTGCTAAAAATACTGTAAATAGAGATTTTGATATAATGATAGAGGCTAAGAAAAAGGACCAAGCCTTATTTAAATTAATGGATGACTTAAAGGTAAATAAATATAACTGTAAGTTTATAGATAATAGTACTATAGAAATATAACGAACTATAATTACCGAGTAGAAAATAATAGTATATATTAATTAAGAGAAAAAAGCAAAAAAACAATACCTATTAAGTAATTATTATTTTTGATAGGTATTGTTTGAATATACATATTGAGTAATTATTATACAAAGCTGAAATTCGCTCAGCTTAAACCACAGTGTGGTAGCTTCACTTCATATCGCCAACGAATGTTCGCAAGCTCCATTACGTTGCTCAAATAAATTCAGCTTTTAACATTAGAATATACGATTAAAGTCACAACACTCATCTTCTTCTAGATTTTGAAGTGTCATTTTTATTTTTTCTAATTCTTGAAGACTGACCATTTTATTTTTTAAATATATACCTTGATCTAGTATTTCAATGGACATAAATATTTCATTAAAATATCCGTGATTAATTAATTTATACCAAATATGTTTCTGTTCTATTAAAGAATTATTTAAATGTTCTAAGCTATTAGAAGCCGTTTCCCAGTCATCATATTTTATACAAATTTCTAATTCATTAAATTTATCTATGTATTCACAAGAAAACTCATCTGTTTTATCATGTATAAAAACACCTAAGAATACAAATAAGACTGTCCCTAATATAACAAACCAAGAAGTCTTCAAAAAATCACCTCTATTTCATATTTTTCTTTTGGATATAAATATTATCGTATTCATCTAAAATACATAGAAGCACATCTTTGGGTTTATCTATATGATGTGAATTTAATGTATTAAGTAACCAATTAACATCTTTATCAATTAATTTTAAATTATCTTTAATGATATATCCATCAATTATTAAAGATAAAGGTAAGTGATTAAATTCTCGGCTAGGTGTAGTATTATAATTTGTAGCAGGTACTACACTTAAATTACCATCAGTTTCTAAGATGGCATATTGAATTTGTTTGATATTAAAGTACCCTTGAATTCGTAATTGTTCTAAAAGCTCGTTAATCGTTACTTTTTCTTTTCTTAACTCATTTGCATCAATTAGGCCCTTATTAATTAATATTGAAGGTTTTCCTGATATGAAATTGTTTATACGCCTAAATTTTAAACCTATCATAGATATAATAGTTTGTATAAAAACTAGGGCTGTTAGTGCAGAAAGTCCATATAAAATTGGAATATCATTATTTTCCATGGGGGTTGATGCAACTTCTGCAATTAGAAGTGTTATGACTAAATCAAAACAATTCATTTCTGCAATTTCACTTTTACCCATTACTCTCAGTGATACTAATACAGCAAGATAAAGTATAATACTTCTTACAAATACTACTAACATAAATTTTCCTCTCAAAACAATATAATAATTTATTATTTGTAGATTCTAAAACTTTATGTATTTAAAGAATTTGTTTAAAAATATAAAATTTACTTTGATGTTATAAATATGAAAGATATAATTGAGTTATAGTTTGTAATTATAGGGGGAGATAAGATGGTTAAGGAAATTGATATAAGTAAAACAGTAGAAGAAGCTAAATATATTTTCAATAATGGTTTAGCTTGTTCAGAATCAGTTATTTATGCAGTTAAGAAGAATTTTGAATTAGACTTACCAGATGAAGTAATAGCTATGGGGTCAGGCTTTCCTTGGGGGCTAGGGAGAGCATATTGTATCTGTGGTGCTCTAGCTGGAGGAACAATGTGTTTGGGATATTTCTTTGGAAGAACGACACCGGGTGATCCTAAGATTAATAAATGTTTTGATATAACTAAAGAGTTTCATGATGCTTTTGTAGAATTTGCTGATGCACCATGTTGTGGAAAAATAACAGAAGGTCTAGATAGAGAAAATAACGGTCATAAACTTAGATGTACTGAAATTGTAGGGAAAGCAACGGAAAAAGTATGTGAGATAGTTTGTAGAGAACTAGATATTGTGATGAAGTAATGAACTTGTTATCAAAGGTGGTTTTGGACATGAAGTGGCGAATTTTCATATGATGATTTTGACAAAAATTATGATATAATAAGAGATGCATTATTTATTAAGGAGGAATACAAATGGGAGAAAGAAAACAAGTTCAAGTTCCTATAGAAAAAATAGAAGAGCAAAATAGATTTATTGAAGCCATAGCTGAAAAAAACTCTAGACATTTTGCCATAAATAAAAGAAAGCCAAAATATATGGTAACTACTTTTGGATGTCAAATGAATGAACATGATTCAGAAAAACTATCTGCAATGCTTGACAGTATGGGGTATGAGGCAACTTTAATGACAAATGAGTGCGACTTAATAATATACAATACTTGTGCAGTAAGAGAAAATGCAGAACTTAAAGTATATGGAAATTTAGGTCATCTAAAATTAGCTAAAAGAAAAAATCCTGATTTAAAAATTGCTGTATGTGGGTGTATGATGCAACAACCTCATGTTGTCAAAGAAATAAAATCTAAATATAGACATGTTGACTTAGTATTTGGTACTCATAATTTATATAAATTCCCTGAATTATTAACAAATACTATGGACAACTCTAAATTGTTAGTAGATGTTTGGGATGTGGATGGAGAAGTAGTAGAAGGCTTAAGAAGTAGTAGAAAATTTGAGCTTAAAGCCTTTGTTAATATAATGTATGGATGCAATAACTTCTGTACGTACTGTATAGTTCCTTATACAAGAGGTAGAGAAAGAAGTAGAACACCAAAAGACATAATGAATGAAATAAAAGAATTAGTAGCTAATGGTACTAAAGAAATTACTTTACTTGGTCAAAATGTTGACTCTTATGGAAAAACTTTAGAAGAGCCTATAACATTTGCAGAGCTTCTAAGAATGACAAATGAAATAGAAGGAATAGAAAGAATAAGATTTATGACTTCTCATCCAAAGGACATATCAGATGAGGTGATATATGCCATGAGAGATTGTGATAAGGTATGTGAATTCTTACATTTACCGATTCAATGTGGTAGTACAAAACTTCTTAAAAAGATGAATAGACATTATTCTAAAGAAGATTATTTAAGAATAATAGAAAAAGCTAAAGAAGAAATACCTGACATTGCATTTTCTACAGATTTAATGATAGGATTCCCAGGTGAAACTGAAGAAGACATATTAGATACAATAGATGTGATAGAAAAAGTTAGATATGATAATGCATTTACATTTATATACTCAAAAAGAGAAGGAACTCCAGCAGCTAAGATGGAAGATCAGATTCCTGACAGTATTAAGCATGAAAGATTTAACAGAGTACTATCTAAAGTAAATGAAATACTTGTTGATCTAAATAAAAGTTATGTGGGTAAAACTGTAGAAGTTTTAATTGAAGGTAAAAGTAAAAATGATGAAACAAAATTAACTGGAAGAACTAGACAAAATAAATTAGTAAACTTCAAAGTTGAAGATTCTAGTAAAAACTTACCTGGAAAAATAATAAATCTAAAAATAATAGATGCAAATACATTCTCTTTAATAGGAGAAGAAATTAAATAAAATTACAATAAGATATAAAAAAGGTATAAAATTTTATAAGTTTTACACCTTTTTTATATACAAATATATAATATTTTATTATTCTTTAATAAATTGTAAGAAATTCTCTAAGATTTTAGCAGTAATTCCCCAAATAACGTAGTCATTATATTCATAAAACCATACAGGATATTCACCTATATCAAAATTATATTTTTCTTTGTTAGGAATTTTTTCATAGGGGAAATTACTATTTGGTATTACTTTTACATCATTTGTATAATAAGACGCATCATATTCTAATAAATAGTCTATGGGAACTAAAAATACATGATCCACTTCAGCTTCATTAATATTTAGATTATTCACATCTTTAATTATACCTAAATAAGGATGTATAATTAAATTAGCATGAGATACATAAAGATCAAGAGGAGATATTATTTCTATATTATCTTCAACAGTACCTATTTCTTCACAAGTCTCTCTAATACAAGCTTCTTTAGGGCTTTCACCCTTTTCTATCTTCCCTCCGGGAAAAGATATTTCACCAGGTTGGTGATTCATTTTTTTAGACCTAAGTTCAAATAAAATTGAATAGGAATCACCATATTTAACTAATGGTATTAATACAGATGCTTTTTTCATTGATTTAAAACCATTTATATAAGGTTTATAATTATCAAATTTATTTATAATGTTATTCAAATTCATGCCTCCTAGTTGCTAATATATATAACATATAATATTATAATAACATTATAAAGGTTATAATATTTATTAAAATTTATTAGTGAGAATTAAATAATATAAAAATTTCTAGGGGGAAGAAAATGTCTTGTATAAGTAGTATTTTAAAAGAAGTAAAACTTCCAAAAATTATTAAAGTGAAACAAATCTTTGAAGCGGATAAAATAGATAATATATCTCAACATCTAATCAATGAATTAATTAGAAAAAACATGGATATAAAAATAAGTAAAAATATGAAAATTGCAATTACAGCAGGGAGCAGAGGCATTAGTAGTTATCCTTTAATTATGAAGACAATAGTTGATTTTGTTAAAAGTCATGGTGGAATACCTTTTATAGTACCAGCTATGGGTAGTCATGGTGGAGGAAATAGTGAGGGGCAAGTAAAAATATTAAAAAACTTAGGCATTACTGAAGAAACTATGGAATGTGAAATAATTTCTTCCATGGAAGTAGTTGAAATAGGAAAAACAATTAAACATCTGCCAGTATATATTGATAAAAATGCTTATAATGCTGATGGCATTATTTTATTAAATAGAATCAAACCACATACTTCATTTAGAGGAAATTATGAAAGTGGTTTAATAAAAATGTTAGCCATAGGTTTAGGTAAAAGAAAAGGAGCGGAAATGACTCATTTTTTAGGATTTGAATCTATGGGAGAGAACATTTTAGAATCTGCAAAGATAAGTATTGATAAATTAAATATATTATTTGGTGTTTGTACGATAGAAAACGCTTATGATGAGGTTTATCATATATTTGTTCTTAATAAAGAAGAATTATTAATGGAAGAACCTAAGCTTCTAATAAAAGCAAAGGAATTAATGCCAAGAATTTATCTAGATAATATTGATGTACTTATTGTAAAAGAAATTGGTAAAACTATAAGTGGTACAGGAATGGATACAAATATCATAGGTAGGTATCACACAAAAGCAGCTTCTGGAGGTCCAAGTATTATAAAATTAGGAATTTTAAATATTAATAAAAGTTCGTGTGGCAATGCAAATGGTATGGGGTTAGCTGATTATATTCCTAAAAAGTTTTATAATGAAATTGACTTTGAAGCAACATATTTAAATGCCTTAACATCTACAGAACCTAATAGTGTCAAGTTACCTATGGTAGTAGAAAATGATGAAGATGTATTCAAAGCTTGCGCTAAAACCTGCGGTAAATTAGATGCAAATAAAATTAAATTAGTTATTATAGATAATACTAAAAAGTTAAATGAAGTGTATATAAGTACAGAAGCATATTTACATATGAATAATAAAGAAAACATAAAAGTTATCTCTTCTGAAGTTAAAATAAACTTTGATAAAAATGGGAATTTACTTTTATAAGTAATTAGGATTAGATTTAAAATGTTAAGAAATTATTAGATTATTAAGATATTGTAAAACCTGTTAAAAGTCCGTTAATAGTAGAAATATTAGACTACAATTGTAGTATAATAAAATAAAAAGGAGTGGATAATATGACTACAGTAGCATGGATATTTATGGGTGTAGCATTTGTTATAATTGCAGGTGCAGCAGTTATATCTTTAAACAAAATAATGACTAACGATAGATAATAGTTATATTAATCGCAGTTGACAAAGTATGAAAATGAACAAATAACAGGAAAATAATTTTTCTTAATATTAAACATGGCATAATAAATGATTATAATTAATAACATAAGGAAAATAGCTATTTATGAAAATAGATGGCTATTTTATTTTTTTGTAGAAATTTTTCATAATCTCATACATTAACATATAAATTGTGTTCTATGATATAATAACTAAAGAATAAGGAGGTAAAAAAATGGAGATTGATAGAAATAGACTAACACCAATGATGAAACAATATTTTGAATGTAAGGATAAATATCCTGATTGTATTTTATTTTTCAGACTTGGTGACTTTTATGAAATGTTTTTTGAAGATGCAATTGTAGCTTCGAAAACCCTTGAAATAGCCTTAACAGGAAAATCTTGTGGACTAGATGAAAGAGCTCCTATGTGTGGGATACCTTTCCATGCCGCAAATTCATATATATCGAAATTAGTGGAAAGTGGATATAAAGTAGCTATTGGAGAACAAATGGAAGATCCTCAGACTGCAAAAGGAATAGTAAAAAGAGAAGTTATAAGGGTAGTAACACCAGGTACAGTTCTTGAAGGTAATTTACTTGAAAATAAAAAGAATAACTACTTAATGTCACTATATAAAATAAAAGATAAAATAGGTTTATCTTATGTGGATATAAGTACAGGTGAAGCCAATGCTACTATTATAGGGAAAGATAAAGTTATAGAAGAAATTGCAAAGATAAGTCCATCAGAGATAATTTTAAATGATATAAGTTTCAAAGAAGATTTAAAAAATATAGCTACCGTAGCTAATATATATATTAATGAAAGCTTTGAGGACAAATACTTAGATTTAAACATATTAAATGAATATTTTCATGATGATTATTTACAAACTCTTAAGTTTGATGAAGATAATTTTATAAAGAAGAGTTTATGTATTTTACTTAACTATATATATAATACACAAAAGCAAATAACATCTAATATTAATCATGTAAATATATATAATCCCATGGAATACATGGTACTTGATATGTTTACTAGAA
Source organism: Terrisporobacter sp. (assembly GCA_036648085.1). Classification (GTDB taxonomy): domain Bacteria; phylum Bacillota; class Clostridia; order Peptostreptococcales; family Peptostreptococcaceae; genus Terrisporobacter. Next base: position 36,184 of record JAVXJA010000021.1, read on the forward strand.
TAAACCTTGAAATTACTCAAACAATTAGAGGATCAAAAAAGAAAGGTTCACTTTTACATGTGCTAGATAAAACATCTACTGCTATGGGAGGAAGACTTCTTAGAAAATATGTGGAAGAACCTTTAGTTAATAAAGAAAGAATAGATGAAAGACTTAATGTTATAGAAGAAATAAAGAATGATTTTAGTTTTAGAGAAGACCTTATAGAAATACTTAAAAATGTCTACGACATAGAAAGAATTTGTGGAAAAATAGCCTTTGAAAAAGTAACTCCAAAAGAAATGATTCACTTAAAAAATTCTATAGAGAAGCTTCCGCCTTTAAAAGACAGAATAGATAATTGTAGTGGTGATACAATTAAAAAATACATTGATAATATGGAAGACTTAAATGATATATACGAGCTAATAAATAAAGCTATTAGAGAAGAGCCAAGTTTAACAATTAAAGATGGTAATATAATAAAATCATCATATAATGAAGAGCTTAGTGAACTTAGAAATATATCTAAAAATGGTGCCTTCATGATTAAAGAAATAGAAAATCGTGAAAAAGAAAAAACTGGAGTTAAGTCTTTAAAAATTGGTTTTAACAAGGTATTTGGTTACTATATAGAAATAACTAAAGCAAATTTAGTTAATTTAGATTTAGAAGGTAGATATATAAGAAAGCAGACTTTAAGTAATGCAGAAAGATATATAACTGAAGAATTAAAAGAAATAGAAGATAAAATACTTCATGCAGAAGAAAAAATTAAAGCCTTAGAATATGATCTATTTGTGAAAATTAGACAAACAATATACAGCAATATAGATAGAATACAAAACGTAGCAAAAATAATTGCTAACATAGATGTATTTACTTCATTTGCCACAGTGGCACACATAAATAATTATGTAAAACCTGATATAAATAATAGTAGTAAACTTGATATAAAAAATGGTCGTCATCCTGTTATTGAAAATATTGTTGGAGAGCAAAACTTTGTTCCAAATGATACTTATTTAAACAGAGGAGAAAACAATATAAATATTATAACTGGGCCTAACATGTCTGGTAAATCTACTTATATGAGACAAACTGCAATTATATGTTTAATGGCTCATATTGGGTCATTTGTACCAGCTGATTCTGCTAATATTCCTATTAGTGACAGAATATTTACTAGGGTTGGAGCAAGTGATGATTTATCACAAGGTCAATCTACTTTCATGGTGGAGATGAGTGAAGTTTCCCATATATTAAAAAATGCTACAGAGAAAAGCTTAGTTATATTAGATGAAATAGGTAGAGGTACATCTACGTACGATGGCATAAGTTTAGCTTGGTCTATAGTTGAATATATAGAAAAGCATATTAAATGTAAAACATTATTTGCAACACATTATCACGAGCTTACAGAGCTTGAAAATGAATTTAAAGAAGTTAAAAACTATTCTATAGCAGTTAAAGATGATGGCGAAAATATTATTTTCCTTAGAAAAATAATTGATCAAGCAGCTGATAAAAGTTATGGGATTTACGTTGCAAAATTAGCTAAGCTTCCTGACGAAGTTATTAATAGATCATCAGAAATATTAAAGGACCTAGAAAAAAATCATATTTATAATGGCTACGCCATAAATGGAACTGTTAATAATGTTGCAGAAAATGTTATTCTTGATAAAAAGAACTATTGTTCGATTGTTGAGGGTTCAGTAAGTGAAATTGAATTAGAACTTAAAAAACTTGAAGAAAGTAATTTGAAAAATGAATTTGAAACGCTAAAAATAGAAAATGATAATTTAAGCAAAACATTTAAAAAACTTAAAAAAGATTATGATAAAGTAAATGAGGAGGTTGAAAAATTAAATAATAAATTAAGTGAAGAAGTGGCTGTAAGTGTAGATCAAATATCCTTTGATACAGTTAATGATAGTAATATAATAGATGAAATAACTTCTCTAGATATACTAAGCATGACACCATTAGATGCTATGAATGCTTTATTCAATCTTCAAAGAAAAGTTAAAAAGTAGCGTCCACGCTGTGGCTTAAAAGTAACTGTCTGGAGGGGTATAATGTCAAATAAAATTAATATATTAGATGATTTAACTATAAATAAAATAGCAGCAGGAGAAGTTGTCGAAAGACCTTCTTCTGTTACTAAAGAATTAATCGAAAACTCCATAGATGCTAAGTCTACACAAATTGTAATAGATATAGCTGATGGTGGAAAAAAACAGATTAGAATTACAGATAATGGTATGGGGATTTTATCTAGTGAAGTAGATAAATCATTTTTAAGACATGCCACAAGTAAAATAAAAATGATAGATGATTTATATGATTTATATTCACTAGGATTTAGAGGAGAGGCCTTAGCTTCTATAGCTTCTGTATCACGTTTAGAAATGATTACAAAGACTAAGAATGAGCCTTTAGGCACAAAGGTTGTATTAGAAGGTGGTAATGAAATTATAAAGGAACCTATAGGAACTAAAAATGGAACTACTATTATAATAAAAGACTTATTTTTCAATACACCTGTTAGACAAAAGTTTTTAAAATCTACTCATGCAGAAACTATTAATATTAGTGATTTAATTAATAAATTAGCCATAGGTAACACGAATGTACAGTTTAAGTATATAAACAACGGAAAACTAATGTTAAATACTCCAGGAGACGGTAAGCTTCTTAGTGTAATTAGAAGTATTTATGGTAAAGAGATTGTAGAGAACTTAATAGAAGTAAATGCAGAGGGTAAATACTGCACTATTAATGGTTATATAGGAAATAATAATATATATAGATCTAATAAGAACTTACAACATATATATATCAATAATAGATTTGTTAAAAGTAAAATAATATTAGATGCCATAAATGAAGCTTATAAATCTATTATACCTATTAATAAACATGGGATATGCTTTTTAAATATAGAAATCAATCCATCAAAAATAGATGTGAATATACATCCAACTAAAATGGAAATAAAATTTGAAAGTGATAAAGATTTATATATTGAAATTAGGGATCTATTAAAAAGGAAGTTATTAAATTCTGCTTTAATAGGAAAATATGAAAGTTATGAAAAGAAAAAAATAGAAAATATAATACAACCAATAAAAGAAAAAAGTGAAGATTACAATAAATTGACTTTACCAATAGATAATAAGGCTACGCCTAAAGAAATTCAACCAAAGGTTGAAAGTAGCTTTATATCACTAAAAGAAGCTTTAGAAGTAGAAAATAAAGATGAAGATAATATAATAAGAAATCATAAAGAAAAAGATGATAAAGCTAATAAAGAAGATGTAGTAAATATATCTTCCAGGGAATATGATAAAAGTATTAATAATGATATTAAGCTTCAACCTATAGAAAATAAAAAAGGTGAATACTTTATAGATGCTACACTTGATATTAGTAAATCTTTTACCTTTGATGATTTAAATGATTTAAGTAAAATAGAAAATAATAAAATTGATGCGGAAGAAATTGAAATAAAGAATAAAAATAGATTTTCCATAACTGATTTTAAAGTTGTGGGAAGCATATTGAATACATATATTGTTTTAGAAAAAGATAATTCAATGTATTTACTTGATCAACACGCTGCTCATGAAAAAGTTTTATATGAAAAATACATGGATAAATTTAAAAATCATCAAATAGATATGCAAATGCTATTAGATCCTATAGTCATAGAAGTATCTAATGTGGATATGCTAAAGGTAGAAAATAATCTAGATTTATTTTTAAATTTTGGTTTTGAAATAGATCTGTTTGGTAATAATCACATTATGGTAAGGGGGGTACCTAATATATTTGGGACTCCAGAATCAGAAAAATTCATACTTCAAATAATTGATAATATTGAGGATTTAAAAAATAGCTATGATTTAAAGGGTGATAAATTTGCATCTATGGCATGTAGAGCTGCTATTAAAGCAAATGATAAAATTCATATAATGGAAATGGAGAAGCTATTAATTCAAATGGAAACATGTGAAAATCCATTTACCTGTCCTCATGGAAGGCCAACAATAGTAGAAATAACAAAAAGAGAAATAGAAAAGATGTTCAAAAGAATTATGTAAGAGAGGAAAGTTATGAAAAAAATACCACTTATCATACTTACAGGACCTACGGCCGTGGGAAAAACTGTATTATCAATAGAATTAGCAAAGAATCTTAATGCAGAAATTATTTCTGCAGATTCTATGCAAATTTATAAATATATGGATATAGGAAGTGCAAAGGTAACAGATAAAGAAATGAATGGGGTAGTTCATCATATGATAGATGAAGTTACTCCAAATTATGCTTTTTCTGTATCAGAATTCCAAAAAAGAAGTGAGAAATACATAGAAGATATTCATGAAAGAGAAAAATCAGTTTTAGTAACTGGTGGAACAGGATTATATTTAAATTCTTTAATCTATAATATGGACTTTGCAAAATCAAATGGTAATTCTAAATTAAGAGAAGCACTGGAAAATGAACTTGCAGAAAAAGGAATAGATTATATGCATGAAAAATTGAAATCCTTAGATGATGAAGTAGCAAGTAGAATTCATAAAAACAATACAAAAAGAGTAATAAGAGCATTAGAAGTATGTTTAGATGGAAAGAAGATGCAAGATTTTTCTAATGATTTAAAATATAATGATAAATATTTGCCTATTATTATTGTATTAAATAGAGATAGAGAAATACTTTACAACAGAATAAATAAAAGAGTTGATATTATGATGGAAGCTGGCTTAATAGAAGAGGTAAAACAATTATTAGATATGGGCTATGATAAAGATTTAATTTCTATGCAAGGTATAGGATATAAAGAAATAGTTAAGTACCTAGAAGGTATGTATACTTTAGAAGAAGCTGTAGAAATCATAAAAAGAGACTCAAGAAGATATGCAAAGAGACAAATCACATGGTTTAAAAGATATAAAGAAAGTAAATGGTTTGATTTAGAAAAATATGATGACTTAGAAATACTTAAAGGAGATATAATGAACTATATTGAAAATATTATTAAACATGTATAATATTATAATATAGTTTTAAATTATTTATGTACATATAAAATATAATTTATTCGGGAGGATATTGTTTAATGAAAAATACTGCGTTAAACTTGCAAGACTTATTTTTGAATAATGCTAGAAAAGAAAGAGTACCTGTTACTATATACCTAATGAATGGTGTTCAAGTTAAAGGATATGTTAAGGGGTTTGATAGTTACATTGTATTATTAGAAGGAGAAAATAGACAACAAAATCTAATATATAAACATGCAGTTTCAACAATAGTACCAGGTAAAAATATAAATTTACAAAATACATTTCAACCCAATAATAAATAAATAACTTTAATTTTACCAAAAGGTACTAATACTAACCTATAAATTTATTATAGAGAAGTATTAGTACCTTTTTTGAGTAAGGTCGTTTTATGAAGCGTTAGCGAATTTTTGAATATTCGCCTTGCACTAAAATTTTCTCTATGATAAAATTTTTAAGGTGAAAAATATTAGGAAATAGGTGAGATTAAGTGTTAAAAGAGACAAGCGAACTATTAAAAAGCTACTATGGGTTAGATGATGAAACTTTTGAATTATCAAATGAAGTAATCGAAGATATAAAGGATAAGTTTGAAGAAATAAAAGAAATAAGAGAATATAATCAATATAAAGTATTAAAAGCAATGCAAAGAGCTCACTTAAGTGACAATCATTTTAACTGGACTACAGGATACGGTTACAATGATATAGGTCGTGAAAAAATAGAAGAAATATTTGCAGAAGTATTTGGTGCTGAAGATGCATTAGTAAGACCAATAATTGTTAATGGAACACATGCTTTAAGTTTATGTATACAAGGAATAGTTAGACCAGGTGATGAAATATTGTCAATAACTGAAAAGCCTTATGATACACTACAAGGAGTTATAGGTATCAGAGAGGAAAAAGGTTCTCTTAAAGAATTCGGAGTTACATATGATGATTTAGATTTCTTAGAAGATGGGAATATAGATTTAGATGGTATTAAAGATAAAATTAACGAAAGAACAAAGTTAGTAATGATACAAAGATCTAAGGGTTATTCTTGGAGAAAATCTTTAACAATAAAAGATATAAAAGAAGCTATTGAAGTTGTAAAATCAATTAATAAAGACTTAATAGTTATGGTAGATAACTGCTACGGCGAATTTTTAGATATTAAGGAGCCAACAGAAGTAGGGGCAGATATAATGGCTGGTTCTTTAATTAAGAATCCAGGAGGAGGACTAGCTTTAACAGGTGGTTATATAGCTGGTAGAAAAGATTTAGTAGAAATGATTTCTTATAGATTAACTACACCAGGTATAGGAAAAGAATGTGGACTTACATTTGGAACTACAAGAAATGTATTACAAGGTTTCTTCATGGCACCATATGTTACTTCTCAGGCTGTAATGGGTGCAATATACTGTGCCAGAATGTTTGAAAAACTAGGATATGAAGTATTACCTAAGTATGATGATTTAAGAAGTGATATAATTCAAGTTGTAAAATTAAAGAATGCTGAAGAAGTTATAGCATTTTGTCAGGGTGTGCAAGGGGCAGCGCCAGTCGACTCATATGTTAAGCCGGAACCATGGGCAATGCCTGGATATGAAGATGAAGTTATAATGGCAGCAGGAGCATTTATACAAGGCTCTTCTATTGAACTTAGTGCCGATGCACCTATAAGACCACCGTTCAATGTTTACTTCCAAGGAGGACTTACTTTTGACCATTCAAAAATGGGTACTCTTAAGGCTATAGAATATATTAAACAAATAAACAAATAAAAAGAATAATTAAATGTAAAAGTCTTAATATATTAATGTATTAAGACTTTTTTTAGTAGGGATGCTAAAATATAGTTACTTGAAAACATAGGGGAGGACTTTTATGAAAATTTGTATATTCTTAGGAGCAGGAGCTTCTGCAGCTGAAAATTTGCCAATACAAAATGAATTATTCTCTAATTATTTTAAATATATATTACCTAATGATAAAGACAGCAAAATGAATAAGGAACTTAGAATATTTTTTAAAGATACCTTTGATATAGACGTTTTAGAAGATAATTTAGATAAAGTAAAGTTTCCTACTTTTGAAGAAGTTATTGGCATATTAGATATGGCAGAACAAAGAAGAGAATCATTTAAGAACTTTGGTACGGAGACTTATGATAATAAAAATGGAAGTATAAATATATTAAGACAATATTTAATTTTACTCACAGCGAATTCAATAAATAATCCACCGAAGTCTAGTCATAAGTATCATGAGCTTCTTATAAAAAATTTAATAAAAGAAAATTTACTATTAGATACAACCTTTATAAGTGTTAACTATGATATTCATATAGACAATAATCTTTCTAAACTTTACGATACTTATAAGATACCTTTGATGTTAGATTATGGAGTAGATTTAGCAAATTTTTATCATAAAAATACTTCATGGAAAAAACCTGAAGGAGATTGTATAAAGTTATATAAAATACATGGATCATTAAATTGGTTATACTGCCCTATATGTTCTAGTTTAACTTTAACTCCCTATGAAGGTGGAGTAATGAGGATTTTAAATAATATAGATGAAGCTAGGTGTTTAAACTGTGGGGAGAGAACTATACCTATTATAGTACCACCCACATACTTTAAAAATATGTCCAATGTGCATTTAAGTAATGTATGGATTAAAGCAGAAAAAGCATTACGACAAGCTGATTTATTAATATTTTGTGGGTATTCATTTCCAGATGCTGACATACATATAAAATATTTATTAAAAAGGGTTCAAACTAGCAGGGAGAAGTATTCTCTTAAGATAATGGTATTTAATAATCATGAGAATAAAACGATAAGTGCACTTAAAAAAGAGGAAGATAGATATAAAAGGTTTTTAGGTAAAAAAGTTATTTTTACAAGATTATCTTTTCAAGATTTTGCTCAAGATCCAATGGGATTTATTACAAAAGCATCAAAATAAGATAAAATTATATTAAGTA
>JAVXJA010000022.1:0-19280 GCA_036648085.1 Terrisporobacter sp.
TAAATATACATTTAAAGACTAGTTATATCTAACACCCTATCCTTAAAATATTTATTATTATATCTATTTATTAATAAATAGATATAATAATAAATTTACTTTTGTTTTCATAGGGGCACTACTTTTCAACAAGCAAGTCATTTCTAATGATAGATTTTTCAATAATAAATAGTTTCAAAAAAATAGTATGTCAAGAAGCTATATAGATTGATTCTATATAGCTTCTTGACATAAAAATCATTATCTAGGCTCAATTATCAATTTTATTGCTGTTTTTTGTTCTCCGTCTATTTCTATATCTGTAAATGCAGGAACACATATTAAGTCTAAACCGCTTGGTGCTACAAATCCTCTTGCTATAGCAATTGCCTTAACAGCTTGATTTAATGCCCCAGCTCCAATGGCTTGAATTTCCGCACTTCCCTTTTCTCTTAGTACTCCTGCTAAAGCTCCTGCTACAGAATTAGGATTAGATTTTGATGAAACTTTTAATACTTCCATTTCGATATCCTCCTCGAATCATTTTAAAATATAATTTTCATGTATTAACTACATTCCATAAGATGAATAAGTAATATTTAAAAGTACTAATACAACTGTTACCTTAGATATAATTCTAGGTATATAGATGAAATACCTTTAATATTTAATAATATTTATAAGAAATAAAAAAACTATATAGTGAAATACATGTTGTTATTAAATATGGTTTTTATTAACTAATAATTAGGATATAATTATTGTATATGTACTAATTCATATAAATTTAAGGAGGAATATTATTAATGAAACTTTGCAGGTTTAATTATTTTTTACGTAAAGATGAAAAAGCTTTATCTACAATAAGCTGTAGGATGAAAGCATATATTCAGTGTCAGATAATTGATACTGAGGGAATAATATTAATAACGGATTCTAGATTATGTTTTTGTAATATAATAGGAGATCATCCTAACTTAATAATAGAATTTGAGTATAAGTACATAAATTCTGTGAAATTAAAAGATAAAAATTATATTTGTTTTAAATATAATGGAGATCCTATTAAAATTACAGATATGAACTTAGAGAATGTACAGATATTATTGAACTTTATATCTAATTATACTGACATAGTAATTAACAAAGTTTCTATCTAAGTTAAGTTTCTATTCGATTAAGTTAATAAAGCTTCTCTGTAATAATATAATTAATAATGATTAACATAAAAAACTAGGTTGATGAAAAATATGTAAACCTAGCTTTTTATTTACAAGAATTTATATCTTTAGAAAGATTCTCTATCTCTTTGTGGCCTAGGCCAGTTACTTCTATTATGAAATTAATGCTTGCATTATTATTTAGTAAGTCTATTGCCATGTCCTTCTTTGTTGAAACTAAAGCTAAATCTTCCTCGCTAAGGGTTTCATCTTTAATATCATTGTCATTAGCGTCTCTACTCTTATTTTCTCTAGCGTAATTAATACGTGACTTAATAGGATAAAAAATAATTAACAGGGCTGCGATTATGAAGTACTGCTTACATCCTAAGATTCCTATAATTGCTGTAAAATAAAGCATGATATCATTGAATCTTATAAAACTCTCCTTATTAACCTTACTATTAGAGTTGTTTGATTTCATAAAGCGTATAATTGATAGTATAAAAATAAAAATGCATAATGGATATAAGGTATAACTGGCAATTAATTCGTTGAAATATAGCATATCAAAATTACCGTTAATATTTGAGATCATCATTAAATCTCCGTTTAAATAGCAGTATATACAAGCGATTAAACCTAAAACACCTCCCATAGCCTGTGTATACCAATCAAAATATTTCATTATATATCACCTCATTTAACGTATAACATAATGTAGTTACTATATAATATGATGTTATTAATACAAATATTTCAAGTAATTAACTATATTTATTAAAATAGCTTTCAATTATAAGTAAAAAGTTATATAATTTTAATGCTAATGAAATAATACCAATGATATAGATAATAGAAAATTTATATGTTTTCATAATGCTTATTCTGTTTGAAAATAATACTATAAAATTCATTGAAAAGAAAGATGGGAGTTTGATTATGTTTGAAAATCTAGCGTTTATATTTAAAATATTATTTTTGGTTTTGTCGATAATGTGGGCAGGTAATATCCTATTATTTAGATCTGAAAGACAGATTGTCATAAATCCTGTATTGATAATTATAGCTTCTATATTAGTTATATTACCAGAACAGAATATTGAATTATTTGGAATGGAATGTAATGATATTAGAAATGCATTATACATATCTTACTGCTTTGTTGTAGTATGGGGAATAATTATTACTCGTAAAAAACCGGATATTTTCTAAATAATAAAATATAAATAATAAAAAAAGGCTTAATGATAAGCCTTTTTTTATTATTTAACATTAACTAATAATGATATAGTAGAATTTTTGTTATTATTTATTTTGAATGTCACTTTAGATTGTCCTGTATTAAGTCCTTCTAAAGATAAAGTATTTTTATCTATTGTTAATATTTCGGGGTCATAATCAATGCCTTTTAATATTATATCATCTGATATAATATTTGATACTTCCCATTCTTTGTTATAAGTAGATATATCTTTATATAATATATCAGTAATATTAACTGAGTTGCCCTTATTAATATTTAATGTTTTATATTTAGATTTAAGTTTATATTGATGATCTGCATTTTCAATGAAATTTAAATCGTAGTCAATGTCAACATCTTTATTAATTAATTCCTTTGTTGTTGTATCATCAGTAAGATAGTTGTTTCTAATGTTTATACTATCTATGTCAGATAAAGTAGTTATTTCTTTTGGTAATGTTTTAATATTATTATTCCAAAATACAAAATCATCAATATTCTTCAGGTAGGATATACCTGTTAAATTACTGATTTTTTCTCCACTTGCATAAAATTCTCCATCTAGAGAGTTTAACTTATTTAGTGTTATATCTTCATTTTGAAAATAAGCATGAATTACTTTTCTGAAATTTTTATCAGGGAACATATCTTCTAGTTGATTATTGGTTAAAGGGATATCTTGAGCATTTATGGATAATATTCCTGTTGATACAATTAACAGTGAAGTAAGTATGCAAAGTTTAATACATTTCATTAATAAAATACCTCCTATAAAAATAGTATATTACTTATTTCTATAGGAGGTATTTTTATCCTTGTTATATTCTTATACTTTCGTACAATACATTAATATAAAATTCTTCTATTTATTATAACTTCTGATTAGATATTACTTTTTGTGCTTCACATCTATATATTTTTAACCCTTGTGATATGAATTTATCCTCATATTCTGTAGTTACATTTTCAAAAGTATCATTATTAGCTAAATCTAAAGAAATATTCTTTAAATTCCAAGGATTAATACATATTTCGTTTAGAGTAAATTCAAATAACTTCTCGTTATCTGACTTAAAATGTATTTCTCCGTTGTCGTTTAATATTTTATAATATTTGTTTAAATAATTTGTATGTGTCAATCTTCTCTTTGACCATCTTGTTTTAGGCCATGGGTCACAGAAGTTAATGAATACTCTTGATAATTCTTTATCTTCAAAATAATCAAGTATTCTATCTACATCTCCCCATATAAAGATTATATTTTGTAAATTAGCTTCATTGGCCTTTTCTACACCCTTTAAAAGTACTTCTTCTTTTAACTCCATAGCAATATAATTTGTATTGGGATTATTTTTTGCAAGTGTTGTTATAAACTTACCTCTACCAGTACCAAATTCGGCATGGATTGGGTTATCATTACCAAACTTTTCGTTCCATTTTCCTTTGAAGTTTTCTACGTTATCTCTAACTACATAATCTGTATAGCTTAATAACCTTATGTCTGATCCTTTTTTCTTTCTTCTTCTCACTTTATCTTACTCCTTTAAAAATAATAGAGTACTAGATGCAAACTAGTACTCTACGATAATAATATTATAATTAGCAGTCACATCCGCCTGAACAACCAGAGCAACCTCCGCCTGTTGGCATATTATCTACAAATACAACGAAACCACCTTGTGGAAGTTCTTGTATTGTTACGTTACCATAACTTAAGAATTCATCTTGGTTCATTATGAAGTGTAATCCTTCTACATCACAAGATGCGTCTTCTCCACTTACTTCTTTATCAAGAGCTAGTGCGAAACTTGGTCCTGAACAACTATTACCAGCGAAGTATACTCTAATACTATTTGGTTTATCTTGATTTTCAGCTATAATTTCTTTTAATGCTACTATTGCAGATTCTGGAGCAATAACTTTCATATTAATCTTCCTCTCTATTGTAAGTTTATCATTATCTATAAGTATACAACAAAAGCCTAATTATTAAAACTAAAAAGTATAATTTAGTAATTTTGTATATTAATTCATTTTTTATCCAAGATATATTCTTAACAATTGATAGATTTATTATTCGGATATAAGTCGTTTTGGATAATTTCTATAGGTATTAATTTAATATGTGAATATAATGCTGTTTATATAGGTTATATATTTAATGTGGTTATAGTTTAAAGTTTATTATTTAAGTATTATAGATATAATGTTGGAGTTTTATTGCTTACTAAGACATGAAATAAGTACTTTTGTACGAAAAACGTTAAAGCATTGCAATTGCAACTATTTAAAAGATGATTATTTAATCTATGTCAGTGCTATGCCAGTAAAAAAAATACTTTTTTTCTAGGTTTTGTGGTAAAATATATTTATAAACATTTGTCATAATATATAGGGAGATTTAAAAATGAGTATAGTTTTTTTAAGAAAAAGAAGTAAAAATTACATAGTTTATTTAGAATATTTAGATAAAGCAAGTAACAAAAGAAAGCAAAAAAACATGGGCTCTTACCCATTAAAAAGAGATGCAAATAAAAGATTAAACGAGATAAAAGAAGAGATTTATAAGGAGGAATTATTACTTCCTAACGAGATGATTATGGAGGATTTTATCTTAGATTTCTTAGAAAAATATAAAATAAACTTATCCTTTACTACTTATAATTGTTATATGAGAATCTGCAAAAAATATATAATTCCTCTTTTAGGAGACATAAAATTGTGTGATATTAGAGCGATACATATACAAGATTATGTGGATGATTTGCTAGATTTACTTACACCACAAACTATAAAAATACATTTGAATATTCTTAATTTAGCATTTAAAAGAGCTTATAGATTAAAGCTTATTAAGGAAAATGTAGTTCAGTTTGTAGAAGTTCCTAAGAATAAAAAGTACAAAAATGAGATTTACAATACTAAAGATATGCAAATTTTACTAGAAAAATGCCACGGAACATCTTTAGAATTACCTATAATAATAGCTACTGGATTAGGACTTAGAATATCCGAAATCCTAGGATTAACTTGGAATAACATAGATTTTAATGATTTTACTATTACAGTAGAGAAAATAACAGCTAGAGATAAAGGGAAAGTTGTGTTAAAAGAACCTAAAACAGAGTCATCTATCAGGACTATTTCAGCTCCAAAGGAGATAATTATCATGTTAAAACAACTTAAAAAAGATAAATTATCAGCTAAATTAAAAGGAGAAAAATCACATAGAGAGCTTGTGTTTTATGATAAAAATTTAGAGCCCATAGCCCCAGATGTTATAAGTAAAAGATTTAGATATTTCCTAGAAGAGAATAATTTGAAACATATTAGATTTCATGATCTTCGTCACTCTCATGTTACTTTATTAATTGATGCAAAAGTTCCTATAAAAGTTATTTCAGAAAGAGTTGGACATTCAAATATTAATACAACTTTGAATATATATTCTCATGCTCTTAAAGAAATGGATCAAGAAGCTTCGGATAAAATATCTAATACTCTATTCAATAAAGAAAGAAAAATGGGATAAATTATATATAGATAAATGTAGATTTGAGAAGAAGTTATGAAAACTAACTTTTTTAAATTGATTTTAAGATGTGTTATGAAAATATTTAATATAAATGTTCGTTATGACATTGAAAATATATTAGAAAAGATTTTCAAGGGACTTCGCTTGAAAAAAGATATAAATAATATGAAATAAGCCAAAAAGGTTACTATAATAATATTATGGTAACCTTTTTGTTGGTTGTTGTGAAATTGCGCGGAAGATACTTTGATTTGTGTTTAATTTATAATCGCGTTTCATTATAATAGGTATATTTGAGTTGTGTTTACATAATAAAATTATGGTAACTTCAAAAAGTTACCTGTAAATATTCATAAAATCGAACTTATTTAAAATGGTTTTAAAGTCGGTTGAAAATATTCGTTGTATATTTAATCGAAAAAAATATTATTTTGCTTAAAATTAATTTAAATGGATTTTTTTTGCATTTTTCTTAGAAAATTTACGAAAATAATATTTTACAAGAAAAAAGGTTGCCATAATTATATTATGGTAACCTTTTTATTTATAGATAATTTTTTCTTTTAAAAATAATGAAACTAATTATAATAATTAATATAATTATAAAAATAGTAATACTATATCCGTATTTGTAAGTTAACTCAGGCATATATTTAAAGTTCATCCCATATATACCAGTAATTATACTTATGGGTACAGCCGTACCTGTAAAAATTGTAAGCTTAGTTATAAGTTTATTTGTTTTTTCAGAAACTTTAGAAGAATATATATCTAATAATTTATCAGCCAGTTCTCTGGTGCTTAATGCAAAACTATATAGTTTATCTACAGAAAGATCGAGTCCTTGTATGAGTTTTTGGTACTCTTTTTCTAAATATGAAGCACTTGGATTTTCATCGGAAAAAAACTCCATTCCTTCCTTTAATAGAGTATCCATAATATAAGTTAAAGGTCTAGTATTTTTAACACAGCTTCTGCAAATGCCTCTAATACGACTTATCTTAGCAGAGATATTGTTATCTATTTCATTTATAATATCATCTTCTAATTCTAATATCATCTCTTCTACTTTATCCAAATTTTCAAACTGATTAGATATTATTATTCTAATAATATTTGAGTAAATTATAAATAATGATAAGGTTAGGTTTGATTTATGATAGAAATTTTCACGCATTAACTGCTTTACTTCCTTATATATATCATTTCTCTTTCTTAGAACAATTAATATATATTTATTAGATAAGAATATGTTTATCTCTTCTAAGATTACATCTTCCTGGGTTATCTGAAAGTTAGATAAAGTGAAAAAAATATATTCATCATATATGTTGACTCTTACTTTTTCATCAAAAGAAAGACAGTCTTTGTAAGCCTCATTACTTAAGTTTAAAGTGTTTTTGAAAAATTTAAGTTCCCAAGGATTACATATTATAAAGTGATAATTCTCTTTTAAGTTGATTTCATCTATATTTTTTGTTATTTCTTTTGTAGCTAGATTTAATATATGCATTGATATATTTCTCTCCTTGGTAAAATCTAAATTGTTGCTATTAATTAAGTTTATTCTTTTTTGTGATTTATTATTCAAAGTAATTTATTTAAATAAAACCAGTTAACATAATGTTCTTATGCTAACTAAAATGCCATTTTTCGCTCATGAGAACAAATGTTCTTAGAAGCGAAAAATGGCATTTTACAATCCTAAGTTTAAATATATATAAAATACCATATTAAATGTAAATTATTTTAATATAAAAAGAGATGTCTCTTTAAATGATAAAAATCAAGTTGAGACATCTATTTATTACTATTTATTATATTTATTCTTTTTATATTCTTTGTCAGACATAGGTGCAGTAATTACACTACCATAAACACCTTTATCTCCTTTAGGACCTTGAGGTCCAATATCACCTTTCTCTCCTTTAGGACCTTGTGAACCAGAATCGCCTTTATCCCCTTTAGGACCAGCATCTCCTTTGTCACCCTTAGAACCTTTAGGACCAGCATCTCCTTTAGGTCCCATAATGCCCTTGCTTGATGACCCAGGAATACCTGCAGGACCTTGAGGCCCAATGTTACCTTTATCACCTTTATCACCTTTTGGTCCTTTTGGTCCTTGAGGACCCATATCGCCTTTAGGTCCTTGTGGTCCAGTTGGTCCTGGAGTAGCAACTCCAGTAGATACACCACATAATGGGTTAACATAAACTTCTTTTCCTAAATCTACATACTGAATAGCGCTTAACTTAATGTATATAGGACCCTTTCCAGAAGAAGTTTTACCCATAACAGCACATTGATTAACTTGGCAAATTTTTAATCTTACTATACAATCGCTTCCCTCTAATTTTAGCCCTACAGTTTTCCCAATAGAGCAATATAAGATATTGAAAATTTGAAAATCTTCGCAATTTACAGGAATAACAAACATAGGACAAGATGAAGAATCTGTTTTGCCGCAGCAGTAAACATTTTTACAACTCTTATCAGCATTTAATTCCTTACAGGAAGATACATTACAAGAACTACACTTATTTGAACAATTTTTATCCATAATATAACACTCCATGTTGATAATATTTAGTAGAATTTCTACGTAATATATTTATATGATAAAAATCATAAAAGTGGAACAATGCCCTTGAAAATTCTACGCAATTTATACTTTTTAATAAGTCTATAAAACAATAGATAATTTTAAGGCCTACTCCACATCAAGTGGAATAATATATAGAAAACTAATCTATTTTGCATAAAGTAGCTTGCTATTAGCTTCATCTTCTCTATATTTTGTTAGAAAGAAATTTAAATCCAAAAGGATATTTAAATACATTTAATAGTTCTATTACTAGCTCATATCACTAATGACCTTACAATTAAAAAATCCACTGACTTATTAGGTCAGTGGATCAAAATAAATATATTAAATTATTATATCTCTTTTAAATATTCGATTACTTCATCTATTATCCAATCAGGAGTAGATGCACCTGCAGTGACTCCTGCGATTTTAAATCCTTTAAGCTTCTCCAACTTTAACTCTTCCTTTGTTTCTATAGAGAAAGTCGGGACTATATCCTTACATATATTAACTAATTTTTGAGTGTTAGAACTATGTTTACCACCAATAACTACCATACAATCAACTTCATTAGCTAAATCAATAGCAGAAAGTTGTCTTTCCTTTGTTGCAAAGCATATTGTATTTTTAACAATTAAATTTTCTATTTTACTTTGTAATTTTTCAACTATTCTATCGAAAGAATCTAAATTAGCAGTTGTCTGACTAACTACACAGTATTGATCGTTATCATTAAATGAAATACTATTTATTTCTTCTTCACTATTTATTACATAAGCTTCATTATTGCACCATCCATTAATACCTATAATTTCTGGATGTGTTGCATTACCAACTATTATAATTTTATATCCTTTATCCGAAAACTCTTTAACAATATCGTGAATTTTTTTTACATAAGGACATGTAGTATCTACTATATCCATATTTTTAGATTGTGAATCTGTATATATTTTCTTAGCAACACCATGAGATCTGATTATTAGTTTTCTATCATTAGGTATTTCATCTAATGAATCTATTTCTATTAATCCTTTTTCTTTATATTTATCTACAGCTTGTTTATTATGTATTAAAGGACCTAAAGAATAAACTTGGCTATCACCTTTATTTTCAAGTTCATCCCAAGCCATATTCATAGCTCTTTTAACACCAAAGCAAAATCCCGCATTTTCTGCTATTTTTACTTCCATAGCAAATCTCCTATCTTTTAAAATAATTATCTTTTATAACTTCAAGTACATCTTGAGATAATCTTTCGTAATCTTCTGCACTTAGTTTCTTTTTATAATATTCTTCAAATGAAATTGGTTTATCAATGTATATTGTAACCTTGCTAAACAGCTTATAGTTAGATATTATTGATATTGGCACAACTGAAGCTTTACCTTTAGTAGCAAATAAAGCAAGACCAGCCTTAGCTTCAGCAAATTCATTGCCCTTTACTCTTGTTCCCTCAGGAAATATTCCTATAGCATATCCTTCTTTTATTTTCTTTAAAATGGTTTTTATTGTAGCTATTCCAGGATTATCTCTATCAATTGGTATAACATACATTTTATTTAAAATTGAGGCTAATATTTTATTATCAAATAATTCCTTTTTTCCTATAGTAGCAACTTTTCTATTTTTAACTGCAGATGCTACAAATATTGGATCTAAATTAGATTTGTGATTAGCTGCTAATATTATATTTCCTTCATTTGGTACATTTTCTGCCCCTATTACTTCATACTTAAAAAATACTTTACTGTATAAAGTAAATACATTTAATACTAACTTGTAAAAACTCAAATACATCTCTCCCTTATTTAATTCTATTTAATACTGAATTTACCACGTCTTCAATACTTTTACCTGTTGTGTCTATTTCTATAGCATCTTCAGCTTTAACTAGAGGAGCAAACTCCCTAGAAGAGTCTATCTCATCTCTTTTAATTATATCATCTATTACATCTTGAAGTTTAACTTGAACACCTTTTTCAGTTAATTCTTTATATCTTCTAGATCCTCTTTCCTCAGGTGTTGCTATAAGGAAGAATTTATAATCTGCATTTGGGAATACATAAGAACCTATATCTCTACCATCTAATATAACAGAGTTTCTAGTGCCTATTTCTCTTTGAACGTCAACCATTAAATATCTTACTTCTTTTATTTTAGCAACGTTTGATACATTACTAGTTACTTCTATACTTCTTATTTCTTCGTTTACTATATTTCCATCTAAGTATATATTATTATCTCTAAAATCTATTTCAGTTTCTTTTGCTAACTTAATTACTGCAGCTTCATCTTCTATATTAATGTTATTTTGTAAACATTTTAAAGTTACTGCACGATACATTGCTCCTGTATCTATGTAGTTTATATTTAATTCCTTAGCTATTATTTTAGCTATTGTACTTTTACCAGCTCCAGCTGGTCCATCTATTGCTATTACTAAATTCTTCATTTCTATCCAATTCTCCTAATTCAATTATTTGCGCAAGGTCGTTGTCTGAAGCGTGAGCGCAGTGAATTTTCTATTCTATGCTTATACCTGCTAGATATCCCGTTGAAAATGCTATTTGAAGATTATATCCTCCAGTTTCTGCATCTACATCTACTACTTCTCCTGTGAAGTATAAATTCTCTATTACTTTAGACTCCATAGTAGAAGAATTTATTTCTTTAACAGACACACCACCACTTGTTACCATAGAAACTTGTATTCCTAAAGTATCAGGTGTAGTAAGTTTAATATTTTTTATATAATCAATTATTTTATTTTCATTTTCCTTAGTTAATTCATTTGGTTTTGTTTCACTAAGATTTAATAATTCTAAAATCTCTTTTAAATAATTTACTGGTAATGTAGATTTTAAGTTATTTGCAATATTTTTATTAGGATTTTCCCTTATAATTTTGCTTAACTCTTCTCTAGTCATATCTGGTAAAATATCTAAGTTTAACTCAACCTCTTCTTTAGATAATATTTTATTAATATAAGATGACATTATAAGCACCACTGGTCCTGTTATACCAAAATGAGCAAATAACATATCACCACGTTTTTCTATTTTTTTCTTTTTGATTTTGCATGATAATTCTACACCCTTTAAAGATATACCCTGTAATCTTCTTGTCCAATCTTCTTTAATTTTTAAAGGAGATAAAGCAGGATAAGTACTAGTTATAGTATGACCATGTGTTTTTAATATTCTTTGCATAATTCCATCAGATCCAGTTTTAGAATGACTATATCCACCAGTTGATAATATAACCTTATCACCAAATACTTTAGTTTTATTCTCTAAAACCACACCGTCTATCTTGTTATTATTTATAATTAAATCTTCTACTTTGCTATTATACATTATTTTTATATTATTATTTAATAATAAGTCTTTAAATGTATCGATAAGTTCAGTTGCCTTATCACTTTTTGTATAAACCTTATAATCATTATGCTCTTCAACTTTGTACTCAAGGTTACTTTCTCTTAAGAAGTTTAATAAATCTTCATTAGTGAATGAATAAAAAGCACTATATAAAAATTTCTTATTAGTTACAACTTTATCAAAAAACTCATCTATATATCTGTAGTTTGTAACATTACATCTTCCACCACCAGTAAGTTTAAGCTTCTTTCCCAGTTCATCATTTCTCTCTATTAAAGTAACTTTATGACCATTTTTCGAAGCTGTTAAAGCTGCCATCATTCCTGATGGTCCTCCACCTACTACTATTACTTTTGACATTTGTATCTCCTACTCCCTTGCATTATATTACTTTAAATGCTTATATTTCCTATTCTAATGCACTATTTTCTAGTTTATGGTTACTTTTAATATGGCTAGTATCATTCATTTTTATAACTACTGGACCATAATTTCTAAACTCAATCACATTTAGCGCAGTATTTCCTTGGTTGATTCTATAGATATTTTCCATATCAGAATTTAAAACAGAAAGAAGTATTACTCTAGCTGTTACAGAATGAGTAACTAGTACTATATGCTTTTCATCATGTTTTTCATTTAATTCTTTTAGGAACCTATCTGTTCTTTCCTTTATAATATGAAGAGTTTCTCCACCTGGAATTTCTACTAAATGAGGTTGATTTCTCCAAGTATTGTATACGTCTTTATAATCTTCTTGAATTTCCTTTATTAAAAGACCTTCCCATGCTCCAAATCCCATTTCTCTAAGAGCCTCGGTCTTTATTACTTCTTTATCAAATTTATTAGCAATAATTTCAGCAGTTTCTACTGCTCTACCAAGATCACTTGAATATATGTAGTCTATAGGGTATGTTACCATACTGTCTGCAAGTTCTTTTGCTTGATTTTTACCCTTCTCTGTTAAATTTGAATTTCCATGACCTTGAGTCTTTCCTTTTATATTCCATTCTGTTTGACCATGTCTAACTAAATATATAGTATTTGTCATATCGTCCTCCTATAATTATTTTAAATCTATGTATTCTCTAAATTTTAATTATATCATAAATAGACAAAAAAGGTTAAAACACTTTCAATAGTATTTTAACCTTTTTATATATAATTATAGGATAGCAGATTTAATACAATTTCTATATCATAAACAATATCATTTTCTACAGTATTTCTTAACCAATGCTTTATAAGATTTTTTATTAGACTAGTAATATATCTAATTTTCTATATAATTGATATATAAGATTAAAATAAGTTAATTTGTATAATCAAGGAGAATAAAGAATGAGTATAAATAATAATGAATGGAATTTAGAAAAAGAATGGTTGGAAAAAGTCCTTGAAGAGACTACAAAACAACTTAGTGGTAAACGTGAAGCCAAAGATAGGTTACAAAAAGAAGCAAAAGAAACACAAAGAGAGCTATGGGAAGAATTAGGTTCTATTAATGCATCAGATGGATTAGACCAAATTGCAGAATTCGTATCAGTTATGGATACTATTAAAAATCAAAAAAGAAGTCATGAGTTTAATGCTAAACAAGAAAGTAAGTACGAAAAAATGCTTAAATCTCCTTACTTTGGTAGAATTGATTTTAAAGAAGAATATGAATTAGAAAGTGAAAAATGTTATATAGGATTATCAAATCTTACTACTGATGATTTTGATTTTCTTGTATATGACTGGAGAGCCCCTATTTCAAGTATGTTTTATGATTATGAAACAGGGTCTGCTAGCTATGAATGTCCTCAAGGAACAATATCTGGTGAAATAACTACTAAAAGACAATATAAAATCAATGACAGAAAAATAGAATACATGTTTGACAGTAATCTTAGTATAGATGATGAAATGTTACAAGAGCTATTAAGCAAAAGCGCTGATGATAAAATGAAAGGTATTGTTACAAGTATCCAAAAAGAACAAAACCAAGTAATTCGTAATGAAGATTATAAAAACCTAATAGTTCAAGGTGCTGCTGGTAGTGGAAAAACCTCTGTAGCACTTCATAGAATTGCATATTTATTATATAAGCATAGAGATAGAATAACTGCTGAAAATATAATAATCTTCTCACCTAACAATATATTTAATGACTATATATCAAATGTATTACCTCAACTAGGTGAAGAAAATATGTATCAAACTACATTTAAAGACTATATGCATGAGGTATTGGGTAATAGATTTAAAAAAGAAACTCCATCAGAAATGATGGAATATATACTAGATTCTAATGAAAGTTCAGCTTATGATTATAGAGTTAATAATATTAATTTCAAAACATCTGTAGAATTTGTAAATATACTAAAAGAATATGTGCATTACTTAGAAACAAATAAAAGACATTTTGAAGATATTATTATAAGAGATGAAGTAATAATCTCAGCAAAAGAAATACAACATCTATTTTTAAAAGAATTTGCAGACAGACCTTTTAAGAAAAGATTAGAAAAAATAAAGTCAAGAATATTATTCCTGATTGAACCTTATGAAAAAGCTTGGAGAAAAGAAATATACAAAGAACTTGAATCATCTGGATATTATCTAGATAGACAAGAAATGAAAGAAGAAAGTAAATTAGCTGTAAGAAAGCATTTAAAAGATGTATATGATAAAATTTCAAGAATGACTTACTTTAACTCAGTAAGCATCTATAGAAATATGTTTAAGTATTCAAATAAAGCTTTAAATAAATTAAGTGACAAATATGGTTCAGATTTTATAAATAATATAAAAACTTACACAATAGAAAACTTAAATGAAAATAATCTTTACTACGAAGACCAAGTTGCTCTTTTATATTTTAAAATTGCCCTTGGTGAGATTTTACCTTCATCACAAATTAAATATGTAATTATAGATGAAGCACAGGATTATACTCCACTGCAATATGAAATATTCTATAGATTATTTAAGTCTGCTAAGATGACTATGCTTGGTGATATAAATCAATCTATTAATCCATTTATGAATGTGGGAGATTATAATAACATTTATAATATTTCAAAAGAAGATACTTGTATAATAAACTTAACAAAAACATATCGTTCAACAGCCGAGATAACTAAATTTGCAAGAAAGCTTCTTGTAAATAATCTAAGTGATGAATATGTTGCAAGACATGGTGATGAGCCTACTCTTATTAATTTTAATCATAAAGACAAAATGAATAAACAGCTTATTGAAGAAATAAGAAATGTAAAAGAAAAGAATTATAAATCTATTGGTGTTATTACAAAAACTGCTCGAGAAACTAATGAGTTATATAGCTTGCTACAATCAAATAATATAGAAATATCATCTATTACAAAAGATGATGATTCATTTAATGACGGTATAGTAGTAATACCTTCGTATCTAGCTAAAGGTCTTGAATTTGATGTGGTATTTATATATGATGCAAGTAACAAAAGTTATAACAACGAAGATGAAAGATTATTACTTTATACTTGTTGTACAAGAGCACTTCATGTGTTAAATATATATTATGTAGGAGAAATAACTGATTTATTGAAATAATAGTTATAAAATTAATACGCTTAGAACTTGGTAAAAAAGTACAATCTTGAGTGATATTAAGTGGAGTGCCCATGCAGTGGCTAAGGGTCAAAAATTTTTTATTATTAGAATATAAAAGACAAAGATAACTTACGTCAACTTTGTCTTTTTTTATGTATATATTTGAGCCTGTAAATTATTTTGTGTATCCTAAATTTCATCTAAAAATTCTTTATATTTGTGTAAAAACTCCTCTATATCTTTTGATTTTTCCCATATATCTATTGCATTAGGGTCAAGTAAATAAAGTAGAGAATCATTTAAAAGCTGAACATACTCTCCATCTTGAGATCCAAGGGAATTTCTGGTAACTTTCAATCCTTTACTTTTGTAATACTTTTTTGTTTCTTTATATAAATCTTCTCGTTTTTCTATATAATTTTTCACTTCATTGTTTGGAAAATCATAGGCATCTACCATTGTTTCTCCTTCTATAAAGGTTTCTTTTATAGATATATTTTTATCCCAAAGATGAATTTTACTCCAATTAAAATATATCTCATTCTTATCTGGCATAAATGAAAATTTTGAAATAATATATAGATAATTATTATAGTTTACTTCATAGTAATCAGGCATATCTGTAAATTTCATAAAATAATTCACATAATCCTTTGAAATAAATTCTTTTTTTACAAAAGGAATGCTTTCAATAAATTTATATATTGATTCTTCACTTTCAAAAATTCCTATATCGTAGTTTTTTTCATATTGTTCAATTTTTAATAAATATGACATAATTTCTCCTTGATTCTAACTTATTTATTTTTAAAAATCTTCAATTAACAATATTAAAGATTTTTAAATTTTATTTAGTTTTCAATTGTTATATTAATTATATCATTATAAGTATATATATTATCAACTTTTTATCTTACAATTTCGAAACATATAGGAATTGATCTTAAATAAAGCAAAATGATTCGCAGTGGCTTCAAGGGTAGCAAATTTTTTACTCTATTTAACTTTTATACTTATACTATTATTTGCGCCATCTACTACTATAGTGCAGCCATTATAAATCTCACCAGCAATCATTCTTCTAGCAATCATAGTCTCTAGTGTATTACCAATATACCTCTTAAGTGGTCTTGCACCATACACTGGATCATATCCTTCTCTAACAATTATATCTTTAGCATTATTAGTAACTTCTATAGATATATCTTTATCTTTTAATCTATTAGCAAGAGCTTTTATAAATATATCAATAATCTTCTTAATTTCTTCTTTATCAAGAGATTTAAACATTATTATATCGTCTACTCTGTTTAAAAACTCAGGTTTGAATCTTCTTTTCATTTCACACATTACTAAATCTTTAGTAGCTTCAGATATATGTCCTGCATCTTCTAATAAGTAGCTACTTCCTATATTAGATGTCATTATAATGATAGTATTTTTAAAATCAACAGTCTTACCTTTATTATCTGTAAGTCTACCATCATCTAATATTTGTAAGAACATATTAAATACATCTTCGTGAGCTTTTTCTATTTCATCAAATAATATAACTGAATAAGGAGCACGTCTTACAGCTTCTGTTAATTGTCCACCTTCTTCATATCCTACATATCCTGGAGGAGGTCCTACAAGTCTAGATACTGAATGTTTTTCCATATATTCAGACATATCTATTCTTATAATATTTTCTTCACTATCAAATAAATCTTTTGCTAAAGTCTTAGCTAGCTCAGTTTTACCAACACCTGTTGGTCCTAAGAATATAAATGAGCCAATTGGTTTATTTTCGTCTTTTAGCCCTGCTCTAGCTCTTATTACTGCATTTGATACTGCTGTTACGGCTTCGTCTTGACCTATTACTCTTTCATGAAGTTCATCTTCTAGTTTAAGAAGCTTTTCTCTTTCACCTTCTACTAGTTTTGTAACAGGTATACCTGTCCACTTAGATACTATTTCAGAAATTTCATTTTCAGTAACTTCTTCTTTAAGTAGAGCATTTTCATATCCACTTTTAATTTTTTCTTCGTAGTCTGCTATTTGTTCTTCTAACTTTGGTATAACACCATATCTTATTTCTGCTACCTTATTAAAATCATATTCACGTTCGTATTTTTCTACATCACCTTTAGCTTCATCTAATTTAGCTTTTAAGTTTTTAATTTCTGTAATAGCGCCTTTTTCTTTTTCATACTTAGCAGTCATTTCATCATCTTTAGATTTAAGTTCTGCAATTTCTTTTTGAAGCTGATCTAATCTTTTTCTACTTTTTTCATCATTTTCTTTTAATAAAGCTTCTCTTTCTGTTTCTAGAGTAAATAGCTTTCTTCTTACCATATCTAATTCCGTAGGAAGAGAATCTATTTCACTTCTAATCATAGCGCCAGCTTCATCTATTAAGTCAATTGCTTTATCTGGTAAAAATCTATCTTGTATATATCTATTAGATAGCTTTGCAGCAGCAACTATAGCGCTATCGTGAATTCTTATACCATGATGTATTTCAAATCTTTCTTTTAATCCTCTAAGTATAGATATAGTATCTTCTACAGTCGGTTCATCAGCTATTACTGGTTGGAAACGTCTTTCTAAGGCTTTATCTTTTTCTATATATTTTCTATATTCATCAAAAGTAGTTGCACCTATACAGTTAAGTTCGCCACGAGCTAACATTGGTTTAATTAAGTTGCCTGCATCCATTGAGCCTTCTGTTTTTCCAGCGCCTACTATGGTATGTATTTCATCTATAAATAATATGATTTTTCCTTCTGCACTTTCAACTTCTTTTAATACTGCTTTTAATCTTTCTTCAAATTCACCTCTATATTTAGCACCAGCAATTAATGCACCCATATCTAGTGAGAAAATTATTTTATCTTTTAATCCTTCTGGTACATCTCCTCTAACAATTCTCTCAGCTAAACCTTCTACTATAGCAGTCTTACCAACACCAGGTTCACCTATGAGTACTGGATTGTTCTTTGTACGACGAGATAATATTCTAATAACTCTTCTTATCTCTTCATTTCTTCCTATTACAGGATCTAATTTATGTTTTTTAGCTAACTCTACTAAGTTAGTACCAAATTTAGCTAAAGCTTCGTAAGTACCTTCTGGATCTTGACTTTCAACTCTTTGACTACCTCTCACTTGGGATAATACTTGAAGAAAATCATTTTTATTAATGTTATACATATTTAATAACTTTACTACATTACTTATAGATTTCATATCCATAATTGCCAGCATAACATGCTCTACACTTATAAATGAATCTTTAAATTCTTTAGAAATACTTTCGGCTTTAATAAGTGTTTCTTCAATATTTCTAGATGCAGTTACACCTTGAGAACTTATACCTTCACCATATATTTGAGGAATCTTATCTAGTTCTTCATTTATACTACTTCTAAGAGCAGTAACAGAAATATTCATTTTTTCTAAAATATTAGGAATTAATCCATCTTCTTGATTAACAAGTGCTGAAAACAGGTGAATCACATCCACAGTCTGATTGTGATGTCTTACAGCCTCATTATAAGCTTCATTTAAACCCTTTTGAACTCTAACAGTCATTCTTTCAATATCCATATGAGCCCCTCCTTTTACACCTTGTAATTCTTGATTTTTAGTAATTTTAATAATAATGTTATTATTTGATTATATTAAGTTACTATGCTTATCTTAGTAACTTCTTTCATCATATAGATTATACTCCTATTTTAAGAATTTAGTGGTTAAAAAATTGTAAATATAAAATTTAAGTATTAAAAGGATATTAGATTAACATGTGTAATATGTAATTAATATA
>JAVXJA010000022.1:19380-43271 GCA_036648085.1 Terrisporobacter sp.
AAATTTAAGTATTAAAAGGATATTAGATTAACATGTGTAATATGTAATTAATATAAAGTTTAATATATATTGAATTAATAGAAAGGTTGCTATTTATGTCTAAGTTAATAGTTAAATTGGGGAATTTTTTTATTGAAACTTTATCTATGAAAAATGTAATAGATGAAAAACAAATTAAGCAAAAGTTAGTATCTTGTCAAAAGTTAGTATCTTGTCTCGAGGGAATTGTTTGTGGTTTAATCTTTCTTATAGTAAATTTTTTTATAAGTTGTATCCCAGAAATAATACCTTTTGAATTTGATTTTGACGTGTTTGGATGTGCTCTGACAATTCTAATTTTATTTAAATCATTTTGTGCTTTATATTATGCTAATAAGTTAAAATAGTGGTAATCAACTAAGAAGAAAGAAGCTTACATTAATAAGCTTCTTTTTTATATTTTTATCTTTTCCCATTGTTATCCTCCTTATTAGACTAAATATATAAATAATTTAACCTAAATGGATAATTAGTAGTCTTTATTATGAGTTGGAATTATACTTTACTATTAAAATAAGTATGTTTTATTACCAAAAAGAACAATTGTTCTCAAATACTAAAAATGGCACTTTTATAAATTCTTCAATTTAAAATATATACTTGCACATAAAGATAAGAAACTTAATCAATTTCTATATCTTTAAATTATTAATTGTAATTATCTATTACAAAAAAAGAATTTAAGTGGTAAAAATATGTTACACGAACGTTTGTTCGGTTACAAATCATAGCTACACATTCAAAATACTAATATAAAGTCATCTATGTTATAATAATAGCTCCCTTTTATTAATCTCATCTGCTATTAAGGCTTTTGAAATGTTCATAGCATTTATAATTTTATTAAGACGAGTATGAGTAGACGTCCCCTCCCTTGCATTTAAAAATGCTTTTTCACTTTTACTAATCACTGAAGATACTGGAGCTATAGCTTTTTCCAATTCTTCTTTTGTGTATTTATCTATAGTATTATCATTCTGTATTAATGATTGTGAAATATATAGGGCTTTTATTCTGTTTTTAAGTAGTGTGTGCTGTGATGTTTTTTCTGCAAATTTGGGATGTATTTTTTCACAGTTCTTAATAGTTGAAGAAACAACTTGTAGCGCTTCTTTCAATTCTTCTTTTGTATAATTGTTCATAGGATTTACCTCAAGTTTCTATTATTATTGTCAATATTTGCAATTTAAACTATACATAAAAAAGCTAGAGAAACATATAAGTCCTCTAGCTTTTTTAATACTACTGATTAAGTAAAGTATTTCAATCATACTTATCCATAATACAAGGATATTTTAATTATCTTCTAATTCTTCTTTTATTTCCTTAGTAGTAAACCCACCAGAAGTCATATATGTAATAGTTTTAAGTTTTTCAATATCATTAATACTATATAAGTTGTGATTATATTCTCCCTTAGCCGAAGGCATAATCAAATTATTATATTCATAATATCTTATGGTTTTTACTGAGATATTTAGTATATGGGAAGCTTCACCAATAGTATAAATATCATCATATTT
Organism: Terrisporobacter sp.; assembly: GCA_036648085.1. GTDB lineage: Bacteria > Bacillota > Clostridia > Peptostreptococcales > Peptostreptococcaceae > Terrisporobacter. Next base: position 20,943 of record JAVXJA010000022.1, read on the forward strand.
CATATTACCACCTCTTAAATGTAGTTAGTCTTAACTCAAAAATGCATTAACTATTACTTCTTCAGCCTCTTCTTCACTTAGTCCAAATGTTTCAAGTTTTAATAGTTGCTCATTGTTTATTCTTCCTATGGCAGCTTCATGAACTATTTGAGCATCCATATGATTAGCTTGTATTTCTGGTATTGAACTTACTTTAGCTTTATCCATTATTATGGAATCACATTGAACGTGAGCCTTGCAGTTTTCATTACCAATAGCTATAGGATGGAATACTTGAACAGAGCTGTCTTTAGCTACAGAACGTGAAACTATTTGTAATATAGAGTCTTCACCATTTAAGTTACATCTTACATTAGAGTGAGCACTTTGATTATCATGAGTCATTAATTTTTCACTCATAACTAACTTTGCACCTTTACCTAAGTTAGCTTCTGTTTCTCTTAAAGTAGAATGAACTCCTTCTATTTGTATCATATCCATTTCACAGTAAGAGTTTTCTTCCATATTTACGACAGTAGTTGGATTAAGTATTCTCTCTCCTTCACCATCTCCTTCACCGTAATGTTTTTCACTATATTTTATTTTAGCATTTTTTCCTATATAAAATGTATGTATACCATCATGCTGACTAGTGCCGCATCCATCATTATGTATTCCGCAACCAGCTACTATTACTACATCACTATTTTCACCTATATAAAAATCATTATAAACTAAGTCATTTATTCCTTCTTCAGTAATTATCACAGGTATATAAACAGTTTCATTCTTAGTATTAGGTTTAACAGTTATATCTATACCTGGTTTATCTTCTTTAGACGTTATTATAATACTTTCACTAGATTTTCTTTCAACTCCACATCCATTACTACGAAGATTATATGCTCCATCTACTTCTCCAGTAATATCAGCAATAGTATTTAATAAGTTTTTAATCATTGTATCGCTCATGAGTAAGTGCTACCTCCTTCATTTGACATAGACAATTTTTCATTCCACCTTGTAATAGTGGTAGAATTTCATCTTTATATCCTATAGTTTCTATTTTTCCATCAGCAATAATCATTAGATAATCTGCTAATTCTATAATTCTTTCCTGATGTGATATTATTACTATACTTTGTTCATCACTTTCTTCTTTGAAATTAGTGAAAGTGTCTACAAGCATTGAGAAGCTCCATAAATCAATACCAGCTTCTGGTTCATCATAAATAGAAATCTTAGGGTTTCTTGCCATTAAAGAAGCTATTTCTATACGCTTTAGCTCTCCTCCAGATAAGGAATTATCAACATCTCTTTTAAGATATTCTCTAGAGCATAATCCTACTTTAGATAAGTATTCACAACATTTTTCTTCATCTAAATGTTTTCCAGCAGCAAGTTGAAGTAATTTTTCTACAGTTACACCTTTAAATCTTGGAGGTTGCTGGAATGCATATCCTATTCCAAGTCTTGCTCTATCTGTAATACTAAGATTTGTTATATCTTTTCCATTAAATAAAATTGTTCCGCTAGTTGGTTTTTCTATACCCATAATTATTTTAGCTAGGGTAGATTTTCCACCACCATTTGGTCCTGTAATAACTAATATTTTTCCTGTTTCAATTTCAAAGCTTATATCATCTAATATTGTGATTTCATCATCGTTGTCTAAAGCTTTTACTTTAAAAGTAATATTCTTTAGTTGTAGCATGTTATACTTCCTTTCCATAATTTATAAACTTCTTAAATCTTCTATAAGCTCCATAACTTTTTCTTTATCTGTAGCCCAAGAAGTAACTAATCTTATAGCTGTATTATTTTCGTCATATTCTTCCCATGTACCAAAAGCATACTTTTCTCTTAATTTAGTTATTGATTCATTTGGTAATATAGGGAACAATTGATTAGTAGGTGATTTTATTAATAATTTATATCCTAAGTTTACTAATTCATCTTGTATCATATCAGCCATTTCATTAGCATGTGTTGCTAAATCAAAGAATAGATTATCCTTAAATAACTGTTCAAACTGTATTCCTAGTAATCTTCCTTTAGCTAATAATGCACCTTTTTGCTTCATATTATATCTAAAATCTTCTTTTAACTTATCATTACATATAACTAAAGCTTCTCCAAACAGTGCACCATTTTTAGTTCCACCTATATAAAAGGCATCACAAAGATTTACTAAGTCACTCAGCTTTAAATCGTTTTCTTTACTAGTAATAGCAGAACCCATTCTAGCACCATCAATAAATAATATTAAGTTATTTAACTTACAACACTCATATAAATCTACTAACTCTTGCTTTTTATAAATAGTTCCTATTTCTGTAGAATTTGAAATATATACTAATTTAGGTTTAACCATATGCTCAACGCTATGAGTTTTTAAGATTTTTTCAATCATTTCTTTATTTAGCTTTCCATCATTACTGTTTGCAGTAATGACTTTATGGCCGCAGGCTTCAATAGAGCCAGTTTCATTAACAGCTATATGTCCTGTATTAGCAGCGATAGCTGCTTCATGTTGTCTCAAGAATGAAGATATACATATTAAATTCACTTGAGTTCCACCTGGAATAAAATGAATATCTATTTCTTCATTTTTCAATACATTTTTTAGTATTACCTTTGCTTTTTCACTATGTTCATCTAATCCATAACCGGCACTTTGTATTAAGTTGCTTTCTAAAAGAGCTTTTAATATATTTTCGTGAGCTCCTTCACTATAATCGTTTGTAAAACTATACATAATTACCTCCAATATTTAAATATTTCTTTATAACTAATATTATACAAAAATGTAAATTAATCTACAATTTAATTTTAACATACTTTTTATAATATTTAAGTACAAACTAGCTTATAACAAATCCACCATTAGAACTAATAACTTGCCCTGTCATAAAGTCTCCACCATCACTAGCTAAGAATAGAGCACATTTTGCAATATCACTAGGCTTTCCTATTCTCATAAGGGGGGTTTCATATTTTAAAATCTCTAATGTTTCATCACTTACATCATTTAACATATCTGTTTGAATTACGCCTGGTGCAATTGCATTAACTTGAATATTTGATGGACCTAATTCTTTAGCTAATGCTTTAGTCATACCTAAAAGGGCAGCTTTAGAAGCTGAGTAATGAACTTCATTAGAAGCTCCAACAATTCCCCATATAGATGATATATTAATTATTTTCCCTTGAAGCTCAGGTAACATATATTGTAAGGCTTTTTTTGTTACATAAAATACTGAATTTAAATTTACATTCATAACTTCATGCCACTCATCATAACTTATATCTGTGAATAGATTGAATTTACTAATGCCAGCATTATTTATAAGTACGTCTATTTTTTCAAATTGACCAATAGTATAATTAACTAAAGCGTTAGCTTCTTCTATTTTAGAAATATCAGCTTTAAAAATTCTAGCACTTAAGTTTTTAGAGTTTAATTCATTCAGAAGCTGAATTGCTTCATCTTCTGAATTATTATAATTTATAACTACATTGTAGCCATCTTCTGCAAATAATTTAGCAATTTCTCTTCCTATTCCTCTTGAAGATCCTGTTACTAAAACTGTCTTTTTATTCTTCATACTTTACCTCTTCTTCTTTTAATTGTTTCTTTATGGTATGCTTTGTTTTTTTAAAAATTATCCCTTACAAATATATTTTAATCTTATAAAATATATTTAACAAGATAGTGTATAAATAACAAATCTTTCTTTTTCATCTTTTAAATATAAATCATTTAAAAATATCTCATTAGATAAAATAAATGGTGTTTTGTAATCTAAATACTCAATATATTCTTGTGATGGATAGTATAGTATTATATCCATATCTCTTTGACATCCTTCATAAGATAAAAGAATATTATCAATAACCTTAGAGAATATTTGTACAGAAAATGGATTAAAGAAATAAAATTTGTTATCTAAATCATCAACTTTATATTGTTGTGCAAGGTCACAAATAAAATCAATTTTGTCACTGAAGCTTTTATTTTTCTTAACATAAGTTGATTTATTATATAAAGCTTCTTTATAATATCTATCATTAATTTCTACGCCCTTAACACTAGATTTATAGTAATAATTTATAAAAAATGGTAGTCTACCCATACCACATCCAAAATCTACAACATGATCATTTTTACTTAAGGTATAATTTTCAAATAGCATTTCTAAAGCAATATATAATGTAGGCTCATAAGGATGATTATGTATATTTTTTTCATTCCAATTTTGAGTTGCTATAGTATTTATATTTAATAGTTTGTCATAATATTTTTCTTTCATTTATGTCACTCCTTTGATAATTACATATTATATCATATTTTAATTTTAAAAAGTCCTTCCTATTTATTATAGAAAGGACTTTATGTTATAAATATTTTATTATCTCATTAGTAAATTCTGTCGTACTACTATTTCCACCTAAATCTACTGTTAATTTTTCACCTTTTAAAAAAACTTTTTCTAAAGCATTTTCAATTTTATTTGCATATTCATATTCTTCTAAATATCTTAACATCATAACTGCTGATTGTATTAAAGCAGTGGGATTTGCAATATTTTTTCCTGCTATTAGTGGAGCACTTCCATGAACTGCTTCAAATATGGCACAGTCTTTACCTATATTTGCTCCGGGGATAATTCCTAGTCCCCCAACAAGGCCAGAACACAAATCGGATAAGATATCACCATATAAGTTAGGCATTACCATTACATCATAATTTTCTGGGTATAATACTAGATTCATTGCTGCTGCATCTACAATTAAATCATCACTTTTTATATTATATTTATTTGATATATCTCTAAAGGTGTCTAAGAATAAACCGTCACTTAGTTTCATAATATTTGCTTTATGAACACCAGTAACTTTTTTTCTATTATTATCTTGTGCATATTTAAATGCAAAATCAACTATTCTTTCACATGCAGGTTTAGTAATTATCTTTATACTTTCTGCAGCATAATCTCCAATCTTATGTTCAATACCTGCATATAAGTCTTCTGTATTTTCTCTTACAATAACTAAATCTATATTTTCATATCTAGACTTAATACCTTTGAAACTTTTTATAGGTCTTAAATTAACATATAAATCTAAACTTTGTCTCAAAGTAACATTTACACTTTTGAAGCCTTTACCTACTGGTGTAGTTATAGGTCCTTTTATAGCTATTTTGTTTTTCTTGATTGAATCTATAACATAGTCCGGGATGGGAGTATTGTACTTTTCAATTACAGATTCTCCAGCTTCTACTTTTTCCCATTGTATGTTTATACCAACAGCATGAATCACTTTCATCATAGCTTCACTTACTTCTGGTCCTATACCATCTCCTGGAATTAAAGTTACTTTATACATTCAATCATCTCCTTTTTACAACTATTGATAGCTTCTTTTATATGATTTAATTTTCCACCAGATTTAATTACTTCTATTTCCAATGGTGATAATTGAATTGTTGCATAAAAGTAATTACTCTTTGTTTTATTTAAAACTCTTACTTCTTTTTCATTAATAAGATTTATTATATCTTCTACATATAATTCATCTAACATATCTAAATTATCATAATCAGATTCATCTGAAAATGTCATAGGAATTATACCGCTATTAATTAGGTTTGCTTTGTGTATTCTTGCAAAACTTTTAGCAATAACTGCTTTTATACCTAAATATAATGGAGCAAGAGCAGCATGTTCTCTAGATGAACCTTGACCGTAATTATGTCCTCCAATTATAATTCCACCATTGTATTGCTTAGCTCTAGCTGGGAACTTATCATCTACTGTATTAAAGCAGAAGTTCGATAAATAAGGGATATTACTTCTAAATGGTAATAACTTAGCATTAGACGGCATTATATGATCAGTTGTAATATTATCTTCAACTTTCAAAATGACCTTTCCATTTAAATTATTGTCTAAATGTATATTTAAAGGAAAGGGTTCTATATTTGGTCCTCTTATGACTTCAACTTCAGCAGTATTTTCTATAGGTTTAATAATCATACTATCATCAATTGTAAAGTTATCTACATTTAGATTATTAAATTCTACTTTAATGTTTCTTGGATCAGTTAATACTCCTTTAATTGCAGATACAGCAGCCACTTCTGGACTAACTAGATATATGTCTGCTGATAATGTACCACTTCTACCATAGAAATTTCTATTAAAAGTTCTAAGTGATACGCTATTAGTTCCTGGTGATTGACCCATGCCTATACATGGACCACAAGAGTTTTCTAATATTCTTGCTCCAGCGCTTATAATATCTCCTAAAGCACCGTTTCTTGATAACATCTCCATTACTTGTCTTGAACCAGGGGCAATAACTAAACTTACATCTTCATGAACTTTATTACCTTTTAATATTTGAGCAACTTTCATTAAATCTTCATATGATGAGTTAGTACAACTACCTATGGCAACTTGGTCAATTTTAATATTACCTAAGTCTTTAATTTTTTTCACATTGTCAGGAGAATGTGGAATTGCTATTAGTGGTTCTAATTTATTTAAATCTATATTTATTTCTTCATAATAAGTGGCATCTTCATCTGCACTTAATTTTATAAAATCATTTTCCCTTCCTTGTGATTTAAGAAACTCTAATGTATTTTCATCACTTGGAAAAATTGATGTAGTTGCTCCTAGTTCTGCTCCCATATTAGTAATAGTAGCTCTTTGTGGTACGGATAGATTTTTTATACCATCACCAGCATATTCAAATACTTTACCAACTCCACCTTTTACACTACATCTTCTTAACACTTCTAAAATTATATCCTTTGACGAAACCATGTAGTTTAACTTGCCTTTTAAGTTTATTTTCACCACTTTAGGTACGTTTAGATTATATGCATTTCCAGCCATAGCTAAGGCCACATCTAATCCTCCTGCGCCTATGGCAATCATGCATACTCCTCCTGCAGTTGGAGTATGACTATCAGAACCTAGTAAAGTATCACCAGGTGTTGAAAATCTTTCTAAAAACACTTGATGACATATTCCGTTTCCAGGTTTTGAGAAATATATACCATGTTTCTTTGTAACTGTTTGTATATATTTATGATCATCAGCATTTTCAAATCCTTGTTGTAACATATTATGATCTATAAATGCCACGCTTTTTTTAGTTTTAACTCTATCAATATTCATTGCCTCTAGTTGAAGGTATGCCATAGTACCTGTTGAATCTTGTGTTAAAGTCTGATCTATTTTAATAGATATGAAATTATCTTCTACTAGCTCACCTTCTACTAAATGTTTTCTTAAAATTTTATAAGTTAAATTATCTCCCACTTTTATTCCTCCCCCAGTTATGATGTTCCGATTATTCTTTGTGCTATATTGCGCTTATATTGTTTTTTAAATCTTTATATATTTGAACTATTTCTTTATCAAATAAATTTCTCTTCATTCTAACAGATGTTTGTCGTATTAAATCAAGCATGTCACTTAATTCTTTATCAGTCAGATTAATTTCATATTCTTCAAATTTATTTATTATTGCAGCCTTTCCTGAATGTTTGCCAATTACAATTTGTCTTTGTAAGCCAACCTCACTTGGATCAAAAGCTTCATAGTTTTTAGGATTTTTCAATGCTCCATCTGCATGAATACCTGATTCATGTCTAAACATATTAGTTCCTACAATAGCTTTCCAATCAGGTAATTCTCTTCCTGATGCATGGGATACATACTTTGATAATTCTCTAAATTTAGTAGTATCTATATCAGTTTCGTAACCATATACAAATTTTAATGACATAATTACTTCTTCAAGGGCTGCATTACCAGCTCTTTCACCTAAACCATTTACTGTAACACCTATGTGGTTGGCTCCTCCTACTATACCTGCAATAGCATTTGCAGTTGCCATACCGAAATCATTATGTGTATGCATTTCTATATCAAAGTTAGTTTCTTTGTGTATTTTTTCAATTGTTTTTCTAATACTAAAGGGTTCCATTACTCCCACTGTATCACAATATCTAAATCTATCTGCTCCAGCCTCTTTAGCTAGATTTATAAATTCTATTAAAAAATCTGTATCAGCTCTAGATGCGTCTTCTCCATTAACGGATATATATAAGCCGTTTTTCTTTGCATAACTTACTGCATTATACATATTTTCTAGTACCCATTCCCTAGATTTTTTTAATTTATGTTGAATATGGATGTCTGAGACAGATAAAGATATTGCTACTGCATCTACACCACAATCTATAGACTGTTCAATATCAGAAATTACAGCTCTATTCCAAGCCATAATACTTGAATTCAAATCCCTTTTACAAATAGCCTTAATTGTTGCTTTTTCATCCCCACCCATTGTAGGTATACCAACTTCTAATTGATCTATGCCCATATCACTTAAAGTTTGAGCTATAGTTACCTTTTCATTGTTTGCAAAAGCTACACCAGCTGTTTGCTCTCCATCTCTTAATGTAGTATCAACAATTTTTATTTCTTTCTCTTTTAAATTATCAAATATGCACATATTTGTACCCCCTTTAAATATAATAATTATAGTTTTTTGAATTATATTACCTTTAACACTTCGTAATGGTTTTATTACTAACTATTTTTAATTATACTTATTTTCTTTAATTATCAGATATATCCTTTAATACGGCTATATTTCAATTATAGTACCACTTTTATAAAAATGCATTATAATTTTAAAAACTTGCAAAATTCACTTAGCTCATGTCTCAAACGACCTACAAACCAGGTACGTTACTCCATTAAGTGGTAGGAAATTAAAAAAGCAAGTGTTATATCTAGAAAGATATAGCACTTGCTTTTTTCTATTCGTAAATAGAATATTTTTCCCAAATTTTTTCTAAATCATCGAAATAAGTTTTTATTTCTTCTTTTTCTTTCATTCCCACCGAAATTGCTAAAGCATTAGCAACAGTCATAGCTGGTACTAGTGAATCTACAAAAGATGCCATGTTACTCTTTACTAAAAGAGTATTATCTGATAAACATGCAACTGGTGCAAAGTAACTATCCGTTATAGAAATAATATGAGCACCTTTGTTCTTAGCATAATCTACAAGTTGATATGATTTTTTTGAATAACGAGGGAAACTAAATGCTATAAGAACATCTTCTTTACCAATTCTAACTATCTGTTCAAAAGCATCTCCCATATCCATTCTTATAACATGTACATTGTCTAATATAAAATCTAGATAAAAACCTAGATATTGTGCAATTACATAAGAACTTCTCATACCTACTATGTAAATCTTTCTAGCTTTAAGTATTTGCTCCGATGCATCCTTAAAAGCTTTTGAGTCTATTTCTTCTAAAGTACCTCTTATATTATCAATATCACTTTTTAATACTTTACTTAATATAGTTGAGTCATCAGAATAATCTTCATCTGCCATTTCAACTCTTTGAACTGTAGTTAATTTGTTTTTAATAAGTTCTTGTAGTGCATCTTGTAATTTAGGATATCCAGGATAACCTAATGCATTTGCAAATCTTACAACAGTTGATTCACTTACCCCAACAGTTTCCCCTAATTTGCATGCTGTCATAAAAGCTACTTTATCATAATTTTTAATTATATATTGAGCTATAAGCTTCTGACCTTTACTCATTTTCGAATATTTTGCTTGTATAATAGAAATTAACTGTTTACTATCATTTACATTCGTTTTTGCTTCCATAATTTGCTCCTTTTATTCATGTAAAAAAAATGTAATCCTTATAAGAACTATACATTATCAGTATAATTATACCACTATTTAACTAAATTTTATATTTTAATATTATAATTTTTCATAATTCTTAAATAGTATGATTTTATATGGATTCTAGCCTTTTTTTTCAACTAAAATAAGCTCTGGAGGATTATTTATTTGATTTGTAAACTCCATATGTAAAACATTGTAGTAGTTTTGGTCTAATTTATTCAAATATTCACAAACATAATTTCTTTCATCCATTCCACCTTCATGACCAGTATACATTGCTATACTGATTATTCCATTTGGTTTCAGTAATTCTAAACTTTTTTCAATAGCCATAAGTGTAGTATTTGGTTTAGTTATAACCTGATGTTTTGCTCTTGGTAAATAACCTAAATTAAATAAAATGCAAGAAACTTCTTCTTTAACATATTTATCTATATTTTGGTGACCATCTAGAATTAATGTGACGAAATCATTAAGTTCTTCTTTTTCTATCTTTTTTCTAGTAGATTTAATAGCTTCCTCTTGTACATCAAAAGAATATACTTTCCCATTATTACCTACTATTTTAGCAAGATATACAGTATCATATCCATTGCCCATGGTAGCATCTACTACTGTATCTCCATCTTTTACTATTTTATCTATAAATATTTTATTAACTTCTGTTATTCTATTTAAGTATTTTCCTTTTAACATGTTCACCTCTAAATATTTTTTAAATAATTAAGCTCTTTTTCTGTTAAGTGTCTATATTCACCTATTTTACAGTCTTTTAATGTCAGTTCACCAAGAGCTTCTCTTTTTAATCTCATGACAGGATGATTTATTGCTTTACACATTTTTCTAACTTGTCTATTTTTACCTTCATGAATTTTTATTTCTAAAGTAGAGATTTTTTTCTCATTGTCATAATCTAGAATTTTTAATTTTGCTGGAGCCGTTGTATAGTCTTCTATATGCAAACCACTTCTAAAGTCTTTAATTTCTCTTTCAGTTAATTTTCCTCTTACTTTTGCTATATAAGTTTTTTCTATTTCATGTTTAGGATGAGTTAACTTATATGTTAAATCTCCGTCGTTAGTTAATAATAAAAGACCACTAGTTTCATAATCTAGTCTTCCTACGGGAAAGACTCTTTCTTCAACTTTACTTAATAAGTCTACAACACTTAGCCTGTTAAACTGATCTTTTACTGTTGTAATATAACCTTCTGGTTTATTTAGTAAAATATATACTGATTTTTCATCTTGAGATATTTTTACTCCATTAACTTCAACCATATCTTTATTTTCATCTATTTGTAAAGATAGTTCTTCTACTACTTTTCCATTTACTTTTACTTTTTTATTTAAAATAAGTTCTTCTGCTTTTCTTCTAGAGGCAACTCCACAAGAGGCAATATATTTGTTTATTCTCATTATTTCTCCTTTTATCTTTATCACTATTGATTTTTATTACTTATAAATACTAATATAATAATGCTAGTAGTACAATATAATTCATTATATCTTAGATAAATTATATTTTATCTATCTTAAGTCTTGTAAATTATTTTCGATAGTCATTAAACTTAAGATGCTAGGTAAAGGAAGTTTTTTATTATTTATACCTTTTCCAAATTCTTCAAAAGCTTTATTTATATCAGAACCGTAAGCTTTAATTATACCACTTTCTAACTCATTTAGATGCTTAAATAAATATTCTTTAACGTCTTCAATATCTTTTAAATCATAAATTTCGCTACCACGTAATATATGTTTGAAAATTTCAAATCCTTCACCTACTGATGTCCATATAAATATTCTAAATGTCACAAAGGATTTTTCAAGATAAAGTCCTGTACTTATTGAATTCATATGATTTATATCTTCATATAAATGTTGATTAAAATCTATAAATCCACTTGGTGCAATTTCATATGTTTTATTTTCTTCATAATTTATATCAGAATCTAATAATCTTTTATGAAAATCATCATAGCCATTACTAGCTAAGAGTATCTCTGTTAGTTTAGTTGCATTAGCAAAAATTCTTTCTTTGCTTATAAAATCTTTCATGGTAAATCTCCTTTTATTTATGTAAGTCATTTAGGAAGTATTTTATCACATGATACTAAAAATCAAAAGAAATTATATTTTAATTTATCATTTAAAATATAATAACCTTATGAAATTTAAGTATAAACTTGTCATTATTTTTCATAAGGTTATCATATACATTATTTTATAGACGCATTATATTCTTCTTCGTTCTTTGGAACTTTAATTTCTCCATTTTCTAATTTTTTAACTTGTTCATTTGTATAATCTAAAACATCTTTTGGAACTAATTTAGATGTTGACTCAGGTATTCCTACAGCATTTTCTTTTAATCCATAAGTTTTAGATGCTCCACCATTAAAAGTTCCATCTACATAAGCTTTAACTGTTTCATATACACCAACATCTACTCTTTTTATTGCAGAAGTTAATACATTGTCAGGAGCTAAATCACTTTGGTCTCTATCAACACCTATTGCATATTTTTTAGATTCCTTAATTGCTTCAATTGCGCCAGTTCCCACATCTCCACCAGCAGTAAATATTACATCTACATCATTTGTCATCATTTGATTTGCTATTGCTTTACCTTTTGCTTGATCTGTAAATGAGTTAGCATATTGACTTTCTACTTTACAACTAGAATTAGCAGCATTTACTCCTGCCATATAACCATATTTAAAAGTATTAATTACACCTATATCCATACCTCCAATGAATCCAACCTTATCAGTTTTAGTCATTTTACCAGCTATTAGACCTACTAAATATGCTGATTGTTCAGCATTAAATAATATTGTCTCTACATTTTTTGGTATATTTTCATAAGTTTCATCAACTAATACGAATTTTTGGTCTGGATAATCTTTTGCTGCTTTTTCAATTGTAGGAGCTAATTTAGAACCAACACCTATGATTAAATTTGCTTCTTCATCAACTAGTGCTTCCACATTTGTTACATAGTCTGCATCTTGCTTAGATTCAAGGTATTTTACTTCTACTCCTAAATCTTTTTTAGCTTTTTCCAAGCCTTCCCAAGCAGACTGGTTAAAAGATTGATCATTAACACCAGCAACATCAGTTATCATTGCAATATTATAAGTCTTATCTTCTTTTTTCGTGTTACTTGACTTCGAAGTACATCCTGTAATGAATGGTGTCGAAATCATAATTGCCATAGCAAAGGCCACTATTTTTTTAAACTTCATTATTTATACCTCCATTGTCTTTACTGATTCTAAAATGACATTTATAGCTTACATGTAATTTTACATTCTAACTTAATAGATTTGTATAAATGTACTTTTTCTTAAATTATTATTTCCTATTTAATAAAAAAAATCCTTACATCAATTTCTTACTTATATCTTTTTAGAGGAAATATTTTTAGTTAATGATTTTATAGATGAATCAATATTTTTAGATAAAAAAAATAATTTTTTCGGTATATTAATTTGGAAAATATATGTAAAAGCTTGATATATTATGTTTAAAGTACTAGTATGATGATATGCAAGGTATATCCTTGATTATTTTCATAGTAAAGGGGTACGTTTATGGAGTCATACAATTACATACTAGACATAGCTTTAATTTTACTAACTACAAAATTATTTGGCTTAATATCTAGGAAATTTCAAATGCCTCAAGTTGTTGGGGCTTTATTTGCGGGACTATTTCTAGGACCTGCCATATTAAATTTAGTTCACGAAACAGAATTTTTAACACAACTTGCTGAGATTGGAGTAATACTTTTAATGTTCTTTGCAGGACTTGAAACGGACGTTAAAGAATTGAAAAATTCAGGTAAAGCATCTCTAGTTATAGCAATATTAGGTATAATAATTCCACTACTTGGTGGATATTTCATCGCCTTTATTTTTAATAGAGAAGGTTTGATGCCTTTTGATGCTAACTCATCAGTATTTTTACAAAACGTATTTATAGGTACAATACTAACTGCTACTTCTGTAAGTATTACAGTAGAAACATTAAAAGAAATGGGGAAATTAAATTCTAAGGTAGGTAATACAATATTAGCTGCTGCAATTATAGATGATATTTTAGGCATAATTGCACTAACAATAGTAATTAGTTTATCAAATTCTGAGGTGGCTTTATCTATTGTACTTCTTAAAATTGTTGGGTTCTTTATATTTGCGGGATTATCTAGTGCAGTATTTTATGTAATATTTAAGTACTGGTTAGATAGAGATGCCAAACACAAAAGAAGATATGTTATAGCTACATTTTCATTTTGTTTGTTTTTAGCTTATATATCAGAAACTTTCTTTGGAGTGGCAGATATTACAGGTGCATTTATAGCAGGGTTAACATTATCACCACTTAATAAGAAATTTTATATTGAGGATAAATTAGACACTGTATCTTATGCCTTATTATCTCCTATATTTTTTGCAAGTATTGGATTGAAATTAGTTTTACCTAAGATGGATCCAGTAATGTTATTATTTGCAATATCATTAACTATAGTTGCAGTACTTACTAAAATAATCGGTTGTTCTTTTGGGTGTAAATTGTTTAAGTACTCAAATAAAGAATCATTACAGGTAGGGATAGGAATGGTATCTAGGGGGGAAGTTGCTTTAATTGTTGCTAGTAAGGGTTTAGCTGCAGGACTTATCACTACTTCAGTCTTAGCACCTATTTTAATCGTTGTAATAGCTACAACTATATTGTCTCCTATATTACTTAAGATATCCTATAAAACAAGGTCATCAAACTCTTATCAAAAAATAATTTAGAATGGCTGAGTAAATTTAGAAATAAGGTATGAACTACATATTAGTTCATACCTTATTTCTATTTTACCTACAAATTCCTGATAATTTTATTATTTATTTTTTTATCTTTCAGAGCATTTATCTTAAGTGGAAGTGTAAATAAATTAATAAATCCTTCTGCGTCTTTATGATCATATAATTCACTATCTCCAAATGATGATATACTTTCATCATATAAAGCATTTTCACTGAAAATTCCAGCAGGTTTAATATTACCTTTGTATAGTTTTAATTTAACAGATCCTGTGACGTTTTCTTGTGTTTCATTCATGAAAGCAGTTATAGACTGACATGCTTTTGAGTACCATTTACCATTATAAATTAAATCTGCATATTCTAAAGATAATCTTTGTTTTAAATGAAGAGAGTCTTTATCAAGAGTAGCACTTTCTAAGTAATTATGAGCAGTATATAATATTTCTCCTCCAGGAGTTTCATAAATTCCTCTTGATTTCATTCCTACTAATCTATTTTCAAGCATTTCTATTATTCCTATGCCGTGCTTACATCCTAATTTATCTAATACTTCAAATAGTTCTACTGGAGATAACTCTTCATTATTTATTTTTTTAGGAATTCCTTCTTCAAAATATATATCAACATATTCTGGTATATTAGCAGCATCCTCTGGTGATTGGGTTTTTTTGTATATGTCTTTATTATGCTCATTATTTAAACACTCTATATCTCCACCTTCAGTAGATACGTGGAATAAGTTATCATCTACAGAATATATTTTCTTTTTAGTTGCAACTACTGGTATATTATGTTCATTGGCATAATCTATTGCATCTTCTCTTGATTTTATATCCCACATTCTCCAAGGAGCTATAACTTTTATTGATGGGTCAAGGGCTGCTATAGTACCTTCAAATCTTACTTGATCGTTACCTTTGCCTGTACATCCATGACAAATGTATTTAGCTCCTTCTTTATGTGCTATTTCTACTAATTTTTTAGCTATTATTGGTCTTGCAAGAGCAGTCCCAAGTAAATATCTATTTTCATATTTTGTTTCAGCTTTTATAGCAGCATAAATAGTAGTTGTTATAAACTCTTCTTTTAAGTCTTCGCAGTAAGCTTTTATTGCTCCACTAGCTATTGCCTTTTCGTGAATTTTATCCATATCATCATCTTGACCTACATTAGCACAAACTGCTACTACATCTATATCATAATTATCTTTTAACCAAGGTATTATTATTGATGTGTCAAGACCTCCTGAATATGCTAATACTACTTTTTCTTTCATTTTGTATCCCCCTTTTAAGTTTTCCCCTTGTTTTTTATAATAAAAAAACGCCTCTTGGAATTACCAAGAGACGAATATATCCGCGTTACCACTCTAATTAACAAAAATTCGCTACGCATGAGCGACGTGTCGGCGAAACACTTCATATCGCCAACGATATGTCTTTGCTATCGCCTCAGACAAATCCGTTGCTCAAAATTCACTTCAAGAATCTTGTTCACTCTTCCTTTTAAGGCAAGGTTACCGATTAAGCTACTTAGTTTCACTGAATCTTCTCAAAAGATCTTTTTACTTAAGACATATTTATTAGGCTTCCACCATCCCTAACTCTCTATAAAATCAATTCTAAGCTACTTTTCTTTATCACTGAATTTATCTTATTAATTAAATATGTTTAAATAGTAATTTATCTTACTATACTTGTCAACTATTAATATTAGTATTGAACTTTAAATAAGAATAAACCTTTTGCCAGTGCTGTATCACAAGCTACTGTTCTATCTTTAGCTTCTAATATTTCTTGTACTTCTTCAGGTTTTATTTTCTTAAGACCAACATCTATTAATGTTCCAACTATTATTCTTACCATATTATATAAGAATCCGTCACCTTCAATATATATTTCCATTAAATCATTTTTTTCTTGGAAACTAATTGATTCTATTTTTCTAATATTACTTTTCTTTTTAGATTTTGATGATACAAAACTTGAAAAATCATGCTCTCCTATTAAATATTCACTAGCTTCTTTCATAAGATCTAAGTTTAATTTTTTCTCTATATGATAAGAATATTTTCTGCTAAAAGGGTTTTGGCATTTGTTGTTATCTATTTTATATAAATATACCTTTGATTTTGCGTTATATCTTGAATGGAATCTATCATCTACTTCTTCTATTTCCTTTATTACTATTGATTCCGGAAGATAATTGTTAAGGTATCTTTGAATTTTTTCAACGGATTCTTTACAGCCAGTTTTGAAGTTTACTACTTGACCCATAGCATGAACTCCCATATCCGTTCTACCAGAACCTATTATTTCAACTTTTTCTTCTGTAAGTATACTTAAAACGTCTTCTATTTTACCTTGTATTGTATTATCATTATCTTTTAATCTTTGGAAACCTTTAAAATTGCTTCCATCGTATTGTACTATCATTTTAATATTTCTCATTTTGTATTTTTTCCTTTGAAATTATTGTATTTTTATTACTTATATTTAACAAATTTTATTATAAGTATAAGTGAAATTGTTACTTCATCTTATATTTTATTTCCAATATTGTCAATGTTTATATTTTTAAATCATCTTATCTTAATAAATCTAGAATATCTTCGTCTGATAAATTTTTTAATATACTTCCATCAGATAAATTACCATCAATCATATCATCTATTAACTGTTTTTTACTTTCTTGTAAAGCAACTATCTTTTCTTCTATAGTACCTTTAGCAATAAGCTTAATAACTTCTACTACTTGTTTTTGACCATATCTATGAGCTCTATCACTGGCTTGATCTTCCACTGCAGGATTCCACCATGGGTCAAAATGAATTACAGTATTTGCAGATGTTAAATTAAGACCAGTACCACCTGCTTTAAGAGAAATTAGAAATACTCTTTTTTCATTACTTTCATTAAACTTATTAACTAATTTTAATCTATCTTCTGATTTAGTACTTCCATCTAAATAATAATAACTAATATTATTTTTATCTAGCCTATGTCCTATATTTTTTAATACTGAAGTAAATTGTGAAAATACAAGTATTTTATTATTTTCTTCTATATATTCTTTTATGATTTCTAAACAAGCTTCTGTTTTAGCACTTTTTCCTTTGTAATTATCAATAACTACACTTGGATCCAAACATAATTGTCTTAATTTAGTTAAATAAGAGAAAATAGTAATCTTATTTTTAACGTCTTTCTTCTCTTGCAGTTTTTGTTTAACATCTTCTACATATACACCATAGACGTTTCTTTGGGATTTACCCATTTCCACTAAGAATTTTTTTTCTATCTTATCTGGTAATTCTTTTATAACTTGTTTTTTCGTTCTTCTTAATATAAATGGTTTAATCATTCTTTTTAAGTTTTCTATTTGTGTTTCGTCTTTAATAAATACTGCATTAAACTTAGTTATATTGTATAAATAAGTTGGCATTACGAAATCAAATATTGACCAAAGTTCCAATAAGTTATTTTCTATAGGCGTTCCTGTTAAAGCAAATCTATTTTTAGCTTTTATTGATTTAACAGCATCTGTACTTGCTGCCAGTGGGTTTTTAATATTTTGTGCCTCATCTATAATACAATAATCAAAGTTTATATTTTCGTACTTTTCTATATCATTTCTAAGAGAGCCGTAGGTTGTCATTATAACATCCAGTTCTTCTAAATTATCAATAACAGCTGTTCTATCTTTTTTTAGTCCGTGAGATATACCTATCTTCATACTTGGAGCGAATTTCTCAAATTCACTTTTCCAGTTATGAATTAATGAGGTAGGTGTTATTATTAATGTCTTTTTATTTTTTTTCGTTAATAAAAATGCTATGGTTTGAATAGTTTTTCCAAGCCCCATTTCATCGGCCAAAATACCACCAAAGCCAAGATAATCTAGTGTTTCAAACCAATTTAATGAACTTATTTGATAATCTCTCAAAGTAGCATTTAAATTACTTGGAACTTTAACATCTAGATTTTCTATATTTTTAAATCTTTCAACAATAGCTTTAGTATTTTCCATGCCATCTATAAATGGTAACTTTTTTTCTGTTAATAAATCATCTATATATAAAGCTTTACTAGAGTGAATCTTCATATTTTTTATATTATCAGTAAATCCTAAGCTTTCCATAAGCTTAAACATTTCTTTTGTTTCACTTTCTTCTAAATTAACAAAATCTCCGTTACCTAATCTGTAAAATCTTTTCTTAACTTTAAAAGCATTTATTATATTTTTATATTCTTCTTTATTTATACCTTCTATTTTAAAATCAAAATCAAGATAATGATTTACTTCTTCTCCAAGCCCCACTTTAAAAGCTGTTGAAGTGTAAATTTTCTTTTCTTTTAATTTATCTGAATAATAAACTTCTCCTATATTTTTCAATCTATTTATTTCTTTACTTAAAAAATCATAAAGTTGATTATCATTACCTCTAAAAACATATTTATCTTTGTGTTCTTCAAAGAAGTTAGTATATAGTCTGTAAATAGCTTCTTGTTCTTTTTGTATATCTTTTATAATAAATTTATTTTCTTCTATACCATCATAATAAAAGTCTATTTTACAAGTAACTTTACTTTCTTCTAAATCAAAATAATATTTAACTTGTAAGTCCCTACATACATTAGCCTGAATTTTTTCATCTACATTAATTCTTTGACAAATCCTTTTCAACTTAGGAATGACGTTTGTAAGCACCTGACTTACTTCTTCTTTTTCAAAGGATATTTCTTTAAATTCATTTAAAACTTCATATAGTTTTTTATAATAAATACCATTTTCACTGCTTAATAAATAAATATTTCCTTTATAAAACACAACGTCCCCTTTTGCTGAGAGTGGACATGGCAACATATCTTTAGCTTTTAACAATATTTGTTCATTATTCATTTCTAAGTCTAATTTTATTGGTAAATCACCAATTATTATTTGTGGATTATAGTACATACTTCTAAATTTCAAATCAAAGTCTCTGTATTGAAGTGATTCAAATATTCTTCTTACATTAGAGCCCTTAGCTATCATGAATTTAATATCTTTTGGTGATGCATTAAAAGGCAATTCTACTCCGTACTCTTCTATCATATCTACTATTTTTTCGTCATCATTATCAAAGTAATTATTTATAGGATTATATACGAAATCTATACCATATATTAAGTCTTTTGAATTTAATCTAGAATAAGCAAAATCCCTAATATTTTTCATTACATACATTTTATCAATACCTAGTTTAAAGTCACAAATTAAACTATAATCTCCAGTAGCTTCTAACTTTATATCTAAATTAACCTTTTCTCTTCTATTATTTTTAAAATAATCTAATAAATCTTTTGTTATAAAATTTTTACTTCTTTTTATTTTATTACTATTTTTCACTACTACTGTAGTTTGTTTTAAACTGCTTATTACATCAGATCTAAGCAGATTTTCTACATACAAAGCTACACTTACTACATGTTTACAAATTGCTATATGACCGACACTACCTCTTTTAATACAGTCTTCACAATCACAGACTGCGCTAAGTATTTCTTTATTAGCTAAATCTATTCTTATTGATGAGTCGTAGACACGATTTTGATTGGCGGATGCCACATGGCCATCTATAGTTAATATTCTATCTTTATTTGTATATTTTACTTCTTCAACATATCCATCTGTGTAATACTCCTTACCTCTATCGAATCTCATTTTATCAGTGTTTGTTATTATAACATCATTTACTATTTTAAAGTCCATTTTCTCACCTGCTTTTTTCGCTTATAAGTTTTATTATATAACTGTTGAAGTTTTACTTCAATATTTTAAAATTTATAACTTAATAAATAAGATTTAAAATTTATGTGGTAATTTTTCTCAAAACACAATAGAATATAAGTAGGAACACTAAAGAATATTTTATTCTTATGATCGGATGATAAAATATTCTTTGGATATATTTTCTCCGTTTTATATAATAAACGGTGTGGTGACTCATGGAGAATCATTGAAACATATATATTCACTTCAGAATCCTCACTTTGCTGAGGATTTTTCTCTGTAGTAGTGTATTTATTATTATTTGGGGAAATATAAGTAAATAATCTAATTACATACGGAGGTATTATGCGAGTACCAAAACATATTGGAATAATCCCAGACGGCAATAGACGATGGGCAGTAGAAAATAATTTAGATAAAGAAAATGGATATGAACATGGAGTTAATCCAGGGCTGGAACTTTTTAAGTTATGCCAAAAAGAAGGTGTGAAAGAAGTTACTTTCTATGGATATACAGTGGATAATACTAAAAGACCTCCAGCTCAAAAAGAAGCTTTTATTAAAGCTTGTGTAGAATCTGTCATGCTTTTGACTAAAGAAGATTGTGAAATATTAGTTGTTGGAAAATCAAATACTCATTCTTTCCCACCTGAACTTTTACCTTTCATTAGGGAAAGAGTTAAGTTTGGAAAAGGTGGTATTAAGGTTAATTTCTTAATTCATTATGGATGGGGTTGGGATTTAAACCTCAAAAAAGAGTATTGTCCTATAGGAAAACATAATATAGATCCTAAATTACAATCCAAGAACATTTCTAGAATGGATTTAATTATAAGATGGGGTGGTAGAAGAAGACTTAGTGGTTTCTTACCAGTTCAATCTGTTTATGCAGATTTTTATGTGGTTGATACTATGTGGCCTGATTTTAAAGAAAAGGATTTTTATGATGCTATAAACTGGTATGATAAACAGGACGTTACTTTAGGTGGATAAATATTTATAAAAAAGATGATGAATTCAACTCTTAATTCATCATCTTTTTATGTTGAAACAATTTTTATTTAAAGCTATTAATTTAGATATATTTTGCCCATAGGGCTTATGCGAAGCTTAATTTATTAATCATTATTTAAGTCAGAGGAAATAATGTTACACAATACTTTACTTCCATCTATTATTACTGATGCACCGTTACCAGGATGAGTTGAAGAACCAATAAAATATAAACCTTTAATTTCTTTTGATTTTAAATGAGGTCTAAAATAACCACTTTGAAGTATGTTATGACTAAGTCCAAAAGCATTTCCCATATAGGCATTGTAATTATTACTTAAATTCATTGGTGTTAGATAATCTTCATATACAATATGATTTTCAATATTTTTTAATCCGTCTATATTTTTTATAGTATTTATAATTAAATTCCTTAATTTTTTTATATCTTCATCATTCCAAAGTATATCTTCATAGGATAAGTTTGGAACTCTTAACATAATATTTAAGACACTATCATTTTCTTTACATATACTATTATCAATACTACTAGGACTATATAAATACAAAGATGGATTAGAAGGAATTTCACCATTAAAAGCATCTTCAATACTTTTTTTGAAGTTTTTATTAATGTAAATATTATGAAGCTTAAGTTCTTCATATTTTTTATTTAATCCCAAATAAATCATAAATACTGAGGGAGAGAAGCTTAAATTTTCAAGATTTTTTTTATTATATTTAAATTTTTCTACATCATCTTTAATTAAGTTTTTAACGAAATAAGGATAATCTACATTACAAACAACACTATCACAGCTTATATTTCCAGCCTTACTTCATAGGTTTATCTAAAAAAGTCTTCTTGCTTAATAAATATTTATGTAAAGAAGCTGATATAAAATTATAATACTCCTTAGATAATCCTTTTTCCATATTTTCTAAAGTATTGCTCATATTTTTTTCTATTTATTTTACCGCCAAGACTGTTTTCTTTTTCAAGTAATATTGT
>JAVXJA010000023.1:0-42813 GCA_036648085.1 Terrisporobacter sp.
CTGGTAACCAGTTAGCAGGAGTAACTACATTTTGATCATCAACAGTTTGTAGAGAATCAACTATTCTAAGTATTTCTGGAATATTTCTACCAGTTGATAGTGGATAATAAAGAATTGTTCTAAGAATTTGCTTATCATCAATTATAAATACAGTTCTAACTGTAGCTGTACTGCTCATAGGTTCAGAAATCATACCATAAAGTCTTGCTATTTTCATATCCCTATCTTCTATAATAGGAAAGGTAACATCGATTCCTGTTAAACAAAGAATATTATATATCCAAGCTAAATGTGAGCTGTTGCTATCTACACTAAGACCAATCAACTGAACGTTTCTTTTTTCAAACTCTGGTGTGAATTTTGCAAAACACATAAATTCTGTAGTGCATACTGGAGTAAAATCCCCCGGATGTGAAAATAAAACAATCCATTTCCCAGTATAATCACTTAATTCAATAGGACCAGAGGTTGTATTAGCTTTAAAGTTAGGAGCTTTTTCTCCTAAGTTAGGAAGACATGTCATAAAAATCACCTCATTAAAAGAATTATATATCTATTTATTTTATTAAATCTTAATACTTTGTGTGACTAATGCTATATGCAAGTTATAAACTAATTTTCTACAAAAAATTGGATAATTATTGCCATTTATACATAAGTTTGATATTATTATAGATATAATGTAGTAAATATAGATATTTCATAAAAATCGGGGTGAGGAACGTGAAAAGGACTTTAAAAAAGTTTAAGGTAAAATCAATAAATAAGTTTAAATACTTTTTAAATATAGTAGTTAGAATACTAAAAGTTGTAGGAAAAACAGGATTAGTATGCTTTCCAATGGCAATAGCACTTATAATAGTAAATTCTTTATTAGGGGTAAACATAAGACCTAGTTATTATATGATGATGGCAATGATAGCAACTTTAGGAATAGGATTATTATTAACAATGATTAACTGGAAGAAAATCACTGATGTACAATTTAAAACTTCTAATAAAGCTGTTCCCTCTGACAATAAAAATAAATCACAAAGAATTCAAAGAAGAAGAAAAATATCATAGGGATAAAAGAAGAACATTTATATTAAGCCGCAATTATTTTTTAATAATTTGCGGTTTTTTTAATTCTTAGAAAATTATATTTTATCTATTTTGTGGAAAAAATATAATTTCTAACTGCTTAATGGAGCAACGGACCTGGTTTGTAGGTCGTTGGCTACATGAGCGAAGCGAATTTTTTAATTACTCATATACATATTATTTAAAATAGAATGAGTGTTATTTAGGAGGTTAAAATGAAGATTTCTGTTTTTAGTAAAAGTATAACTGGGTATAAAAATGAAATAAAAAATAAAGGTTCTCAAGATTATATATTTTATGAAATTTCTAACAATGGAGTTATTTGTGCTGTAGCAGATGGTCATAGTGGAGATTATTTTATTTTCAGTAGCGATGGATCACAATTTGCATGTGAAGCATTAATAGAAGTTATGGGTAAATATCTTAAAGAAGAAAGTGATTATAAATTAATAAAGAATCTTTTAGAAAATAAAAAAATACAATATGAAATTTGTAGTAAGTGGAAACAACAGGTTACTTCACATTATAATAAAAAATTACCTTGTGTTTACAAAACAGATTACTATAGATATGGAACTACTTTATTAGGTATGATTGTGAGTAATGATTATAAATTATATTTAAAATTAGGTGATGGTGATATTTTAATTAATAAAGATAATGTGTTTACAAAAATTTTCCCGTATAAATATACTAGATTAGTAAATACTTTGTCAGAAAGAGATGCCTATAATAAGTTTCAATATAAAATAGAAAAAAAGAATGATAATGAATGTTTTTCTGCGGTCATGTATTCTGATGGATATGATAATAGTTTTTCAAACTTTCAAAGTATGAGTAAAGATTTAGAAAAAACAATGAGACAATACAATAAAAATATTTTCACTCGTTTTGTATTAGAAAAAAACTACGAAAAATATTTGAATAAATTAAGTGAAGAAGGAAGCAAGGATGATATTAGTATTGTTTTTGTAAACATATTGTAGTAATTAAAATATTAAAATAAAACTAAATATATGTTAATCTTTATTTAAGAGATATTTATTTGTTGAAAAAAATAATTTTAAGGAGATATTATTTATTTTTGTTTTAACTTAGGTAGTATAAATAACTAAAGAGGTAAATTGTTTAAAAATTCAAAAAAGCTCATTAGCATTTTTATGAAAAAATATAATTTATATGTTATAATTAAAAAAAGCTTTAATGAATTATTTGTTTGTAGGAAGGGAAATGAAATGAATTTTAAGGTATTTTGGGATAAAATTAGTAGTCTAATAAATGATAATAAACAAAATCTTGTAAAACTGGCACTATCAGCAATTGCATTGATGTGTTTAGTAATAGTATTATATTTTAGTAGTGATAATTTTAATGTAGGTGACGAAGTAAATACTTTTGTTACATATATAGAAAATAGACAATATGGTATGGCAGAAAGTTATTATGAAGGATTAGAAAAAGAATTTTCAGATTCAAAGATAAATAAATTTGATAAAAAAGCATCGAAAAAATTATCTAATATTTTAATGAATAGTGCAGATATGTATGTTAATGGTGAATTAACTAAAGAAAAGTATATGGGCTTAATCAATATTTTAAACTCTTTAAAAACAATAGAGATAGATTCAAGCAGTTTAATAGATTTAGGGAAAAGGGTTGACCAAATGTACATAGAAGAAAACATTACTTATGATAGTGCATCTTCATATTTACAGATATCATCATCCTTAAGAGGAATAAATCAAGAATTAGATGAGTACAAACAACATATTAAGACTATATATGAATCAAGAGAAATTTACAAAAATGCTACAAAGTTACAATCAGTTAAGAAGTATCATGAAGCAATAAATGAATATGATAAGGTTTTAGAAGAAGATGAAAAATACTACTCTCTAGCAGAAAATGCTAAGAAAGAAAGCATAAAACTAATGTATGATTATTATTTAGAACAAGGAAAGTATTTTGCAGAAGAAGGCAAATACGAAGAAGCTCTAAAATATTTAAGTTATCTAAATCCATATTATGATAATGAAAAAATTGATGAACTAGAAGAAGAATACAATAAATATATTTCACATTATACAATGACCAGTGATGATATTATTAGTTTAATTGCAAGAAGGAGTAGCGAAAGTAAGAAGGACTTATCTGTAAACTCTTACTTACAAACTATAAATGGCAAAAGATATTATTATGGTGAAGTCTTAAAAGAAGATGAAGTAATAAATGAAGTTTTGATAGATGCTAAAACTAAGAAAATATATTCATATAAATCTCAAAAGAAAGATTACGTATCTGAGTATAGTGATGCATATTATTATTTTGATGAAATAAGTGGACAAATGAAATTCTCCATAAGTAAAGAAAGCGCACAAAGTATGTTGGAAAAAGTATTTAATGAAAATAATAAAAAATATAATAGTGTAAAACTATTAACAGTGGAAGAAATTGAAAAATACAGTAATAAAGATTTAGAAAAAATGACTAAAAAGAATGGAAATATTTATTATTACTTTTCAGTTAAAACAGGATGGTTTAAGCCTAAGGAAGTTTTCTCTATAGATATGTACAATAAAATAATTTATAGTATAGAAGATGAGGTTGTAAAAGAATATAAGGTTTAATTACGCATTAGAATTCCATTAGGTAAGGAGAAATAGTATGAAGAAATTAAGAGGAATAAATCTAGCTATAGTAATTTTAGCTGGCATATTAATAATAGTAGTTGGAGCAGCTACCCTTCAAATGAACAGTGACAAAATAGTTAAAAATACATTTATAAAAGATGTAAATGTAGGTGGACTAACTAAAGAAGAAGCAAAAGTAAAAATAAAAAGTGATTTACAAGTGGAAACTATAACTTTTACCTATCAAGAAGATTCATGGGCTGTAGAACCAAAGGAAATAGACACTAATTATGATATTAATCAAACTGTAGATAATGCATTTAATTCAAATAGAAAGAAAGGGATTTTCAATAATATTTTCTCGACGATCAAATTTTATGTTGGAGATAAAAATGAAATAAACGTAGTAGTAGATTGTGATGAAAAGAAAGTTAAAGAAAAATTAGAAAAAATAGCAGAAGATATAAATGTTGAAATGGAAAATGCAACATTAGAAGTTAACAATGGACAAGTTATTATAGGAAAAGAAAAACCAGGTTTAGAATTAGATATGGATACTTCTGTATCTCATCTAAAAAAATCATTACAAAGAGGTATATTTGAAGAAACTTTAACTGTAGTTAAAGTAGAGCCAGAAGTGAAGAGTGAAGATTTAGAAAGTGTAGACACCTTACTTGGAAGTTTTAGTACTAGATTATCTGATGTCAGTCCTGGTAGAGTAGAAAATATTAAGATAGCTACACAAAAAACCAGTGGAGTATTATTAATGCCAGGAGAAGAATTTTCATACAATGAGCATACTGGGATGAGAACAATAAAAAATGGTTATAAAAATGCTACTGTTATAGTAAGTGGAGAAGCAGTACAAGGTGTTGGTGGAGGTGTTTGCCAAGTATCAACTACATTATATGATGCAGTACTTTATGCTGGTCTTGATATAGTTAAGGTTACAAATCATTCTATTCCATCAAGTTATGTAGATAAAGGGAAAGATGCTACTGTATCAGACAATGGTTTAGATTTTGTATTTAAAAATAATTATGATGTACCAGTTTATGTAAAGAATAATTACAGTAATGGTATAGTAACGTGTCAAATTTATGGTAATAGTAAAAATAAACAGAGAATAGAAATAGTTACAAGCATTGATAAAGTAGGTTCACTTTCTACTAAAGAAGAAAAGGATCCAAGTTTAAAAGAAGGAACAGAGAAAGTCATTGAAAGAGGTAGACAATCTTATACTGTTTCAACATATAGAGTATATTACGATAATAATGGTGAGGAAATAAAGAGAGAAAAGGTTGCAACATCTTATTATCCCCCAAAACAACAAGTTATAGCTATAGGTACTAAAAAAGAAGAAGACAAAAAGCCTATAGAAGAAGATAAAAACGATAACAATAATAACAATAATAATAACAACAATAATAACAATAACAATAACAATAACAACAATAACAACAATAATAATAACAACAATAATAATAACAATAATAATAATAATGATGATGATAACCAAAAACCAAATGAAGAAAATAATGCTGTAACTGAATAAAAAATTTATGGTCTAGGGAAATCTAGGCCTTTTATTTTAGGTAAAAAAGGTTATAATGGTAGAGAAAAAATAATTTTAACAATAGGTGATATTATGCATGAATCAATAGGAATAGGCGAAATAATCAAGAAACAAAGAACTTTTTTTGAAAGTGGAAAAACTAAAAATGTAAACTTTAGAATAAAACAATTAAGTATATTAAAAAATGCCATAGAAGAGTTTGAAGATGAAATACTGAATTCTATATATAAAGATTTAAATAAAGTTAAATTTGAAGCTTACGAAACTGAAATTGGTTTAGTTATATCAGAAATAAATTCAGTAAAGAAAAAGTTAAGTAGATGGGCAAAGCCTCAAAGGGTTAAATCCTCCATTTTAAATCCTGGTGCTAAGGCTTATATATATAAAGATCCCCACGGCCTTTGTCTTATAATGTCTCCTTGGAATTATCCATTTTATTTAACAATTGCACCCTTAGTTGGAGCAATAATGGGAGGGAATTGTGCAATAGTTAAGCCATCTAGATTTAGTGAAAATACTACGAAAACTATTAAAAAAATGATAGACAAGTATTTTGATGAAGAATATATTTATGTTGTGTTTGGAGAACATGTTTCTAACCAGTATTTACTTACTAAAGAATTTGATTATATATTCTTTACAGGAAGTCCTACCATAGGCAAAAAAGTAATGGAAGCTGCAGCTAAAAATTTAACACCCCTCACTTTAGAATTAGGGGGTAAGAGTCCAACCATCGTACATAAGAGTGCAAATATTAATAAGAGCGCTAAGAAGATAGTATGGGGTAAGTTAATAAATGGTGGTCAAACTTGTATAGCACCAGATTATATTATTGTTCATAAAGATATAAAAAAACAATTAATAGAAAATATGGAAAGATATATAAGAGAATTTTATGAAGAAGAACCACTTATGTGTAATCATTATCCCAAGATAATTAATGAAAAACATTTTAATAGAATTTTAGGACTTATAAATAAAGAAAAGATAGTATACGGTGGCAAGTATGATGAAGAAAAATTAAAGATAGAACCAACTATTTTAGATTATGTTAACATGGATGATAATGTTATGAAAGAAGAAATATTTGGACCTATAATTCCTCTAATTGAATATGAAAAAGAAGAAGAAATTTTTGAAATTATAGAGCATAATAAATATCCACTAGCCCTTTATATATTTAGTGAAGATAATAACTTTGTTGATAAAACTTTAGACAAAGTCTCTTTTGGTGGTGGATGTGTAAATGATACTATTATGCATATTACTAATGAAAACATTCCTTTTGGAGGGGTTAGAAATAGTGGAATAGGTTCTTATCATGGATATAATAGTTTTAGAACTTTTACCCATGAGAAAAGTGTAGTGAAATCAACTTTTGCAATAGACTTTAGTTTTATGTATCCCCCATATACTGAAAAGGCATTTAGAATAATGAAGAAAATTTTTAATAGATAATCCAATTATTGATAAAATATTTTATAATATATAAAATTTTGACTTGATATGATAAATATGATATCTTAGAATAATAAGAATTGTATTTAGATGAATTGGAGGAGATTAAAATTTTAGGAGAAAAAATTAGAATTGATATTGATAATATGCCTAGGAAAATTCTAGACATAGACTTAATCGAAGATAAAACAAGCGATTATACTTTCTTTCAAATAGATGAAGATGAAAATAACGACACATTAAAAGCACTAGCACAATCATATGTTACATCTAATTATAAGGATGAAACTATTTTAAATTTACAACAAGAATTAAAAGAAAGTACAAATATATTACCTAAGGAAATTAAATTAGAGTCTTATAACAAGTATAATAATGCTTTAGAGTTAGCTCAAAAGAGTTATATAACTACGGCTATTACATTAGTTGATGAGGCACTACAATTAAATCCAATGGATGAAGATATTTTAAACTTAAGAGGTTTGTTAAAGCTCTTAAAATGTGACTTTGCAAAAGCATTTGAAAGTTTTTACACAGGTCAATGCTATGGAAATAATGAATTATCAAGAAAATATGTAGATGTTTTATCTTCTGATGAATTTAAGGTATTCTTAGAAAGATATAATCATTCAATAAGATTTATAAATGAAGAGTTAACAGAAGAATCTATGGAAATTTTTGATTCATTAATACTAGAGGATCCTGAATTAATTGAACCTTATGTAATCCTAATATTACTTTATGAAAAAATGGGTAAAATAAAGGAAAAAGAAGAGTTTTTAGAGAGACTTAGATTTGTGGATGCAGATAATCATTTGTTCGACAAAAACCATGATCACATAGACGAAGAAAAATTTGAAGTAGTTGCTGTAAAAAAAGAAAAGAAAACAATAGCTAAATTAAAAGAACATAAAAAAATACTTATTAAGAAAAGAAATATAGCTTATGTATTAATTGGTATATTTATATTAGGTGCTGCAGCATACACAGTGTATAACAAAAGTAGATTAGAAGAATTAAATGCTAAGTTAGATGAAAAAGAGCAAGCCATAAACTTAAAAGAAGATGAAATAAACAAAAAACAAGATGAATTAAGTAAAACTAATACTGAATTAGATCAAGCTAAAGAAGAAAAAGAAGAAGCTCAACTTTTAAAACAAGGTGAAGAAGCTTTATATATGAAGGCTGTAAAGTATAAAAATGCTGGAGATTATGAAAATGCTATAAAATACTTTAAACTTGCTTTAAAAGATAATAGCTCTAAGGAATTTAAAGGCGATTCAATTTATCAAACTGCTATAAGTTATGAAAAATTAAAAGATTATGATAATGCCTTAACTTATTATAAAAAATATATATACACATATAATAATACATCACAATTTTTCGATGATGCATATTATAAAATGGGTATGATTTATTATAATAATGATAATCTTCAGAAAGCTAAGGATACTTTCTATTCTTTAAAATATGAAGACCCTAATAGTTCTTATGCTAAATCAGAAAAAGTAAATGATATATTAAAAAAATAAATTTTGAGCAACGAGATAAGTCTACAATTTGGCTCCCGCCCAGTGGCTTAAAGCAGTAATAAAATGTTTTGATGACAGGAGCTAAAGGGTCGCGGATTTTTTATCTCGGCTAAAGTATTAAAAAATTATAATAAATAGATTTGTTACTAAAAAAGGTTAAACCTGATATTAAACAGGTTTAACCTTTTTTTATTGAAAATAAGTTCTTAAGGAGATAAAGAAAAACACTAGAACCTAAAAACTAGTATATGTAACTTTTATAAATAATAAACTATAAAAAGATTAAATATTTATAGGAGATGTGAAATGAAGAATAAGGCGTTGATTCTTCCCATCCTAAGAGATGGTAAATATGGATTTGTTGACAAATCTCATAGAATGGCAATAAAACCAAGGTTTAATTATGTATCTAACAGATTTAAAGAGGGATACTGTGTTGTAACATATATAAAAAAAATTAGAAGTACTACAAAATGGGTTTTTGGGTATATTGATAAAAGTGGAAAAACAAATTTCTTTTTACAGTTGGAAAGTGCAAATGATTTCAGTGAGGGTATGTCAAAGATTAGAGTTAATGGAAAGTATGGATTTATAAACAAATCATTTATAGAAGCAATAGAGCCTAAATATGAAGGAGCATTAAATTTTAGTGAGGATTTATGTGGAGTTAGAATAAATAAAAAATGGGGATATATAGATAAAAAAGGTAATATGATTATTGAACCAAAGTTTTCTTATATTAATAATTTTTATAATGGTAGAGCATTGGTAGAATCAAAGAATAAATATAAATATATAGATAATCAGGGGAGGGTAGTAATTGAAGGTGATTTTATTATGGCTTCCGACTTTTCAGATGATTTGGCTAGCGTAAGAAAGGGTAATAAATGGGGATATATAGATAAAGAAGGTAATTTAATGATAGACTATCAATTTGACAAGGCGAGAGGATTTAAAAATAATCTAGCCCCTGTCTGTATTGATAATAAATGGGGATATATTGATAGAAGTGGAAAAATTGTAATAGATCCTATTTTTGATTATGCATGTTCATTTAGTGAAGGTTTGGCAAGAATAAATATGAAAAACTATATGATAACTTCAGGAGAATGGGGATTTATTAATACAAAGGGAGATTTAATAATAAAGCCCAATTATAAATCCATATCAGATTTTATAGATGGGTATGCTCAAATTAGCGAGAGTAAGGGTAATGATTATATAGACAAAAAAGGAGGGAAATTAATAATTGAATAAAAAAATTGAAAGTTAAAAGTTATATATTTCATCTAATGAATTATATAATATATAAAAAATCATAAATCAATAAAAATGCTTGCTATAAAACATAAAAATATTAAAAACATGCAAGAAATAAAATTCATAAATCAAGAAAATAGCTTAAAATAAAATAAATTATTAGATGCATTCAAAATTTCTTATTAAGTTAATAATGAAACCTTTTATGCACTTTACAATATTTAAATTACTACTATAATATTGTATAGAAAGAATAATGAATAAGAAAATTATTTATTTTATTTGGAGGAAATTGGTTATGAGCAAGGTCAGCACAATAGAGCACGACAATATTTATGTAAGGTATACCATTATAACGGTTGGAATAATAATAATGTCCATAGGTATTAATGGGTTCTTAAGACAAGCACATCTATTAAGTGGTGGTGCTACAGGTATATCAACAGCATTAAACTATTTATGCGGAGTAAACGTAGGATTTTTAACTTTTATAGTTAATGTTCCCATATTTATACTAGGATTTGTTTATTTAGATAAAGACTTTTTAATTACTAGTCTTATAAATATGGTTATATTTTCAATCACCTTAGGTGTAACACAAGAAATAGGAGCTTATATCCCAATAGATGATATAATACTTCAAAGTGTATACGGCGGAGTGCTATGTGGCATAGGATCAGGTATGATTTTTAGAACAAAATCTTCAATGGGAGGTACTGATATAATTGGTGCCATATTAAAGATTAAGAAGAATATAGAAATAAAACATACTTGTTTTGCTATAAACCTAGCAATTGTTTCTGTAAGTGGATTTTTATTTGGATGGAACTTGGCATTATACACACTTATTGCTATGTTTATAAATGCTCAAGCTATGAACTTTGTTAAGGATGCAATGAATGATGAAAAAGCAGTTATGGTATTTTCAAATAATGTGGAACCTATAGCACAAGATATAATGAGAGAACTAGTTAGAGGAGTAACTTACTTAGATGGAGAAGGGGCATACACTCATGAAAGGAAGAAAATTATTTACTCTGTAGTATTATCAAAAGAAATACCAAAAATAAAAGAAATAGCTATGAAATATGATGAAAATGCATTTATTTCAGTTAATGATATAAACGAAGTTAAAGGAAGAGGATTTAAAGAAAAATTCTTATAAGATATAATCAAGGTGAGGAAATAATCCTTACCTTTTTTAATTCATAGGATATTATAATTTATTTGATTTATGGAAATCTAAGTTTTATATAATTTATATGTGAAAAATTGAAATATAGAGGAGTTATGTAATTCAAGAAGGAAATACTTACTTAAGTATGGCAAAATAAGCATTATTATTTTATAATATAATAAGGTTATTCCATAAAAAATGGGGGAAGAGAAAATGAGAACAACACAAGAGTTTGTTAACATATATAATGAGTATTTAAGAGAGATAAATACTTTAAAAAAACAGATAAAATCCATAGAATCAATGAAAAGAAAAGCAGAGAAAAAGCAAAATTTTGCAACTAAAGAAGAAGTAGCTTTTTTAGAAAAAGAAGAATTAAGCGAAGAAGATATTTATAGTTGTAATAAAAATAAAATTTATATATTTTCTAATGGAGATAAATATATAGGTAAAATAGAAAACAATGAATTACATGGTAATTCTTATTACGTAATGTATGATGATGAAGAAATAATTATGGAATACATTGGTGAATTTAAAAATAATATAAGAGAAGGTACTGGTCAATGTTTATTTGATAATGGTAATAAATATCTAGGTTATTTTGAAGAGGATTTATTTAATGGTATTGGTGAAATGAAATATGCCAATAAAGATGAATATATTGGTCAGTGGCAAAATAATAAAAAGCATGGACGAGGAGTTTTTACTTGGGCAGATGGAAGTAGATATAATGGGGAATATGCCCAAGGTAAAATGGAAGGTTTTGGTATGTGTTTTGATCATACGGGTAATTTGATTTATCAAGGTGAATGGAAAAACAACTTAATACACGGTCAAGGAACTTACATATGGAATGAAGGTAAGAAATATATAGGTGATTTTCTACATGGAAAAAAACATGGCGAAGGAACTTTCTACCTAAATGGAGAATTAATATATGATGGAACTTGGAAGTTCGATAAACCATCTGTATTTGGCAGAACTTTAGAAGAACTATTTTACGTTAAACTGTAGCTTTATCAAGAGATAAAGCTTTTTGTACGTTCAGCATGTTTACTGAGCCGATAGGTTGAAAGAAACCTTATCGCCCAACCAACAGGAAGATAACCCGTAAGCAAGGGCGTCACTAGTAACGGTGAGTCTGAACTTGGGATTAATTACCCTGAGTTTTTCCTACTCGATTAATTATAAGGAGGGAATCTATTGAAAAAGTTTTTATCTGTATTTTTAGTAATATTATTGATTTTTTGTTATAATACTAATTTTTTTCAAGAAATAAAAGAAATAATTGAAATAAAAGTTTTAAATGAAAATGAGAATTACAAAATGAAAGATAGAGAAAAAACTATAAAAGTAGAAGAAATTGATTATTTTGAGAACATAAAAATAGGTGACACTAAAGAGAGTGTAATAGAGAAATTGAAAGAGCCAGTTAGAATAGATAATAGTGAATATAATTTCAAATGGTATATATACAAAAATAATAAAGAAAAATTTATTATGATTGGTATAGAAAATAAGAAAGTTGTAGCATTATTTTCTAATAATATTAATTCTTGTGAGAGCGAAGGAATAGATATTAATAAAGACATAAATTATATAAGAGAAAATTACTCCACACTAAGCTATAAAACCAAAGGAAATGTTAAGTATAAAATTACTTCTAATGATGAATATCATATCATATATAAGAATAGAAAGTATATAACAGCTTTCTATGATAAACATGATGATAATAGGATTTGGGCATATCTAATAATTGATAAGAACAGTGAGGATGAAGTGAATGATATTTATCCAAAAGATAAAGAAAATTTAATAAAAAGCTACGAATTAGAAATAATTGACTTAACAAACTGCACTAGATACAGTAATAATTTATCACCATTACAATACAGTGAAAAAGCCAAAATAAGTGCTACAAATCATAGTTTAGATATGAGTGATAATAATTATTTTGATCATAATAATTTAAAAAATGAAACACCTTTTGACAGAATGGAAAAACAAAACATAAACTATACAACTGCAGGTGAAAATATTGCAGCAGGTCAGACAAATGCTATATTTGCGCATAATGGTTGGATCAATTCATTGGGTCATAGAAAAAATATTTTGGGGAATTATACTTATATAGGTGTTGGTGTAATATTTGGAGGATATTATAAAACCTATTATACGGAAAACTTTTTTGGTTAAGCAAGAAAGGGAGTATGACAACTATGATAACCAATAAGAATAAGATATTAATGATAATGACAGTATTAATGTTATTATGCAGTTTTAAGGTAGCATCATCTCAAGAAGAAAATAATGACGTTTTTATAAAAAATGGCTCTAGAGAAGAAAAACTCATTAGTTTAACCTTTGATGATGGACCACATCCTAAAGAAACAAATGAAATATTAGATATACTCTACAAATACAATGTAAAAGCTACTTTTTTTGTAGTAGGAAAACATTGTAACTGGTATAGTAAACCATTAATTAGAGCGGTCAAAGAAGGACACGAAATAGGAAACCATACATTTACACATCCTGATATTAGCAATTTAAGTACTCAGGATATAAAAAAAGAAATTAAAGGCTGTGAAGATATTATTTGCAAACTAACTGGTGAAAAGCCTACGCTGTTTAGACCTCCTTTTGGTAGTTATAATGAGAATGAACTTGGTGAAATAGCCAAAGAATGTGGTTATAAGATAATTTTATGGACTACAGTAGATGCAAAAGATTGGAAAAATCCACCTCCATGTGAGATATCCAATGCTATAATAGAAAAAGCAAAAAATGGAGATATAATATTGTTACATGACTATGGTACTGAAAATACGGTAAAGGCCTTAGATGTAATTATTCCGACTATGATAAAAAATGGCTATAAATTTGTAACAGTATCAGAATTAATTAAATAAAAATTTAAAAGCTAGTATAATAACTAAAAGGATTTGGTTAAATGAATAATAAGGTTTATGAAAAAAATGAATTTATCATTTTCCAAGTAAAAAATGGCTATATTGCTTACAATACAAAAAAGGGTTTTAAAGAAGGTCACACCCATTTAAGATGTTTTGAAAGTGCTAAAACAGCCATTGACTTAGTTATAAGAAAAAAAGTACCTAGAAGTACTGATGAGTATTATCTTACAAGTCTTATTAGATTAAGTGAAGACATTGTTTATACTAGAAAAATAAATGAACTAATAGACTATAGAGCTCAAAAGGGTAAAAGAGAAAAATACTATAATAGTGGGATTAAAATGTTTAAAAGGAGCATATAACTTTTAGTATTATATTAATACAAAGCTTATATGAGATAAAAA
Source organism: Terrisporobacter sp. (assembly GCA_036648085.1). Classification (GTDB taxonomy): domain Bacteria; phylum Bacillota; class Clostridia; order Peptostreptococcales; family Peptostreptococcaceae; genus Terrisporobacter. The sequence goes on from JAVXJA010000023.1 coordinate 14,045, forward strand.
TTAAATTTATAAGAAAAGGTAAGATTGTTTAGCAATCTTACCTTTTCTATTTTAGTCAAAAAAATCTTTAATTGAATTATGATTTAATATTTTTTAATTATTTTAATTTTATATATTGTAATAAATGGAGTAGTAAACTATTAAAAGTATAAATATTATTTTTTTTATATAATATTTATATAAAAAGTAACAAAAAATGATTATATTCATACTTATATAGCAAGAGGATTAAAAAATAATGGTCCTCATAGTGAGGTGAAAAAATGTCAAGATGTCATAGCTGGAATGAATATGATAATTATAAAGAGTATGATTGTCATAAAGAGTTTAATTATTGTAATGAATGTGATTGTCATAAGGAGTTTAATTATTGTAATGAATGTGATTGTCATAAAGAGTGCAATTGTTGTAATGAATGTGATTGTCATAAAAAGTGCAATTGTTGTAATAAATGTGATTGTCATGATGAATGTGGGTGTAATAACCAGTGTGGATGTTGGAAGTCTAACAAATGTACAGGTTATTGTATAGGTTCATATTGTTATGGTAAATCACAATCTACTCCTGTTTCAAACACATACAATGTGAAAATGGAAGTAACAAGCAAGTGTTCTAATGAGAATAAGAATAAATGCATGGTAAAAAAAGCAAAAAAAGGAAATTGTTCATGTAACAAATAAGTTTAATATTTACGGATAAATAATTATTTTCCCCTTCTAAAAAATATTCATAAGAATTTTTAGAGGGGGATTTTTATGTAATAACCTATATGATAGACAATACTATGAAACATATTTATATATTTGAAAAGTGAAAAATAGGGTAAAAGAATATATAAAAGTAATGATTAAAATGTTAAACTAGATACACTTTTTATCTGTAAACAAAAAAATATAAGACTACCCTTGAAAAATGTAAAAAAATAATGTTCTAATTTTACATAATTTTTAATTTATTTTCAATACTATAAATATTATCTTTAATAAAGCAACTTATTTTAATCCCAAAAATACAAGAAAAGTTGACAAAATTAAAGGAGTTTTTATTTAAAAAGCCAATATTATATTAATATAAGGAAAAATTTTATATTAAAAAGTACATTTATTAAAAAAATATGCACTTTTGAGGTGAATATTGATGAATTTTATAAAAAATACAAATTAAGTCAAAATTACTGAAAATGCTTAAAGACAACATACAAATGGTGTCGAATATTGTATAATAATAATTGACAAATAAAAATTTTCATGTAAAATAGTAATGTTAAGAATAATCCACCAGAGGGTGATAATATGAACAATATGAGAGATATAATTGACGAAGTTAAAAGTAGATGTGATGTTGTTAGTGTAATATCTCAGTACATACACTTAAAACAATCAGGAAGTAACTACACGGGATTATGTCCATTTCATAGTGAAAAAACAGGGTCTTTTCATGTAAACGCAAATAAACAAATTTATAAATGTTTTGGTTGTGGCGAAGGTGGAGATGTAATTAATTTCGTTATGAAAATGGAAAATTTAGATTTTATGGATTCTGTAAAGTTATTAGCTGAAAAAAATGGAATAGAGTTTAAAGTAAATTTTAGTGAAGCAGACAAAATAAAGATGGAAAAAATTAAGAAAATTCAAGATATCCACTTACAAGCTGCTAGATTTTATTTTGCAAACTTATCAAAAACCAAAAATTTAGGATATGGCTATCTTAAAAACAGAGGATTAAGTGATAGAATAATAAAAAAATTTGGACTTGGATATTCTCTATCTTCTTGGAATTCTTTAATAGAACATTTATTATCAATAGGTTATGAAAAAAAAGATTTGGTTGAAAGTGGACTAGTTACGCATAAGGAAAATGATGATAAATACTATGATAGATTTAGAAATAGAGTAATGTTTCCAATCTTTGATTATAAAGGAAACGTAATAGGTTTTGGTGGTAGAGTTTTAGATGACTCTTTACCCAAATACTTAAATTCCCCAGATTCAATATTATTCAATAAACGATATAATTTATATGGTTTAAATTTTGCTAAAAAAAGTATAGCAAATGATTCATTAGTTTTAGTTGAAGGATATATGGACTTAATTTCTTTATATGAATTTAAGATTGAAAATGTTGTAGCAACCTTAGGAACGGCCTTAACAAATGAACAAGGTAAATTAGTAAAAAGATATGCATCAACAGCTATAATATCCTATGATTCTGATAATGCTGGAGTAAAAGCAACTCTAAGAGCCATAGAAATACTAAAAGAACAAAATGTAAATGTTAGAATCTTAAATTTAAAAGACTGTAAAGATCCAGATGACTTTATCAGAAAATATAAGAGAGAAGGTTTTTTAAAGGCAATAGATGAAGCTGTTCCTCATATTATATTTCAAATTAATATCTTAAAGAGAAAATATGATTTTAATAGAGATGAACATATAATTAAATTTGCTAAAGAAGCTGCTTCACTTATAAAAACTTTATCAAGTCCCGTAGAAAAAGATTTTTATGTTAAATATGTTAGTAAAGAATTTAACATAAGTTTACAAGCAATGAAGGAAGAAGTATTTGGAAAAGTATATAATAATAAGAAAAACTTTAAAAAATATGAAAAAAAAGAACAAAAACCCATTGAGAAGATTAAAAATATTGAAAATGGTGAAAAATTCGTAGAAGAGACTTTTATTAAATTATTACTGGAAAATAAAGAACTTAGAGATACTGCATTGTTAAAAATTAGGGAAGATGAATTCTTATTAAAGGAAAGTAAGGAAATTTTTAATCTTATAATTAAAAACAAAGATTTGGACAAAATAACTATTGACAAAACTAAATGTTTAAACATATCTGAAGAATATTTGCATGATTTGGATAAAATATCATTAAATAGCATTAGTAACTATAACTCTAAAAATATTGATGAAATTATTAAAAGTGTAAAAAGAAATAAATTACACAGAGAAGTAAATGATTTATTGAATAAGCAAAAGCAATTAGAATTAAGTTTAAACGACGGTAATATAGATAAAGACAGAGTGAAAGAGGTAGAACTAGAGAATATGGAGATTATGAAAATTAGTTTAAAAATATTAGATATACAAAAGAGTTTAAAAAGCCTATAACAATTTGAAAGGAGGTTTGAGTGTGGCAAATAACAAAGAATCTAAAAGAGCAACAGCAAAGAATTTAATTGAAAAAGGTAAAAAACAAGGTTCACTTACTTTAGATGAAATAATGGGAGCCTTTTCAGATACAGAACTAGATAAAGATAAAGTAGAAAATTTATATGAAACTTTAGGAAACTTAGGTATAGAAGTATTAGAATCTAAGACTGAAAAAGTAGCAGTTGATTTTTCTGCACAAGAAGATGACTTAACTTTAGATATGGAAAACATAGATGAAGATGTAGATGAAGAATTAAAAAAAGAAGAAAATATAGAAATGGATAAATTAGACTTATCTCTACCAAAGGGAATAAGTATAGACGATCCAGTGAGAATGTATTTAAAGGAAATAGGTAAAATACCTTTGCTTAAACCTCATGAAGAAGTTGAGCTAGCAAAATTAATGCTAGAAGGTGACGAAATTGCAAAAGCAAGACTTGTGGAGGCTAACTTAAGACTTGTTGTAAGTATAGCAAAGAGATATGTAGGAAGAGGAATGTTATTCCTAGACTTAATACAAGAAGGAAATTTAGGTCTTATAAAAGCAGTTGAAAAATTCGACTATGCTAGAGGATTTAAATTCTCAACTTATGCCACATGGTGGATAAGACAAGCAATTACTCGTGCAATAGCTGATCAAGCTAGAACTATAAGAATACCTGTACACATGGTTGAAACAATAAATAAACTAATAAGAGTATCAAGACAATTATTACAAGAATTAGGTAGAGATCCTAAACCAGATGAAATAGCTAAAGAAATGGAAATGTCTGAGGAAAAAGTTAGAGAAATAATGAAAATAGCTCAAGATCCAGTATCTTTAGAAACTCCAATAGGTGAAGAAGAAGATTCTCATTTAGGAGACTTCATACCTGATGAAGATGCTCTAGCTCCAGCTGAAGCTGCAGCATACTCATTATTAAAAGATCAAATAGAAGAAGTTCTTGGTTCATTAAATGAAAGAGAACAAAAAGTCTTAAAATTAAGATTTGGACTAGAAGATGGTAGAGCAAGAACTCTTGAAGAAGTTGGAAAAGAGTTTGATGTTACTCGTGAAAGAATAAGACAAATAGAAGCTAAAGCTTTAAGAAAATTAAGACATCCAAGTAGATCGAAAAAACTTAGAGATTATTTAGATTAATATAAAAATATAAAAATTCGCCAACTAAGGCGAATTTTTATTTAATTATAAGGATTTTATATAATAGATATTTATAATAATATGTAAATACATATAATAAGAAAAATGAAAGGACGAAATAAATTGAAATTAACTAATAGACTATTAAAAATAGCATCACTTGTTACTCCGAACAAGAGATTAGCAGATATAGGAACGGATCATGGATATATACCAGTATACTTATTAAATAAGGGTATAATAGATTACGCAATACTTGCAGATATAAATAAAGGACCATTAGAAAATGCTAGAAGTGAAGTAAATAGAAATAAACTTCAAGATAAAGTAGACCTAAGATTAGGATCTGGTATTGAAGTACTAAAAAAAGGTGAAGTAGAAGAAATAATAATCGCAGGTATGGGTGGAATTTTAATAGGGGAGCTTTTAGAAGCCAATAAAGAAGTTGCAAAAAGTAGTGAAAGATTAATATTACAACCAATGCAAGCTCAGGAAGATCTAAGAATATATTTATTAAATAATGGATATGAAATATTAGATGAGTGTTTGGAAAAAGAAGATTTTAGATTATACGAAATCATTGTGGCAAAGTATAGTGGTAAAAATACTAAAGTAGAAGATGAAATTTATTATGAAATAGGACAAAAATTAATTGAAAATAAAGATGAATTATTAGTAGAATTTATAGACAACAAGATAAAAAAATACAATAATATAATAGAAAAACTTGGGGACAAAGAAAGTGAAGTAGTTGTATCTAAGAGAAATTTCGCTAATGATAGAATTGAAAAACTTAACAAATTAATTTAACAAGGGGTTGAAAAAATGAAGTTAAATGATTTAATAAAAAAAATAGAAAACAAATATCCACTTAACTTAGCTTATGATTGGGACAATGTAGGACTACTTGTAGGCGATTTTGATGCTGAGGTAAAAAAAATACTAGTATCACTAGAAGCGAATGAAAATGTAATAGAAGAAGCTATAAAAAATAATGTGGATTTAATAGTAACTCATCATCCATTTATCTTTAGAAAGTTGAATAAAATTAACACTAGAGATTTGAAGGGAAAATTAATACATAAGCTTATAAAAAATGATATTGCTCTTTATTCTATGCACACAAATTTTGATATAGCTTTTGATGGACTAAATGATTACTTTATGGAAATAATGGGATTTGAAAACACGAAAGTATTAGATATAACAAACAGTGAGGTTTTGCATAAGATAGCAGTCTATGTGCCACTTACTCATGAATTAGTTATTAGAGAGGCCCTAGGAGACGTTGGAGCAGGTCATATAGGTAATTATAGTCACTGCACTTTTAACACCCCAGGAGTAGGAACATTTAGACCAGAAGAGAATGCTAATCCTTTTATAGGCAAGATTAGAGAAACAGAAGAAGTAAAAGAAGTTAAAATAGAAACTATAGTACCACAAAGTATTCTTCAAAAGACTATAGATAAAATGATTAAGGCTCATCCATATGAAGAAGTTGCTTATGACGTATATAAACTTGAAAATAAAGGTAACTCTGTAGGTCTTGGAAGATATACAACTTTAAATCAAGTCATGGATTTACAAAGCTTATGTGAAAAAATTAAATTAAAATTAAACATGGATCATATAAGAGTTGTAGGAGAATTAAATACTAAGATAAAAAAAGTAGCAGTAGTTACTGGAGCAGGTTCGGATATGGTTAGTCTTGCTAAATCTAAAAATTGTAATGTTATAATTACAGGTGATGTAAAATATCATGAAGCTCAAGATGCTTTAGATATGGGAATGTGCATAATTGACTGTGGACATTTTGATACAGAAGACATTTTTAAAGATGTTATAAAAAGATTTTTAGATACTTTTGAAAGTGTTGAAATTGTAAAAAGTGAAGTGAATTTAAATCCATTTAAAATAATATAAAATTCGTTTCACTTGAGCCACTGTGTGGGCGAATCACTTCATGTCGCCAAGGATATATATTTGTTAACACCTGGGATAAATCCGCTACTTAAATTTCTTTAAAAAGTGTTGACAAAATCAGGATAAATACATACTATATTATTAATAATAAATTAAATCCTTTGAAAAGGGATAGTAGTCAAATTTAGATTCAATATAGAGAGTTAAGGATGGTGGAATCTTAACAAGAAGAAATTTGATGAATGGGCCTTTGAGGAGTAAATCGAAATCATTTTATGAAAGTAGACTTTACCGTGGGTTGCACGTTACAGCAAATGAGGTATGTTAGTACCAATATTAAGAGGTGTATTTTAATACACAAATTAGGTGGCAACGCGGATTCAACTCCGTCCTATTATATATAGGACGGAGTTTTTTTATTGTAAAAATCCAGCCATAAAAAGAAAGGTAGGTGAAAATTTTGGTTTGAACTAAAACTCTCAAAAGGTTAAAGAGGATTAATTTATTTAAATTTAAAAAAAATTTGGAGGAATCAAATATGAGATTAAATACAAGGAAATTAGTTTTAAATGCAGTACTTTTAGGAATAGGTTTAGTTTTACACCAAATTGAACCTGCAATCTTTGGAATAAAACCTGATATGACACTTATTATGTTATTTTCAATAATGATTTTAAATAAAGATGATTATAAAACATGTTTAGTATGTGGAATAATAGCAGGAATATTTTCTGGTATGACAACTTCTTTTCCAGGGGGGCAAGTACCAAATGTTATAGATAAGATTTTAACTACTAATATTACTTTTGTGTTAATGATATTAATGTATAAATTACCTTTCATTAAAAAACTTGCAGAAAAAAGTCAAGATTTTATAGTATCAAGTATATTAATGGTATCAGGAACAGCAATAAGTGGATTAATATTTTTAAGTGCATGTCAAATTTTAGTTGGTCTTCCTGGTAATTTTACTATTTTATTTGCAGCAGTAGTAGTACCAGCCATGCTGATAAATTTGATTGTAGGGGTACTGGTATTTAAATTAATCCATGCTACAATGAAAAGAGTAAGTTATCAAAGTTAAAATATAAAATCCAACTGCTTAATGGAGCAACGGACCTGTTTCTCAAGGTCGTTGGCGACATGAGCGAAGCGAATTTTCATTGGAGGGGTAAATGGAGAATTTTATAATAAGGGAATGTAGTGAAAAAGAAGGAGATTTTATTGTAGATAAGATAGTACAATACAATTCATCTCAACTTTTTATTAAAGAATCAACACCTATTATATGGATAAATAGAGTTATAGAAGATCCTAAGGGAGATATAATAGGTGGAATACTTTGCAAAATATATTGTGGAAGCAGTATGTATATAGATGTACTTTGGATTAAAGAAGAGTATCGAAAAGAAGGATTAGGCTCTAAACTCTTAAAAGAAGCAGAAGATATAGGAAAAGAAAAAGGATGTCATTTGATTCACTTAGATACCTTTGATTTTCAAGCAAAGGATTTTTATTTAAAGTATGGATATGAAGTTTTTGGTACTTTAGACAATTGTCCTAAAAATAATCATAAAAGATATTTTATGAAGAAGGAAATAAGATAACTTTATAGTTAGCAAGTAAAAAACATCAGTTTATCCTTTAATAAGATGACTGATGTTTTTTATTGTAAGAATTCTATCTAAGCCAAGAAGGATTTCCAGGAACAAAAACTCTTGAACCAAATTTGTCTTTATATTCTTTTAGAGCTAGTGTAATACCTGGACCATTTTTCTTAAATGAATCACAATTTTTAATGCTTTCTAAGTTTTGGCTAAATGGACATACAGATATGCACATACCACAATCTGTTCCTAGATATCTCCATTTAGTATAACAACTTTCCACATCTACAGTCCAATTATACTCACCATTTTTACCAATTTTATTTTCTCTAGATAATGATTGACTAGGACAAGTTAGAGCGCATTTTTTGCAGACTTTACAAAAGTCATCAAGCCCGAAATCCACTTTTTCATCCATATCTAAAGGCAGGTTAGTAGTTACTACTCCAAGTTTAAACATAGAGCCATAATCCTTATTTGTAAGGATACCATTTCTACCTATTTGACCAAGACCAGCATCTTCTCCTATAAGAGCTGGCATAACAAGATAATTAGAGTCCACATGGTTCCTTGCATCATATCCCAAGCTCCTAATATAATAGCTAAGAATCATACCAATAATAGCAATATCAACATAACTTTTAGAAGTGGCAATTACTTCACTTATCATAGGAGATCTATTTATCATATCCCTATCCATTTCACATCCAAATACTATGGCATACTTATGATTTAAATTAACTTCTTCTCCATAATTATCCTCATGTCTACCTCTATGAGTATATAAATGTTCTTCTTTTAACTTGGTTAATCCAATCATAGAAGCACCATACAAAGAGGCTATACCTTTAATTTTTTTAGTGAATACTTTTGAATCTGCATTTATTTTATTAGGTGAAACATCTCCTTCACATAAATGTTTAATATCTCCTAAAAAAGCAAAGGCACTTCCTGCAATAGGAGAGTTTAATTCATTGTAGGTAGTAGTCCCTTCTTCTAAAAGCTCTGGTCTAGTTCTAAAACTATCATCAACCTGTTTTTTATCTGGATTTTTAGCATAATAATCTTCATAAGCTAGAGTTCCCTTTTTATAATGTGATCTAGCAAATATGGTATCTCTTTCGTCTATTTTTTTCAAAACTTCATCCCCTTTAAATGATTACGATATTATGGTAATTATTGTAGAGGAAGAACATGTAAAAGTCACTTGGAAAATAAATATTATATATAAAATTAAGTAAAAAAATTAAAAATATAAACATTTTTAGTGTATTTTAGAAAAAACTGTAAAAGATAATATAAAGAGACTAAAAATAGAGAGAGAGGAAATGCTTATGGGCAAAATAAAGTATATACTTCTTAGTTCAATAATTGTAATGTCAATGACAGTAAATATATATGCAGAAGAGGAAAGTAATAAATATATACTAGGTGGAAATAATATTCCAGAAGAAAATATAGACCTGGATATTGAAGTTGTAGATAGTAATGAGGAGTATTTTGATTTAGAGAGATTTTTTAGACCATCTAAAACAGCAATATTAAATGATGAAAATATAAGCAGCCTAGAAGAATTTTATAATGAAAACCCATATAAAATGGATTTACCAGAAAAACCATTTAGATCAGGTAAGGATACCATAGTTAACTATTTTACTGTACTAAGAGAAGCAGCAAATCCTACAAAATTAAATAATACAGGATGTGGTTCTTTAGGAGACACAGGTGGACCTTACCCAGTGGCATATAACTTTTTATCTGATGATTATAAAAAGAAAATGTCTTATAAAGATTTTAAAGATTCCTTTAAAAATATATTACATATAAACTTAATAAAAGTGGAAAATGTTCCTAGTGATGAAGACAGACCAGATTTATTAAAATATTTTGTTGAGATGGAGACAATAGAAGGTTCTTCACAAGAAAAAGGATTATTTGCATATTATTATGGTTATATATATTTGAAAAAGGAAGGTAGCGAATACAGAATAGTTAATATGAATTTCACACCAGAAAATTATTTATGTGCTCCATATCATGGTTGGTCTTATGATGCCAAAACTTTTGTAGAAATAGAATATGGAAATTGGTGTAATATTATTGATGGAGACGTAGTAGTTAACGAAGAAGGATATGAAAAAAGAGCATATTATAAAAATAAATATGGAAATGAATATTACGTACTTTTTATTGAATTAACTAATGGAGTTGACAAAAAAATGGGAGATTATAAAAAGAACTCCGAAGGAAAATGGGAAGAGGTATATATAAACCCTGAAAAATGTATAGAAAATAAATCATAATGTAGTATTTCATATTATTGATATGCACATAAATATGAGATAAACAACTTAATATACAAATGTATGAGGATAAATAAAAATATATAACTAATAAATATAAAATAAAATATTAGAAATTATAAAATAATATGAACCAAAATAAGAAAAAATTAATATTATTATATTAGGAAGTGGTGAGTGGTAATATCTCAAACTAGAAGTCTTGAAACTCTTCAAAAGAGCAAGATAATTGTTCGGGAAAAATTCTAGCTCAATCAAGAGTATATAAATTAAATAAATATGGGTAGATAACAACATCGCTACTTCCGTGTTATTTACTAATCTATCTAAAAGGTGTTAAGCAAACTGCTTACCACCTTTTATTTTTTTGTGCTAAAACAATAAAAAATGAGAAACAGAAATATATTTAATTGAAAATATAATAGAAAACAATTACTATTATAATAGATATATTTTGACTTAAAAGGAGGTTAGTATGGTTGATGAGTATAAATCACAAATTAAATTTTTATTAATGTACATAATAGTATCTTTGATTATTTGTTTATTTATAGGTAAAATGTCCATGCTAGTACCATATTATATAGCCATTACTCTTAGTAGTGTAGTAGCTATATTTAGCTATTTTAATAGTAAAATATGTTTAGATATACAAAAAAATAATATCTATAAAGAAATAGCTACTGTTTTAGGATACTTAGGTTTAATAAATTTCTTATATATTATCTATAATATTTCTTATTTAACAAATCATAATTTTTTAAGCACAAATACTCGCTTACTGGAGTTAATAATAATCATAATAGATCCAATTTTATTTTATGTAATGATACATAATAGAACTAAGAAAATAAATATAAAGAATAGCATATACGTATTGAGTATTTTAGTAATAGTTATTTATGGAATAACTTTATATACTGACACCACTAATGTACTTATAAATAAAGGCTATATGCTTATATTAAGCATAGTAGTATCTTTATGTTGTTTTTTATTATTTATAAATAATTATATATCTTTACCTAGTATGAAAAAGTATTTAAAAATAGAAAGTATTAATGATTTAAGATTGATTATATTATTACATACTACAAAGTGTTTTTTATTTATTATTTATATTTTAATAATAAACAAATTTATATTAAACCTTATTTTTAATATTTTGATTATAGTAAATTTTATAGATGCATTTATGATAATTAAAATATCTATAAGAGATATTATAAAAAAACCAAATCAAAATTTATATAATAAATATCAAGGAGAAAAAATAAAGTTACAGCAATACATAAATCAATTGGAAAATAAAAATGAATTAATGATAAATTATAAAAATTGGTTTAATGAGTCAATAATGTCTATACCAGAGGGAATAATTTTATGTGAAAATAAAAAAATTACATTTGTAAATAATAAGGTTCAGGAATATTTGAAATTAGATAATGTAGAGTCTTTGAGAGGTGTTGAGTATGAAGATATTGTTAAAGATAGAAGTGAGAACAAGGAAGTAGAAGGATTAGATATTAATAATATAAAAATTGAGTTTAATGGAAATGAATTTGTAGGACAAGAATTAAACCTAGAATCATTAAAAAATTTTGGACGTCTAAATATGATTATTATAAAAGATATAAATATTGAACTAAAATTAAAAGAATTAACAAATAAATTAGAAGAAAAAAACAAGATGGATTTATCTAGAAATGAGTTGTTATCTAATTTATCCCATGAATTTAAAACTCCAGTAAATATAATATATTCTACGGCTCAACTACAAGAACTTAACTATAAAAATAATGATTTTTCAAAGGAATATGAGTATAATGCTTTAATAAAGAAAAATTGTGACAGATTAATAAGATTAATTAATAATTTTATTGATTCTACTAAATTTGATAGCAATATATTTCATACAGATTTAAAACTAGTTAATATTGTAAGTCTAATGGAAGATCTAACATATTCTGTAATAAATTTTGCAAGAAAGAAAAATATAAGTGTAATATTTGATACAGAAAAAGAAGAAATTTTCACTCTTATAGATATTGATTATATTGAAAGAATAATATTAAATTTATTATCTAATGCAATTAAATATAATAAGATAAATGGAGAAATACTAGTAAATATAAAAGATAGAGAAGATAAAGTTTATATAAGTGTTAAGGATACTGGAATAGGAATAACGAAAGAAAAGTTAGATAAGTTATTTTCTAGATTTGAAAGATTTGATAATTTTACTTTAGCTTATGAAGAAGGAACTGGCATTGGATTAAATATTGTAAAACAAATGGTAGATGCTTTAGCAGGGGAAATAAAAGTAGAAAGTGAAGTAAATAAGGGTACTACATTTACTGTAATACTCCCAAAATCTAAAAATCAAAATTTAAAAAAATATAATAATTATGGTGATATCTGCAGAAGAGTAGAATTAGAGCTTTCTGATATATAATGTTAATTATATGAAAACTTCATATTAATTACATAAAAAAATAGTATGTATTTATAAGATAATTACAAATACTAATAATATACATGGACCATTGAGAGGAGACATAAGTATGAACTATAAAAATTGTATGTGTAAATATAAGAAAATGAAAAGAGCAGCATTATTTTCCGTAGTAACTGTTGGTGTAGGAAGTGGATTATATTTAGTTTTGAAAAAATCAGCGCAAATGAATGAAGATATAGAATTATTTAAAGAATATGAAGAAGCTAACCCAAATGAAGATTACACAGGAAGAATGGCTTTTTATGAAGCAGAGTTTAAAAGACAAGATGAAGAAGAACATGCAAAATTAGAAAAAGCTGTTGAAGAATTTAATTCTAAAAGGCTATCAAGAGAAACATGTCCTCAATGTGGTAGCAAAAGAAAAATTAAAAGCAGAAGAAATAGACGTGATTACAGGACATCATCAAATATAGAAGATATAAACTATTCAAGAGATAAATATGATAAATATGATAAATATGAATATTTAGAAAAATAAGCCATGTCTTCATGGCTTTTTTATATAAATAAATAAAACTTTAAATAGTTAGAAAATTATAACTATAATGAAAATATGTTATAATATTATTGAAAGAATACATAATATTTTTCATGGAGATAAATGTAAATTTAATATAGGAGGAAAAGTAATGTTATCAAAAATTTTTAATAGTAGAGAAGAAATAGATACATCAAAATTAAGAGCATTTGCAGAAATCAATCTTACTAATTTTAAACATAATATTGAAGTTATAAAAAAAATGGTGGGAGAAGATTGTGATTTAGTGGGAGTAGTAAAGGCTAATGCTTATGGTCATGGAGCAATAGAGGTAGCTAATTATTTTGAAAGTATAGGATTAAAATATCTTGCAGTTGCTTGTATAGAAGAGGGAGTAGAACTAAGAGAAAGTGGGATAAAATGTGAAATAATAGTTCTTGGATATACACCAGTATGTCAAAAGGATGAGTTAATAAAACATAACCTTACTCAAACTCTTATAAATGAAAAACATGCAGAGAGCTTAAGTGAATTATCTGGTATAGTAAAAGCTCATGTAGCCCTTAATACAGGCATGAACAGAATAGGCGAACCAAAAGAAAAGTTAGATAATATTAAAAAAATATATACTTTTAAAAATATTGAAATTACAGGTATATTCTCTCATTTATGTAGAGCAGATAGTGAAGCAGAAGAGGATATATTATTTACAAATAATCAAATAGATAATTTTGATTATATTATAGATGAACTAAAAAAAGACAACTTAAACTTAGGGAAAGTACATCTTCAAAATAGTTATGGTATAGCCACATATAGAGATATACATAGGGATTTAGCAAGACCAGGTATTATATTGTATGGAGTACCTTGTGATCCATGTGATAATATATTAAATAAATTACCTAAAGAGGAGCAATTGAAACCAACTATGTCGCTTAGATGTAGAGTAGCAATGGTAAAAGATGTTCCTGCAGGAGAAAACATAGGTTACGGTAATAATTTTACTACTGATGAACCTATGAAAATAGCAACTATAACGATAGGTTATGCTGATGGATTCTCTAGAGCTGTATCTAAAAAAGATTTTAAGGTATTAGTTAATGGTGAGTATGGAAGAATAATAGGAAACGTATGTATGGACCAAACAATGATAGATGTAACTAATATAGAAGATATAAAAGAAGGAGATATAGTTACTTTATTTGGTGAAGATGGTGATAAATATATTCCAGTAAACCAACTTAGTGAGCTTAGTGGAACCATAACAAATGAAACATTAAGTTGTATTGGTAGTAGAGTAAAAAGAGTATATCACTTATAAAATTTAATGATAATTGGAGAACTGCAAGTATTAATTATTTGCAGTTTTTTTAATTATCAGGATATTATAATATCCAACTGATTAATATAATTATTTACTTTTCAAATAGATGCTACTATTATTAAATTATAAATGACCATGTGGTCAAATTGGAGGGAAATAATGAGCATTATATTAAAAGAAGTAAATAAAGTATATGAAAATGGAAGTATTTCAACAGTAGCACTTAGAGATATTAATGTGACAATTGAAAAAGGGGAATTTGTTGTTATATTAGGTCCTAGTGGTAGTGGTAAATCCACATTGTTAAATGTAATAAGTGGATTAGATAGACCAAGTAGTGGAGAGATTTATTATATGGATGAGAAGATTAGTAATTATAGTGAAGAGGAATTAACTAAATTTAGAAGAAAAAATTTAGGATTTATTTTTCAACAGTACAATTTACTACAAAATATTACAGTTAGAGATAATATAGAAATAGGATCTGCTATAGGAGAAAATCCTTTAAGTACAGAAGAGGTATTAAAATCAGTATCTTTAGAAGAACAAGGTGACAAATACCCCAGTCAATTATCAGGGGGACAACAACAAAGAGTTTCTATAGCAAGAAGTATTGCAAAAAATCCTAAAATATTATTTTGTGATGAGCCAACGGGTGCATTAGATGAAAAAACAGGTAAACAAGTATTAGACATTATACAATCTATGAATGAAAAATATAAGATGACCACAGTAGTTATAACCCACAATACAAATATTGCAGATATGGCAGATACAGTGTTTAAAATGAATTCAGGAGAAATAGTTGAAGTTATAAAAAATGAGATTAGAAGAAAGGCAAGTGATATAAGTTGGGCGTAAAAATATTATTTAAAAACTTATTACATTCTTTTAAAAATAAGAAACTTCAGCTTGTTTCCATAGGAATAATTATAGGACTGAGTTCATTTTTATATAGTGCTATGTTTTATACTATGGATGGATTAAAAAGACCTTTTGAAGAATTTGAGAAAAGTTGTGTTCAGGAGGATTTTTCTTTAGATATAGTAGATCGCTTGACTGAATCTGATATAAATAATTTAAAAGAAGACAATAATAACATTTATAAATATTTAAATTATAGTTTATATGAAATTAAATTAGAAGATGAAGATTTATATAATAAAATAATACAAAGAAGAATAAGTGATTTTGAAAAAAATTATGATGAATATGTTTTAGAAAATAGAGTATATAAAACTGTAAATTCAGCTGGAAAAAGCAAAAATAATAAGTTTATATTTTATAAAGATGCTAAAGATATAAATCTATCTTTTATAGAAGAAGGAAAGAAGCCTGTAAAAAATAATGAAATAGCAGTTACAAAAATATATGCAAAGGAAAATAATTTGAATATTGGTGATAAGATAGAAATTAAAAATAAAAAGTATTTTATTACTGGATATGTACTTTTTCCAGATGTAACTTTAGCTATAAATGGAAGCGAAATGATTATTGATAACTCAAAGATTACAGTTGCTTTATTAAGCAACAATGAGTTTGATAATATAAAAGTTAAAGAAGAATATTACTTATCAGGTGTTGTAAAAGGAAAAAATCCTAATGTAGATGAAAAATTTAAAAATAAACACAAGAAAATACTGGATACCTTTGATGATAAGGTGGCTGATAAAGTAAAGGATAGAGATGAGTTAGATTTTATAACTTCTGCAGTTTTGACTAAAAGTCAAATGAGAAGTGGAGCTATTTATGAAGAAATCAAAAGTGGTCAAATGGCCACATTATCTATTAGTATTATACTTTCTACTATGGGAGTTTTAATAGTTTTAATTTTAGTTTATAAAATAATTAATAAAGAAAGAATACAAATTGGTATACTAAAATCATTAGGATATTCACGAAAGGAAATTTTATCACCTTATTTATTATTAATATTTTTCATATCCTTACCAACTTTAATAATAGGATATTACTTAGGTATATATGCAGCTAATCCACTTAAAAACTTTTATTTAACCTTCTACCTATTGCCTAATTCTAATATTGAAACAAATTACTCTGTATTATTAATGGCAGTAATAGTACCTCTTATTATTATACTAGGATTATCTTATATTTTAATAAGGAGAATGTTAAGTAGTAGAGCTATAGACTTAATTAAATTAAAAAGTAAAAATAAGATTAGTAAACTTAATAAATTCATGTCTAAATTATTAAGAAAATGTTCATCAAAAACTAGATTTAAGTTTTCTTTTATAATTAGCAATGGTAGTAAATTTGCTGTATTTTTCATAGGCATAGTCCTTTCTTCCATGTTAATAACTTTAGGATTAATGATGAATGGATTCTTTGAAAAAATGACTATAGATTATTATAATAGCAAAAGTTATAATTATGAAGCTTATGTAGATTTAAGTAAAAAATTACCTAAAGTAAATGAGAATGAAGAAAAATTCATATCATTATCAGATATTAGATATAATAATAAAAATGTGAGTATAAAGGGATTGTATGAGGATAGCAAGTTACACAAATTATATAATAAAAAAAATAAAGAAATTACATCTAATTTAAAAGAGGGATTAATAGTTAACAAAAGTTTCTCAGTTATTTACTCTCTTAAAGAAGGTGATAAAATTATAATAAAGATAAATAACAAAAACTACACTAAGAAAATTGTTGGAGTTACTAAAGATTATGGTGATTCTATTATTTATTGGAATATAGAAGAGCTGAGTAATATTATAAAAGACAATAATAAATATTTAAATTTAAAAAAAGATGAAATATATTTCAATGGAGTTTATTCAAAAAAAGCAGTTAATGAAGAGGATTTTATAAGCGTAGTTAATAAAAACGATATCATGGATCAAAGTGAGATGATGCAACAATTTATTGAAATAGCAATTTACTATATGATAATTTGTGCCATATTTATTGCTGTAATAGTTCTTTATGTTTTAACTACAATATCCATAGAAGATAATTATTATAATATATCATTACTTAAGGTAATGGGATATTCAAAAAAAGAAGTAAACTCAATGATAATTAATAGCTATTTGAGTTATTCAATAATATCTTACTTAATAAGTATTCCAGTAACTGTAGCAGGATTTAATTTATTATTAGACTATTTCGGTAAACAATTTAATTTAGTTATGCCTTTTGAGTATGAGTTCATTTATTTATTTATAGGATTGGCTATAATAATAGTTATTTTCCTTCTTGGAACATATGCAGCAAAGAGAAGAATAAAGAAGGTTTCATTACAAGAAGTGCTAAAGACTTACCAAGAATAGGATGATGACAATGAGTATAAAAATACCAAAAGAAAGAGAAGAAGAAATATATTATGTATCATTAAAAGAATTTAGTAAACATGGTTATAAAAATGCATCTACAAATAATATTACAAATAATCTGGATATATCTAAAGGTACATTATTTAATTATTTTAAAAATAAAAGAAATCTTTATATGTTTGTATTAGAAAAATCTTTAAGTTTAATGGAAAAAGAAATAATATACAATAATGTTAAATTAAGTGAAGATATATTTGATAGAATTATGGATGTTACGAAAATAAAAATGAAAGTATTTAAAGAATATCCTATGGAATGTAAATTAGTTACAGATTTTTTAACGAAAGAAGATGAAGAATTCCATAATGAAATAACCTTCTATTGTCAAAAATATTATAAAATAAGTGAAGAATACCTAATGAATAATATAGATAGCAGTAAATTTAAAGATGATTTAGATATAAAAATAATATTCGGTTTAATTTTAAGTATTTCTGAATATATATCAAATAATCTTTTGAAGAAATATGAAAACTTTATAGAAGATGTGGTTCATAAAGAAGATACAATTACAAAAGAAATTGAAACATATATGAATATTATTAAACATGGTGTATACAAGTAAATATAATAATGGGTATATAAAGTGATTTATATACCTATTATTTGTATGAATATCTAAAATTAATGAAGCAGATTATAAATGAAATTAGTATGTTCATTTAAAATATTAAATCCTATTAAAATTAATATTACACCACCAATGATTTGTGCGTAGTTTTTAAATATACTACCAAGACTTCTACCAATTAAAACACCTATAAAGCAAAGAATAAATGTAATTAAACCTATACTTAAGCAAACAGGCACTATAGATATTCTTAAAAAAGCAAAGCTAACACCTATTGCTAAAGCGTCTATGCTTGTGGCGATTGATAAAACAATTAATTCCTTATTAGTTAAATATGAATCAACTGTAACAGTAAGTTCCGGGTTATTGTTTTCCTCATAAGCTTCAAAAATCATCTTAAGACCTATAAATGAAAGTAAAAATACGGCTATCCAGTGATCTATAGATGTTATGTAAGATTCAAATCGTATACCAGCAAACCATCCAATAAAAGGCATAATGCCTTGAAATGCTCCAAAGAATATGGCTATTTTTGCTGCTATATAAAAATTAATATCCTTCAAGGTCATACCCTTTGTAATAGAAACAGCAAAAGCATCCATGGCAAGAGCAAACCCAGTTAATATTATAGTCCAAAACCCCATAATGAAGTCCTCCTTATAAATTCTTATCTTAAAAGTTATTATTAAATATATATTTTAATTTGTTCTTTATTATTCTTTAATTTAAACAATAAAAGTATGTATGTATCATGAAAAAACTAGGGAAGTATAAAAACATTAAAACTAATTAATAATATAAATAAATGATGAAGATTATGGGTATAAACTTTAATATAATAAAAGGGTATTTGTGAAGAGGGGTTTTGGAGGTATATTATGAAAAAATGGGTTTGTGAAGTTTGTGGATATATAAGTGAAGATAAAAAATCTCCAAGGAAATGTCCTGTATGTAGTTCCACTAGTGAAAATTTTGAAGAATATAAAAAGTTTTATTCCTATGATAATGATTATAAAATAGGTGTGGCTAAAGATATAGATGAACAATTGAGGGAAGATTTAAGAGAAAATTTTAGTGAAGAGTGTAAAGAAGTGGGAATGTATTTAGCTATGAGTAGAGTAGCAGAAAAAGATGGGTATAAAGAAATTGCAGAAATATATGAAACAATAGCTTTTGAGGAAGCTTATCATGCTGCAAACTTTGCAGAACTTTTAGGCGAAGTAGTCAGTGATAATACAAAGGCGAATTTGAAATCTAGAATTAAAGCTGAATATAGTGCAACACAGAATAAATTAAAACTTGCTAAAAGAGCAAAGGAAATTGGTGTAGATGAAGTTTATAATACTGTAAATAATATGTGTAAAGATGAAGCTAAACATAGTAAAGCCTTTTTAGTTTTACTTGATAAATATTTTGATAATAATTAAAAATAAGAATAACATTTAAAATGATGAATGAAATGTATTTAAATTAATTGAAATATATGACGCCCTATACATTTTTATAAGGGCGTTTTTATGGTGAAATAATTTATGATTTATAAAATTTGTAAATAAATTATTGTAGAAATTCGAGGAGTAAAATGGCACAATATAAAAGAGTATATGAAAATAGAAGAAAATGGAAGGTGAATTAATATGTCAATAAATAAAGAAGATATACAGTATATTGCGAAATTGGCTAAATTAAAAATTAACGATGAAGAGGCAGAAACTTTTACCTGTGAATTTAAAAATATATTGGGGCAATTTAAAATATTAGAGAAACTTCAGCTAGATGATGTACCTATTGAAACACCTAGTATATCAGTACTTAGAAAAGATATAGTAAAAAAATGTGGGATAGATGATTTATATAGAAATGCTAAGAAGATGAGGGAAACCTCAGTAGAAGTCCCAAAAATTATAGAGTAGGAGGTTACTTCAATGAAAAATTATAGTATAAAAAAACTAGTAGAAAAAATTCAAGAGGGTGAAGTAAGTTGCCTATGTGTGGTTGAATCTTATATAAAACAAATTGAAGAAAAGGAAGATGTTATAAATGCGTTTTTATTACTTCAAATTGATGAAGCTTTAGAAAAAGCAAAGAAAATAGATGAGAGAATAAAAAGAGGAGAAAAAGTTGGAAGTTTGGCAGGCATACCAATAGGAATAAAAGATAATATGTGCACTAAAGGAGTAGTAACAACTTGTGCATCCAAAATGTTAGAAGGTTTTGTTCCGCCCTATGATGCAACTGTAATAAAAAAACTGGAGGAAGAAGACGCTATACTTATTGGTAAAACAAACTTGGATGAATTTGCCATGGGATCTTCCACAGAAAACTCAGCATTTAAGATAACTAAAAATCCAATAGATAAAACGAGAGTACCAGGTGGTTCTTCAGGTGGTTCTGCAGCAGCAGTTGCAGCTAATATGGTTGCTTTAGCCTTGGGGTCTGATACTGGTGGCTCAATAAGACAGCCAGCCTCATTTTGTGGAATTGTAGGAATGAAACCTACCTATGGCTTAGTATCAAGATATGGTCTAATTGCTTTTGCTTCTTCTCTAGACCAAATAGGACCATTTTCTAAAAATGTGGAAGACAATGCATATTTACTAAATATATTAGCTGGAGAAGATGACTTAGATGGAACTACAGCAAAAGGTTTAGATAAGATAGATTATACCATAGGAATAGATACTGGAATAAAAGGGATGAAAATAGGTATTCCAGTGGAGTTTATAAATGAAAAAGGACTAGATTCACAAATAAAAGAAGTGATTTTAAAAGATATAGAAATTTTAAGAGAACTAGGAGCAGAGGTGGAAGAGTTTTCACTACCAATAACTAAAGATGGATTGGTACCATATTATATAATTTCTTCTGCAGAAGCCAGTTCAAATTTAGCTAGATTTGATGGGATAAGATATGGTTATAGAGCTAAAGACTATGATAATGTAGAAGATTTAGTTGAAAAAAGTAGAAGTGAAGCTTTTGGAAAAGAAGTTAAAAGAAGAATAATGCTTGGAACTTATGCATTATCCTCAGGACATTATGATGATTATTATAATAAAGCACAAAAATTTAGAACTAAGCTTAAAAATGGTTTTAAAGAAGCCTTCAAAAAATACGATATTATAATTGGGCCTGTATCACCTATATTACCCTTTAAAATAAGTGCGGTATGTGAAGATCCAACTGTAATGTATTTGTCTGATATTTATACAGTTAATATTAATTTAGCAAATTTACCAGCTTTATCAATGCCAGGTGGAAAAAGTAAAGAAAATCTTCCAATAGGATTTCAATTAATAGGAGATATGTTTATGGAAGATAAAATATATAAAGTTGCTTATGCATTAGAGAAGAAACTAAATCTTGATTTTTAATAAAGAGGTGTAAATTATGTTACTTGAAACTGTAATTGGTTTAGAAATTCATGCAGAACTAAAAACAAATACAAAAATGTTTTGTTCATGCTCCACAGAATTTGGAGCTAAGCCAAATGAAAATACCTGTCCTATATGTTTAGGAATACCAGGAACGTTACCCGTATTAAACGAAGAAGTAATAAACCTAGCTATAAAAGCAGGTAGGGCAGTGGGATGTAGAATAAATAATTATAATAAAATGGATAGAAAAAACTATTTTTA
This sequence comes from Terrisporobacter sp., assembly GCA_036648085.1. Taxonomy (GTDB): domain Bacteria; phylum Bacillota; class Clostridia; order Peptostreptococcales; family Peptostreptococcaceae; genus Terrisporobacter. The sequence goes on from JAVXJA010000023.1 coordinate 36,071, forward strand.
TCCAGATTTAACTAAGAACTATCAAACTTCACAATATGATATACCTTTGTGTAGCAGTGGTTTAGTTATATTTAATTACGAAGGAAGAGAAGTGTCTGTTAGAATTAACAGAATACATATAGAAGAAGATGCAGGAAAACTAATACATCTAGAAGATGAACCTGTATCACTAATAGATTATAATAGAGCAGGAGTACCATTAGTAGAGATAGTTACAGAACCAGATTTAAAATCTCCTGGTGAAGCTGCAGAATTTATGAGAGAGCTAAAAGGAATTTTAGAATATGCTGAAATATCAGATTGTCGTATGGATCAAGGTTCTATAAGATGTGATGCAAATATTTCAATTAGACCTATTGGTCAGAAAGAATACGGAACAAAGGTAGAAATAAAAAATATAAACTCTTTTAAAGAAGTTCAAAAAGCTTTAGAAAAAGAAGAAAAAAGACAAAAAGAACTATATGAATGTAATGAAGAATATAAAATAAAACAAGAAACAAGAAGATGGGATGCATCAAAATCTAGGACTATTACCATGCGTTCAAAGGAAGAAGCTCAGGATTATAGATATTTTCCAGAGCCAGATTTAACACCAATTATAATATGTGAAGAACAAGTTAATAAAATAGAAAAAACCTTACCTGAATTACCAATAGAAAGAAGAGCTAGATTTATAGAAGAGTATGGACTTAGTGAAAAGGATGCTCATATTATAGTTGGAAGTAAGACTTTAGCTAAGTTTTATGAAGAAGTTGTAAGTATGGGAGGGAACCCTAAAACTGTATCAAATTATATACTAGGTGATTTACTTCGTTTATTAAATTCAAATAATATGGAAGCAGAGGATATAAGAATATCACCTAAAAATTTAGTGGATTTAATAAAGATAATAGAAGATGGAAAAATAAGCAATACAGCAGGTAAAGATGTTTTTAAAGAAATGTTTATAAATGACAAAGAACCAGCAATAATTATAGAAGAAAAAGGATTATCTCAAATAAGTTCTTCTGATGAAATAGAAAAAATTGTACTTGAGGTATTAGAAAATAATCCAAAGTCCATAGAAGATTTCAAAGCAGGAAAAACTAAAGCAGTAGGATATCTTATGGGACAAGTTATGAAAGCATCTAAAGGAAAGATAAATCCACAAGTTGCAAAACAAATGATAGAAGGAAAACTATCTAGAATATAATAGGTATATTTACAAAATTACTCATTTATTAGAATGAGTAATTTTTTTACCATAAAAGTGCTCACATTCCTAAGTGAACTAAGATATACTAATATATATGTAAAAAATTAAGGGGAGAAAAGAGTGAATGTATATATGAAAAAGCCATATAAAAACTCCATACAAAGATTAGTATTTTTCTTTATTACCTTAGCTATACAAATATATATTCTTTTGTTGGTAATTTTGCAATTTAAAGATTACTTTTTTTACTTTTATATAGTTTCCCTTGTAGTAGGTATTATATTGGTGATTCATATATTGAATGGAAAAAGTAATCCTAGTTATAAAATTGCTTGGATTGTACCTATCCTAATATTACCTATATTTGGAGGTGCCTTTTATCTTATTTATGGAGGCAACAAACTAAGTAAAAGAGAGAAGGGAAAAATGAAAATTCAAAATTCAAAAATGAAAACATCTCTACGACAAGATTATCAAGTTTTGAAACAACTGGAAGAAGAAAGCGAGTATGCAAAAAACCAAGCTTTATATATATTAAATTATGCCAATTGTCCAATATATGTTAATACCTACAATGAATACTTATCTCCTGGAGAAATTAAGTTTGAACGAATAATTGAAGAATTAAAAAAAGCTAAACATTTTATATTCTTGGAGTACTTTATAATTGAAGAAGGTATAATGTGGAATACAATTTTAGATATTTTAATAGAAAAAGTTAAAGAAGGTGTAGATGTTAGAGTAATATATGATGATGTGGGTTGTGTAATGAAACTTCCATATAAGTACTCTGATGAATTAGAAAAGTTAGGAATAAATTGTAGAATTTTTAATCCTTTTGTTCCAATGTTTACAAATAGGTTAAATAATAGAGATCATAGAAAAATTACAGTTATAGATGGATATGTGGGTTTTATGGGTGGCATTAATTTAGCAGATGAATATATAAATACTTACGAGAAATTTGGCCATTGGAAAGATGCATCCATAATGATTAAAGGTGAAGCTGTATTTAACTTGACAGTAATGTTTTTAACCATGTGGGACTTTATAAATAACAGTGACGATGACTATTTGAAATATAAACCATCAAATTTTTCCAATGAAAAATATTTATGTAATGGATATGTTCAACCTTTTGATGATAGTCCTTTAGTAAACGAGCCTATAGGGGAAACTGTTTATCTTAATTTAATAAATAAAGCTAAAAAATATATTTATATTAATACACCTTACTTAATTATTGATAATGAAATGGCTACAGCTTTAAAAATTGCAGCCAAATCAGGTATTGATGTAAGAATAGTTACACCTCACATTCCAGATAAATGGTTTGTTCATGCAGTTACAAAATCTTATTATCATTCATTTATTAAAGATGGAATAAAAATTTATGAATATACTCCAGGATTTATGCACTCAAAAACCTTTGTAGTAGACGATGAATATGCAGTAGTAGGAAGTATTAATTTAGATTTTAGAAGTTTATATCTTCATTTTGAATGTGGAGCATGGTTATATAAAACAGACAGTGTATTAGATTTAAGAGATGATTTTGTAAATACATTAAAGCTTTGTCAAGAAATAAGTTTAGAAGAATGTGATAACATAAAATGGCCTGTTAAATTTGGACGGTTAATTTTACGAATGTTTTCACCATTATTATAAAAGAAAATCTTCCTTATTTTTATAGGAAGATTTTTTTTAGTTATAATATAATTATGAGAATATAAAAATAAAAGGAGAAAGTATGAAAAAAATCACAGATTATTTAAAAAGGAATATTGATATAATTTTAGGCTTAATATTTATATTTTACTTTATATGTTTAATATTTTTATCAAAATTATATTTTAAATATATCTTTTTTATTTTAGGAATAGGATTTATAATCTATCACTTTGTAAAAGATAAATTAAAAAAAAGAAGAGTATTTAAATATATTAAAATAGTATTTATTTCATTAATATCGTTACTTATTATAACAGAGGTAGTTATAGCATTTTATCCTAAGAGGAATGCGAAAGAATGCGACTATATAATAGTATTAGGTGCTTTAGTTGATAAAAATAAACCAAGTAAAACTTTAAAAGATAGATTAGATGCAGCTATTGAATATTTAAATAAAAATGAAAATGATACATATATAGTAGTTTCTGGAGGACAAGGACGAGGAGAAAATATTAGTGAAGCTGAAGCCATGAAAATATATTTAGTGGAAAATAATGTGGATGAAAAAATAATTATAAAAGAAGATAAATCTACAACAACAGAAGAAAACTTTAAAAACTCAAAAGCAATAATAGAAAATCACAGTAATAGAAAAATAGAAGATCTTAAAATAAAAATAGTTACTACGGATTTTCACAGTTTTAGAAGTAGCTTGATGGCGAAACATAATAATTTGAAAAATTATACTTTTTATACTTCAAAATCAAAATATTATTTAGCTCCACTTAATTACTTTAGAGAGTTTTTCGCCATATCATATTATATTTTTATTAATTAAAAAGAGGACAACTATAAGCAGACAAAGAAAGTATTAGTAGATATTTATAATATAAATTGTCGTACAAGGGCATAGGGGGTAATTAATGGTTATAGATGAAACAATTTTAAGTTTAATGAAAAAATATGATAAATCTTTTTATATTTATGAAGAGAAAGAGATTATTAGATCAATTAATAAATTAAAAGAAAATTTTACTTCCTTTGAATTTTTATATTCAGTAAAAACAAATCCAAATAAAAATATAATAAACACAATAAGAGAAAATAAAATAGGTGGAGATGCGGCATCAGTAAATGAAGTGAAATTATGTGTAAAAGCAAAGATGAAAAAAGAAGATATAATATATTCAGCTCCAGGTAAAACAAAGAGAGATATTGAAGAAATATATGATAAATGTATTATAACGGCAGATAGTTATCATGAATTAGAGTTATTAAATCAGATTGCTAAAAAAAGAGATATTAAATTAAAAATTGGAATTAGAATAAATGCAAACTATAATGTATATAATAATAAGCCATTAAGTAGTAAGTATGGTATAGACGAAGAAGATTTAATGTTAAATAAAGAATACATAGAAAGCTTTGAAAATCTTGAAATAATAGGTATACATGTACACCTTCAGTCTCAAATTTTAGATTATAAAATTATTTATAACTACTATAAATATATTTTAGATTTAGCTATATTATGCAAGGATAAAATGAATTTTAATTTGGAATTTATAAATTTTGGTGGGGGAATAGGAATTTCTTATAATGAATTTCAAAATGACTTAAATATTGAATTATTAGGTAAAATGTCAGATAAGTTAATTAATGAATATAGAGATAGGCTAAATTGTAGATTTATTATAGAAAGTGGAAGATTTATAGCTTGTAAATCTGGAACCTATGTTACACCCATAGTAGATATAAAAACATCTAGAAACATAAAGTACTTAATTGTATTAAATGCATATAATGGTTTCTTTAAACCTACAATTTCAGAAATGGTAGTATCTTATGCTACATCAAAGGAAAATTTGAAGATGTATGAACCTTTATTTACATCTTTTGATTCTTATAAGGTAAGACTATTAAGACAAAATAAAAAAGAAAGCATGGAAAGGGAACAAGTAACTATTGGTGGTAATTTATGTACAGCAGTAGATATAATAGCTAAAGATATAGAATTACCACATGCAGAAATAAATGATTTAATAGTTATAAATAATGCTGGAAGTTATGCTTATACTTTAACACCCATATTGTTTAGTTCCCAGGAGAAACCTTTAGAAATTTATTTAAGTAAGGATAATAAATTAAATATTACTTAAAATATTGAAAGAATTACAAAAAACGATAAATATTGGTATATTACCTTCATTCTAGACAATAAACTTAAAAAAGTGTATTATAAATTTAACTAGATAAGGCAAGGTGGAGGTAATATTATGATTGAAGAAGTACAAAATATGAATTTTAAAAACATGACATTTTCTACTATGAGTAGCAAATTAATAGATTGGGCAGTTACCAATGGGTTAAAAATAGTTGTAGGAACTTTATTAATTATAATAGGTTTTAAAATTATTAATAGATTATCAAGAAAATTTATTGCTTTTGCAGAAAAAAGAAATATAGATATGACATTAGTTAAATTTATTAAATCTCTTATAAATTATTCATTAAAAGGAGCAATTGTTTTAGCAGTTGCAGGAGGCTATTGGAAGCTTGAATTATCAGGATTAGCTGCAATTATGGCTTCTGCTGGGGTTGCAATAGGTCTTGCTCTTCAAGGAAGTTTATCAAACTTTGCTGGAGGATTTATAATATTATTACTTAGACCATTTAAAGTAGGGGATTATATTCAAGCTGCTGGTTTTGAAGGTGGAGTAGAACAAATAGGCGTATTTTATACTTCTTTATTAACAGTAGATAATAAGGTTGTTTTAATACCAAATGGAACATTATCAAATGGTAGTTTAATTAATTATTCTGCTAAAGAAACTAGAAGAGTAGATTTAGTATTTGCAGCTGGATATGAATGTGATATTTTAAAAGTCAGAAGAGTATTGAAAGAAGTAGTTGATAAAAATAATGAAATTTTAGATTATCCAGAGCCATTTGTAGGATTATCTGAACAAGCTATTCACTCATTAAATTTTGCTGTTCGAGTTTGGGTTAAAACAGAAGATTATTGGAATGTATATTTTGATTTATTAGAACAAGTTAAAATAAGATTTGATGAAGAGGGAATAAAGATACCTTATCAACAAATGAATTTACACTTTACACCAATTCAATAGTAAATACAAGATCACATTTTATAGTGGTCTTTTTTATATAAAATTAATAATTCTGTAAGAAAATGTTAAGAATATCTTTCAAAAATGTAAGGCTTATTGTAATTGTATAGTTTTTAAAAATATTATATAATTTATCTAAGGTTTTAATAAAGGAGACGACTATGGAGTTTATTCAGAATTTATATAATTTAGTTAATGATTATTGGTTATTATCAATTATTGTGGGGATGATGAGCATTTTTATTGAAAGTTTTTTACCCATATTACCGCTAGTAGCATTAGTAACAGCCAATGCTGCCTTGTTTGGATTATATCCAGGATTAATAATATCATGGATAGGTTCAGTATCAGGTACCATATGTTTATTTATTATTATTAGAAAAATAAGTCATTGGAAAATAATGGAAAAGATAAAAAATGAAAAGACTGAAAAAGCTATTCATTGGATAGAGAATAGAGGATTTAAGTTACTTTTCTTTGCATATGCTTGTCCATTTTTACCAGCATGTGTGATTACCATATCTCAAGGTCTTGCGAAAAGAAAAACTTCAGTTTTTGTTTCAGCAGTATTAGCTGGAAAATTAATAATGTTTTATATTGTTAGCTACATTGGAAACGATATCTATGGATTTATTACTAATCCAATAAAAATATTAACATTCTCTGTAATAGTATTTATTGCTTGGAAAATAGGTAATAAGTTAAATAAAGATTTAGATAATTTTGAGGAAAAAAGAAAGCATGAA
>JAVXJA010000024.1:0-39642 GCA_036648085.1 Terrisporobacter sp.
CTATAGATAATAAAATAAAAGAAATAGATGTTTTAGTATCTCATAATAAAAAAGAGAAAACTTATAAAGCAAAATATAAAGCAGATAAAATATATAAAGATGGAAACACAACACCAGTAGATTATGACAGAAGATTTGAAGTGGAAATTCCTAAAAAAGATTATAGTGGAAAATTAGATTATATAAAAGTAAAACTCACTTATGAAAGTGGCATATATGAAATAGTAGATGTTACAGACCAACAAATGACAAACTAATTTAAAAGGAGAACTAAATGAGTGTTTCAGCAATTATAAATATTGCAAAAGAATATTTAATATTAGGTTTAGTAGGAGTAGTCTTAAGTGTATTCCTATTTTTAATAGGATATTTTTTAGTATATAAAAAATTATTAAAAGGAAAAAAACAACTTGAAATAAAGAAAATAGGAAAGTACAGTATATTGTTTATATATATCATTGTGGTACTGGGTGCCACATTCGGAATTAGAACTGCAGGTGCTGAAGGTACTAATTTACATTTATTCAGTTCTTACAAAGAGGCTTGGAACAGTTTTTCAGCAGTAGAATGGAGAAATATAATATTAAATATACTAATGTTTGTTCCTCTAGGTATATTATTACCTCTTATGTTTAAAAAATGTGAAAAGTACTGGGTTACATATCTTATTGGATTTTTAGCAACGTTATTTTTAGAAGTATTACAGTTTATTACTAAAAGAGGAATCTTTGAGTTAGATGATATTTTTAATAATACATTAGGTTGTATTATAGGATATGGAATAGCTAGAATTATTTTATTGTGTCTTAGAGATAAATCAGGAAAACAGCAAAATGAAGGACTACTTTTTGCCACTTTTCAAATACCATTGTGTATTACAGTTATAGCATTTAGTGCAATATTTATAAATTATTCTAAGCAAGAGTTAGGTAATTTACAAATTAGATATACTTATGCTCAAGATATGTCAAATATAAATGTAAGCACAGATATGAAATTAAAAAACAAATCAGAAAAAGCCTATGTTTATAAGGCTTCAGTCGGCACTAAAGAAGAAAGTTTAAATTTAGCTAATGAAATTTTGAAGGTAGTAAATTCAAAAGTAGATGAATCTCAAAATAATGCCTATGATGAGACTATGGTTTATCGTTCATCAGACGGAAAATATAATATATGGGTTAATTATGTGGGCTTAACTACTAGTTATACAGATTTTAACCAATTTGAGAAAAAGGGAAAATCAGGACTTAGTTTAAATGAAATTAAAAAAATAATGAAACCTTTTGGTGTAGAGATGCCAACAGCAGTTGATTTTACAGATGAAGGTAAGGGGATTTATACAATATCAGTAGATATGTTAAAGTCAGAAGATTATTATCTTGATGGTAATTTAAGATGCACAATTACAGAAGAAAATATTGTATCTGACTTTGATAATAATATAATTTCATACAATAAGTATAAAGAATATGAAATTATATCACAACAAGAAGCATATGATAAAATTCTAAAGGGCGAGTTTAGAAATCATTCAGATGAGAATCTTTCAAAAATAACGATAAAAGATGTAAAACTAGTTTATGAAATGGATAGTAAAGGATTCTACCAACCAGTTTATAGATTTATTATAGAAGGAAATAAAATGGACAAAGAAATTTTAATACCGGCATTAAAATAGAAGCTTAATGCACTTAGCACCCGTCTTCATTAGATAGAGTGCTTTTTAATTTGTATATGATTTTTAAATAAATAAAAAAATGAAATATAAGGGGAAATAGAAATATGGCAAATTCATGGAGTGGATTAAAAAAAGAATTAGAGCAAGACTTTATATGTGAAAGTCTAAAAGGAAGAGTACAGTATTTCTTAACTCATTATAACAAGGCCCCAGATAAGTATGGAAGAATATGTGTAAGAGTAGATAATAAAGAAATTATTCATGGAAAGCCTTATGACTATTATGTAAAAGGATACTCTAGCATGGAATAGGAAGTAAAAGAGGGCTTACAAGTTCCAGATAGAGAATGGACAGGAAATAGAAAAACAACCTGAGTGGCTTAAGTTCTTTTATAAATTAAGATTAGATGCAGAAAAAATTAGATATTAGTTATGATCTGAGCAACAGAATTAAAAAAGGCTACAATTTTCATCATTAGAAATGAGGATGTCTTAATATTCTATAGAATAATTATTTAATAGATAAGATACAAATATGGAGAGGGTTCAAAATATATAGTTAGCTAAGTACTAAAAATAATAGGAGGAATTATTAAAATGTATAATTACATAATTGATAAAGTGAATGAAAATGATATTGATAAAATTGTAGATATTTATAATTCTAATGAAGCATTTTTGAAAAATCACATGGGAATTTCAAGGATATCTCAAGATTTCATACTTAATGAGATTAAAGAAATGAGAAATGCTGGATTTACTTCTTCAATAATAAAGAGTAATACAGGTGAAATAGTAGGTATATGTGATTTTAAAATTTCATATAAAGAAGCATACTTATCTTTATTAATGATTGATTCTAAATTAAAAGGCAGTGGGTTAGGTAGTAAAATATATAATTACCTAGAAAAAAGTTTTAAATCAAAGAATATTAATAATATTAGAATAGATGTGGTATATGACTATGAAGAAAATGTACTTGGTTTTTGGGAAAAACAAGGCTTTGTCTCTTGTGAAAAAATACAATTAGAATGGAATAAGTATAAATCTAAAGCTATTAAAATGAATAAAACTATTTAATAAAAATGATAGTATTAGGTATAAGGAAATCGTTTAAAACTAATAATAGAATCCAGTAATTTATTAATCCTAATAAGTTACTGGATTTTTATTTTAAGATGAATATTATAAAAGGTTATAAGACTTTTAAATAGTATATATAAATAGAGTGAGAGGGGGATATATATTAATGAAGAAATTTATAAAAATACCTATAATACTACTGCTTATCATTTTAGTTACACTAACATGTATTTTTTACAAAAACATAAGAATAAAAAGATATACAAAAGAAAACAACTCCTTTGATTTAATAGACGTAAACAACTATGATGTATTTCTATCAGGAGAAACACACACTTTAGAAAAAAGCAGGAAATTTGAGCAAGATATTTTTACATATTTAAATAAGAAAGCTGGAGTTAATAACATAATAGAAGAAACAGGTTTTTGTAGTGCACTTTTATTAAATGAATATATAGAAACAGGCAATAAAACATATTTAAGAATTTATATGGACCAACTTAAAGGAACAATGGCTTATACTAGAGGAACATATGAGTTTTATAAATGGTTATATAAATATAACTTAGAACTAGATAAAAATTCTAAAATAAAAATATATGGAATGGATATAGAACAGGATTCATTAACAGCTATAAAAGGAATAAAAACTTTAATAGATAAAAATAAATCAGTACCTAAATCTCTTGAAAAAGCAATGGATCTTATAGAAGAAGATAATATAAAAGCTATTAAATACTTAAAACTAGCGTATGACGAATACAAAGAAGAATGCAAAGAATATTTTGGTGATGAATTTATATACTTTGAAAATGGAATTAAAAACTTATATCCAGATGAAAGTGGATCTGATATGCGTGATAAGATAATGATGAATAATTTTAAATTTGTATATTCACTAAATAAAGGAGAAAAATTCTTTGGCCAATTTGGTAGTGAGCATATATATCAAGATCATATGAATAGTGATTTTGTAAGTGAAGAAGAAGTTAGATTTGGGACCTTGCTTAATTCTAATACATCTCCTGTAAAAAATAAAGTATATTCTTTATTATGTGTTTATGAAAATAAAGAAGGTAATTCCCCATCAAGTAACTCTTTTGATTATTCACTTATTAAAAATATTAAAGTAGATACATTTATTGAATTAACTCAAGAAAACAGTCCTTTTTATGATAAAGAATATTTATTTAAGGGAAGTAAAGAAAATACTGTGACTTGTGACTATATACAAGGGTTGATGATATTAAAAGACTCAAAACAAACACAGCCTTATTATGAAGACAATTAAATAAAATAAAAAACATCACTAAAGGCAAATATAATATTAATTTATATTCAAAAGAGTTTGAAAAAAGTGAATTTGTAAAGGAAGAAAGTTTGTACAATAAAACCTTGGATATTGATAAAAATATAAATGAAGTTGATCTAAGTATATACCAAGAAAATGAAGAAATTAAAATATTAATAGGTCAATCCACATTACATGAAATTACTTTGGATTTTTTTAAGAAAGATATTTCTGGAATAGCTTTGTTCGGAATTGAAACAGAGAAGCAATTAGTAATGAATGAAGAGTTACCTATTATAGGATATATTACAGGTGATAATGTGAAAAACATACAAAATGCAAATATTGATGATATTTTTAATCAAAAATCTGCTAATGAAATTATAATATATTTAAAAATAAGCAAAATAGAATAATGTAAATTAAAGGAAAAAGCAAAAATCACGATAAAAAAATACTACTGGAAAGCAGTAATTGTAAGTTTCATAGCATTTGTAGCAACTGGAGGAATAGGGGAAATGGCTAATAGTGCAAGAGACATGAGCGATACATACAGCAGTGTTTATAGCGAAAACTACACAGGAGAATATGAAGATGAATCTTTAAATTTAGAGGATGAAGTAACAAGTATGCTTGAAGATATATTTGGAGATGGTATAGTTTTACTTTTCATAGATGCATTTACACTAGTCCTTATTTTAAGTTTACTTATTAAATTATTAATAGCTTATCCTTTAACAATAGGAAAAAAACAATTACTTTATGGGGATTAGAAAAGAAGATAGACCCGTAAAAAGTATATTATTTATTTATAAAAGTAAAAAGCTTAAAAATTCAGTAATTATTATGTTTTTGATGAATTTATTCATATATTTATGGTCTTTATTACTATTGATACCTGGAATAGTAAAATCATATGAGTATAGAATGATACCATATATATTAAGTGAAGATCCAAATATAAGTAGAAGTAGAGCTTTTGAGATAAGCAAGAGTATGATGAACGGAAATAAGTGGAATGCTTTTGAGCTGGATTTATCTTTTATAGGTTGGTATTTATTATCAGTATGTACTTTAGGTATACTTTCAATATTTTAAGTTGCTAGTATAGAGGAAGCTGTGAGTGATGGACATAACTTGTATTAGACATATAAAATAAAGTGTGAAGAAAAATTATCTAGATATGATGAATATACTTTTGTTGGAATGGAGTCATATCAAATTGAATTTAAAGGGAAAGAAGCGCCATCTAATTTTAATATGAAAATTAAGATAAATGAGATAGGTGGTGTAAATTCAAATATAGAGGATATACTAAAAGAAGTAAATTTATATGATGATAAAGGAGAAAAAATAGCATCACATAGATATGATGAAGATGGAATATCAATTGGTTTTTATGTAGATAATGTAATAGAATCTCATGAAAAAATGGAAAAGGAAGGATTGAATCCAACTCCTATAATTTTATCGAATCCAAATGTAAAGTTCTTTTTTGAAAAATAACATATAGTCATCAACATGTGTTTAAAATTATTCTACAAATTCCACAATATTTTCAGATATATTATAAAACTCACCATACTCACTAAAATCAACTTGGCATGTATTATTTATTAAATCAATATTAACATTACTATTAGAATCTACAACATTAAGAGGATAATATAAATAATAGAAAAAGTCTCCGTATTCTTGATTTACATAATGAGATAAAGTATACTCCAATTTTATATTCAAATATCTTAGATTATTATATTTTTCAAAAATATCCATTTTAATATAATACTCTTCTCCTGGCATAAGTATGTTAGAGTTTTGATTGTTGTCTTTATCAAATATATGAGTTTCATAAGGTACATTTAAAACTAAAGGAACATCACTTTTATTACACATTCTAAGTTGTAATTTTGACTTATCTTTCCCAAAATATAATTTTTCTAATTCTAAATTTACATTTTCACTACTTTTTTCTTCATTTTATTGTAGTATTTTTTATCCTTAGGTAGTATATCCACTATATTTTCTTCTTTTTGTGAATTTAAATAAGGATCATCTTCTTCATAATTGTAGTCATCATTATATTTATAAGAACTAGAGTATTCTTTATAGTCAATTAAAACAGTGTAGGATTTATAAAGAGTTATAGATATAACTGCAAATCTAGTAATAAAACTAAATAGAATTTTATTTCGATTTACTTTTTTTGTAGGTATCATATTTATAGTTATAGTCTGCTTTGAAAAAATTCCATGTACAGCTTCCATAGTATCCATTTCAGAAAGACCACAGCTTTCATCTGATATGATTTCAATTTCTCTTTTCTTGTTGAAATCAGTTAATACTATTTGATAATATAATTTTTCACTTGTCATTGTATATAATCCCAAAATAGACTCTATTATAATTATCATATGATTGATTATAAAATATAAAAATAAAATGGAAATAAAGGATTTAGATAAAATAAGAAGTAAAAATAGAAATGTAGATATAAATAGTGTAAAACTTGAGATAATTATATTATTAATTCTATATTTAAAAGAATTAAGGCTTACATCCACTAGGTCTTTAGCCTAGTGAATGTAAGCCTTGCCGATAGGCTATTTTTTTGATACACTAGAAATACGTTTAGAACTTTCAAAACTGAATACATGGAGTTGTTGCTAGAAATGATTAGCAACGTAAAATATTCAATCAATCGCCAACTATACATGGAGCGAAAACCAAGCCATGAAGTGTATAGACTTAGTTCATTCACAATCCAATGAGGGTGGGTTCTGCTAAGAACGAAAACTAGTAAACAAGATTGTATATAGAGGTCGGTGCGACCTTGTTAGCCTTGAGATACTGATAACAGTAGTTATCTTGACAAGGAAGCCACTTAGTCTTTAGCTAAGTGTGTAGTTCACAAGGAACTTTTTCTCTATTGTTAAACCATATTTTTTTTCTCCACCACTTTGTATCCACACTTTCCTTCACATCTATTTGTGCTGTATTTTTCAACCAATCTAATTTTCTATTGCATATATATGATTTAAAATATAAAGATTTTCCATAACAAATAAATACACTCGTTATATTTCAGCAGCTTTTTATTTACAATTCTTATCTTATTTTCATTACTAAGTATACCTATTGTTCTAGCAATACTTATAGTTTTCATAAAAAACATAACATATAAAAAATAAAGCATGGCTATTAAGGAACTTACTGAATGTTTTTTATTCATATTTCCTCCTTTTGTAATAAAATTAAAATAACAATAAGATATAGTTCACTTTTTTAATCAATAATAATTATATACTGTGAAATATAAAATACTATGTTGACACCACTACTATTCGGTGGTACTATATAGTGGTAGTAAGTAATACTTAATATCTGTGATACTAAATAGTAAAGAGGTGACTTAATTGGAAAATATAACAGAAATGTTAAAAGGTGTGCTGGAAGGATGTATTCTTGAAATCATTAGTCATAAGGAAACATATGGTTATGAAATTACTAGGAAATTAAATGAACTTGGATTTTCTGATGTTGTAGACGGGACAGTATACACTATCTTAGTACGACTTGAGAAAAATAAATTAGTAGAAATTACGAAAAAGAAATCAGATATGGGACCTCCACGAAAGTTCTTCACTCTTAATGATGAAGGACGTGAGGAATTGAAAAAATTCTGGAAAAAATGGGAATTTGTTTCTACGAAAATACATCAATTAAAGGAGGCAAGAAAAAATGTTTGATGATTTTATAAAGTTAATAGTAGGAGATTTAGGAGATAAACGTGAATATAAGCAAATGATGAAAAGAGTTAATGTACTACCAAAAGATTATAAATTTGCATTTAAAAAAATTCAAAATTATATATATACTGTTGGAGCACCTACTGGTGATGCCACAATATTTACGGACATGAAAATATTCACAGATTTAATAGATTTATTTGAAACTAGTGCAGCAGATAACAGACAGGTTATTGATGTTATTGGAAGTGATGTAAGTAAGTTTTGTGATGAATTTATTAGTGCATACACCGTGGATTCTCAAACCCTAGGCGAAAAATTAAATAAAGAGATTATGGAAAAATTTAATAAGGAGGATGGAGAATAATGATAAACTTTATTAAAAAAATGATCGGTGATAAAAAAGAGTATAAAGATCAAATGAAAAGAGTAGAATCATTGCCAGAAGATTATAGATTTGTATTTGAAAAAATCAGTGGTTATATGTGGAGATTAGCAGGAGGTGATGGATCTGAAATGCTGAAAACGCAACAAGAATTAATAGAGTTGTTTGAAAATAGCGCAGCAGATAATAAGCATGTTCTTGAAGTTACAGGAGAAGACGTGGCTGGATTTTGCGATGAGTTTATACGTGACACGAAAAAATGGACTGATTACTATGGCAAGAAGTTAAACCAAAAGATGTTGAATAAAATTGGAACAGATGATGATAAGTAAACTTGCTTTATATTTTATAAATCTATAATATGGAAAGTACAAACGCAGAGCTGTATGCTTTTTTTAGAGAAGAGGTTTTGGAAAAAGGATATGCTAGTAAAGATGAGTTAATTGGGTTTTAGTGAATATTTCTGCCTATTACCATAGTCGTAAGATATAAATTATAAATGATTAAAGATAGTAAATAAGAAAAATCTTAATAAAACTAATTAAATAATCTTAAAAAATAATTTAAAAATATGGTACAATAGACAAAATACGACAAGAGGGGAGGTACAGAATGCAACATATATTAATTCATGGACTAGGGCAAGAGTCATCAAGTTGGGATAAAACGATTTCATATATGATAGAAGACAATATTATTTGTCCGCAGTTATCTTTACTTATTAAGGAAGAAGATATATCATATTCAAATTTATACAAAGGTTTTTCTAGATATTGTGACAATATTTCACAACCTTTAGATTTATGTGGACTTTCATTAGGTGGCGTTCTTGCATTAAATTATGCAATAGATAATCCTGAAAAAATTAACTCATTGGTATTAATAGCAGCACAATATGAAATGCCAAGGACATTACTTAAACTACAAAATATTGTTTTTAAGTTTATACCAGAGAAATCTTTTCAAAGTATGGGAATGACAAAAAATGATTTTATTCAATTGACAAATTCAATGATGGATTTAAATTTCAATGAAGATTTAAAAAATATTTCGTGTCCCGTATTAGTACTTTGTGGAGAAAAAGATAAAGCAAATAAAAAAGCTACAATAAAATTACATGAAAGTATATCAGATTCAGAAATAATGTTTATAAAAAATGCAAAACATGAAGTAAATATTGACACACCAAAGGAATTGGCAGAAATAATTGATGAATTCTATCATAGATATAACATATAAAGATCTAATTTGTAGGATAGTATAGCTATAATAACAATTTAAAGTAAAAAGGTACTATTCAACTGGTATTGTTGCTAAAAAATTCGATAAGATATTTTAATAATAATTTAAATAAACTATTTAGCCATTAAATAAGGTGTATTTCAAAAATGAAATACACCTTATTTAAGTTATAGCTACTTAATATGTATATTTACAGAATAAATTTTCTATTTAAATTTGACTATTGATAAAAATAATTTAAAAGTGTTATCCTAAGATATGATATAGAAAATCATATTTTAATATATTGACTAAAAAAATTAAAAGCATAGAATAAGAAAAAGAGCATGTGGAGGAATTTATGATTACAATTGCAATTTGTGAAGATGAAAAAGAAATACAAAATTTAATAGAAGATTATTTACATAATATATTAAAAAACATAGAATATAAAATTCAAAAATACTGCTGCGGAGAAGATTTACTAGAAGGAGACTTAAAAGGTATAGATATATTACTTCTTGATATACAAATGGGTCAAATAAATGGAATGGATACTGCGAGAAAAATTAGAGAAGTAGATAATAAAATGGAAATAATATTTATAACTTCTTTAATAGATTATGTACAAGAAGGATATGAAGTAAGGGCTTATAGATATTTATTAAAACCTATAGAATTAGATGAGTTAAACAAACATGTATTAGCTTGTATTAAAGGAATTGAAAAAAATAAAAATCATTTTATTTTAATAAAGAATAAGTCTAACACATATAAAATTTATTCAAATGAAATAACATATATAGAAGTTCAAAAAAAGGATATGCTAGTGCATACGATAAATAAGGACTTTGATGTTAAGTATAGTTTAGAAAAAATAGAGAGAGACTTAAATTTAGATAAATTTATACGATGTCATAAAAGTTTTCTAATAAATATAAGTTATGTGGAAAATATAAAGCCAAATATTGCAATACTAGAAAGTGGAGAAGAGATACCTGTTAGTAGATATAGATACAAGGATGTTAAGGAGAAATTTTTGAAAAATCTTGGTGATGAAATATGCTAAATGTTATGACTGAATTATCATTAGTTTTATCCATATTTACACCGTGCATTATACTAAATAAAATATTAACTTATAAAAAAGATGATAAAGAAAATAAAAAAATTGTATTTTACATTTTACTATTATTAATTTATGTTATAGCCAAACTATTTAACATAAATGAAATCTTCATTAACAATACGGTTGATATTATAGCCTTTATTCTCTGTATAATATACTATAATTATTTTTATAAGATAGGATATGTTAAATATACGATCTTCTATTTTTTATTTTATGTATATTACGATCTACTTAAAGATGTTATATACAGAACCTTGTTTTTTGTAATGACAGGTAACGTTCTTTCATCTAAAGAAGCCCTTTTAATATCAAATTCTTATGATACAAAAATTGAAATATATACTTATTTAGTAATTATACTTATTTATATATTTATTCACTTAATACTTAGGATTTTTAAAAATTCTTTAAAAGGACTTAATAGTGACAAAAGAAATTATATATATTTGTCCATGGCTTTAATAGTTAATCTAATTAATATAATTGTAATTTATACATCAAAGAAATTGGAGCGATTTAGTTGGACATATTCAGAACAGTATGTACTTGATTATATTGTAACTCCAAAACTAATAGTAGCTAGTAGTATAGTTATTATATTATTATTTATAAAAATAATAAAAGAAAATAAAATAAAATCTCAAAATGAATTAATAAAAAATAAATTAGATATGCAATATGAACATTATTTAAGCATCCAAGAATCACATATGAAGGTTAAGAAGCTTTATCATGATATAAATAATCATATATGTACTATAGATAATCTTAAAAATAATAGTAAAGAAGTTAATGATTATGTAAAGGATTTAAAAGATGAAATTAAAGAATTTAAATCTACTTATAATACAGGAAACATGATATTAGATATTATAATTCATGAAAAAAGTGAAGTATGTAGCAAAAAAGGAATCAAATTTATTTGTGATATAAACTTTTCAAAAGCTAATTTTATAAAGCAAATAGATGTGTCTAGTATATTTGCTAATATTTTAGATAATGCCATAGAAGCGTGCGATAAAATTAATGATGAAAATATTAATAAATATATAAGGATTAAAGGAACTATATCAAAATCATACTTTGTACTTAAATGTGAAAATAGTAAAGTAAATAAGGTTATAGTTAATAAAAATATATTTATAACAGATAAAATGGATAAATTTATACATGGAATAGGAGTTCAAAGTATTAAATCTTCTTTAGAAAAATATAAGGGAGAGATATTATTTGAAGAGAAAAATAATAAATTTACAGTGAATATATACATACCACTTATACAAAATACTGACAGTTGGGTCGATTAACCTGCTAGTTGGGTCATATATATTGATACTAAAAATCAAGGATGTTATCTTTTAATAGCAAAAGATAACATCCTTTTTTTATTAAAGGAAATTGTCTAGATTTACAATTAAGCTTTGTTTATAAACTTTATATTTTAAAGTTTCCATATAAATAAAAATTATGACAAAGCAAATTAAGGAGGGCTATATGAAAGTGAAAAAAATTATGCTAGCTATGATAATAGCTACAAGTGTAACTTCGTGTCTAATGGTAGGATGTACATCTTCTGCACCGAATATAGATAAAGAAAATTATACCGTAGAAGAAATATCTGATTTAAAAAAAGATTTATCAAAGAGAATTTCAAAAGATATAAAAAGTAGTGGTCTTAGGTTGATAGAAGCACGTACAGATGGAAGTTTTGTATTATCTTTAGGTAATTTGGAATATATGAAAAATCCACCTAAGCAAGTTATAAATTATTCAATGACTACAAACAAGGGAAAAAATAAGGAAATATTATCTCTTCATTGTGTTAGGGAATTTTCTTATGATGAAAAGCTATCTGATGACAATAAATTTATGATGGCGACTTATAACATATATAAATCATTAACAAATACAAAATTATCTGGAAGAGAATTTTTTGATGAAGTTGAAAAAGTATTCAATAAAGGTGAAGGAACTGTAAAACTTCCTAATATGGGAGATGTGATTATTGAAGTTAATAAAGTTGATAAATCAACTAAGACTTTAGAACTAAGATTAGACAAGGAATTTACATTAAAATAAGGAGGATTATATGAAAAAATATAAAGCTATATTAGTAGCGTTAATTATAGGAATCACAGGATTTGTTGTATATGATAGTTTTTTCAAACCTTGGAAAGAAGCTGAAAAACGTATTAATAAATATATAGTAGAACAAGGAGTTTCAAAAGACGTTATAGATGAAATTACAAAATCAAAAGCAAAAAAAGCAACTTACAAAGGAATCCTTTACAAAGTATCTTATAAAGATGATCCAGGATATGTATATGAATATTTATATAGTGATAATTATTATGCTTTATATGGAAATAAAGTTTGGTTACAAATTTATGATGTAAAAAAGGATAATAAACTTTTGAGAAGTAACGAAGAATTGAAAAATATAAAATATCCACCAATAGGATTAATTAAATCAGATAGGAATAAAAATATTGAAGAAAATTAAATAGAAATAAATAAGTAAAATAAATGAAAAATTAATAGACATATTGGTATTTATAATAATTCAGGATAAAAAAGGAGGATTTTATGGGAATATATTTAAAAATGTCACTGGCATATTTAAAGAAAAACAAACTTAGAACGTCATTATTAATATTAGGTGTGGCACTGGGAGTATCTTTGATATTTGGAACAAGTGTTATAAAAGATTCTCAATATAATAATGATGTTAAGGCAATATACAAACTTTATGGAGGGTATCATTTAGAATTTAATGATTTAAATGACTCTGACACTAAGAAAATAAGTAAAGATGAAAACATTTCGAAAATTACTACAGTTGAAAACTTAGGTAATATTGTAGATGAAAAAGGAAATTCATTTCCACTAAAATCAGCTAATAAAGATTATGTTGAGAATAAGTCTGGGAAACTTATAAAAGGTAGACTTCCAGAAAACAACAATGAAATAGTAATGGAAAAGGATGCTCTACAAGCAATGAATATATCAGAGGAATTAAATACTACTTTGAATTTTAAAACAAAAAAGAAATATAAAGATTCACAAGGAAACAATAAAATTTATACTGAAGATAAAAAATTCAAACTTGTTGGAGTTATAGAAAAACCAGAAGGATTTTACGATTTTTATGATATTGACATTCCCTTTGAAGCATTTACTTATGGAAATGATAATATAATTCCAAAAAATATAATCACTTATAATAGTATATTAAGTTTAAAAAGTGAATGGCAAGGTATTGATGGACAAGCTAATAGAATTATAAAAGAAAACAATTTAAAAGAAGCTACTTATACTCCTAATATGCCTCTTGTACGTGCAATAATGGACAAAAGAATAGAAAAAGAAGATCCAAGTGCTTTTAAAAGAGAAATTTTAATTATAATTACAGCGGCTATCTTTGTATTCAATCTTTTTAACATTACCTTAAATGAAACAATAGAAGAGATGGGCATGCTTAGATTAATAGGTGCAAACAAAAGAAATGTTAGAAAAATGATAGTCTATCAAGGATTAATTATAATGGTAGGAGGAATAATACTGGGGTTAATATTCGGTGTGTCCTTTTCATATGTGGGAATTAATAATTTAAATCTTACATTATATGAAGAAGCTCTCATGAAGCCAAAGTTATATGTAAGCTCTACAAATATTATGAAAGCTATAGTCACAGGTGTATTTTCAGTATTGGCATCTTGCATAATACCTATTTATAAGGTGGGTAAAATATCATCTATTGAAGCAACTAAGCAAAGTGATAGATTTAAAAGTAGTGGCAAAAGTTTTGGATTAAGTAAATTTTTCAATAAAATGTTTGGATTTTATGGATTTATGGGTCTTAAGAATATTGGTAGAAATAAAAGTAGAGCTTTTATTTCTATAATATCAATTGCCCTGGGAGGATATATATTTTTAACTACATTTTCTAGTATGCAAAATGAAGTAGATAATAAAATTGCTAATATGCAAAAAAGGTACGATATAACAATAGGATTTGGAGCAAACTGCGATTTGGATGTGGTGAAATACACACATAATGATGTAAATAAATTGAAGAATATCGACGGTGTGAAAGATATAACTCCTGTACAAATATCAAAGGGATTATTCGATTTTAAAAATTATGAAGTAAATAAGGATTTTAAAAGTTTAAGTGGAATTAAAGAAAAAGATAAGATGGAATATGAAATGGATTTAAAATTATATGAAAATGATTATATAGATAAAACACTAAAAAACTTTGTTCAAGAAGGTAACCTAGAGGATTTAGGTAAAGTAACAGATAATTATCCAAATGTGGCAGTATATAATTACATTTATGATGAAGACTCTAAAGATAATCATGTTGTTGAAAATTTAAAAATAGGAGATATTTTAACTATAAAAGTTCCAACTACAGAAAATAATGAAACTATATATAAAGAGAGACAGATAAGAGTATGTGTAATTTTAAAATCAGATTGGATGTCTAAGGGAGATGGTAGTGTAGGGCGTAATTTTGAAATAATTACTTCTAATAATCATGCTAAATACCTGACTAATGAGAAAAAATACACTAAATTAGGTATAAACTTAGAAGATCCTAAGGATAAAGTTGTAAATAAAAAAGTAGAAGAAGTATCTAATAGCATTCAATTATCTAAATTTGAAAGTAAACTAAGCTTTAATGAGATGCAAGATAGTTATAAAAAAGAGTATATGAAGACACAAATATCAACAATAACATTAGTTTTAATAATAGCAGGAATTAATATTTTCTGTACAATAAAAACTAATTTACTAGTAAGAAAAAAAGAAATAGCAACACTTAGAGCCCTGGGAATGAGTGTAAAAGATATGAAGAAGATGATTACCTTTGAAGCATTATCATATGCCATGTTAAGTTTTATAATTGCTTTAATTCCATCTATGACAAACTTAATTAAATTTGTAAATTGGAATAATGATGCTTATAAAAACTACGGAGTAGACGGTTTTATGTCTTTCACATTCCCAATTAAGGAATCAATAGTATTTTTCATAATAACTGTTACGGTATGTTTAATTGCAGTAATGACAAGTAGTAGAGATTTGAAAAATATGAATATTATAGATGGAATTAAAGATAACGATTAAGTAATTTCATGTAAGAAATGTTTTAGAATGAAGGATTAAGAAATTAGATATTGAGTAGGAAATAAGAAAAATATGAAGGATTAAGATATTTGGAGGATAAAATATGAAAACTTTAAAAACTATAGATTTAAGAAAAATATACGGAAAAAATGATAGTGAAGTTAGAGCTATTGATGGTATTAATTTGGAAATACAGCCTCATAAATTTACAGCTATAATTGGTCAAAGTGGTTCTGGAAAGAGTAGTTTATTGCATTGTATGGCAGGACTTGATAAACCAAGTGATGGAAAGGTATTTATGGATGATTTAGATTTATACACTTTAAATGATGATAAACTATCTAAAATAAGAAGAGAAGAATTTGGCTTTATATTTCAAAGCTTTAATTTAATACCTGTTATAAATGTTTATGAAAATATAATACTACCTGTTTCACTTAATGGAGGGAGTGTAGATAAAGAGTATATAAATGATCTGATAGATAAATTAGGACTGAAATCACAAGTAAATAAATTCCCAAATGAACTATCAGGTGGACAGCAACAGAGAGTAGCAATTGCTAGAGCTCTTGCCAATAAGCCATCAGTTATATTTGCAGATGAGCCTACGGGAAGTTTAGATAGTAAAACGACTAAGGAAGTAATTGACGTGCTAAAGTTCTGTGTTAAGGAGTATAAGCAGACCTTAGTTATGATAACTCATAATGATGAAATAGCTAATAGTGCAGAAAAAATTATAACTATTAGTGACGGTAAAATTATATAGAATTAGTATAAATATATTTTGTCTTAATATATGAAGTATATAAAAAATGGTATTGATCAAAATCAATACCATTTTTCTTGTATTAAAGAATGATACCTGTTTTGCAGGCTGTTTCAAAAATATTATCCTTAAATTCATCTAGGTTAATATTTTTAACCTTACATATACCATTATATACATTAATAATTTCACTAGGCATTCCATAAATACCATTAATCCACTCTAAAGCAGTAGGACCATCAGTTTCAGCTAGAATATTACTAACAGGAATAAGCTTGGCAATTTCTTTGCTTTTTTCACAATGATTAATATCTACACTTACAGTAAAAAGAGAATTGGCATCAATAAACTTCTTTAAATCATAAATATCACCACTATACCAGTGAACTATAGATTTTTGTAGCATGTCTTCTTTGTATAAAATATCATATACTAATCCTTCGGCACCCTTAGTATGAATATTTAAATACTTATCATGTTCCTTAGCTTTTCTCACAAAATATTTAAATACTTCAATTTGAGGTTCATAAGTATATTTGTCTTCTACCCAATGAAAATCCAAACCTACTTCTCCTATGATTTTGCTATTTTTTATATAATCATCATAAATATCTAAATTAGGGACTTTATCAGTAACTCTCCATGGATGTATACCAAAGGTAGGTATAATATTAGAACATTTCTTAGAAAATTCCATATTATTTTTATAACTTGCCTCATCCATAGCGCAGGAGATTACCTTAATATTATTTGATTCTATATCTTTATAAACCTTTTGTAATTCTTCATTTTTATAAAAATCTATATGAGTATGAAAATCTATATACATTATAAATATCCTAAAATTTCTTTCTTAAGCCTTGCCACATTTTCTAAATTATCTTTATTATAGATGTTTTTATCTAAAAAGATTTCTTTATTAATTACAGCAGGCTTATTAGATAAAATATAAATTCTATCTGATAAAATTATAGACTCATCTATATCATGAGTTATAAGAAGGATAGTAGACTTAATATCTTTCTTAATATCCAATAGCCAATTTTGCATAGATGTTCTAGTAATAGAGTCTAGGGCACCAAAAGGTTCGTCTAATAACATGATATCACTAGAATTAATAAAAGTTCTCATAAAATTAACTCTTTGTCTCATACCACCAGATAATTCATCTGGATATTTATTTTCATATCCTTCTAGTCCAAATGTAGAAAAATAAGGTTTAACACTTTCATGACTTTTTTTCTTTTTTTCACCTTTTAAAATTAAAGGTATTGAAACGTTATCTATTATATTTTTATAAGGCAGTAATAAATCTTTTTGATACATATAACTAAACTTTCCATTTATATTTACTTCACCACTATCATAAGTAGTTAAATTAGAAAGTATATTAAAAATAGTACTTTTACCACAACCACTAGGACCTATAATAGATACTATTTCATCTTCATAAACATTTAAATTAATATCTTTTAATATAAGTTTATCTTTATATTTTTTAGATAAATTACCTGTAGTAATTTTTTTATTATTTAGATTGTTTTCATTATTTATTTGGTAAGAATTCATTTGTGTATGCATCACTTGCTTTCATATCCTTGCTTATTAATTTATATTCCATCATGAAATCGGTGTAATTATTCCAAACACTGTCTTTCATTTCACCCCATCTAGGAGCATCATCTATATATTTATCTGCTAAGAATTTTTGACTAAGAGTAGCTAATTCTTCATTAATTTCAGGTGCATATTTTAATAAAATTTTTGCACTTTCTTCTGGTTCATTTACACAATCTTCATAACCTTTACTTGTTGCAGCTAAGAATTTCTTAGCTAGCTCTGGATTTTCATTTATTATTTTATCGTTAGTTATTAAAAGAGGAGTATAGTAATCTAATCTTTCATCTAATTCCCTAGTTGGAATAAAGTTTATCTCTTCACCACGAATTTTAGCCTCTATACCTGTCCAACCTTCAAACACATTAAATATATCTATTTCTTTTTTAGTTGCTGTAAAGAAATCATCTTCACCAACATCTAGTATTTTCACAGTGTCAAAAGCAGCATTATTAATAGTCATTACTGCATTTAAAGTAGCCTTCTCAGATTCTGAGCCCCAACCACCATAAGTTTTATTTTCAAAATCTTTTACAGTTTTTATATTTTTACTTACTGGAGATGCAAATCCAGAGGTGTTATGTTGTATTATTGTAGCTATTGCTTTTATAGGAAGTGGATCTTCACTAGTTTTTGCGTAAGTAACATCTTCTTGATAGCTAACTCCAAAATCAGCTTTATTAGTTGCAACTATAGTTGAGGCACTACCATCAGCAGGTTGTATTATTTCCACATCTAAACCTTGCTCCTTATAATAGCCTTTTTCTAAAGCGACATATAATCCTGTATGATTAGTATTTGGAGTCCAGTCAAGTACTACAGTAACTTTTTCAAGACCTGATTCACTTTGTTTTTTATTGTTGTCATTACATCCAGTCATTAATCCTAGAGATAATAATGTTGCTGTTATTAATGATATGCTTTTCTTAAACTTCATTTTATTCTCCTTTATATTTATGTCTTAATAGAATTTTCTTTAAAATATTTATAACCATTACAAATATTAAACTAAATATAATTACTAAAATAGTGGATGCAAATACTTTATCTAAAGCATAAGCACTTTTTGCTCTAACCATATATACACCAAGTCCAATACTACCACCTAACCATTCAGCAACAGTAGCTGCTACAAAGGCATAAGTTGCTGAAATTTTTAATCCTGTAAATAAACTTTCTAAGGACATTGGAAGTTTTAAGTGTATAAAAGTATGGAACTTGCTTGCATCCATAGTTTTGAATAAATTAAGATAATCTTTATCAATATTTTCTATACCATCAACAAAGTTTATTAATATGGGGAAGAAACATGTAGTCATTACCATTATTATTTTTGGTAAAGAGTCAAATCCAAACCATATTATTAAAAGTGGTGCTATAGTTATTGTTGGTATCATTTGTGAGACTAACATTAATGGATAAAAACATTTTTTTACGATAGGGATAAAATCCATGATAGTTCCTATTGTTAGTGCTAATATTATAGAACAAGCAAACCCTATAACAGCTTCTTTTAAAGTTACTATAGCATTCATTTGTAAATTTGCATTATCTGTTAAAAATACTTCTATTATATCTGTTGGTGACGGCATTAAATATTGAGGTATATTACCATTTACAACAATTAATTGCCATAATATTAACATTGATATAAAAGTTACAATAGGATATATGTAATTTTTAATTTTATCTGTGATTTCTAAGTTTGTCATCTATTGTTAAGCCTCCAGCTTTTTCATCAACCCTTGCTACTGTGATGACTCTTTCGCATCCAAGCTCAAAAGGTATTCTGTGTATTATTTTAATTAAATCAAATACTTCATCAAAATCCCCTTCAATTGTAGTGCTCATGGCACCAATTTCATACTTAAGACCACTTTCTTGTATTTTTTCGATACATTTATCTACTACTTTATACATTTCCTCTTCACCTGTAAAAGGTCTAAGAGGCATTACTGCCACGTCTGCTAAAACCATATTTTTCCTCCTTAGTTTGTATATAATTATAATTCCCTTTAGTTATTTAACTAAAACATTTCGTAATGATATAATAACACATTGTTATGTGTTAATTAAATATGTAGATATAAAAATCTAGACAAATTAAGACTAAAATCGCAAATTAAAAAGTTATTTAATAAAAGTGTTTGGACCACCCAGTGGATAAGGCCAAGTGAATTTTGAGCAACGGGATAAGTCTGTAGCGAAGCAAAATGATTCGCCAACACGTTGCTCAAAGACTTAGATGTTGGCGATATGAGGGTCGCGAATTTTTATCTTCCACTTACCCACACATCAAAATCATATTTTAAAAAATCATCAATATCTTTAGACATGTCTTCACACAAATCAGCAACTCTTTTTTTAGATATCAATTGGGGATCTATATATCTTCTTTTTGCAGGTATATTAATCCAATATCCATCTTCTGGTTTTTCTTTTTTAGTAATAACTTGAGAAAATTTTGTGAATTTATCAAACTTCACTTTTAATTCTTTATCATTTTTCAATTTACTTATAACCAAATCTTCAGTAGTGTACAAATCTTCAAGAGTAATAATCTTTTTATCTATAGATAATTTCAACAAATCAGCCAAATACTGCATAGAAAATCTATCTTCATGAGAAAGATAAACTTTAGAATTTGATAATGAAAGCTTTGTAAATTCCAAGGCCTTATGTAAACTAGTAAATGAAATTTCATCTACTCTAAATCTATTTTCACCTACACATAGATCATCATACATATTTTTTATTTCTTCTAAAGATTTAAAACTATAATAAAAACCATTACCCAAAGTATATTCTAATCTATCGGCAGAAAGTAAAGGAGAATCGTTGTCTGCAATAGGATAAAGATGATAATCACACACATCCTTAGTACTTAAATTATATTTAGTAAGTATTTTTTGTATTTCTTCAGAGTTTTCTATAATTTCTTCAGTTTTTTCTTCTGTAGATTCTTGGTTTTCGTAATCATTATTTAAAAAATCAATGACATGTGCAAATACAGGTGAACTGATATCGTGCAATAAACCTGCTATTGACTGTTTTACATCTTTTGTAAAATGCCAAACTATAAGGGCTACTCCTATACTATGTTTATATCTAGTATATTCTTTACCATTAGTAAACATGGGGAAGCTAGTGTATTCACATCCGCAGTTCATACCTATTTTATCTAATCTTTTAAATTCAGGCGTATCTATTAATTCCTCTATAAATAAAGGGAAATCATGGCTATAAATGTCTAGTAAATTCAAAATTATGTCTCCTTTAAATTGTTATTAGATATTTATTATATAACAGATTCAATGTAATTATGAAAAAATAAAGATAAAATATAAAATTATATGTAACTATAATACTTATAATTTCTAATTATGTTTCTAAACTTAACGTTTTAAATATAAAAACATAGATATACAACAAAAAACGTATTAAAATAAAAAAAAATAAAAAAATGTTCGTAAAAATATTGTAAAAAAATAGTAAGCCGTATATAATGAAAATGTAAAACACGAACTAAAATATAAAATATATAATTTTGATATGTATATGGGGAGAAATTTATGAATAATAAAGTAATTTATCAGTTAGATGGAAAACCAAAATTAAGTGAAGCAATACCATTAGGATTACAACATATATTAGCAATGTTTGTAGGTAACGTAACACCACTTATAATAATTTCTAATGTATTAAGCCTAGATGCAGCAACTAAGGCATCATTAATACAATGTGCTATGTTCGTATCTGGAGTAGTAACATTAATACAATGTTATCCAATTGGACCAGTAGGAGCAAAACTTCCAATAGTAATGGGAACTAGTTTTGGATTTGTGCCAGTTGCTACAGCAATAGGTGTTAAATATGGTATGTCAGGAATATTAGGAGCTTGCTTAGTAGGTGCTATTTTCCAAATGTTAGTAGGAGGACTTGTACTTAAGCGTATAAGAAAGTACTTCCCACCAGTAGTTACAGGCATAGTAGTTTTAACTATGGGTATTGCTCTTTTACCAACAGGAGTTAATTATTTTGCAGGAGGAGTTGGAGCACCTGATTTTGCTTCACCATCAAACTTGTTATTAGGTACAATTGTACTAATTACAGTAATATTCTTTAAACAATACACTAAAGGAATGCTTTCTATATCATCAGTACTTATTGGATTAGTAGTAGGATACATAGTAGCTATACCTATGGGTAAAATAGATTTTTCATCTTTAGCACAAGCACCACTTTTATCTATACCAGTACCATTTAAATTAGGATTTTCATTCCACGCAGACGCTATAGTAGCTATGATATTTGTATATATGGTTTCAACTGTGGAAACAATAGGGGATATAACAGCAATAACAAACTCTGGACTTGGTCGTGAGGCTAAAGAAAAAGAGATAATTGGAGGAGTACTTGCAGATAGTTTAGGAAGTTTTATAGGAGCTGTATTTAATGTATTACCTAATACATCATTTGGTCAAAATGTTGGAATAGTAGCTATGACGAAAATAGTTAACAGATTTGTAGTTGCAACGGGGGCTTGTATTTTAATAGTAGCAGGAATATTCCCAAAAGTAGGAGCACTTATATCTTTAATGCCTGCAAGTGTACTTGGTGGAGCTTCAATTGTAATGTTTTCTATGATAGTAGTAAGTGGAATAAGATTAATAACTACTGATACATTAACAGAAAGAAATGCTATGATAATTGCAGTATCATTAGGTCTTGGACTTGGAGTAGCTTATGTTCCAGGGTTCTTTGATTCTTTCCCTGAATCAATACAATTAATATTTGGTGAATCTAAAACTGTATTACCTGCAATATTAGCAGTAATACTTAATTTAGTTTTACCTAAAGAAGAGATTATTGAAGAAAATTTAGATTTATCTAAAAATGATATGTGTCAAGGGAAGTTAGCAGAGGCATAAATAATTATAATAAATTAAAAAATTATGCATGTATTAAATTTTAAAAAGAGATTTAATACATGCATTTTATGCGATATTTAGATATGATAGAATATAATACAAAATAAATTTTATATCTAAAAAAAATTTAATGTGAATATAGATATCAAATTATGATATTCTAATATAAATTAAAATAGTATAAAATATGACAAAATATACATTTATGGGAGGACATAATATGTTTACACTAATAGAATTAGTGCAACCTGAGTCACTTGAGGAAGCTTACGAAATACTTAGCAAAAGAAAAAATAATATTGTTATAGGGGGCAGTGCTTTCCTTAGAATGGGTCAAAAAAGAATAGGCACTGGTATAGATTTATCTAATTTAAATCTAAACCTTATAGAAGAAAGTGAAGATTACATAGAAATAGGTGCAATGACTACTCTTAGAGATTTAGAAGTTAGCCCTATATTAAATAAATATTTTGATCAAGTTATATCAAAGTCTGTTAAGGATATAATAGGGATTCAATTTAGAAATGTAGTTACAGTTGGAGGAAGTGTCTTCTCTAAATACGGTTTCTCTGATTTAATAGTAGGTTTACTTGCTTTAGATACAGAGGTAGAGCTATACAAAGGTGGAAGAATGTCTTTAGAAGAATTTTTAAATAAGAAATATGAAAAAGACATACTTGTTAAATTACATATAAAGAAAAATAATGCTAGTGCATTATATAAATGTATGAGAAATTCAAGAAGTGATTATCCAATATTAAATGTATCAGTATCGAAAAGTGATAACAGCTTTAAGATATGTGTAGGTGCTAGACCTCAAAGGGCAACTATAGCAAAAGAAGCAAGTGACTTTATATCAAGCAACATATTAAATGAAGAAAATATAATAAAAGCAAGTGAAATAGCTTCTAAAGAATTAGTATTTGGTTCAAACATGAGGGCAAGTAAAGAATATAGAGAAGCTATATGTAAATCATTAGTTAAGAATGCTTTAATGGAGGTATCATCATGTTAATCACAATGAATTTAAACGGAAAAAAAATTGAAATAGATGTAACACCGGAGGAATACTTAGTAGATACACTAAGAAGAGTCGGAAATTTAAGTGTAAAAAGAGGTTGTGACACAGGATGTTGTGGACTATGTAGTATATGGATAGAAGGTAAACCAACTCTATCTTGTTCAACATTAGCTATAAGAGCTAACAAGAAAAATATAACTACAATAGAAGGTTTACAAGATGAAGCAAATGAATTTGCAGAGATATTAGTAAAAGAAGGCGCAGAACAATGTGGATTCTGTTCACCTGGATTTATAATGACAGTGATTGCAATGAAAAAAGAATTAGAAAATCCAACTGAAGAAGAAATAAAACATTATTTAACTGGAAATCTATGTAGATGCACAGGATACATGGGACAGCTTAGAGCAATCAAAACATATATGGGGGTAAAGTAAGATGAATATAGTAGGTAAAGGCATAGCAAAAATAGATGGAATGTCAATAGCTACAGGTAAGCCTGTATACACAGATGATTTAGCTGCAAAAGAGGCTTTAGTAGTGAAAATACTTAGAAGTCCTCATCCTTATGCAATTATAGAAGAAATAGATACAAAAAGGGCTTTAATGGTACCAGGAGTAGAATGTGTACTAACATATAAAGACGTACCACAAAGTAAATTTACATTAGCTGGACAATCATTCCCAGAACCATCTCCATATGACAGATTAATACTTGATAAAACTGTAAGATATGTAGGAGATGAAGTAGCAATAATAGCTGCTAAAGATGAAAAAACTGCAGTAAAAGCTATGAAGATGATAAAAGTTAAGTACAATGTATTAACACCAGTAATAGATATGGAAGAAGCCATAGACAATAAAAGTATAATACATGATGTAGATGTACATTGTAACTTTGACATAGGAATGGAAAGAGAAAGAAATATAGTATCTAAACATTTATATGAAAAAGGTAATATAGAAGAAGAATTATCAAAATGTGATGTAATTGTAGAAGATACATACTATACACAAGCACAATCTCATGGAATGATGGAAACTTATAGAGCTTACAATTATTTAGATCATACGGGAAGATTAGTAGTAGTAAGTTCTACACAAATACCTTTCCACGTAAGAAGACATTTATCTAGAGCATTAGATATACCATCAAGCAAAATAAGAGTTATAAAGCCAAGAATAGGTGGAGGTTTTGGTGGAAAGCAAACTGCATGTGTTGAGATATTCTCTGGATTGGTAACTTTAAAAACTGGTAAACCAGCTAAAATAATATACGATAGAAAAGAAACTTTCACATCTACAACTAGTAGACATGCTATGAAATTAAATGTAAAAGTTGGAGCAGACAAAGACGGAACTATAAAAGTTATAGACATAGATGCTTTATCAGATACAGGTGCATATGGAGAACATGCTTCTACTACATTTGGTTTAGTAGGAGAAAAAACCATGCCTATGTATGGTAAGTTAAATGCAGCTAGATTTATGGGAAATGTAGTATATACTAATAAAACACCAGCAGGAGCATTTAGAGGATATGGAGCTACACAAGGATGTTTTGCAGTAGAATCTACTATAAATAAATTAGCAGTTAAATTAAACATGGACCCAGTAGATCTTAGATTAAAAAATATAATAAAAGAAGGAGAAACTTCTCCAGCTTATAATAAAGAATTAAACAGTGTTGCACTAGATAGATGTATACACAAAGGTAAAGAGTTAATAAAATGGGATGAAAAATACCCATGTAAAGAAATATCACCTACTAAAGTAAGAAGTGTTGGTATGGCACTTACTATGCAAGGTTCAGGAATTGCAGGAATTGACACTGCATCTATAGAGATAAAGTTAAATGATGATGGCAACTATACATTACTTACTGGTTCTGCTGATATGGGTACAGGTAGTGATACTATACTTTCTCAAATGTGTGCAGAAATTTTAGAAACTACAATGGACAAAGTTGTAGTAAATTCAGCAGATACAGACTCTTCACCATATGATCCAGGTTCTTATGCATCTAGTACGACTTATGTTACAGGAATGGCAGTTGTAAAAGCTGCAACTGAACTTAAAAATAAGATAATAAGCTTAGGAGCTGACAGACTAGGACTTAGCAAAGAATTTGTTGAGTTTGATGGAGAATTTGTAAAATCAGAGACTAATGAAGACAAATTTATATCAGTACTTGATTTAGCAATAGATGTAACTATGGGATGTAATAAAAACCAATTAATAGGATACGCTACTCACGGAAGTCCAGTTTCACCGCCACCATTTATAGCCGGATTTGTAGAAACTGAAATAGACAAAGAAACAGGAAAAGTTGAAATAATAGATTATGTAGCAGTAGTAGACTGTGGTACAGTTATAAATAAAAACTTAGCTAAAATCCAAGTAGAGGGCGGAATAGTTCAAGGTATAGGTATGGCACTATATGAAGATGTAGTATATACAAAAGAAGGAAGTCTAGCATCTAATACATTTATGCAATACAAGATACCTACTAGAAAAGATGTAGGTAATATAATAGTTGATTTTGAAGAAAGCTATGAGCCAACAGGACCATTTGGAGCAAAATCTGTAGGTGAAGTTGTTGTTAATACACCATCTCCAGCTATAGAAAATGCCATATATAATGGACTTGGAGTACATGTAAATACTTTACCTATGACACCAGAAAAAGTATTTATGGCTATGATTAATAAATAACAAATGAACTTAATTCATGCTTTTGAAATAAAAAATAAAGATATAATAACAATAGTGGGAGCAGGGGGCAAAACATCTTTGATGTTCTCTGCTTCTTCTTTGCTTAGAATAGATTTTAAGGTGTTGGTGACTACTACAACTCATATATATGTACCAGATGATAAACTTTATGACGAAATGATTATGCTAAGTGATTTTGAAAATAATAAGATAAGTAATAAAGATGAAAACTTAAATGAAAATAACGAAGATAAAAGTTTCAATGAAAAATATAATAAAGAAAAACTTGATTATATTTTTCGAGATAATAAAAGGGGAATTTACCTAGTAGGAAATAACATTATAAATAATTGTAAGATAAAAGGTTTAACTTTTGAACAGCTAGATAAAGTAATACCTTATTTTGATATAGTAATAATAGAAGGTGATGGATCTAAAGAAAAATGTATTAAAGGATGGAATGATAGTGAGCCTGTAATCTATCCTAAAACTACTAAAACAATTGGTGTGGTAGATATTACTTCTGTAGGATTGGATATTAATGAAGACAATATTCATAGACTAGATAGATTTTTAGAAATTATAAAGAATGATTCACATAATAAAGTATATGATTCAGCTGAGAATTTTAAGTATAGCTTATGTGATAAAGTAAATATAAATCATCTTAAAAATATGATTTTAAACAAAAATGGACTTTTTAAGGTTTCTAGAGGAGAAAGGATTTTGTTTATTAATAAAGTAGAAAATATTAATAATAAAAAAAATTCTTTGAAGCTTATAGAAAGCATAAAGGATAAATGGTCATTCAATGTAGACAGTTTTATATATGGAAGTGTTCGTGAAAAGGAATTTATAAAAGTAGAATAATAGGTATTAAAAAATACCATCATCAGTAGTAATAATAGCTTCATAAAAGTACTTGATCTTTGAAGATGAAGTACTTTTTTAATTGTAAAATAGATATTTTAGTAGATATACATAAATAAGCATATTAGTATTTATAATAAATGAATAGTGTAAAAAAATATGAATAAATTAGGGGGATTTAAAGCTTATTATAATTTTGCTATTTAATACACAGAAGTTAATAATAAGTAAGGGGGTGGGGAGAAATGATGGTATTAAGATGATTTTTGTATAAAAAGTAAAATTACATGTATAACGATCATTAACTACAACAATAAAACGTATGAAAATAAATAAAACAAGAGAAAAGTTCGTTAGAATATTGTAAAAAAATGACGAAAGATATATAATAAATACAAAATATAAAAAGATATATAATAAATACAAAATATAATATAATGAATTTATAAAGGGATGATCAACTTGATTTCAGCTATAATAATGGCCTCGGGATTTTCAAAACGTATGGGTCGAAACAAACTTCTTATGAAGTACAATGATAAATTTCTAATTGAACATACATTAAATATCATATCTCAATGTGATTTTAAAGAAAAAATACTTATAACTCAATATGAAGAAGTAGGAAAACTAGGGGAAGTCTTAAACTTTAAAGTGATAATAAATAATTGTCCAAATAAAGGTCAAAGTGAATCTATTAAACTAGGAGTAGAAAACTCTAATAAAAGTGAATCATATATGTTTTTTGTTGGTGATCAGCCACTTTTAAATAAAAATGATATAGAAAAATTAATAAATGTTTTTCAAGAAGATACAAATTACATAGTAATACCAAAATACAAAGGCTGTTGTGGAAATCCAGTAATATATCCTAGTAAATATAAAGAAGAAATTTTAAAATTAGAAGGTGATAAAGGTGGAAAAGCCATCATAAAATCTACTTCTAAAATAAAATATGTAGAAGTTTTAGAAAATACCTTATTTGATATAGATAATATAGATGATTTTAACAATCTATTAGAAAGAAAGGCAGAAAATGATAAAAGACATAATAGTAATTAGGGGTGGTGGAGATATAGCCACAGGAACAATACACAGACTTCATTGCTGTGGATTTAAAGTAGTCATACTTGAAATAGAAAATCCATCTGCCATAAGAAGAACAGTGTGCTTTAGTGAAGCTATATACGAAGGAAAAGTTGTAGTAGAAGATGTTGTATGTGAAAAAGCAAATAATTTGGATGAAGTGTATTCTATATTAGATAAAAAAAATATTCCAGTGTTAATAGATTCAAAAGGAAAATATATTGAAGAATTAAAGCCATTAGTAGTAATAGATGCGATACTTGCAAAGAAAAACTTAGGTACAAATAAATCTATGGCACCAATAACTATAGGTTTAGGTCCTGGATTTTGTGCATCACAAGATGTAGACATAGTAATAGAAACTATGAGAGGTCATGATTTAGGTAGACTTATAGAAAAAGGATATGCAAAAGCAAACACAGGAATACCTGGAGAAGTAAATGGAGTAAGTACAGAAAGAGTTATATATTCACCTGCTACAGGAATCATATCTAATGTGAAAAAAATAGGAGATATAGTTAAAAAAGGTGAAGTATTAGCTACTATAGATAATGTAGAAGTTAAAGTTACCATAGACGGTGTTCTAAGAGGTATAATAAGAGATAAAAGCATAATAAACAAAAAATTAAAAATAGCGGATATAGACCCACGTATAGAAGAAATAAATAATTCTTATACAATATCTGATAAAGCAAGAGCTATAGGAGGATCAGTATTAGAAGCTATATTATATATGAAACTAAGATATGATGATAAATAAAATAGAAGGATAAATAAATTATGGACGAAATAATATTAAAAGAGGTATATGAACAAGTTAAAAATGGATACAAAGTAGCCTTTGCAACAATAACAAAAACAATAGGTTCTACACCAGGAAAAATGGGAGCAACCATAGCAGTATTTGAAAATAAAGAAATAATAGGAACTGTTGGTGGTGGTATGGTAGAACATAATATTATAAAAAAATGTAAGGAATGTTTAAATAGTGGAGAAGACTATAACTTTGAATATACTTTAAACGATTCTGGCAATCTAGGTATGCAATGTGGAGGAAGTGCCTTTGGATATATAAAAGTATTTAAACCTAAGCCGAAACTTGTAATAATAGGCGGAGGGCATATAGGACTATCCCTTTTTAACATAGCTAAAAATCTAGATTTTTATACTGTAATAATAGACGATAGAGAAGAATTTGCAAATAATAAAAGATTTGAAAATGCAGATGAGATTTATAGTGGAAATATAGATATTATCATTAAAAATATAGATATTAATGATAATACATATATAGTTATAGCCACAAGAGGATATGAAGGGGACTTAATTAGTCTGAGAAGTACTATAACTAGAAATCCTAATTATATAGGTATGATAGGTAGTAATAAAAAATGGATTAAAGTTAAAGAAACTTTAATTAATGAAGATATAAGTGAAGAAAAATTAAATTCTGTTTATGCTCCTGTTGGTATAAATATTTCATCTAATGATGTGGATGAAATTGCCTTTGGCATAATGGCAGAAATACTTTTAGTTAAAAACAAAGGAAGTTTAACTCATAGGAAAAAATAAATGTTAAGAACCATCCATTATGTGGTATTTATTATAAAAAAGAGTTTTACAAATGTAAACAGTAAGACAAAATATATAAGTTGGAGGGGAAATAATGTTTACAGTAGGAATTATAACAAGTAGTGATAAAGGCTATAGTGGAGAAAGAGAAGATAAAAGTGGACAAGTTATTGAAGAAATAGTAAGTCAAAAGGGATTTAAAGTTGTACAAAAAGTAATTTTGCCAGATGAAAAAGATTTATTAGAAAAAGAAATGATAAATATGTGTGATAACTTAGAAGTAAATTTACTTTTAACAACTGGAGGGACAGGATTTTCTTCAAGAGATATAACTCCAGAAGCAACAAAAGTCGTAATAGAAAGAGAAGCTTTAGGAATTGTAGAAGCTATAAGATTTTATAGTTTACAAATTACAAAAAGAGCCATGTTATCAAGAGCAACTTCTGGAATTAGAAAAAATACATTGATAATTAATTTACCAGGAAGTCCTAAGGCATGTAAAGAAGCCTTAGATTTTGTCTTAGAAGATGTAAAACATGGAATAGAAATATTACTTGGGGAGGCGAAAGATTGCGCAAGAAAATAAAATTGTTAAGTGTTATACTTTGTACTTTAGCATTTGTTGGATGTAGTAATTCATCTCAGGAGGAGTTAACTATAAGTGTAGCAACAAGTCTTTTAAATCCAATTAATGAAATAGTTAAAGAATATGAAAAAGAAAATAATATAAAAGTTAATATAAATTCTAGTGGATCGGGGACTTTAAAAAATCAAATTACAAATGGAGCAGATGTATGTGTTTATTTTTCTGCCAATGAAAAATTCATGAATGAGTTAGTAGATGAAAAAATGGTTGAAAAGAAAGATGTTGTAGCTCCAATAAGTAATTCCTTAGTATTAATTAAAAGTGATAAATTTGAAGGTGATATTAAAGATTTACAAGATATATTAAAATATGATGTGAATATTGCAATAGGTCAAACTGATACTGTGCCAGCAGGACAGTATGCAAAACAGTCTTTTGATAAACTTTATATTTTTAATAAAATAGAAAAAAATTTAATATATGGAAAAGATGTATCAGCAGTTAAGAATTATGTAGAAACATCTCAGGTTGACTTAGGAATAGTTTATAAAAGTGATACTCTAGACTTAAAAAATAGTCAAATTGTCTTAGAAATTCCAGATGATACCCACGAAAAAATAA
Organism: Terrisporobacter sp.; assembly: GCA_036648085.1. GTDB lineage: Bacteria > Bacillota > Clostridia > Peptostreptococcales > Peptostreptococcaceae > Terrisporobacter. Next base: position 31,460 of record JAVXJA010000024.1, read on the forward strand.
ATTATACCTTAGCACCTATAAATAGCAGTGAAGATGGTAAAAAAATAGTGGAGTTTATTAATTCGAAGAAATCAAAGAAAATCTTAAAGAAGCATGGTTTTATAATAAATGAATAGCATCATAATTGACTCAGCGATTACATCTATAAAAGTTTCTGTTATATCTGTAATAATAACTTTTATCATAGCTATGATACTTGTATATTTTAATAGCTATAAAAAAAGTAAAAAGAAAAATATTATAGACACCCTAATACTTTTACCCATGTTTATACCACCATCAGCTATAGGATATATTATTTTAGTGATTCTTGGGAAAAATAGCTTTATAGGTATGATTCTAGACAAATATTTTAATATAAGCATAATTTTCACAATAAAAGCTTCTATTATAGCATCTGTTATAGTAACATTACCACTTATGTACCAAAGTATAAAAACAGCTATTTTCTCTATAGAAGAAGATATAATTGGTGCTGGTAAAGTAGATGGTGCAAATGATTTTCACATATTTACTAAATTAATATTGCCTCTATGTAAAAGAGGGATTTATAGTGGTATATTATTATCTTTTGCAAGGTCACTGGGGGAATTTGGCGCAACTATTTTAGTTGCAGGAAATATACCTGGCAAAACACAGACACTGCCTATGGCCATGTATAATGCAATAGAAGGAAACCAAAGAGAAAATACTATAATTATATTAATACTTATACTTACTATATCAATAATTAATATAATTATTTATCATAATTTGAATAAAGACAGAATTTAGGGAGAGTAGAAGATGAAACAAATAAGAGTAGAAGATGCTATAGGTTGTATTTTATCTCATGATGTTACTAAAATAGTTCCTGGAGAATTTAAAGGTAGATTATTTAAAAAAGGTCATGTAATAAAGAAAGAAGACATACCTAAACTTTTAGATATAGGTAAGGAACACATATATGTATGGGAACCTGAAGAAGATGAACTTCATGAAAATGATGCAGCAATAAGAATAAAAGATTTAGTGTTGGGTCAAAACTGCTCTATAGCAGAAGAAATAAAAGAAGGAAAAATAGATTTCTTTGCATCTAAGCAAGGAGTTCTGAAAATAAATAAAGATGAACTTCTAAAACTTAATTTACTAGGAGAGATAATAGTATCTACTATGCATAATAATACTCCTGTAAAAAAGGGTGAAAAAATAGGAGCTACGAGAGTTATTCCTTTAATAATAAATGAAGATAAGATAATAGAAGCTGAAAAAATTATAGCTGAAAAAATAATAAGTGTGGAAGAAATAAAACCTAAAAAAGCTGTACTTATAACTACTGGTAATGAAATTTATAAAGGAAGAATAAAAGATGCCTTTTTACCAGTTATGAAAGATAAGCTAGAGTATTATGGAGGAGAAATTGTTAAACAAATAATTCTTCCAGATAATAAAGAAATGATTACAGAAAACATATTAAAATCTATAGAAGAAGATAAGGTAGACATGATAATTTGTACTGGTGGTATGAGTGTGGATCCAGATGACGTTACACCATCAGCTATAAAAGATTGTAATGGTGAAATTGTAACTTATGGTGCACCAGTACTTCCTGGAGCTATGTTTTTATTAGCTTATTACAATAATATACCAATACTTGGAGTTCCAAGCTGTGCTATGTATTCTAAAAGAACCATATTAGATTTAGTACTACCAAGAGTTTTAGCAGAGGAAAAATTAAGTTTTGAAGATATAGCAATGTACGGCAATGGTGGAATGTGTTTAAATTGTGGAATATGTTCTTTCCCTCATTGTTCATTTGGAAAATAGGAGGAATTAAGTTATGGATAAATTAACACATTTTGATAGTAATGGTAATGCAATAATGGTAGATGTATCAGAGAAAATTGAAAGTTCAAGAATGGCAACGGCTTGCTCAATTATTTCTTTAAGTGAAGAAACTCTAAAATGTATACAAAAGGGTGAAATAGGAAAAGGAGATGTATTAGGTGTAGCCAGGATAGCTGGTATAATGGCAGCAAAAAAAACTTCTGACCTAATACCAATGTGCCATCCTTTAATGATAAGTAAATGTACTATAGATTATGACATAGATGAAGGAAAAAGTAATATAAAAATATTAGCTACTGTAAAGATTGTAGGTAAAACAGGTGTTGAAATGGAAGCTTTAACAGCAGCAACCGTATCAGCCTTAACAATTTACGATATGTGTAAGGCAATAGACAAAAGAATGGTAATTGAAAAAACATTTTTACTAAAGAAAACAGGAGGTAAAAGTGGAGAATTCAATTTTTAATTCTCAGTGACTAAAATTATGATAGATAAATTTGGAAGAAAAATAGATTATCTTAGGATTTCTGTTACGGAAAATTGTAATTTAAAATGTATATATTGTATAGACGAAAATACTATAGTAAATTCATCAAATGATAAGCTTTTAAGTGATGATGAAATCTGTAAAATTGCTAGGGAATGTGCCCATTTAGGTATTAGAAAAATAAGAATAACTGGTGGAGAACCTCTTGTTAGAAAAAACATTGAAAATTTAGTAGGAAAATTAAATAGTATTGATGGGATAGAAGAAATATATATAACTACAAATGGTGTATTATTACATGATAAGCTAGAAACTTTTAAGTCAAATGGATTAAGTGGAGTTAATATAAGTTTAGACTCCTTAGATAGAGATAGATTTAAAAAACTTACTAGGTTTGATAAATTAAGAGATGTATTATCTTCCATAGATAAGGCCTTAGAATTAGGACTTAAAGTAAAAATAAATACTGTTATTGTAGATGATATAAATAAAGATGAAATAATAGATTTTGTTAATTTAAGTAAATATAAAAATCTACAGATTAGATTTATTGAGCTTATGCCCATAGGAGAAGGAAAAAAACATAAAGGCACGAGTAATGAAGAAATACTAAATATAATAAAAGAAAACTTTGAAAATATTCAAGTGGAAAATAGAAATGAAAGAAGTGGACCTGCATCCTATATAAAAATAGATAACTTTAAAGGAAAAGTAGGATTCATAAGTCCTATGAGTAGTTGTTTTTGTGAGGATTGCAATAGAATAAGACTAACTTCACAGGGATTTTTAAAAAAATGCTTACATTATAATTATGGTGTAGATTTAAAAAAACATTTACGTAATAACATAAGTGATGGAGATTTAAATAAATTAATTTATGACAATATATATGACAAACCGGAGAAACATCTTTTTATGGAGAGTTGTGACAATAAAGAAAATAAATGTATGAACCAAATTGGAGGATAGACAGATGGGGAAAGTATTAGCTATTTGCATAAGTGAGAAAAAAGGAACATTAAAAACTGAAATAAGTGAAGCTAAATTTATTGAGGAGTTTGGTATAGAAAATGACGCCCATGCAGGTAAATGGCATAGACAAGTTAGTTTATTAGAATTTAATAAAATAGATGAATTTAGAAAAAAAGGTGCAAATGTAGACTTTGGAGCTTTTGGAGAAAACTTAGTAATAGAAGGAATAGAGCTACATACACTTCCTATAAACCAGCAAATAAAAGTAGGAGATGTACTACTAGAAGTTACTCAAATAGGTAAAAAGTGTCATGATAAGTGTCATATATATTATCAAGTAGGAGAATGTATTATGCCTAAGAATGGTATATTTACAAGAGTTTTAAAAGGTGGAATAGTAAAAGTAGGAGATGAATGTACTTTAATTAAATAAGTTAATAAAAAACCTATGACAAATTATATATAACACCCCAATTGTTGAACAAAAATCCAATAATTGGGGTGTTATGTATTAATGATACGGTTTTTATATTAAAGAAATTATCTCTTTTTCTTTTTCTTCTTTTTAGCTTTATTTATACGCTTTTTTTCAGCTGTTTGTTTTGCTTTTTCTTCAGCTTCTCTTCTTTCTATTTTAGCCACATATAGAGTTAAAAATAATAAAATCACACCAAGGATAGCAAAAATATAGTTTTTAGTAGATAGACCTAAAACGATAAGCATTACATCCATCATTATTCCAATTGGATTTTTATATTTTATATAGAAATTTTTCATGTTATTCCTCTTCTCAAATTAAATTTATATATCTATAATAGAAAATCATAGAATAGAAGTCAATAGAAAATTTAATAGTATTATTGTAAATAAAATAGATTTATAATAGAATATGAAAAAAGATAGAACATAAAAATTTTAGGAGTGACGATATGAGAATTCTTATAATAGAAGATGATATGAACTTAAGAGAAGAACTAAAAATACTTTTAGATGATAGTGGATATGATGGAATAATACTTCCTTCCTTTGAAAATACAAAAGAACACATATTAAAAATCAACCCTGATTTATTACTTCTTGATATAAAATTACCAAATATAAATGGACAAGTATTATTAAAGGAAATTAGAAAAGAATCAGACATGGCAGTTATAATGCTTACTAGTAAAAATACAGAGGTAGATGAAGTTCTTAGTATGACTTATGGAGCAGATGATTATATAACAAAGCCATACAATCCAGTATTGCTACTTCTTAGAATAGAAGCCTTATTTAAAAGAATGAAAAAGACTAGTGAAAATCTTAGTTATAAAGATGTAAAAGTAAATTTATTAAAAAGTACCTTAGAATCAAGAGATAAGGAATTACTATTATCGAAAAATGAAATAAGTATATTTTATTATTTATTAATGCATAAAGGTAAAATTATAACAAGGGATGACATTATAAATTACTTATGGGGTAATGACAGATTTATAGATGATAATACACTTACTGTTAATATAAATAGGCTGAGAAAAAAATTAGAAGAAATAAACTTAAAGGGTGTAATTGAAACTAGAAGAGAACAAGGATATATATTAATATGAGATTAAAAGATTATTTAAATGATAAAATAGTTCACATTTTAATATACTTATTATTAATGATTTCTGTATTTTTCTTTCTTTGTATGTTTAAAGTACCACTTACTTTAATGATTTCCATAGGAATTACAATGATTATATTCTTATTTGTAATTGTTTTATATGATTATTATAGAAAAGAGAAGTTTTATAATGATTTAATAGAAAATTTAGATATTTTAGATGAAAAATACTTAATTACAGAAATAATAAATAAACCAAACTTTTTAGAAGGAAAGATTTTTTATCATAGTCTTTATGAAATAGACAAGTCTATGTACGAAAGAATTGAAAAATACAAAATTAATCTTAATGATTTCAAAGAATATATTGAAATGTGGATTCATGAGGTAAAATTACCAATAGCCAGTAGTACATTGATTTTACATAATAATAAGGCAGATGCTAATAAGAAAATAAAAGAGCAAATAAATCGTATAGAAAATTATGTGGAGCAAGTTCTTTATTTTGCTAGAAGTGAAAATTCAGAGAAAGATTATTTAATTAGAAATTATAATTTAGAAGAAATAGTAAACTCTGTTATTAAAAAAAATAAAGATACTCTTCTTTTAAAACATATAAAAATAGAAGTTGAAGATTTAGATAAAAATGTGCTAACTGATAGTAAGTGGTTAGAATTTGTTGTAAGTCAAATAGTTTCTAACAGTATTAAATATTCAAAAACAGAAGAACCAAAACTAATTTTTAAAAGTAGAGAAATTAATTTAAGTAAAGTTAATTCCCAGGATATTATTTCAAATAAAATAAGTGATTTCATACTTTTAGAAATAGAAGACAATGGAATTGGTATAAATGAAAAAGATATTTTAAATGTATTTGATAAATCTTTTACTGGAGAAAATGGACGGATTATTTCAAATTCAACAGGAATGGGTCTTTATTTAAGTAAAAAATTATGTGAAAAGCTAGGGCATAAAATATCAATAAAATCAGAGTATAACAAGTATACGAAGGTGTACATATACTTTAAAAAGGACAAATATTACAGTGCTGTAAGGTAATGTAATATACTTCGATGTTACCAATATTCCCTTTTTTATATAATTGTTGTATAGAAAAGATGAAATAAGAAGGGAGACAAAAATGTCTAGTATTTTAAAAATTGATAACATCAGTAAATATTATGGAAATAAAACAAATCTTACAAAAGCGATAAATAATATATCTTTAGATGTGAAAAAAGGAGAATTTATTGCAATAATGGGAGCTAGTGGCTCAGGGAAGACAACTTTATTGAACTCAATTTCCACAATAGATAAGGTAACAAGTGGTCATATTTATATAGAAGGAAATGATATAACTACATTAAAAGGAAATAATCTTAATAAGTTTCGCAGAGAGAAATTAGGATTTATATTTCAGGACTTCAATTTGTTAGATACATTAACAGCTTATGAAAATATAGCTTTAGCACTTCAAGTTCAACATATAAGTTTTAATGAAATAGATAAATCTATTAAAGAAGTCGCAACTAAGCTAGATATCTTAGATATATTGCAAAAATACCCTTATGAAATGTCTGGCGGACAAAAGCAAAGAGTAGCAAGTGCTAGAGCCATAATTACAAATCCTAAATTAGTTTTAGCAGATGAACCAACAGGAGCCTTGGATTCAAATAGTGCAAGAAAACTTTTAGAGATTTTTAAAACGTTAAATGAAGAACTAAATTCAACAATACTTATGGTAACTCATGATGCTTTTACAGCAAGTTATGCCTCACGTGTAATATTTATAAAAGACGGAAAAATATTTAATGAATTTACGAAAGGAAATGATAGTAGAAAAGAATTCTTTGGCAAAATTATAGATGTGGTCTCACTACTGGGAGGGGATGCTAATCATGTTATTTAAATTATCCCTAAAAAATATTAAGAAAAGTTTTAAAGATTATGCAATTTATTTTTTTACACTTACTTTAGGAGTTGCAATATTTTATATATTTAATGCCATATCAACCCAAACAGTAATGTTGAACTTAAATAAATCTACTAGTGGCTCTTTAGGAATGATCACCACTGCTATATCAGCAATAAGTGTTTTAGTATCCTGTATTTTAGGATTTTTGGTTATTTATGCAAATAGATTTTTAATGAAAAGAAGAAAAAAAGAATTTGGAATATATATGACTCTAGGCATGGGAAAGGGAAGTATATCAAGAATTATTTTATTCGAAACAGTATTAATCGGCATAATATCTTTAGTTATTGGATTAATATGTGGTGTTGCTTTATCTCAAATAATGTCAATAGTAGTAGCTAATTTATTCGAAGTAAATATGAATAAATTCAAGTTTGTAATTTCAAATAGTGCTATTTTAAAAACCATAGCATACTTCAGTATAATCTACATTTTAGTTATGATATTTAATGTATTCCAAGTTAGTAGATGTAAGTTAATTGATTTAATCCAAAGTGACAAAATAGTTGAAGAAGTTAAAATTAAAAACCCTTATATTTGTATCTTAGTATTTATAATATCTGTAGGGCTATTATCTTTTGCTTATTATAATGTAACTGCAGGAGCTACAAATTTAGTTGAAGCTAGTGATGTAATAATGCAAATTGTTTATGGAATCATAGGAACATTTTTATTTTTTTGGTCAATATCAGGATTGATTTTAAAAATAGTAATGTGTAGAAAAAATACTTACTACAAAAATTTAAACAATTTTACCTTAAGACAAATTAGTAGTAAAGTAAACACGACTGTATTTTCTATGAGTATTATTTCTTTAATGTTATTTGTAACTATATGTGTGTTTTCTAGTTCAATTGCTATGAATAATGACCTTAGAAAAAATAGTCAAGATTTAGCTAAAGCAGATATTAGTATATCAAAATATGTGAATTTAACTAAAATAAGTGATGATGGATATGAATTTACTGATAATCAAGTTATAGACTCAAAGAAAAGTATAAATGAAGATTTAAGGAATGAAAATTTTGATGTAGATAAGAATTTTAAAGAAAAAGTAGAAGTAAATACTTATTCATTAAAAGAAGTAACATTAGGTGATGTTATAAATAAAAAAGTTGATAAAGATGATGAACTTTACGATTATTATAATTCTCCACAAACATTTATGAAGATAAGTGACTATAATAAAATAGCGAAGATTTATGGTGAAAAGACTTACTCTTTAAAGAATGATGAGTTTATAGTTCTTTGTAATTATAAAGGAATGGTTGAAACATATAATGAAAATTTAAGTAAAGATTCAACTTTTAAATTAAATGAGAAAACTTATAAAT